>NZ_JBMMUG010000004.1:0-547425 GCF_049257255.1 Pseudoalteromonas aquimarina
AGCGGTACCATCATGACTTTGATTAGCGCTATCGGCAGAGAAGAAAAGTGCCGCGCCAAATAATGGTGCAACCGTGGTCCCTAATGAGTTAAATGCTTGGGTTAAGGTTAAACGAGACGGCGCAGTTTTAGGGTTACCTAAAGCACTGACATAGGGGTTTGCAGATACCTGTAAAATAGTAATACCACTGGCTAATACAAATAAGGCCATTAAGAAAAGTGCATACATGCCTGAGGTTGCCACAGGGTAGAATAACAAACACCCGAAACAGGCGATTGCTAAGCCGGTAACAATGCCTTTTTGATAACCAATAAGCCCCACCAATTTACCCGCAGGTAGCGAGACAATAAAGTAAGCACTAAAAAAGCAAAACTGAATAAGCATTGCTTGGGTGTAATTAAGGGTAAAAGCTTCTTTTAAGTAGGGAATTAAAATGTCATTAAGACAGGTAATAAAACCCCACATAAAAAAGAGGCTAGTTAAAGCAACGAGCGCAAACTGGGTGTTAGAGGTGTTATTTGCCTCAACTTGCACGGTCTGATTTAGTGGATTGGGTGAACTCACAATGATCTCCAGTTGATTTTTTTGTTGTAAGCGCTTACATTTAATTATGTAAGCGCTTACATTTATAGTTTGATAATTGCAGAAAGCGTTTAAAATATCAAATAGAAATCGGATTTTGATTCGCTAATTTTCAAGTGTCAGCTATTAAAATCACAATAAAACAAGGTGTTAATGACCATGAAGCATTTTCGCTTAGCCAAGACAAGTAACATGATGCAGCGAGATTTTACATTTGGTGTGGCCACATCGTCATACCAAATTGAAGGTGCGCGTAATACACGATTAAAGGCAAACTGGGACACCTTTTGTGAAAAAGATGGCACTATCGCAGATAACAGCAATGGCGATGTAAGTTGTGAGCATGTAACCCACTGGCAACAAGATGTTGCCATCATGGCCGATATTGGTGTTGATGCGTACCGTTTATCATTGTCATGGTGCCGCGTTATGTTAGAAGACGGTACGGTAAACCTTGAAGGTGTTAAGTTTTACATCAACTTATTTCAAGCCTTAAAAGCGCATGGTATTAAGATTTTTGTGACGTTTTATCATTGGGATTTACCAGATTATCTTGATAGACAAGGTGGCTGGTTAAATCGTCAAACAGCCTATGAGTTTGCCAATTATGTAGAAACAATCACGCCTTACATTTCACCTTATGTTGATTCATTTGCTACGTTAAATGAACCTTTCTGCTCTGCTTATTTAGGTTATGAATTAGGTATTCATGCGCCAGGGCATACCGACCAAAAAGCAGGTAAGGTAGCAGCGCATCATTTGTTTTTAGCTCACGGTTTGGCAATGGAAATTCTAAATCGTTTAAGCCCAAGTACTGAAAACGGCATTGTGCTTAATTTCTCGCCTTGTTACCCATTAACAGATTCAATTGAGGATGCTATTGCCTGTCGCCATGCGGATGAATATTTGAATTTGTGGTACTTAATGCCGTTACTGGAAGGGCGTTATCCAGACATTGTTAATCTGTTGCCTGAGGACGTTAAGCCGGATATCGCCGCAGGTGATATGGCAATTATATCTGCGCCACTAGACTTTATTGGTATTAATTATTATACCCGCAAGGTGTATCAAGCAGGCAATAATGTACTGTTTAAAGAAGTAGACTCAAATGAATATGCAAAAACAGCAATGGGCTGGGAAGTTGTACCAAGTGCTTTTTTTGATTTACTGACTGACTTAAATAAGCGCTTTGAATTACCAAATATTTATATCACTGAAAATGGCGCTGCATTTGATGATGAAATCACTGATGGTGAAGTAATAGACCTAGCGCGTTTTGATTACATTGATGAACATTTACTTGCTGTAGAACAAGCAATTCAGCAAGGGGTGCCAGTAAAAGGGTATTTTGTTTGGAGTTTATTAGATAACTTTGAGTGGTCAGAAGGGTATACTAAACGCTTTGGCATAGTGCATGTGGATTACGAAACACAAAAACGCACGCTTAAACACAGCGCGCTTGCATACAAAGCACTAATAAACGCTAGAAATTCAAACTAATAACTATTAAATTTATTGAATGTAGAAGCAGTTTTCTTTTTTATGGCAACTATTTACGAAGTATCAAAAGCCGCTGGGGTATCGTTAGCAACCGTTTCACGTGTGATAAACGGCAATGCGAGAGTGAGCGAGCGCACTAAAGAAAAAGTGCATAAAGCCATGGCCGAGCTTGGTTATAAACCCAATGCAATTGCACAGTCACTCGCCTCAAATCGCAGTAATAGTGTGGGCTTGTTGGTGTCTGAACTGCACGGTTCATTTTTTGGCGACATGATGAGCTCAATAGAATCTATGCTGCGTGATGCTGGCAAGCATGTAGTGATAACCGCAGGCCACAGTGAAGCCGAAAAAGAAAAACAAGCCATTGAATTCTTAATTAGCCGCCGCTGTGATGCACTAATATTAAATGCGGAAGCAGTCTCTGAAGAGTATTTAAAATCCTTACTCGACAACAATATTGAGATCATTCTGATCAACCGAAATATCGAATCTCTACAAGAGCGCTGCATTGTGCTTGATAACCAATTAGGCGGTTATTTAGCAACCAAAGCGGCGATAGAGCAAGGACATCGTAATATTGCCTACATCAGCGGCCCGCATTTTAAAGAAGATGCACAGCAGCGTTTAGCTGGGCACAAACAAGCACTTGAAGAAGCAGGAATTTCGTTTGATAGCAGTTTATGTTTTGAAGGCGGATACCATGAATCAGAAGGGCAAGATGGGTTTAATACCTTGTTTAAACAAAATAACACATTTACCGCATTAATTTGTGCAAATGATGAAATGGCGTCTGGGGCAATGACGGCCGCCCGTGAGCATGGTCTTAGTATTCCAAACGATCTATCGATTATTGGCTTCGATAATGTGTTATTTGCCCGTTACTTATATCCAAAACTCACAACCGTTGATAACCCGATTGCGAAAATGGGTGAAATGGCTGCTAATTGGGTGCTCAGCAATATTTATAATACGAAAACGTCAACGCCAATTAATCATCTATTTAAACCAGAACTAATAATTCGTGACTCTCTCGGAGCTTTGCATGCTGACTAATCGAATCTCTCCCTCAGCTAAATTTGCGCTTATTGCCTCGTTTGGCGGGTTTGTATTTGGTTTTGATGCCTCGGTAATCTCCGGTGCAATCGGCTTTATTTCAGAGCAATTTTCGCTCGATGAATGGCAACAAGGGTTAGTTGTAAGTGCGCCTACCTTAGGTGCAATTATTGCCAGTTTTTTTGCTGCTTTTTTAAGTGATCAATTTGGCCGTCGCAATACCTTAATTGCGGTTGCTTTGTTATACATCTGTTCTGCTTATTTTTCTGCTGTCGCTTTTGATTTTGAAAGTTTAGTTTTGGCGCGTTTTATTGGTGGTTTAGCGTTTTGTTCTCTGCTTATCACGCCCATGTATATCGCTGAGATTAGTTTGGCGAAATCGCGCGGTAGGTTAGTGTCTATCAACCAATTGAATATTGTAATTGGTTTATCGGTGTCGTATTTTTCAAACTACTTTTTACTGCAACTGGGCCATTCAGAAGGTAACACGTTAACGCTTTTTGGTACGCAGGCTGAAACATGGCGCTGGATGTTAGCATTAGAGTTAGTACCAGCGGCAGTGTGGTTTTTAGCACTTTTTTTATTACCGAAAAGCCCGCGCTGGTTGGTGCTCAAAAACCATCACTCGGATGCAAAAGCAGTACTCAAGCGATTGTTTTCGCAAACAGATGTAGACGCACAGCTTGAAGAAATAAGTGTGATTGATCAAAAACAGAGTGCTTTTTTCACCCGTTTAAAAGGTTTATTTTCAGGTAAAGTACGATTAGCTCTGTTGATGGGAATAACCCTTGCGATAGCCCAGCAAATATCGGGTATCAATGTTATTTTCTTTTATGCACCAGTAATTTTTGAGCAAAGTGGTATTGGTACTGATGCTGCGTTTTTACAAGCAAGTTGGATTGGCGCAATTAATGTATTGTTTACCCTTGTCGCGTTGATTACGATTGATCAATTTGGCCGAAAGCCATTACTTATTATTGGTTTGGTTGGGGTTTGTGTAAGCATGCTGATTTGTAGCTATGGCTTTAAACAAGCAACTTATCAAATTAATGATAAAGATGTGGCAGCGTTAGCAGAAACCCATCAAGAGTTAAATACGGCTAATCTATCGCCGCTATTAGCTAAAGTGTATACCTCTGATATTGCATTTAAAAATGCGGTGATTGAGGCCATCGGTGAACAGCAATTTCGGCAATTTGGTAGTGACATTTTAATGCGCGCTACCGATATTAATGCGGCGCTTGTGCTCTTTGGTATCACAGCATTTGTTGCGTCTTTTGCTATGTCGCTGGGGCCTGTAATGTGGGTATTTTTCTCAGAGGTATTTCCAAGCGAATTGCGTAGTATTGGCATTTCCTTTTTAGCGTTGATTAACAGTGGTGTGAGCTTTTTGGTGCAATTAGTATTTCCTTGGGAGCTTGCAACCTTAGGTGCGGCAACCACCTTTTTAATTTATGGTGTGTGCGCATTGTTTGCCTTGGTGTTAATCGTTCGCTTTTTGCCTGAAACCAAAGGGCAGTCACTTGAATATGTGAACCAAGCCAAAGCTTTGGAAAACTAAAATAACTGTATTTCCATTTCTTTGGCGAACATTTCAAGTGCGTGTAAGCCTGCAATCGAGTTGCCATATTGATTTAATTCAGGCGACCAAACAACGACTGTGTAGCGCTCTGGTACTATAGCTAAAATTGCGCCACCAACCCCCGATTTACCTGGCATACCAATGCGATAAGCAAAATCACCCGCGGCATCATATAAACCACTGGTAAACATCAGCGAATTAAGCTGTGAGTTTTGTTTGCGCGAAATAAAGGTTTCTTTTGTAGTTTGCGAAACACCTTTATTGGCTAAAAAACTAAAGGTTTTAGCTAGTTCAACAACGTTCATTTCTATGGCACAGTATTTACAATAATTGCTCAGCACGGCATCTACATCGTTATCAAAATTGTTAAACGACTTCATTAAGTTAGCCATTGCGGCATTACGAAATCGATGCTTGAACTCAGATTTGGACACAAACTTATTAAAATTGATTTTACTGTTGCCGGAGAGCTGTCGCACTGTTTCTAAATAATGATGTAATGGTGCACTTACGCGTGATTGAAGCGCGTCACACACGGCAAGGGCACCTGCATTGATAAATGGATTGCGCGGTACGCCATTTTCCATTTCAAGCTGAATAAGTGAGTTAAACGCCGTACCTGATGGCTCTTTTCCTACACGTTGCCACAAAGATTCACCATAGCGTTGTAATGCAAGCGAAAGCGTAAGTACTTTTGAAATTGATTGGATGCTAAAGCGTGTTTTAGCATCCCCTGTGGTATAAATTTCACCATCAACAGTGAGTACTGCCATAGCAAATTGTTGCGGGTTAATCTTGGCTAGCTCAGGAATGTAATTGGCAACGTTGCCTTGACCAAATAGCGCTTGGCATTGGGTATTTATCGTTGATAGCAATGAAGCGATTTGTGTCATTTGGTTTCCTGAGTAATTTTAGTGAGACGTATCACTATAAAATAATTTAATGACCTTTCACCAACGAAAAGAACTAATTTGAACAGCTTAGAAAATCTAATAAGTGACTTGAAATAAAGCTTATTTGCTGGCGGTGTCTAAGCGTTTTGGAAATTGCACTTGAAAGTGCGCACCACTATCGCATTCAAGTAATTGAATAGAACCTTTTAATTTTTGGCTAGTTAGGTTGTAACAAATACTTAAACCAAGCCCTGTTGAACCTGCATGACGGTTTGTTGTGAAAAATGGGTCAAAAATTTTATCGCTTAACGCGTTATCAATGCCAATACCATTATCTAAATAATCAATGTGTATTTGCTGTTGGTGTTCAGAGATTGTGATGGTAATTTTACCGGCAACATTCTCTTTAAAGCCATGAGTGATAGAGTTTATGATAAGGTTTGTGAATATTTGCGATATCACACCCGGATAGTTATAAACCACAAATGTACTATCACAAATGATTTCGACTTCAATGTTTTGCCGCTTGATTTGGTGACGTAAACTGATCACAACCTCGTTTAGATATTCAACTATTTCAAACTCTCTTGCCATTTCAGAAACTTGGTCAACCGATACTTGTTTAAAACTTTTTATCAGTTCGGCGGCGCGACATAAGTTCTTAAAGACAATATTGGTTGCTTCAATTTGTTCGTTAAGCACTAGCTCGAATTTTTTACTCGATAGTTTTTGATCTTTAAAATCGGCAAATAGATCGGTTGTAATCTCACTTAAGTGAGATATTGCGGTAATCGCAGAACCCAGCGGCGTATTTACTTCGTGAGCAACCCCTGTAACGATCCCGCCAAGTGAAGCCATTTTTTCTGATTCGACTAATTGTTTTTGAGTGGAAACAAGGGCGAGATTTACTTCTTCTAACTCTTGGTTATGGGATGCCAAAATTTGGTTGAGCGTATGTTTCTTTTTATTAAAGTACCAAAGACTTATAGCCAAAATAGCAAACGCCAACAGGCCAAGTAAACTGAGCATTAAGTTGTGCGTGGTCGTTTGAACTTGCTGCTCCTTTGTTAGAAGGGCTTTTTCTTTATCACTCAATTGACCCTCAAGTGATTTCAGCGTATCAAGCTGCTCTTGAATGCGTTGTTGGTTGTTTTTAACTTGTAAATTAAGTGCGGTTTTATCGGATGCAATTTTAGTAAGGGCTGTTTGTTGCTCTTCAAGTGCCAAAGTGTTTTTATCAAGCGCTTGTTGTGAGTTATTTAAATCAATTTCTAGTTGGGCAAGGGCATTTTGATATTTTTCTTCAACTTGCTTAAAGTTTTTGATTAGCTTTTCGTATTCGCTGTTTTTTTCGTTTATTTCCAGTTGTTTTTGATTAATGACGAGTTGTTTTTCGGCAATGTTTTTATTCTGAGAATTTATTCGCTCGTTAAGTTTATCAATAAGTTGTGATGATTCTGAAAGTTTAAAGGACATTTCTTTAACCATATTGGCAACATCAATTTCTGAGCCGCCAAGTAGCACAATGTTTTTATCAATTTTTAAGCCTTGGTATAACAAGTTATAGCGATTTAATTTAAACGACAGTGTTTGATTAGCTGTTTTAAAAAAATTAATACCGATTAGTTTGTTGTCTGTCACATTTTCTGTAATCAGTAAAATTGGGCGTTTTTCTATACTGGCTTGAAGCTGGGGTAATAGTTCATTACGGCTTTTATCCACCACTAAAATATCCATTTGTGTACTATTTACTTCTCTGGGGGTTGAAAGCCGTGAAAGTTTAAAAGGGCCTGCTTGTTTGATGTTTAAAGCCATGTCATTAAGGCTTTGCCAATAAGCATCATCATCACCTAAGTAGGCAATATCAACGTGTTTTAAAGGCGTTGGCCAACTAATAAATTGCGAAAACTGACCGATAAACGCAGATTTTAATTTTGTTTCTTCAACGGTTTTTTCTGCCATTGCTGGCATCAACAAAAATAATAAAAAAATTACAAAAATAATCCGTGAAGAATAATTCAATTCGCCCCCTTAACTAAAATGCCCATTTTATTGTTACGCTCGCATTTCGCCCTTTTAATGGAATGCCATCAGAAAGCGATGGGGTGATTGAAGGGTTATAAAATGTTTCATTTAGCAAATTATTGATACTTAATTGCGTGGATACGTTGCTACTTATGTTATAGCTTATAAAGCTGCGCCAATACCAAAAAGCGTCTAGCTCTTTTGTTTCAGTGAGACTAATTGGTGTTTGCCTTTTTGAGCGATAGGTGCCTGAAATACCGATTTGAAAAGACTCAAAGCGGTGATCAAGTTGCATACTTGCTAAGGTATCTGAGTCTTTAAATGCGGATTTTGGTAATTTAGTAAAGTGCGTTGCAGTAGTGCGAAGACGGGTTTTTTCTGCAATTTGCCATACTAATTCCGTTTCTATTCCGTGGCCGTACTCACTATCCCCATTTACTTGACCATTCAATCCATTAACTAAGCCATTGATGATGGGGTTTTTAAATTCGTTATAAAAAAGGTCGATAGAGAACCAAATAGTTTGCCCTGTATATTGGGCTATAAAGTCTGTAGTTTTGATCCTTTCACTTTCTAAATAGGCATTGCCAGAGCGGCTAATACCACTAAATAGTGTAAGTTCGCTTAATTCTGGGGCGCGAAATGCTTCACCATAAAGTAGCTTTAGTTGCCAATGAGTGTCTGCTAAGTAAACTAAGCCAAGTCTAGGTGTAAATTGAGAATCAAGATCTGGGTATTGATCTAATCGACCACCAACTATCCAATTAATTGCTCCCATATTACTTTGTAGCTGTAAATAAGCACCGTAAAATGGTTGAGACTGCTCACCACCCACTTTAATTTTGTAATCGACATTTGGGTAATAATCTACCGGGAACTGCCTTGACAACACTGCCGCTAAATCAAAGTTAGTAAACCCTTCTGCACGTGATTCTTTATTGTATTGCCACTCTAAGCCAAATTGCATTTCGTAGGTTTGATTGATTTGCCAATTATTATTAAACGCAGTAAGTACCCGGTATGAATCAAGAGCGCCGTAACCATGTAAAGGGGCATCGCTGCTAGGTTCACTAATAGCAGAAAATGCGCCTGCCAGTGAGCTTTGATTGCCGTTGATAAGTTCAGTTTTTAAATAATCTAATGATACCGAGGATGACACCTCTTCAAATAAATCAATTTTTTGCTCGGTAAATAAAAATAAAGCGCTATGAGAGGAGAAGTTATATAGATTACTGGTTCTTGCAGTATGATAAAAATTCTCCATATCAATTTCACGGTAATGCAGTTGATATCGACTGCGTTCATCACTTAAAGCAAGTTGCAGTGAAGATAGCTCGAATGGGTCATCTGTTTTAAACGGTTCGCCTGTAAATACGTCTTTAATTTGGTAATCATCCCCTTGGCTTTTAACTTTATTTACTTGAACATCAAACTGATAGTCATAGAGGGATTGGCTATATGCCGCGAATATGTCGTAGTTAATTTCATTGCCTGTAGCAATGTTCACTTCTTTTGCTTCTTTCCTAGTAATAATATTAATAACGCCAGTAAAGGCATTACTGCCATAAATAGAAGAGCCAGGTCCTCGAATAATTTCAAGTCTTTCAACATGATGAAGCGAGAAATTAGCAAGAAGCGTGGCGTTGCCTGAGCGGGGATCATTTATTTTATGGCCATCCAATAAAAAGAGAATTTTTTTAGAGGATGCACCAAATGTTAAACCGCGCGATGATGCAGAGTATTCATAGGGATAATTACTGTAGCGGGTGACTTGGTAGCCCGGCACGTATTCAAGGATTTCATGTAAAAAGCGCACACCTAGCGCTTCAATTTCGTCACGGGAAAAAATAGTCACAGGAGCAGGAATATTTGAAATATCTTTTTCGGTAAGTGTGCTAGTGGCTATTTTTATTGAAAGCAAATCTTGTAAGTTAAGATTATAAACATCGACGTCTTCATCAGCATAAGCGGGTAGTGCAGTTAGACACAATGCCAGTAAAAATCTATTTTTGCCGCTTTTAGTCATCCAAATCACTTTAATAAGGCATTTAATTAAGCTGCTATTAATGCACAAAGGGGTTTGTTAATTAACACGCTCTTTAGTTGATAAAGTATAGTCAATAATTAAATAAACGGAGGAAATGAAAAGGGATTTTTAATTAAAATTCGATAAAAAAGGATTCATCAAGAGGCTAACTGGAAGAGGCCGTTATAAAAGCATTTATTTAGCAGCGATACGTATTGCTAAAGCACGCTCAACATTTTTCTTAGCGTAATAACGCACAGCATGGCGAATAAGCCATTTTAATTCAGCATTTGCGCCTTCTAGCCATGATTCGAGAAGATCAAAAACCAAACTAGGGTGATCTTTTGCAATATCGCCTAGGCTATTTGCCACGCTCCGCCTGACATACAAGCTAGAGTCATCTTTTAAATGGCTTAGCAAAGGTAAAATTGGCGTAGGATCTTTAATAATTTCAGGTAATCGTTTGCCCCATGGCAGTTTAGGACGAGTACCTTCTGATACTAAACGTCTAATATGGCGGTTGCGGTCGAATTGCCAATCTTTTAGTGTTTCTAAGGTGCGCGCTTGTTGTTCTATTAAGAAAGGGCGAATACAAAACTCAGCACTAAATCGCTGGGTCAATTCATATTGTGCTTTCATTGAAATATCGAAAGGGTCGATACCATCGTTATACTTGGCATCTAGACCATATTGTGCAATGTAAAAACTGTGAGGTAAGTAAAAAAAACCAGCAAGTCCAAACTCTTCTGAAGATTCATCCGCGTCGATTAACGTTTGTGTCAGTATGTTGATAGCAGCCTGATAATTTGAGGGTAAAAATTGATGAAGTACATTGGCAATAAATTGACCTTTTGCCATTAAGGCAAGACCTTCAGGTGCGTTTAAGCACTCTTTAACAAATGCATCACTATCAAAGTTACTGTGCACAATCTCAATATTTCGTGCAAGATAATGAATCGCGTTGTCATTAAGTAAATCGGCTAAAGAGCTGCCTTTTGCAATCGCCCGAGGCGCATCAGGAATGGTAGCGGTGGTGAACAATGGCAGTGATATCATGAGTTAATTGTCTTCTTCAAGCTGAGCTTTTTGGTCATTCTTGAGAGCTAACTTAAAGGCAACAATAACCAGAGCAAACATTAAAAAAGGCAGTGCAGCTAAACTATATTCAGCCCAGGCTTTGTCATAAAAAACCGGTTTCATAATAAAGTGGCCTGCGATCACCAAAATAATGGCAATTAGCAGAATCGGAATTGTGATCAACTCACTTTTGATTTGTCCTTTGCTTCGCATGGTTTTACTTATTTGTTGGTTATTGGTTAAGTTTATCGGCTTTTTAAGCACAGCAATATAATGTAAATCAAGTTTATTAAGCTCATTCAAGCAAAGTAAGCATTTTCGTTATGGATTCTTTGCTTATTTCGCCCATTAACTCACTGTTATTTAATGCGTACAAAAAATCTTCTATTTCATATGAGTCAATTGCTTGCTGATTTTCGATAATAGCTGCCCACAAAGTCAGGTCGTCATCATCAATTGCATTATTTAGAAATTTGGTTAATACGTTTTTTAGATGAGATTTGGTAGCTCTCAGTGGTAACACGTTTATCGATGGCTGCTTTGCTAAAATAAGGTAAGCATTGTTAATGTTGTCACCATAGGTAATCAGTTGGCTTAAAGCTTGTTCGTAAGTCATTTCAATGCTCATAAATCATTGGTATGTTAATTGGCGATTGTGTGATTTTATCTGTAAGTTTAGAAAATAGCAGTGCGTCGACAATGTTATTTAGCCTTTACGCCTCATTTTATGTTGCTCAGTGGCTATTGAGAAAAAGTCGTATTTATAGGGCATTCAAACATTAATATGAAATCACCACGCTAAATCTGCTATTGTGAAAATTAAAAAGGTACTCAATGACCCTCGTTTACACCCACGAAAATTTAACCTTGGTGATGAACATCAATACCGCTCTGCATAATGCTGGTATTAAAACGCAGATTAAAAATCAGTATGCGGCAGGTGGGCGAGGCGAGATCCCGTGTTTTGAAACTTGGCCAGAAGTATGGGTTACTTCACAGTTTCAATTAAAGCAAGCACAAGAAATCGTTGCAAATATTATGTCTCAAGAGCATCAGCCAGATTGGTATTGCCAAAAATGTAATGAACAAAATGGTGCAGCATTTGATTTTTGTTGGCAGTGCGATACTGCAAAACCACATTAGCGACACTTTAAAACTGTAAATATGTAGCTAAATTTGATGTGATTAAACTAATTAAAGTGTGCCTTTCTTGAGTTTCTTTTTCTAATCTTCTTTTATTTTTACGTCTCTTGAACGCTATTTAATTAATGTGTTGTTTAAAGTAAGCGAATTGTTAAAAAGCAATTACAATTAAAAAGTAAACTTTATGTTACTTTTTTGGTCAACTAAGTTAATATTGTATCTACTATATCTTTCGTAGTTGTTTGAGGCGTTATGTCTGCGTTTATTATTATCAGTATGTTACTCGCAATTATAACTGTTTTATTTTTCGCTATTAGTTATAAAAGCAATCAACATACCTTTATTGAAACTTATAAAATGCCAAAGAATATTGCACTTTCTTTGCGCGAACATTATCCGCAGTTGTCCAAAGAGCAATGCGAGCTCGCTATTGAAGCATTAAAAGAATATTTTTTGATCTGTAATTTAGCGAATGGTCAATTGGTTGCAATGCCTTCTAAAGTGGTTGATGTGGCTTGGCATGCCTTTATTTTAAATACCAAAGAATACAAATCGTTTTGTAGAAAAGCGTTTGGCCGTTTTTTACATCATACTCCATCAAGCACCTCAGTTATTTCTGAGCAAATGAACACAAGTTTAAAACGCACATGGCAAATTACCTGCCGTAGAAATTACATAGATGCAAACAGCCCTGATAAACTACCTCTGTTATTCTCAATTGACGATATGGTTAATATTAAAGAAGGATTCAAATACACTTTAGCTAAGTGTCCAGAAAAAGGGGTGGTCAGTGTATCGCTATTTAGCGATGAAAAAAGCGGCACTTTATCAGAGCATAAAGCTACTCATTCTTTAGGGTGTGGTGGCTACGCCAGTCAATAAGAAACTTTTTTAGCCTATCTCCAGATCACATTAAAATTGAGAAGCGCTTACAAAAAAGTGCAGCTCGTTAAACTCTATTTACAAACAACGGGATTAGTTGTTTAACTGAATGATACAATGTTTTATGGTTTGTATATTCATTAAATTTTTCAAGAAACTATTGCTTTTAATATGATTGAGTCTCTAAGTCCTGCCTTATTAGTCGTCTTTATTCTGGCATTTTTTGCTTGGTACATTGCGTTTGTTATGTTTACTACTCGGCCTAAATTTCAAAAATCCGATGAAATCTAAACATCATGTATGATTCTTTTGTTGATTGGTATTGGTCGATTTTTCGTGTAGGGCCAAGTTATGGGGCATTTGCGACCCAAATTGCTGCTTTTTTTTCTTGGCTTATGTTATTTGCTTCAGGCCTTGCTTTTGTGAGGGTGTTTAAACAGCAACTTCCTTTATTTATAGGTTGGGTATTTGCCATTATTGCACTTTCTTATTCGACCACAGATATTGTTATTGCCAGCTTGTATGATTTTTATCGCTATTTTGATAGCAATCAAGATTATCGCGCTATTGCTATTAGTTACACCATTTTAGATAGTATTACTGCAATTATGGTGCTCTTGGTTATGCAGCGTTTTTGCTTGTCAGCTAATCGTTATATTGCCACTGTTGATTTGATTGTTATGATCCTTTTATGTAACGGTGCAGCGCATTTCATAGTAAATGGTTATTACATGATGTTTGATAATAGTGAGAATGAATTAATGGCGATGCTTTATTCCGCAACCATCATGTTTAATGACACTTTATTAGTTGCGTTAATGTTTTTCCCTAAGCTTGGTCAAAAAATCTCGAACAGAATATTTAAAAAGCAATCTGGCTTAGTAGCGCAGCATCATTCAGCTTAATATGGGCAAAAGCATCCTCAATACACTGCTCAGTAAACAGTTTGTAGTGGATGTTCGCCTCTTTTGTTAAGGCAATAAATTCCTTAAGCTGGTGAGAAGTTTGATTTTCTAGATCACTTACTACTATCGCAACCGAGCAATGGACGGGTAACAGTTCATTGCTTGAAATTCCTTTAGCTAATGAATGCCAAATGGATTTATCACCGGTTAATTTATCGACACCTGTAAAATCATAAAAGCCATTCAGCCCTGGGCGGTAATTTTTATCAGCCATTAGTTCGAGCGTGTGTTGATAGATATTTTCAAAAGAAATACCTTGATGCATCTTACAAAAAACAGCGTTTTTGTCGCTGTGAATGGTGTAGGGTATAACAGCAGGCTGACTCATAAAACACTCCTTATTAATGTATTAATATTACCCAATTTATGAGAATTTACACAACTGACTGAGCGAAAAGTACAGGCTTTAGTAAGTATAAAGCCTGTAAATATATCTTAGGCAAACAAATATTTACTATGAAAAGTAAGATGCTCGTTGATAAATGATTGGATAAAGTAATAGCTGTGGTCGTAGCCTGGTTGCATACGCAAGGTGATATCCGTATTACTTTGTTTTGCTGCTTCTAGCAGGTTTTCAGGCTTTAGTTGTTCAGTTAAAAAGCCATCAGCATCACCTTGGTCAACTAAAATCGGCAAGTTTGAAGCCTGCTTTTTAAGTAGCTCTGATGCATCATACTCAAGCCACAACTCTTTATTTGAGCCTAAATAATATGTAAACGCTTTTTGTCCCCAAGGGCAATTAATTGGGTTAGAAATAGGGCTAAATGCTGAGATAGCACGGTAGCTATTTTGGTTTTTAAGGCCAACGGTGAGAGCGCCATGTCCGCCCATACTGTGACCTGAAATAGATTTCACTTTCGTTACAGGGAAATGTTGCTCAATGAGTGCAGGCAATTCATCCACAATGTAATCGTACATATGATAATGGGCTGACCAAGGTGCTTGCGTAGCATTTAGATAAAACCCTGCGCCTTTTCCTAAATCGTAGCCTTCATCATCGGCTACATCTTCACCGCGCGGGCTTGTATCAGGCGCGACAATGGCAATACCCAGCTCGGCAGCTTTGGCAAAGGCCCCTGCTTTTTGCATAAAGTTTTCATCAGTACAGGTTAAACCTGATAGCCAATAAAGCACAGGTACTGGCGTTTCTGCGGTTGCGTTAGGTGGTAAAAAAATAGCAAAGCGCATGTCACAGTTTAAACGAGAAGATGAGTGACTATATTGTTTGTGCCATCCATCACATACTTTTGCTTTACTTAACACTTCTAAAGACATGTTGATCCCTTATAAAAGCGCCTAATTTAAGTTAGACGCTTTAACAAAATTGCTGTGGAAATCGAAAATAAACGCTTAATTCAGGTTATTTATCCATATGAACAACTGAGCGAATGCTTTCACCTTTGTGCATAAGGTCAAACGCATCATTAATCTCATCCAGTGCCATAGTGTGAGTGATAAATTCCTGTAAACCAAACTCACCCGCTAGGTATTGTTCAACAATGCCCGGTAATTGAGAGCGGCCTTTAACGCCACCAAATGCAGTACCACGCCATACACGACCTGTTACTAATTGGAAAGGACGTGTTGAAATTTCTTGGCCAGCACCGGCAACACCAATAATTACTGATTCACCCCAACCTTTATGACAACATTCCAGTGCTTGGCGCATCACATTGACATTACCAATACACTCAAATGAATAATCCACGCCGCCATCAGTCAGTTCAACAATGACTTCTTGAATTGGCTTATCGAAGTTTTGTGGATTAATGACATCTGTTGCACCAAGTTGTTTTGCTAAATCAAACTTAGATTCGTTGATATCAATACCAATAATACGACTTGCACCTGCCATGCGAGCACCAATAATTGCGGATAAACCAATACCGCCTAGACCAAAAATCGCAACAGTATCGCCTTTTTCAACTTTGGCAGTATTGAGCACCGCACCCATACCTGTAGTTACACCACAACCCAGTAAACATACTTCTTCAAGAGGGGCTTCTTTATTTACTTTTGCCAGTGAAATTTCTGGTAATACAGTGTATTCAGAAAAGGTAGAGCAGCCCATGTAGTGATAAATAGGTTCACCGTTTAGTGAAAAACGAGTTGTACCGTCAGGCATTAAACCTTTACCTTGGGTTTCACGTACAGCTTGGCAGAGGTTAGTTTTGCCTGATGTACAGAATTTACACTCGCCACACTCAGCTGTGTAAAGGGGGATTACATGATCGCCAACCGCAACACTGGTAACGCCTTCACCCACCATTTCAACAATGCCGCCACCTTCGTGACCTAAAATTGAAGGAAAGATCCCTTCAGGATCATCACCTGAGAGTGTGAAGGCATCTGTATGGCATACACCTGTTGCAACTATACGTACAAGTACTTCGCCTTTCTTTGGAAGTTGTACATCAACTTCTTCCATTTTTAGTGGTTCACCAGCAGCCCATGCAACAGCTGCTTTTGATTTAATCGAAGTTTGGCCTGGTTTAATTTCTAACGCCATAATCTGTTTCCCATAAGTGATTTACAGTTGCCTTAATAGTGTGAGCTATAAAGGCTAGTTCATTTGCTACTTTGTTGTTAAGTAGTTTATTTATTTCTTTAGAAAAGATAATCATATTATTTTGAAAATTATTATTTCATATATGTAATAATCAAGTTTAATTAATACCAAATTTAAGGTGTGAAATGGATTGGGCAGGCGTCAGTGAATTTGTTGCAGTTGCACAAACGCAAAGCTTTACTGCGGCAGCAAGTAAACTTGGCATATCAGTAGTTTATGTTAGTCGCAAAGTTAATGCGCTAGAGCAGCGATTAGGCGTTAAGTTACTCAAACGAACCACCCGTAAAGTGTCGCTAACTGAAATGGGGCAACAGTTTTATTATGACTGTAAGCCTTTGGTTGAAGGGCTTGCGCAAGCTGAATTAAATGTTAGTAGTATTCAGCACGGCATTGCTGGGCAAATACGTGTAACTGCGCCGGTAACGTACGGTGAGCGTTATATTGCACCGCTTGTAAATACGTTTTTAACTTTGCATGCGCAAATAGAAGTGGATCTTGTACTTACCAATCAAAAACTAGATTTAATTGATGGTGGTATTGATATTGCCATTCGCTTAGGTCATTTAAGTGATTCAAATCTAATGGCGAAAAAACTAGCTTCACGGCAAATGTTTGTTTGTGCGAGCCCACAGTATATTGCACAACATGGTGAACCTCATACCTTGTCAGAACTTAACTTGCACCAATGTCTGGTTGGCAGTAATGACTATTGGCGCTTTTTGTATCAAGGCAAAGCGCGCAATATACGTGTAAATGGTCGCTTAAAATGTAATTCAGGAGTGAGTTTATTAGATGCCGCAATCAGTGGTTTAGGCCTTGCACAGTTACCCGATTACTATGTTGGAGAGGCGTTAAAACAAGGAAGTCTAGTTGAAGTATTACCCAATTATCGCGATAAAGAAGAAGGAATTTGGGCACTTTATGGTCACAATCGTGCATTACCCTCTAAGCTCGATTTATTTATTCGCTTTTTACAAGAAAACATAAAAAAGCCCGCATAATGCGAGCCAAAGTTAGGAAGTCTATTTGCTGTGAAAAGGCGCTATTAAGATTGTTTTACTACTACTGTACCTGCAATAAGGTCGTGCCAAGTACGGTTTTTCTCATCAATTGCTGCCCATAAAAAGCCTAATCCAAGTGGCAACGCTGAAATATAATAACCAATGTAACGAATAACACTTTGACCAACACTTGGCTTTTCGCCTGTTGTTGCGTCAAGTACCTTACTGTCCACAGCCATTTTCCCTGGGGTAGCTGCTTTATAAACCCAGAACATCACCGTCAAAATAAAAGGTAAAATTTCGTGGTTCATAAACTCATTAAATTCGAAAAAGTTAAATGGGCTCCATGACAAGTAATTTTCAAAAAAGGTGAATGCAAAAGCGGCAATTACCAATGAAAATAATATTCCATCAATGATAAGCGCTGCAAAACGTCTAAAAAAGCCTGCATACTCCACCTGTGCTGGTACTGTTTGATAGTGATACTGTGTCATAGTGATTTCTCTTTGCTTCCTGGTTGATGACTTCATACTAGTTTGCAATGAGCAATAAATTGTCAAAAAGTGAATAACGGTCGAATTTGGTTGTTAGCGGCAAAGTTGGCTGATTAATTTTAATGGTTTGGCTAACTGGCTGTTGAATTGCTTACAACAAGGGTTAAAGTTTCTTGGTTTGCTTGTTTTTTATACCAAAAAAATATTTAAAAGATGCTCTGGTTATAACTGGCGGTAACAAAATATTTACATTTCCAAGCTTAGAGTTTTTGCTCTCTGATAAAACCCCTTAAATGGGTACAAATATTCTAAATCTTTCCCGTAAAGGCAATTTTACATGCCAGTTTTTATGTTTATTTTCATTTGTTTACATATGAAATTACAATTGACAGCGTTGTCTATTTTCTGTTTTTGTGACTCTTGTAAATAGTTTGTTAACTGTTTGCATTACTTCACAACAACATTAAGGCAATAGTTATGAAAGCAAAATTTAATAAAACAACACACGCTTTATTACTTTGCAGTACCTTCGCAGGCACAGCGTTTGCGGCGGATAAAGTTTCGTTAGATACAGATAGCTCCGAGCGATTTATTGTTACATTAAAAGCAGATTCACTGAACATTGAACTGCCTGTAACTGCAGATACAAAACAATTACGCGAACTTAAGCACAATCAATTGCAGTCAGTAGCAACTAGCGTTGGTGCTAAAACAATACACGTACTGCCAAGCACAAACTCTGTGGCAGTCGAACTCACCCAAGCAGAGCGAAATGCTTTACTACAACGTGCCGATGTGCAGTCAGTAGAGGTTGATCCAAAGCGCTACCTTCTTGCAGAAAGTACACCTTATGGCATTGGTATGGTGCAGGCTAATCAGCTAAGTGACAATTTAACCGGAAATCGCAAGGTGTGCATTATGGATACCGGTTACCAATTAGGTCACCCTGATTTACCATCTAATGGTATTACCGGTGATGATGGTTACGGCAGCAATAATACGGGCAATTGGTATAACGATGGCAATGGTCATGGTACCCATGTTGCAGGTACCATTGCGGCAATTGGCGGTAACGGGCAAGGTGTGGTTGGGGTAAACCCATCAAACCAGCTTGGTCTTCACATTGTTAAGGTATTTAACGATCAAGGAAATTGGGCGTATGGCTCTGACTTAATCCGAGCAATTGAGCAATGTCAGCAAGCGGGTGCCAATGTAACCAGTATGAGCTTAGGTGGTTCGGGTCAATCAAGCGCCGAGCGCCAAGCATTTGCAAATAGTTACGCGCAAGGCATGTTACACATTGCCGCAGCAGGTAATGATGGCAATAGTTCAATGAGCTATCCAGCATCGTACGATGCCGTAGTGTCAGTAGCGGCGGTTAATAGCAGTGAAAGCAAAGCGTCGTTCTCACAATATAACAGCCAAGTAGAAATTGCTGCGCCTGGGGTTAGTGTTAACTCAACTTGGATCAACAGTGGCTATAAAAGTATCAGTGGTACGTCAATGGCAACGCCCCATGTGTCAGGCGTTGCGGCACTTGTTTGGAGTCATTTCCCAAATTGTTCAAACCAACAAATTCGTGATGCTCTAAATGCAACGGCCAAAGATAAAGGTGCCACAGGGCGCGATACCTCTTACGGCTATGGCATAGTGCAAGCTAAAGCTGCGTATGATTATTTAGCTAGTAGTAGCTGTGGAGGAGGTACTGGAGATGCAAAGCCTGTAGCCAATTTTGCGGTACAAGTATCTGGTAAAACAGCGCAATTTAGTGATAGCTCAAGCGATGATAAAGGCATTACAAGTTATGCATGGCAATTTGGTGACGGTGCAAGTAGTACAAGCCAAAATCCTAGTCACACCTATAGTGTTGCAGGTGATTACACGGTAAGCCTCACCGTTACCGATACAAAAGGGCAAACAAATAGCAAAACACAGCGCATTACAATTAGTGACGACAGCACGGGTGGCTGTAACGGGTTAGCTAATTGGTCAGCGGCAACTGCTTATAAAGTGGGTGATAAAGTCGCTTATCAAAGCAATCAATATGAAGCCACTTGGTGGTCAACGGGGGCACAGCCAGATGTGTATACCAATGTTTGGAAACGCACAGGTGCGTGCTCTGGTGGCGGTGGTGAAAATCAAGCACCGGTTGCTAACTTCTCATTTAATGCTACTGGCTTAGACGTGTCATTCGCACAAGCTGCAAGCGATGATAAAGGTGTTGTTAGCTATGCATGGGATTTTGGCGACAATACATCAAGTAGCGCAGCTAATCCAAGCCATAGTTATGCGCAAGCAGGTACGTATTCTGTAAGCTTAACAGTAGCGGATAGTGAAGGACTAACTAACACCAAAACACAGTCAATTACAGTGAGTAGCGATACGGGTGGTAATGGGTGTAATGGGGTAGTTGCATGGACGGCAAGTGCAATTTTCCTTGCCGGTGAGCAGGCATCTTACAATGGTCGCTTATACACAGCCCAGTGGTGGACACAAGGCGCAAATCCAGAGCAAAACTCAGGCCCTTGGGATGTCTGGCAAGATGCTGGCGCATGTAAATAACATCACAAACGAGTCATAATGGTTCCATTCTATATGGAACAAGGCAACCAATTGGTTGCCTTTTTTAATGGGTGCTTGAACTAATATTGATACGCCAAATTTGGCTTACTTGGTTGTCGAGTAAACTACAGTAAAGTTGTTCGTTGATAATAGACATACGGCAGACATTTGCACTGTAATTAGCTAACTCAACAATAGGTGAAATAGTTTTATCTCGGGTATCAAAAGCAACATACTGCTTGTATTTAGGGTAAATAATTTTATTATTTACCAGCTGCCAATTGCGCCATTGCAATAATGGGAATTCTTCAATTACGACTTCTTCTGTCTTTGAATCTAACGTTTTAAATAAACCATCTTGGCTGAATTTAGTGTAATAAAGAGTGTTTTTGTCAAAATAAAAACTATAACCACCATTAAACGTTATTTGCAAAGCAGTGTTTGAAGAATCGCTTATTTGCCAAATATTCCATGCTTGTTGATGCTCAGCACTGACGTATAAGTTGCTATTATCATCAAAACCAACAAAGTGAATCGCGCTAAAATGATGTTTAATATGCTGCCATTTGGCGTTATTAAAATCATAAATATACAGCTCATCATTAATATTAGCGGCAAGTTTAGATGCATCAAAAGCCCACGCTAAATTAGATACATAGGTGATTTGCTCGTCAAAGGGCAGTATTTCTGAACTATTAGCTGAACTAATTCTAATACTGAGCTTGCCATTTAACGATTCAACATAAGCAATGCGTTCATCTATTGGCGAAGCAGTAAATTGCATTATTGTAGCCTGGCGCTGAGTAAGTGCTAAAGGTGCTTGAACGTCAGTGAGCTGATATAAGTTTGAGATAACTGAATAGTGCTCAGCATAAAGTGCATTATTGCTAGCAAAAATTCGGTTAAAGGTATCAGAATAATCTAGCTGTGAGAGCGTTTGGTTTGTTACGTCGAACTGATACAAACCACTTTTTGCGGAAATTAATAGAGTTTGGTTATGCCAAGTTACGGATATAACATCATCTAAAAGCGGTGCATTATAACTTTCAGAGCGATTATCTATATCGAGTAACACTAACCTGTCTGGCTCTGTGGCATGGTAATTAATATAGGCAAGTGTGTTGTTATTGAGTGCAAACACGCGGTGACCTAATGTATTGCCAACGCTTTCTGGGTGAGTGAGTTGTTGTTGCCGCTTTGTTTGAGTATTTAATACCATCAATTTATAAGGTGACGAGTCACTTTCTCGGTAAGGGTAAATTAGGCGGTCGTTTTCACCAAGTGCAAGGTGCGAAATAACACTATTAGCGCAATCAACTATTGTGGTGATTTTTTTTGTTTTAATTTTAAATTCAACAACTTCACATTTTCGTTCAGTTAAATCCATCAGTCTAGCTAAATAGATTGTATCGCCACGTGCGATAACATCTGTGTAGTATGCTGAGCTTTCAAATAATGGGCTTAGGCTGCCATCTTTTTGCACAATAACGACTTGGCTTAAGCCGTCATTACTTTTTTTATGTAATGCATAAAGGGTTTTTGATGCTTCATCGAAATAGGGATTAAACGTAACGCCTAGTTGCTCAGTTAAAATAGTGCGGTCGGTTAATTCAAGCGTCTGAGAGACGGGTTTTGGCTTTAATAAAACAAAAATAGCAAACACTAAAAGTGCTGCTACAACACCAAAAAACGAGTTTAAATTTGATTTGGACTGAGTAGTTTTGGATATCACAGGTGATTTGTTTTCACTTGCTATTGGGGTTGCAGCAAAGCGATAGCCAATTTTACTAACGGTTAAAATATATATCGGCTGGGAAGGGTTTGGTTCTATTAGTTTTCTAAGCTGGCTGATAGCGCGATTGACAGCCGCATCACTTACTACTCTGCCTTGCCACACATGTTCAATTAGTTCATCTCGCGATAGTGCCCGTTCGCTATTTCGGCAGAAAAAAATCAATAACTCAAATAGCTTCGGCTCGCATTCAACCACCTTTCCGCTGATGGTTAGGGTATTTGTTTGCGTATTAACTTGAATAGCACCAAAGCTAAATGAAGTTCCTATCATTTTGATTTTGCTAGTTATTATAATTTCATTATCAAATTATCATAACTTAATTAAGCCACAATAACAGCTTTTGATTAGTTTTAATCTCGTTTTTTATGGCAAAACTGAGATTAGCAAAATGAAAAAAATAACCCCAATTTTAGTACTAACTACATGCCTTATTTCAGCGTGTGGTGGCGGTGGAAACAAAAAAGTAAACGCCCCATTTATAGAATCAAATAATAAGGATACTTTATGTGCTGCGCGCGCTATTCCCGAAGGGTCAACTTGCGTCAGTGTAGATGGGCGAGAAAACTTAGTTTTTGGCGATACGAACAAAGAGTACAAAGGGCTGATCCTTACTTTGCATGGCGCGCCCGGTTATATGGCAAAAGTAGCCGGAATTTTCGATGCAAGCATGCTCGAAGAAAAAGGGTACTTAGTAATTAGTCCAAATGGTAATGGCAGTGCATGGCAATGGGATAGTAAAACAAACAGCAATACCAGCGATGATACCCACTACATTTCAAATTTGATTGATTACGCCCATGCCAATTACACCATTAATGGTGATAAAGCACGTATATTTGGTTATTCGGCTGGTGGTTTTATGGCTTATACCTTAGCGTGTCAAATTCCTGAAAAACTAGAGGGGATCGTATCATTGGCGGGGCAATTTAGAGGTGATTTTAATGCTTGTACGACTGCTACCGCAGTTGCAATTCACCATTTGCACAGCCCAAGCGATACTGATGTGCCAATTAATGGCCGAGCATATGGCAATATTGCCAGTGTTGAAGATACACTGAACCACTGGCTTACAATTAATGGCTGTGCATCGCAATTTGAGCAAACGAGCCATCCAGCGGTTACAACAAGTAGTAGTGGCACTGTTACCAATACGTGGCAAAATTGTGCAAGCCCAGTTGCATCTTCAAAACTCTTTTCTGTTCCTCATGAATCAGATTATTTAGCAGACAAATTATATGTAATTTATCAGCAAAGTATGGCGCTGGAGTAAGATTATGCGTTTGATTATACTCGTTATATTAAGTGCATTTATCATAGCGTGCTCCGACTCAGCAACACCAACAATTGCATTTGAACCAATTAGTAGTAAGGGCGGTGGGCAAGTCGAACCGCAAAGTAATGAGGCTGTGCCAAACAACCAAAGCCTAAACGCTTATCGAATTGCGCTAACAGGCAATAGTCATGTTTCAGGGTTAGGAAATACTGTTACAGCAGTTATCAAACAAATTACACCTGAGAAAACTGCTGAAAATAAAGTCATCGGGCATGGTTTTTTAGATGTTAGTTTTGCCAGCAATAGCGCACTTCAAATGCTTGCTAATGAAAACTGGTCGCACATTATTTTGCAAGGGCAAAAATACTCACAATCTCGTACTACTAACTACTCAACAAGTGCTGCACAAAATTGGATTGCAAGGGCAAAAGATGCTGGCGTTACACCGATTTTATTTCCTGAACATCCACAGCGCGGTGATAGCACTGAGGCAGAATATGTCTACGGCCTTCATCAAAGTATTGTTGCAAAACAAGCAAGTTGCATAGCGCCTGTAGGGCTTGTTTGGGATAAGGTATTACAACTAATGCCACACCTTAAACTGCATGCTGACGATGGTAATCATGCATCATCACTTGGCAAGTATTTAACGGCATTGGTATTTGCAGAGGTGATTACAGGTCAACGTATTGATTCAGTAGCATTAATGCCGATAACAGGCCTTTTGCCCGATGAGCAATTGTTGATGGCGCAAGTGGTCTCTGAAATGGTCTATCAACATCCTTCTTGCCCTTTTTAATGTAATAAGCGCTAATAAATTAGCGCTTTTATGAGTTTCCCTAAAGTGAGCGTATAAACTTACAACGTTAATACGCTTGGCAAGCACAAGGTTTTTGTTAAAAAACTCTTGTGCTTTTTTACATGCGTTAGTCTTGCTTTTTAACGCGGTAGAACCCAGCATAAAGCGCTGGAACTACACCCAAGGTTAAAACCGTGCCTACGCCTAAACCAAAGGCAATTACACAGGCCATACCGTAAAACAGTGGATCTTGACCAATAATCAGCGGCAGTAATCCCATCATGGTAGTGATGGTGGTCATCGCAATTGGGCGAAGACGCGTTAAGCATGCATCAATAATGGCTTGATACTCGCCCTTGCCTTCTGCTTGTTCAATTGCAATGCGGTCGATTAATACAATGGCGTTGTTGATAATAATACCCGCAAGGCTGTAAAGGCCAAGTGTTACCATAAAACCAAAGGGCGCTTGCATTAACAGTAAACCAATCACCGCACCAATAAATGAAAGCGGAATAGTAAGCGAAATCACCATGGCTTTTCTAAACGAATTAAACTGCGCCACCAATAAAATAATAATAAAGCCAAGTACCATCGGCATATTAGCGCTAAGCGCTTTTTGCCCCGCCTTTGACTCTTTAATTACACCGTCGTATTCAATGGTGTGATTAACTGGTAAGTCGTGTTTAAGCAATTGAATTTGCTCATCGACAAGGGCTTTAAAATCTTCCGCAGAAAGCTTGGTGTTGCGCGCTTCAATGCTAATGGTGCGGAACATATCTTCATGATGAATAATCGAAAACTGATTAATAGGCTCAAAGTCAGCAACTTGAAAAAGCGGTACGGCACGGTCAGATTTTTCTGAATAAACATTTAACGTACGCAATCTATCTAAACTATTACGCTCGTTTTCACCGGCGCGCAGCACAATTGGAATAATTTCATCTTGATCACGGAAGTTAGTAATTACACCGCCGCTAAAGTAGCTTTCTAGGGCTTGTGCGATTTCGCTTGAGGTAAGCCCAGCACGTTTTGCTCGGTGCTGGTCTACTTTAACCGAGATTTTAGTAATCAAATTTTCCCAATCGGTACGCACGTTTAATGAGTTTGGTGCGGCATGTAATACCGCCATAATTTCTTGCGCTTTTTGGTAAATAACCTCTTTATCAGGGCCTTTTACCTGTACTTTTAAAATAGACGAATCCGACGGCCCTAAGAACATTTTGCGCACACGTGCTGATACATTTGGAAAGCGCGCCTCAATTTGCGTATCAAGTTCTAATACCCGCGAGGCAATATCTGTTTCTGGCGTTACATTAAGTACAATAAAGCCTTTATTTTCAGCTGGATCTTCAGGGTTAAGCGAGAGTACGAAACGCGGGCCGCTAAAGCCAACATAACCCGAGAAGCTTTCAATATAGTCAAACTGCTGCTTATTGTTTAACCAAGTGAAAATCTCTTGCATTTGACGATTAGTTTCGCGCGATGATGTCCCGCGTGGCAAATCGATGTTTACGAGTACTTGAGTACGATCTGAATTTGGGAAAAACTGTTTGGCAACAAATTTCATTGATGCCCCAGCGCCAATAAATAGCACAAACATCGCCGCCATAAACAGGGCTTTGTGTTTTAACACCCAATGTAAAAATTGCTCGTATTTCGCATAGTAACTGTTTAGTTTGCCAAATTCATTGCTATCGCTACTGGTGGTTTTTGGCACTTTAATAAAGTAGTAACTTAAAATTGGCGTTACTGTCAGTGCTAATACCCAGCTGCTTAGCAAGGTAATTAAAATCACCAATGAAATTGAACGGGTGTATTCGCCCGCAACATGCTCTGCCAGCATCAGTGGTAAAAAGAATAAAATGGTAGTGGCTGAAGAGCTAAGTAGCGGAATTGCCAACTCTTTACACCCTTGCACCATGGCATTGTAGCGGTCGATGCCAAGCTCTAAACGGCGTTTAAAATCTTCGGCAATAACAATGCCGTTATCAACCAATAAACCAAGTGAAATGATAAGCGTTGCCAAGCTCATGCGCTCAAGCTTAATGCCGCTGTATTGCATAATGGCAAGCGTTACCAGCATAACAAGTGGCACAATGGCACCCACAATTAAGCCGGTGCGTAACCCTAAAAACAGGATCACAACCACTAGCACAATCGCCAGTGTTTGCAGCACATTAATTGATACGCCTTTTACGGTTTTCGCAACTTGGTCGGCCTGATAAGTGGCAATATCCAATTGATAACCAATGGGTAATGTCTGTTCAATGTCTGCAATTTTAGCTTTAAAACGCGGTGCAAATTCTAAAATGTTGTATTCAGGCAGCATTGCATTAGCGAAGAAAATCGCTGGTTTACCATTAAAATACGCCAATTTATCAGGTGGGTCGATAAACCCTTTTTTAATCGTGACGATGTCTTTAAGGGCAATAAAATCTTCAGTACCTGGAATGGTGATATAGGTATTTTCAATGTCTGGAATGCTATTAAAATTACCCGTTGGCTCAATAATAAAGCTGCGGCTTCCAGTATCAACACGGCCACCTGACTGCACTATATTTTGTTTTTGCAGCTCGCTGATAAGTGCTAGTGGCGAAATGCCAAGCTGTGCCAATTTTGCATTAGACGCTTCAAGGTAAATACGCTCGGCTTTAGCGCCTAAAATCTCAATTTTTTTAGTGCCTTCAACACCGTAAAGGGTGTCGCGAATATGCTGTGCAATATCGTACATTTCGGCCATATCAAAGCCATCGGCAGTGAGCGCAAGAGTGATCACTGATACATCACCAAACTCATCATTTACATACGACGGCAAAGTGCCTTGTGGCAGTTTACCTTGGGCATTATTTACCTTATTACGTAAGTCTTGCCAAATATTGTCGAGGTTAAAATAGCGGTCGTAAATTTTAACGTGAATAGTCGAAAGACCAGTGGAAGATGACGACTTAATCTCTTTTACTTCCGGAATTTTTCGGATTTCTTCTTCTAATTTTCGCGTGATCAATTGCTCTACACGGTCCGGCGCCATGCCCGGAAATTGCGTGCTAACAATGGCCTCACGAATCGTAATGGTGGGATCTTCCTGCGCGGGCAGGGTGAAGTAGGCAAAAATGCCGTTTAGCATTAATAGCGCCACCACAAGTAATACGGGTTTTTTATAATTAAACGCCAAAGCGGTAATATTCATATTCCCGCTCCTTAGTTAAAACGCTGCACGGCGTTATCAAGCAGCGATACTTTTTGCCCGTCGCGTAAAAACGCAATGCCAGCTGTGGCAATAATCTCATTATCCTGTAAACCGCTTGAAATTAACACTTGGTTATTAATAACGTTTTCGGTTTGTACAAAGCGCTTTTCCAATAGTTGCGTGTTAGGGTCAAAAACAAAAACAAATGCCTTTTGCTTGATGTCGGCGCCAAGGGCACTTACCGGAATACGAATACTTGGGCCGGTATAACCTGTGCGGCCAACGCCTTGATAAACAAATTCCACTTCGGCAGTCATGCCGGCGCGCAGCACAGAGTTTTCTTCATCAAGAATAACTGTAACAGGGAACGCATTGGCAGATTCTGCGCGGGTGCCTTTTTCTGAAATATGCCCTTTCATCGACAGTTGTGGCATTACAGGGTAGGTTACTTTTAAGGTCATATCGCTGTTTAAGTCATGGATTATGCTCTCAGGCACCATTACACGTACTTCAAAGCCGTGTTGGCCTTCAATTTCAAATACCGATTGGCCAGCAGCAACTTGCTGCGAGGGTTCAATTAAACGTTTGGTGATTACGCCATCGTATGGAGCCAGTAATTCACTATCTTGCACGTTTTTGCGCGCAATATTAAGCTGAGCATTGGCAACATCCACAGCACTTTTGGCAGATTCAAACGCTGATTTTGAATTATCAAAACCTGATTTAGATACTAAACCTTGTTCGCTCAGTTTTTTGTAACGCTCATATTCATTTTGCGCTTCTTGAAGCGCCGCTTCGGCTTGTTTCACCTGGGCTGATGCAGATTCAAAACTTAACTGAAATGTGAGTTGATTAAGCTTGGCAAGAGGTTGCCCTTTACTCACCGTATCACCTAATTTTACAAACACCTTTTCAACTTTACCGTTTACTTCAAAGCTTAAGTTGGCATTTTCAACGGGGGCAACAATACCCGAAAGTGTACGCACTTGTTCAAAGTTTGAGGTTTTTACCGCTGTCCATGCGATTGGGCGGATAGGAGGTTCAGAGTGTTCGATTTCTTTTGAACAGCCAACAAGCGTGAAAATACACGCAACAAGGTAAAGTAAACGCATAACGGTTCCTGTAAAAAGTGCTAATTTTATGAGCACAAATTGAGTAAATTAATTTGGTACTATGCAGTACCAAATATTTTGGTACCATGTAGTACCAAAGTCAACCATGTTTTTTCATTTAATAGGTACAGTCTTGAGTTTAGAACAAATTTTAAATGCAAAGCCGTTATCAGAGCGCGGTAAAAAAATCCTCGCGGTAGCACAAATGCTATTTTTAGAACATGGTTACGACAATACCTCCCTTGAAATGATAATTAGCGAATCGGGCGGATCAAGGCGCAACATTTACAGTGAGTTTGGTAATAAAGAAAAGCTACTGCTTGCTGTTATTCGTGAAAAAGCCGAAGTGCAAGTGGGCACTTTGCTTAATATTGATTACGACTTGCCGCCGCAACTAGCATTAAGCCGCGTATGTTATGGTTTTGCGCAAGGCTTTTTATCAGAAACTATGGTGAAATTGTTCCGCTTAGTGACCAATATTGTACCCAAGCTGCCGGAAGTTGGTGAGCTTATCTATCACTTTGGCCCGTTACGAGGCAGCATTCCGCTGGCAAAATACTTAACCCATTTGCACCAGCAAAATATACTTGATGTAGACGACGCCGAATTTGCCGCAAAGTTATTGATTGAAATGATTAAAGGGCGTTTACACATTAAAGCGGTATTGCTACCAAACGAGGCAATTAGCGAGCAAGAAGTGCGAGAGCATGTTGATAAAGCCGTCGCCCGCTTTTTAAAAGCGTATGCAACGGCTTAGTACCTGAAGCTGTCATTCGTAACGCCGTAAATAAACGACAAAAATTAGTTGGCTAAAATTTGTGAGGCACGAACAAAGCAAACAGTTTCTTGTCCGCGCTTTTAATTTACTTTGTTATACAACCTATTTCTTTTTGCTTCTGTCTAACAAAGTGACAATCAACGAAATCAGCAGTGAACAAGGCAACGTAATAGCCAAAGTGTAAAGTAAATTTAATAATGTGACGTCTTTTAGACCACCATCCCCGAAGACCTTTATAAATGCAATAAGCAAAATCGACAACTCTAGGAAAATTGTATTCCTAAGTACTGAGTCCCAAAAAGGTGATTTACTAAATTTAAATTTCGTCATTTGCTCATGGGTGTATAACGCTTGCCGTAAACGGCACAAAATAGCAGGCTAAAATTAGCGACGAAGGAGCACAAGCCTGCTGTTTTGTGTCCCTGGTTTAACGGCCTTGTTAGCAGTTGCTTTGTTTCCGCCATGCTCTGATTTTTTTAACTAAAGAGACTTCATTTTCACCAGCTACTGAAGAGCCATAGAACTGCGGGTTAATTTTGAAACCATAAGGCCCCATAACTCTGTACTCTGGAGCAACTGAGATAATTACGAGACCAGCTTTTAGACCTCCAGTAGCCCTATGAACTGGATTTTTGCAACCTCTCACGGCTTTTTTAGGTATGGTCTTCATCCCAAAAACTGTGCAAACCTTTAAAGAATCTGAGTTAAGTTCCAATGCTCTACCTCTTGGTAAGAACAGCATTATTTGATAACCAAATTCACACAATACAATCCATATTAGACACGCAACAAAAACAATAAAGTAAAAATCACTTAACTCGTTAAAATTAACAACGCTATCAACAACATCTTGCCACAAAACATTGATCAGCCACACTCCACCAATAAAAAGAAGTATGTTCAGAATTAATGTTGATAATTTGAAGGTAAAATTTTCGTTGTTCACTTTTGACTGCTAACAGTTTATTAAGAGGCAAGTTGCCTCTTTTTCTACCGCAACAACGCCTGTTTACATACTGAAGCAATTTATAACACTAATAATTAGTTGTTACTAGTCAGATAGTTATTTGAAAATTAACATTTTATCAGTTGCAAAAAACAGGCAAATTGCCTGTTAATATTATTAAGGGGGAAATAATCATTAAGAAATGGAATAAGCATATTTTTTTACTTCTAACAACTAAGAGTTTGAAATGTGCATTGAGTAATTTTTCCAACGTCCGCTATTCGCTCCTAAGCGTCAAATCAACTAATCTGTTTCGTCACACTAATACCTAAGCGTTTTGCAAGGCGAGTTAAATTAGCGCGGTCGGTGTTAAGCTCTCGTGCTGCGGCTGACCAATTTCCGTTATGGTTGGAAAGTGTAATTCGTATCATCTCGCTTTGAAAACGCTCTGTGGCCTGTTTTAAACTTTCATCTGGTTTTAGCAAAAATTGCTGCGTTTGAATTGGGTTAGCCTTTGGCTCATCGCTACTTGTGCCGTCAATTGCAAGTTCTCTGACTAATTCACCGCAATCAATCGGGTTAATTATTACAATGGGAGATTTGGCATTTACCGATGCTTTAAGTGCCGCACGACTTATCACATGCTCTAGTTCGCGCACATTGCCCGGCCAGTGATAGGCATTTAAATAGGGTAGAGCGTCTTTGGCGATTTTAAGTTGTTGCAAGCCAAGTTTGCGCCGCGATTGCTCAACAAAATAGCCTGCCAACAAGGCAATATCGCCATTTCGAGCACGCAGTGGTGGAATGTTAACGGGGTAAACGCTTAAGCGGTGAAATAAATCGGCGCGAAAGTTGCCGTTACTAACTTCGTCTGCTAAATCACGGTTAGTGGCGGCGATAACCCGCACATCAACATAATGAATATCATCTTGGCCAACAGGTTGTATTTCATTGGATTGCAGTGCGCGTAGTAGTTTACTTTGCGCTGCAAGTGGCAGCTCGCCCACTTCATCTAAAAATAACGTGCCGCCGTCGGCCAACACAAATTTACCTGCGCGATTTTTATCGGCACCGGTAAAGGCGCCTTTCACATGGCCAAATAACTCGCTTTCAATTAAGTTTTCGGGCAGGGCGGCACAGTTTACATACACCAAAGGTTTATCGGCGCGGCTCGACTGTAAGTGTAAGCGCCGTGCAATAAGCTCTTTACCTACGCCTGTTTCGCCTTGAATAAGCACGCTAAACGGTGATGCAGCGACTAAATTAACTTCTTGTTTAAGCTTTACCATGGCTTGGCTGTCGCCAATTAATTCGTTGCCATCTCGGGCGATAGCTTCTTGACTAAGCTCTGCCATTAGTAAATGCGAGCGCGAATTACGCTGCTCTAATTCATCGAGTGTAAGGGCAATTTTTAAGGTAGCTGCAGCGATGGCGGCTAAGGCATCAAGCTTGTCTTGGCCTAAATCGTCAAAAGCGTTGGGCTTTAGTGAGTCAAAGGTCAAAATGCCAATTAAACGCTCGGCAAAATAAAGTGGTAAGCCCATACAAGCGTGAATAGGTAAATCCCCGGGGTGATCAGCAACTAGCCCATCATATGGGTCGGGTAAGGGGCTGGATGATGCAAAACGCACAGGCCCTTTTGATTCACAAATTGCCGCAAAACGCGGATGCTCGCTAATAACAAAACGCCTGCCGAGTGTGTCGGGTGTAAGCCCTTTAATCGCCAGTGGCTTTAATACCTCGCCACGCATAGCCAACAGTGCAATGGCCTCGCACTCAATTACCGTCGCAAGCGTTTGTAACAGTTGTTCAAATCGGTCTTGATTATCGAGACTGGTCACTTGCGCTTTTGCAAATTCCACTAAGGTTAAAGAGTTAATTGCCATACAAAACCACCTAAAAACACACCTGTGTCATTATGACTTGTTTTTTCGGTGTGTCAAATTGACTAATTTGTTGGTGTTTAACGGTACTTATTTTGATTAACTATATGATTAATATCAATAAAACATTATTGGCATTGTTGCTGCTATATCAAGCTGAATTTAAATGAAATTAAGGCTTAATTATGCAGCAAGTTGTTAATGAGACTGCTTTTATCAATCACGAGCGTGCGCTAACGCTTCCAAATAAAAACAAAAAAAATGTGTTTGGTTTTACTAAGCAAGTGGGTAATTGGTTAATGTTAGTTCCTGTTAGTTTGTTTATTAGCTGTTTGCTAATCAGTTACCCATTTGCTGAGTATTTTTCAATGTCTCAGCAAATTGCCGCTCATATCGGTACTATGGTGTTTCCTGCATTTTTTAAGATTGGCTATGTTGTGCGCTGTATTGGGCAGCATGGCTTAGGTCAACGTGTGTAGGTGGTTCGATGTTAAATATTCAAGAACCACACGCGCAAGATAACGAAGCCGTTGGCGCATTTTCAGAACACGCCTTTTTTCAATTGGCATTTCGCTCAAGCTTTATTTTAGGAGCAATCGCATCAATTTTAGCCATGATAATGTGGCTTGGCTTCTTAAATGCGTGGTGGCAGTTAAATCCAACAGGCTTAACCCCAACGGTATGGCATTTACACGAAATGTTATTTGGCTTTGGTGCCACCATTGCAACAGGCTTTGTATTAACCGCGGTGCAAACATGGACTGGCAGGCCAAGTATACAAGGGGCACCCTTGATTGCCTTGGTTGGCCTTTGGCTCATTATACGCGCGCTGTTTTTTGTTAATTCAACGGCAAGTGTCATTTTAGCTACCGTGCTGCAAAGTATTTGGTGGATATGCATTATCGCTGTGTATGCATACATAGTTTTGCTTGCCAAAAATCGTCGTAACTACTTATTTATCCCTTTATTTACGGTGATGGCGCTACTTGAAATGGTGCTACTGGTAAGTGAACTCACCATAGATACAGCACAGGCACTGCATATTGGCCGTACTATGGTGCTGATGTTTGGCATTTTAATGGGCATTGTGGGTGGGCGTGTTATTCCGTTTTTCACACGTAACGGTGCCAAGCTTAAAGAAGTGTCGCATCCGCCTTTGCTTGATACGCTGTTATTGGTTGTTTCCATACTCGGCACTTTAGTATTTTTTAGCCATTTCTATATTTCCCTGCCGTTATCACCTGCGTATTTAATGATTGCTGCAGGCTGCTTGCACCTTGCAAAGCTGGGTTTTTGGCAAAGTAATAAAACGCTCGGTATCTCTCTTTTATGGTCATTACATTTAGCATACGGCGCACTTGGTCTTGGTCTTATTTTACTTGGTGCGAGCTATTTTACGCCGCTTATTCCTTTTAGTTCAGGGCTTCATGTGATCACTGTTGGCGCCATGGGGCTGATGATTTTATCTATGATGAGTCGCGTTTCGCTTGGCCATACAGGGCGAGTATTAATACCCAAAGTGATTATGGGTAAAGCTTTTTTACTGCTTTTTCTTGTAGCCGTTACACGTGCATTACTACCTGCAATCGGGCTTGCCCATTTGGCATGGCAAGTGAGTGCGGTTGGCTGGATTATCGCGTTTGCAATTTTTGTTTGGGTGTATTTCCCAATATTAATCGCCCCTCGCCAAGATAGTTTTCGTTAATTCCTAATTTTTTATTTCTTATTTCTAACAACACGTTGCAACACACGAGGTATTACATGTTACAACAACGTCATATTGATATTATTAAAAGTTTAGTGCCATTACTTTCTGAGACTGGGCCTGCGCTAACAACCCACTTTTATGAAAGGTTGTTTTTTCATCAGCCTGAACTTAAACATATCTTTAATATGAGCAATCAAGCGTCGGGCAGGCAAAAGGCTGCTTTATTTGAAGCTATCGCAGCGTATGCGCAGCATATTGATAATGTGGGCGCACTAAAAAGTGCGGTTGAGCGCATCGCTCATAAGCATACAAGCTTTAATATTCAACCCGAAATGTACCAAATAGTAGGTCATCACCTAACCGAAACCCTACGTGAATTAACGGGTGAACTATTTACCGCCGAAGTTGAAGAAGCGTGGACTGCCGCATATGACTTTTTAGCGTCTGTGTTTATTCATCGCGAAGGTGAGCTTTATGAAAGCCGTGCAAAAAGCCAAGGTGGTTGGCGCGATAGTCGCCCCTTCGTAGTAAGTGAAAAAATCAAAGAGTCTGAATTGGTTACAAGCTTTGTCCTTACTCCACAAGACGGCAATGATGTGATTGGTTATGCGCCAGGGCAATATTTAGGTATTTCAGTCTCACCAAGTAATTACGACTTTACCGAAATTCGTCAATATTCGTTATCAAACAAGCCTAATGGGCAAAGCTACCGTATTTCGGTAAAACGCGAAAAGGGCGAACCAGACGGCCTTGTTTCAAACTACTTACATGATGAAATTAACTGTGGCGATACCCTTAATGTGTTTGCCCCAGCTGGTGATTTTTTCTTTCAAGATAAACAATCACCGGTAGTACTTATTTCAGCAGGGGTGGGGGTAACGCCAATGCAGTCAATGTTTGAGTATTTATCGGCAGTAAATTACAACGAAGATGTATTTTATCTGCATGCCTGCAGCACAAATAAACAGCATTCATTTAAACAGCGTACCAATGAGCTTGCTACGTTAAATAACTGGCAAACGTACACTTGGTATGAATCGCAGGAGCCGCAGACGGATAATTCAGCTAATAACTTTAGCGGTTTAATGAATTTAGATAATGTGAACTTACCATTTAGCCTAGGTAACTTTTATCTGTGTGGCCCTGTTGCGTTTATGCGATTTGTGAAAAAGCAATTACTGGATATGGGGGTAGCGGCTGAGCGTATTCACTACGAAGTGTTTGGCCCGCATGCGGAGCTTTAAAGCTTAGCGAGGCAAACAATCCAGTCTAAATTAATTACCTTTAAAACCGGATTGCCCTAAATAAAAGTGTGTTGCTATTTGATAAAAGTAGCCGCGCACTTTTTATGCAAGCTTATTGTGTAATTTTTCACGGTATTGCTCGCCAATTGGAATTTCTATCTCGCCCAGCTCTAAATAATGGTGCGCATAAGCGCTGATGTGGTCTAAATTCACAATAAACGAGCGGTGCACACGGGCAAAGTTTTCCGGCAATTGGCTTTCAAACGCGCTCATACTGCTTTTGATAATATGGCTGCCATCACATAGGAAGATTTTTATATAATCTTTTAAGCCTTCTATATATAAAACGTTTTCAAATACAATGCGTACTTGCTTACGGTTTTCACGCACAAACATTGCATTTGGCGTTTGTTGCGTAGCAGTGCTTGGTGCAACGTGATGTGTGTTAGATATGCGCTGCTTAAACTTTTCAATGGCTTTAAAAAAACGTGAAAATACAATGGGTTTTAACAGGTAATCCACGGCATCAAGTTCAAAGCCTTCAATTGCATAGTCGCGATACGCAGTAGTAAAAATCACATAGGGTTTATGGGCAAGGTTTTGATAAAAATCAGTGCCTTTTAACACCGGCATTTCAATGTCTAAAAACAATAAATCAACGCTTTGGTTTTGCAATAATTGATGCGCTTCAATGGCGCTGCTGCAGCTCGCAACGAGTTCAAATTCAGCAAACTGCGATAAGTGTATTTCAATCAGTTCGCGGCCAAGCGCTTCATCATCCACAATGATGCAGCGATAGCGTTTTTGTTGAGTTTGAATTGCCATACTTACTTTGTGTCCATGTTAAGTGTGAGGGTAGCCAAATAACTATCTTTTGTTTGATCAATGGTCAGTGAAAATGCGTTAGGGTAGAGCATTTCCAATTGCTTGGTCATATTGGTTAACCCCACACTGGGCGAGTTTTTAATGGCTTCACTGTGCTCTGGGATTGAGTTTTTAACCTCAAAGGTGATTGCATCACGATTTGAAGTTAATACAATGTCAACAAACGCGGTATTAAGTTCATTACTGGTGCTGTGTTTACAGGCGTTTTCCACCAAGTTTAATAAAAGCAAAGGGGCGATGGTGTGGGGATAATTTATCTTGCTAGAAAAGCTCACTTTGAGCGTATCTGACTTACGAATGCACTCTAAATCAAGGTAGTTTTGAATAAGTGTAATTTCACTATTAAGCGACACATAGCGCTCGTTACAGCGATATACCACGTAATCTAAAATATCAGCCAGTTTTTCAATTACCAGCGGTGTTTGGTCGGACTTTTTCAGTGCCAGTAAATACAAATTATTCAGTGTATTAAAAATAAAATGCGGGTTTAGCTGGTTTTTTAAAGCGGCTAATTCGGCTAAGTTTTTTTGCTCTTTTAATTCCAAAATGTAGCTTTGTTTTTTATAAAACAGCCTTGCCATTAACACCGCCGTTGGAAAAAACAGTTGCGGCATTTTTGAAAAGACAATGTATTTAAATGCCCAAAAGCTAAACAAACGATACTGAATACCTTGATCCTGTGTAACATACCATAAATTTTGATAGGTCTCTGGGTAACTCGGTTCAATGTAAAAATAGCGCACTGTAATCACCCAGTACGCACCAAGAAAAAGCAAACCCAATAACGCGGCGATAAAAAGGGGCGTTTGGTCTTTATCAAGTAACTTAGGCACTAAGAACTTTAAGGTGACAAATGCAACAATGGCTTGCGCAAACACAATACTGCCGATGGTATCTATTATTTCTTTAAATGATGCGTAGTTTTCCCAGTGCGGCCCCATATTCAGTAAAAACACCAATATCCAAAACGCTAACAGCCAAATATGTGTGCTGTTAAGCGCAGTTATGGGATTGTTTGCTTTATTTAGTTCATTCAACATCTTAGTTTGGCAGCTCTGGATCTACTGGGTTATCGCATTCACTATATCTCAATAATAAATCGAAGGGCTAGTGTGTAGACAAGCGTATCGTTACTGTCGACGAAAACAGCTTTTCTATCTTTTTTTATCAAAACGCCCATATCACCAATTTAATCGCTGATTGTAAGTGGTTGGTCGAGTAAATACCCACGCGCAAGAAAACCCATAACACTGAGTCTTACTTTTAACAGCAGGACATTATTATGCGTTTACTCATCACCCTTTTAATTTTAACCACACACATCGCGTTTGCTGATGACAGACAAGCCGCCCTTGAAGCATCACATGCAAAGGCAGTAACAGTGCAGAACCAAAAAGCCATTTTGGTGACTGGTGCAAGTTCAGGCATTGGCCGAACAATCACTGAAACGTTAGCACGCCAAGGGCACTTTGTATTTGCTGGCGCACGAAAACAAAAAGACATCGATGCATTGAACCAACTTACAAATGTGCAAGCAATACGGTTGGATGTAACCATCCAGTCAGATATCGATGCAGCAGTAAACACAGTTAAAGCATCGGGCAAAAAGCTTCATGGCCTTGTTAATAATGCAGGGGTTGCCGTGTTTGGCCCATTAATTGAAATCCCCGAGCGCGATATTCATTTTCAAGATAACGTAAATGTAATGGGGCCATATCGAATCACTAAGGCGTTTGCGCCATTAATTATCGAAAATAAAGGGCGCATTGCCAATATCGGTTCCATTTCAGGATTGATGTCGAGCACCATGTTTGGCCCTTACAGCATGACAAAACACGCAATCGAAGCATTTAGCGAAGCGCTATCATCAGAAATGCGTAAGTTTGATGTGAAAGTCAGTGTTATTGCACCTGGAAATTACAATTCCAATATTATGAAAAACCTGCACAAACGCCAGAAACAACAAGGCAGTGATACAACTAATTCGCTTTACGCTGCGGAATACCAAAAATTTGCCAACTTTACACAACCTGATCGCAGCAAATTTAAAGCACCGGATGATGTAGCCAATGCAGTTGTGAAAGCCCTATTCGATGAAACACCCCATTTGCGTTACCTAGTGGTACCCAACGAGCAAGAGGCCATGATGCCAATTAAAAGCACGCTCAAAAAAGTAGCAGAGCTTAATGCCTCACATGCGTTTACGTTTGATAAAAAACAGATGTTGGCGTGGCTGTCGCACGAAATCGACAAAGCAAATCAGTAGCGTGTAAGGAGTTAAATGATGACCAGCCAAACACGTAAATTGAGTATTTCAGGTTTATTAAACACCTTGTCGCAGGTTAAATCGAACGAGTTAAGCGCCACACTCGCGGCATTTATTATGGCGTTTATTTTAATGGCGGCGTATTTTGTGCTGCGCCCTGTGCGAGACGCCCTTGCCAGCGACTGGAGCGATAGCGAGGTGAGTTTTTTATGGAATATGCAGTTTGTTATTAGCTTAGTGATTGTTTCGGCTTATGGCTTTGCGATAGATAAGCTCAAGTTTAAGTACATAGTGCCAACCGTTTATAGCTTATTCGCAGGTAGTTTTATCGCGTTTTATTTGTTAATGCCGCTATTTTCCTCCGCCGTTTTGATTGAAAAAGCCTTTTATGTGTGGGTGAGCGCATTTAGCTTATTTCATATTTCGGTGTTTTGGAGCTTTATGTCCGACACCTTTAATCAAAAACAAAGCGCGCGTTTGTTTCCCATAATCGCAGCTGGCGCAAGTGCAGGGGCGATTATTGGCCCGTCTATTCCGTCACTTTTTGGCAGTGTATTAGATGAAGGGCAGCTTATGTTAATTGCCGCATCGGCCTTAATGCTGGTGGTGCCTCTGACTTTATATATTTACCACTTAAAGCATACGCAACTACACAATACGCAGCATAGTTTTGATGCAACAACGTCATCATTGGCGCAAGGCTGGGCAAGCGGGTTTAAATCACTTATTTCAAATCCAAAACTGTTAGGTATTGCCGCATTTATTTTGCTCTATGTATTTATTGGATCATTTATTTACTTTGAACAAAAACAATTACTGGCGCCGTATTCGCGGGCAGAGCGCACGCAAATATTGGCAAGCATTGATTGGTTTGTGAATGTGCTGACCTTTGTTATGGCATTTTTTGTCTCTGGGCGCTTGGTTAAAAAGGCAGGGCTAGGCTTGTCTTTGGCGTTAGTGCCACTTTTGTTGATGGCTGGTTTATTGATTTTGGCATTTGCGCCAAGCGTGATGGTGATTTTGCTGATTCAAATTGTGCGCCGTGCAGGTAACTACTCACTTACCCGTCCTGCAAGAGAAATGCTGTTTACTCAAGTAACGGTAGATGAACGCTTTAAAGCAAAACCTGTAATTGATGTAGCCGTTTATCGCGGCGGCGATGCCGTAAGTGGCATGTTATTCGCGGGGTTAACTGATGGCTTAGGACTTGGACTATTTGCAGTCTCACTGGTGGGGGCGAGTATCGCATCACTTTGGGCGTTTTTTGGTTTTTTGCTCGGAAGAGGCTATGCGAGTACACATTCATCGAAAGCTACAAATGCTGAATTATCACCATTAGCAGCAAGCCGTTCGAATGCCTAAAGAGAGTGAACCAAAAACTTTTAAGGAGAAAAGATGCACGTTAAATACCTTATGCTGATGATGGTTTGTGTGAGCTTTTCATGTATTGCTTATGAACCGCTCTCACTCTCTCGATTACAAACACTGTTAACAGAGCCTAATCGCTCAGATGTTGATAAACAGCACGATGCAAATAGAAAGCCAGCCCAACTAATGCGCTTTGCAGGCCTTGCCAGCGGGCAGACCATACTGGATATTTACGCTGGTGGCGGTTGGTACAGCGAACTTTTTGCCCGAGCTGTGGGAGAGCAAGGTAAAGTCTATGCCCATAACGATAGACTTACTTGGCGCTTTGGCAAAAAAGAGATGTTGGCTCGCTCTAAGCGGCAAACGCTAAAAAATATGATGCGCTTTGACCAAGTCGCAATAAAAGATATTCCGCTGCCTTCGTCGAGCATTGATATTGCGTTTATGGGCATTAACTATCACGACTTATTTTTCACCCATCGCAATCGCAATGGTGAACGGCAAATTATGCGCGATAAGGTTGTGGATTATCGAGAAGCCTTTAGCCATATAAAAAACTTACTTAAACCAGAAGGCGTGCTGATCATTATTGATCATCATGCTAAGGCGGGTTCGGGTTATGAAGCAGCAAATAACTTACACCGAATTGACGCAAATATAGTGAAGTATCAGCTGCAATCACTGGGATTTGTTTTAAAAGAAGAAGCCTTTTATTTGCAAAACCCAAACGATGATTTGGAACAATCGGTATTCGCGAAAGATATTCGAGGTAAAACCAGTCGTTTTATTTTAAAGTTTGGTAAAGCCGAGTGACATTTGCGTTGGCAAGAGTGTTTATTTAATAGTGGTTATTAAAAGTGCATATATAAAAGTAATGCCGTACATCAGCATTACTTTTACTTTTTATAAGGTGAGTACTTATTCGATTAAAGTAACTAGCCGTTACTTTAATCGTAATTGAATAAACTCAGCGAGTTTATCAACTGCGTGCGACTCTTCGCTTTGTTTTATTAAGCTAATGCCCACTTCGCCAAGTTCTGGTAATTGGCTTGTGGATTTTGCCCAGTTTAAATCGTTTGGTACCGTGTGTTTGGCAAGTACCGTAATGCCTAGGTTTTCTTTTAATGCGGCGCTAATGCCAGCAAGGTCGGCATTGGTATACACAATACGCCATTTTAATCCTGCTTTTTCCAGTGCTTCAATGGCACGGCGGCGATAAATACAGCCTTCTTCTGCAGCAATAAGGTTAACTACTTCGGTATTAATGTTATTTACATCACCTACCCAAACTAACTCATCATCCATAAAAATAGGGTATTTAGACTGCTCAGGGCCTTCGAGAAGTGCCAATATTAAATCGTATTGTTCGCGGTTATCGCTGTGGCGTAGCTTTTTACTGAGCTCTGACTTTACCTCTAAGGCAACATCAGGGTACAGGCTTACAAAATCACCAATAATGGCAGGCAATACGGTTGCTGCAAATTCGCTTGGAATACCTAAACGCACTTTACCTGCTAATACCTCAGAGCTAAAGGTTTGCAAAATAGTGTCGTTTACTTGAAGCAACTGCTTTGCCAGTGGCATTAAAATTTCCCCATGCTGGTTAAGTACTTGGCGCTGGCCTTGTTTTTTAAACAGCTTGTTACCTAATAACTCTTCTAAACGCTTAATCTGCAAACTTACAGCAGGTTGCGATAAACCAAGCAATTCACCCGCTTTGGCAAAACCGCCAACCTCAACAACAGTAATTAAGGTGCGCAAGCTATCAGTAGGGATATTTTTCATAAAGCACTCCAAACATTAGATTTTGAAATTTATTTTTGTTTGATGATTAGTATTATTTATCAATTTATAAAAAAATACAATTTGATTGTTGCAAGGTGGCCTAACATAATTTTGCTTGTTAATTTTCACTGGAGATTGGGCATGACAACACAAGTGCCTCACTTATTTGGTAGCCATCAAAATGCATACACGGGCGCAAACGAAATTGCGCAAATGAACGATCGCACCATTATTGATGTAACCGGCAGCGCTGCGTTACCGTATTTACAAACACTTATTTCCAGTGATGTACGTCATTTAACTGTGCCGGGAATGGGGCTTCGTTGCATAGCAAAAGTAAATGGCCATGAAATTGCGCTTGAGCTTTACTACTTTACCGAACTAGCGTTTCGTATTTTTGTTGATAACGACATTGCGCCAGCTTTGGTTGCTGCGTTAAGTGAAGGGGAAGAGTCGCACGATATTGATGTGATCACCCGTAATGACTTACGCATTTTAGCAGTGCGTGGTGATAATGCTTTTAAAACGGTATTAAGCGAATTTGCACTAACACCGGGCATTATTTTAACCGGTGAGCAGCAAAGATACGCGCGCCAAGCGGGTAATGTGTTTTTAACGGCAACCCATTTAGAAAGCCACAAGGGCTTTGAACTTGTCGCAAAAAGCGACGAACTCGCTAAATGGCAAAGTCGATTTATTGCACTAGGCTTTAGCGAGCAAGCAGAATTACTAGTTTAAGCAAAGGCTTAACCAACTTAATGGCGGTTAGATTGACCGCTATTTTATATTTAGCGTTGTAATCAATTTAATAAATAAAAATTATTGAAATAAATTAATTACATAATGCGTAAAACTTATAACTTTTCTGGGTGCGAAAGCCATATTGTTTCGGTATAATCGCCGCCCATGTTATTCCCTCAACCGGACAATTGTCCTGTTGAAGCCACGCCGCACCTTGTGCGGGTAGATTTGAAAGTGTAGGAATATTATGACTTCAAAAACTGTATTACACGCCAAGCATCTTGAAGCGGGTGCAAAAATGGTTGATTTCCACGGCTGGGAAATGCCAATCAACTATGGTTCACAAATCGAAGAGCACCACGCTGTTCGTCAAGACGCAGGTATGTTCGACGTGTCACACATGACAATCGTTGACGTTAAAGGCGAAGATGCAAAACCTTTCTTACGTAAACTAGTAGCTAACGATGTAGAAAAACTACAAGTTGCAGGTAAAGCGTTATACACAGGTATGCTTAACGCCGAAGGCGGTGTAATTGACGACCTAATCATTTATTTCTTCACTGAGACTGAGTACCGCCTAGTGGTTAACTCAGCAACGCGTGAAAAAGACTTAGCACACATTGGTGCGGTTGCAGCTGACTACAAAGTAGAAGTTACAGAGCGTCCAGAGTTTGCAATGATTGCGGTACAAGGCCCTAACGCAAAAGAAAAAACTGCTAAAGTACTTGATGCAGAACAACAAGCAGCAGTTGAAGGTATGAAACCATTCTTTGGCGTACAAGCGGGTGATTTATTTATCGCAACAACTGGCTATACTGGTGAAGAAGGTTATGAAATCGTAGTTCATAACGACGGTGCAGAGGCGCTATGGCAAGCACTTTTAGACGCAGGTGTTCGCCCAGCAGGTCTTGGTGCACGTGACACGCTACGTTTAGAAGCAGGTATGAACCTTTACGGCCTAGATATGGACGAAACGGTATCACCACTTGCAGCTAACATGGCATGGACACTAGCTTGGGAACCAGCAGATCGTGACTTTATCGGTCGTGACGTGGTTGCTAAGCAGCGCGAAGAACAAAGTACTGACAAATTAGTAGGTTTAGTACTTGAAGAAAAAGGTGTACTGCGTGCTGGCCTTAAAGTTATAGTGGAAGGCGGTGAAGGTGTAATTACATCGGGTACCTTCTCACCAACACTTGGTCACAGTATTGCACTTGCGCGTGTTCCACGTTCAACTGGCGAAACTGCACAAGTTGAAATGCGTAAAAAGCTGGTAGACGTTAAAGTTGTTAAGCCGTGCTTTGTACGTAATGGTAAATCAGTAATCTAAATCGATATGGGGTGTCGTAATACCCCTTTTAACAACCGAAGGATTTATAAGAATGAGCAATATCCCTGCCGATTTAAAATATGCATCTTCACACGAGTGGGTTCGCGCTGAAGGTAACGGTGTTTACTCAGTAGGTATCTCTGAGCACGCACAAGAGCTATTAGGTGATATGGTTTTCGTTGACCTACCAGACGTAGACGACGAAGTAGATGCAGGTGAAGACTGTGCAGTAGCAGAATCTGTAAAAGCAGCGTCTGATATTTATGCACCAATCTCAGGTACTATCGTTGAAATCAACGAAGAACTTGAAGATTCTCCAGAGACAGTTAACTCTGACCCTTACGGCGACGGTTGGTTATTCAAAATCAAAGCTTCTGACGAGTCAGAACTTGATAACCTACTAGACGCAGAAGGTTACGAAAATTCGATCGATGAAGACTAATTCTTCGTATTGATTTTTGTAGAATGAAAAGCTCCAATTTTGGAGCTTTTCATGTTTTTACACTCAGTAAATATTTAAATCTTTTATTTAAAGATAAAAATTTTAAATATTTATTAAATTTTTGATTAGTAAAACCAATCATTCATACCGTTTATAAAGGTTTGTTTGAGCGGTTGCCTAACCGTACTGAGCACACAGTATTGTTAGCTAGTCGTGTATGTAAATGCCATAGGAAGTTAGACACATGTCAAACGTAAAATCGCTTGAACAACTTGAGCAAAAGCAAGATTTTATCCGCCGCCATATCGGTCCGGACGCAAACCAGATGTCAGCAATGTTAGCTGAGCTGGGCGTATCAAGTGTTGAAGAGCTTATGAACGAAACCGTGCCTGCAAGTATTCGTTTAGAGCAAGGTCTTAGCATTGGTGAAAGCCGCACTGAAGTTGAAACACTTAGCTACTTAAAATCAGTAGCGAGCAAAAATAAGATTTTCAAATCTTACATTGGTCAGGGCTACCACCCAACGCACACACCTAACGTAATTTTACGTAACGTGTTAGAAAACCCAGGTTGGTACACAGCGTACACGCCATACCAGCCAGAAATCGCACAAGGTCGTTTAGAATCACTGCTTAACTTCCAAACGCTTTCTATGGATTTAACAGGTCTTGACCTTGCGTCTGCGTCACTACTTGACGAAGCAACTGCTGCTGCAGAAGCAATGGCACTTGCAAAGCGCGTATCTAAAGCGAAAAAAGCAAACCTTTTCTTTATTGCTGAAGACGTACATGCACAAACAATCGACGTTGTAGCAACACGTGCAGAGCAGTTTGGTTTTGAAGTAGTTGTAGGCCCTGCAGCAGATGCAGTAAACCACGAAATCTTCGGTGCACTTTTCCAATACCCAAGCACTACAGGTGAAGTAGTAGACGTACAAGACCTAATCGCTGAAGTACAAAGCAAAAAAGCAATTGCCTGTGTGGCAGCAGACATCATGTCATTAGTACTGCTTAAAGCACCAGGTAAACTAGGCGCAGACGTAGTATTAGGTTCTGCACAGCGCTTTGGTGTACCAATGGGTTACGGTGGTCCTCACGCGGCATTCTTCGCAACACGCGATGCATACAAGCGTTCACTTCCTGGCCGTATTATTGGTGTTTCTAAAGACCGTTTAGGTAACGACGCACTACGTATGGCGATGCAAACGCGTGAGCAGCACATCCGCCGTGAAAAAGCGAACTCAAACATTTGTACAGCGCAGGTGTTACTTGCAAACATGGCTGCGTTTTACGCGGTTTACCACGGTGCAGAAGGCCTACGCACAATCGCATCACGCATTAACCGTTTCACAAGCATTTTAGCAACAGGCTTAAAAGCAAAAGGCGTTACGCTTAAGCACGACACATGGTTTGACACCATCACAGTAACCAGCAATAAAGATGAAGTTGTTGCACGTGCACTTGCAGCAGAAGTTAACTTTGCAACTAACCACGCAGGTGAGTTCTCGGTTTCTGTGAACGAAACAACAACACGTGAAGACGTAGCTGAATTATTCGACATCATCCTTGGCGCCGGCCACGGCCTTGACGTTGCAGCACTTGATGCACAAGTAACTGCTGACAACATCACGGGTATTCCAGCAAGCCTAGTACGTGACGATGAATTCTTAACGCACCCTAATTTCAACAGCTACCACAGCGAAACTGAAATGCTGCGTTATATCAAGCGCCTAGAGAACAAAGACTTAGCGCTTAACCACTCAATGATCTCGCTTGGTTCATGTACTATGAAACTAAACGCGACAGCTGAGATGATCCCAATCACTTGGCCTGAGTTTGCAAACCTTCACCCATTCTGCCCGCTAGACCAAGCAGAAGGTTACCAAGTAATGATTAACGAGTTACACGATTGGTTAGTAAACATTACAGGTTACGATGCAGTATCACTTCAGCCTAACTCAGGTGCACAAGGTGAATACGCAGGTCTTATCGCAATTCGTAAATACCACGAGTCACGTGGCGAAGGTCACCGTAATGTATGCTTAATCCCAAGCTCTGCACACGGTACTAACCCTGCATCTGCACAAATGGCAAGCATGAAAGTTGTGGTTGTTGAGTGTGATAAGCAAGGTAACGTTGACGTTGCTGACCTTAAAGCAAAAGCAGAAGAAGTTAGCGAAAACCTATCTTGTATTATGATCACTTACCCGTCTACACACGGTGTATTTGAAGATACAATCATGGAAATTTGTGACATCGTTCACCAGCACGGCGGCCAAGTTTACATGGACGGCGCGAACATGAACGCACAGGTTGGCGTAACTAGCCCAGGCTTTATCGGTTCTGACGTGTCGCACCTTAACCTTCACAAAACATTCTGTATTCCACACGGTGGCGGTGGCCCAGGTGTTGGTCCAATCGGTGTTAAATCGCACCTTGCACCATTTATGCCTAACCACAGCGTTATTAACGTACCGGGTACAACTGAAGGTAACGGCGCAGTATCAGCAGCACCTTACGGCTCAGCTGCAATTCTACCTATTTCATGGGCATACATTGCAATGATGGGTTCTGAAGGCCTTAAGCAAGCAACTGAAACAGCGATTGTGAATGCAAACTACCTAACTGAAAAGTTAAGCGAGCACTACCCAATTTTATACCGCGGCCAAAACAACCGCGTTGCGCACGAGTGTATTGTTGACTTACGCCCACTTAAAGAAAGCTCAGGCATTTCTGAAATGGACGTAGCAAAACGCTTAATGGACTACGGTTTCCACGCACCAACAATGTCGTTCCCAGTAGCGGGCACGCTAATGATTGAGCCAACTGAATCAGAAAGCAAAGTAGAGATTGATCGTTTCATCGAAGCAATGATCTCAATCCGTAAGGAAATTGCAAAAGTTGAATCAGGCGAGTGGACAGTAGAAAACAACCCATTAGTATTTGCACCGCACACGCAAGCTGACGTACTAGGTAACGAGTGGGAGCGTGCATACGACCGCTTCTACGCAGCATTCCCAGTACCAGCGGTAGCAAAAGACAAGTTCTGGCCAACAGTAACACGTATCGATGACGTGTTCGGTGACCGTAACTTGATCTGTTCTTGCCCTGCGGTTGATACGTATCGTGATGATGCGTAATTAACTGATTTAGTTATAGAATGTAATAAAAAGCAGCCTAATGGCTGCTTTTTTTATGGGGGGAATTGGGGTAGAGTAAATTAAATAATGTTTGTATAGGAAAAAAATTTTGGAATTTACTTTAGAACAAGAGCAAAACTTTATCATTGAAACATCAGCTCGAATTTATTCTGCCATGCATTCAAATCCAGAGAATTATGCTGATGAGTCCGTAGCTATCGATAGAGCAAAAAAACTATATGATCAACTGATTAGTGAAGATTTAATCATTCCGCCTAGGGCATCAAAGAGGGATTAAAGATACTTTAATTGAAAAAATGAACCTGACTATAAATAATCTAACGGGTCAACTTAAGGTATCGCTTTATAACTTTATTTTAAAAGGATTCTAAAATGCTATGTACTTGCTGCAACGCTGCTCTTTCTAATGGAATGATAAGAAGGAGAGATCGTAACTCAAATAAAAAATATAAATCATGTCCAAATTGCTCAGCAACATCAGCTAATGAGCACGTATTTCATAAATATCCTGAGTCATTTGGAAAAACTTCGGCGAGAATTACAAAAAGGAATCCGGAAGGTTATCAAAGCTACTGCATTTCGTGTCGAAAGTTGGACAAAGGAGCAAAGTCAGTATCTTATGTTTCAGGTAAAAAGTGTTCAGAATTAGTTTAATTTTAGTGCTCAGATAGGAAGTTGAAATGGAAGTAAAGTATTTAGGTTTTAAAATAAGTTCGACAGAACAGCGAGACATTAGTATTCGGGATTTGTTTGAATTTTTATCTACTCCAGAAGGTGTTGTAGATGAATCAAAAAGTAATGTTCGACACTTATATGCTAACGAAAGCACATGCAAAAAATACTACGTTGGTTTAGTTGTTACTGTTAAGAATCAGAAAAAGTTTTGTAAAGCTGCACCTAACTCGGAAGGCTTTACAATTCAAGTAGATAATTTAACAGGCAAGGACAAGTTTCTAGACTTTAATTTCTTTATAATCAATAAATCAAATGGTTTAGGTTTATATCAACACTATCACAACTCATGTTCAATGAATGTATTTGGTAGTTATTTGAAAAGCTACTTTAATAGATTACGTAGAGTAAAAATTGAATCAGAAATAGATACATTAGAATTGGCAAAATCGAGAGAGTTAAAGAAATCTGAGAAAAAAAATATAAATTTGAGGTATAAAGCAACATTAAGTTTCACTCCTCTAGTACGTAAAGAGAAGTTAGAAGAAATTTTAAAAGAATATGCTGAAATCAAGTCGTTTGAGTTTGAGTACTCTTATCTTGAAGACGACGTAAAAAGAGCAACACCACTTTCAAAATATGTAAAACACAAAAGGGAGAAAATTACCTTTGTAAAATCAAATCCACTTAAAGAGGTTGCAAAGGGTATAAAGAACTTCGTTCTAGATAAAAGTATTAATAAGGGGCGTGTTGTAGCTCTTACATATGAAGGTGAAACAGAAGCTATAAGATTATTTGATATACCTGATTGTTTTCACTTAGAGGAATACGACGAAGTAGCTTCTAAGCTTGACGGTTTAAAAGTATCTAGTTTTGAAACTCATTCATTTATCCAAGAGATGATAAATACATATGAAAGCGATGAATATGCGCACATTTTTAGAACATGTGTTGAGCAATGAATTTAATATTACTTAGAAATGTTATTTTCTCTTTTATTTTTACAGTATTAATTTACTTACTATTTGTTAACTTAGTTTGTAATGGAAAAGGTTTCATAGATTTTTATTGTAGCGATATAAAAGAGTTTAATAAGTTTTATGCGGAGCATTTAAGAGGACATTTGTTTGCTGGCTTTTTAGCCCTTGGTGGTTTTTTATTATCCTTGAAGACTTTTATCGTCGTAACTATGAAAGAAAAAGTCTATGACAACAAAGAATATAGAAAAGGTGTTGTGTTAGCTAAGAAACGTAAGACAGAAATTACAGTTTACGGACCATTAAAAGAACTGAGTGATTACCTTTTTTATTCAATCATTGTTTCCATTTTTGCGGCAGTTTTACAGCTAACATTAGGTTTATTTGAACATACATTTACTACTGTCTTATGCTTGTATTTTTGTATATTAGCCACTAGTTTATTGACTCATTCCTTAATGCTTATAAAAAACAATCTGGATACATGGTTTAGTTATTTAGAGGCCGAAGAACCCAAATAAAATGTATGTATCAACAAGAAATAAGAAATAACAAAGACACCCACTCCAATCTGATGTGGCGCGTGGAGATTTGTTTGAGCTTAGAGCTTTGCCTGTAGCGTCTGATCTTTGTTATTACATTCCTAATAAACTCGCGTTGGCGACGCTTCTCGCTCGCTTGTATGGTGAGAGGTTAAGTAACCTGATTTCAGCATAATATTTTATCGCGTTAGTTAATTACTTAACCTACTTTGTGTAAAGTAGGTTAATTGTGCTTAGCAATTTTTTAACCAGTTAACGCACTGTTTATGATAATCTTTGCTGGTATTAAGCTGGCTCTGTTTATCTTTGAGACAAGTATCAGGGTCTTCCGTCTCAATTTTAAAGGTTGAAATAATGGACTATCAAACTCTGCCCAAATTGGTTAGACGCTTGCTAAAAATAACGGCAAATGGCAATGTTACCTTGCCATCAAGAAGTCAAATGTCCTCGAAATTATTTGCTTTGCTTGCGCTTGTACCCGGTATTACGAGTGTGGTGATGGCAATTGCATTGAATCAAACAAGCGTAATCGCTTTTATCATTTCGGCTATATTCTTTTGTAGCATTTCATTGTTGCTATTCAGTCGAAAACGATTATTGGAGTTTGATAGCACTACCCAACAAGTTTATTTATCAACATCCCTTTGGCATTTTTTTCAAAAACGAAGTGCGATAGCACCTTTTAATGCGCTGACATGCGAATTAACCAGCCTTGGAACGAAAGGCCCTTATCAAATAATGTTGGCAGAACAAAAATATGTGTTAGATGACTACCAAGATGCTTACGCTTTATTGGCGTTTTTGTCTGCGCACTATAAGTTACCTGTAACAGAAAACATCTCAAATTGGCCGAACAAAACCCCACTTTGCTTTGATAATATAAAGGCCGCTGACATTACGCCACTTGGCCAAACTGAAACACTCAGTAATAAACGCGATGTGTATATTGAAATATGGGATAGTAAATCAATCATTAAGTTTTCACTGCCCTTTTTCTTGTTTACCGTGCTCGGAGCATTGGTTAAGTACGGAGTGTTTTGATGTACTTTCAGAAACTATCTAATGATGAAGCGGTTTATCGTGTTACTGGTATTGCTAAGTTATTGTTAAGATTGCTGAGCTTAGTGTTTTTACTTGTTGGTATTGCAAGTGTGTTAGGTTCTGGTTCTGCCAGGTCATTACCGATTTGGGTGTCAGGTTTTTTTTGTTGGCTGGGCTGGATTGGTGTGTTTGGCGGCTATATTTGTCGTATAAATTTAAGCTCACAAACAATTCAGCTTAAGGCGAGTAATCTATACACCATTTTCGACCGTGTTTATCGCCTCACAGACATAAAGGGCTTTAGAGCGATGACTGCTCAAGCATCAACTCAGACGTACCGTGTTTATATGGTTTTAAACGATGGCACTCATGTTGCGGTGGCAAACCCTAAAGAACGAGGTATAGCGTTAAATGTGTGCAAAAATATGGCAGAGTTTACTGGTAAACCCTATGAAAATAATTTGCCAGAGTTATAAAGTTTATAATCAATGGGGCAGAGTCGTTGATTTTGAATTCTGATTCCATTCATGTGTGATTAGCTAGAATAAATGGCTGATGCTTTTGACTTGTCTCATCACCCACTTTAATAGAAACACCTAGCTGTTAAGGCTGTTGTTTAAACGCTGAATATTCGGCTACTGGTGTGGGAATAGACTTGTAGGGGTTGTTACCGTGATTGGCCTCTTTGGTAAATTGATGTGCCCAAACTAAGTTCTTTGGCAAGAAATAAGAAATAAGAAATAACAAAGACACCCACTCTAATTTGATTTAGTTTGGGTGTTTTGTATGTTTAGGGTAAGTAATACTTCTTAAGGATGAGAACTATAGTGTTCAACAAATTTGGCCATCTGATTAGAGCTTGAGCTATAGCATAGATAGCCCATAAAAATCATCGAAAATGCACAAACAGCTAATAGCAAAGATATTGAAGCAATATAAAAAGAGCGGGTGATCCGCTCTTTTTAAAGATTAGAACTTGTAAGTCACGCCGAATGAAAATGAATCGTGATCAATTTTAGCGCTGCTTTCTCCAACTTTGATTTCGAAATCAGGGTGTAAGCTGTAATCTGCATAAACTGCCCAGTTTTCATTAAAGTTATATTGTGCACCTAAACCAAAACCCGCACCAGAATCTGAAAATGCAAACGTACCTCGAGACGATACGCCCGTAGTTGCACCATTTTCGTCTAACAGGAACTCTACAAATTCACCTTTAATTTCTGTGTCTAGATACGAAGCATAAGCAAATACGCTAAATGAATCGCTTATAGGGTAAGTGCCTTTGGCTTTAAGTGACCATTGGCTGTCGATGTCTACATACTCTTGGGTGAAATAGTATGTATCTTCTTCTTCAAACAAATCATCGTTTGAAGAAACAACAAAGCTAGCTTCTACAGTGAAGTATTGGTTTACTTGATAACCAGCAACTAGGTCAACAGTTTTAACGCTGAAAGAACCGGCATCAGCTTCATTTGGAGAAAGTTTTTGGTTGTTATAGGCTGCGCCTAAATAAATGCCATTTGCTAGCGCTGAAACAAAAATTACAAAGACACCCACTCTAATTTGATTTAGTTTGGGTGTTTTTCTATGTTTAGGGTAAGTAACACTTCTTAAGGATGAGAAGTCATGGCGGTTCCAAGAAAACAACAAATCAGTCTGGTTGATACACCTTTCTATCATTGTATTTCGCGTTGCGTAAGGCGTGCCTTTTTATGTGGCGAAGATAAAGTGACAGGGCAATCGTTTGAGCACAGAAGAGCTTGGGTTGAAGATAAATTACTTGAATTGACCAAGGTGTTTTGTATTGATGTTTGTGCTTATGCAGTAATGAGCAATCACACTCATATTGTATTGTGTGTTGATGAGAAAAAAGCAAAGCGGTTAAAGCAAAAAGCCATCATTATTCGTTGGCATAAATTGTTTAAGGGTAATTTGCTTACGCAAAAATACCTATCTGGTGAGCGGCTAAACCCATCTGAGCAATTTACACTTGATGAAATGACTCACGTTTTCCGCAATCGGCTAATGGATATTAGCTGGTTTATGCGAGTGCTCAATGAAGATATTGCGCGTAAAGCTAATTTTGAAGATAACTGTACTGGCCGCTTCTGGGAAGGCCGCTTTAAATCCCAAGCATTACTGGATGAAGCAGCACTTGCAGCCTGTATGGCATACGTTGACTTAAATCCAATACGAGCAAGGATTGCAAACACACCTGAGGGTTCAGAATACACTAGCATTCAACAAAGAATAAAATCAGCGTTAACAGGTAAACAACCAAAACCACTTATGAAATTTATTGGCAACCCAAGAAAGCACATGCCAAAGGGATTGCCGTTTGAACTAAAAAGTTACTTAGAACTTGTTGAGCTAACGGGACGTATTCTTAGAGAGGATAAACGCGGTGCAATCCCAAGCGACACACCTCAGTTATTAACCCGTTTATCAATCACCCCTGAAAATTGGCTAAAGCTCACTACTCAATTTACCAAAGCGTTTCATGGTGCAGTCGGCAAACCAGAACATTTACTTGATTACTGCGAGCACCTAGAAAAGAAGCGACGACCTAATTTGGCGAATGCGCACAAATTACTTGCTTAATTAATCGCTAAATCCAACCAATATCGTAAATAAAAATGCCCGCCAAAAAAGGTAAAGGTCTATGGGGAAATATTACCTCCCGATAAGATTAATACATAAAACTATTTACTATTGATATAAAACGGCTTCAATCTTTCAATTTCAGATGGTGAAATCACAGTGCCATTTGTTGGAGTGGTTCTAATTACTCGGTCAACCGAGCAATTAGAAAATTAAAGTGGGTGTCCCCTCTCGGTACTCGTACTCTGGTGGAAAATTAAAGTGGGTGTCCTCGGTACTCCTCTCGCTCGGTACTCTCGGTATTCTTTTGTGCACTGCCAATAAAACGGTTTGGTTAGATTTATAACAAAACCAATCGGGGCTGAGTCCTTGATTCCATTTACATAATCGTTCTATCAATTGATTCTGAATTGGCTTCTGAATTAAACTCTACCCATATAAAATTATATGATAAATGGACTTATGTCAGATTGGGAAACTAATGGTATTGCAGTTCTGGTAGCTGCCGGTGGAATTTATATCATTTTAGGCGTGCTTTTTTGTACCTTGTATTTTCACCAAAAGCGCAATCGATTACCCTTAAAACGCTCAAGCCTGACTCGTTTACCCGCTCAGAAATTAAATCAAGAAATTGCTGATACAGGTGCCGAAATTCTTGGTCTTGCAGGTGTCACTTCAGCGATCGTATCACTTCCATTTATTATATTGGGCGTGAAACACGCCAATTTTAGTTCTCCATTGGCGCTTGGAGCTGGGTTTGGGATTTTTATTTCTTTAATTTACGCAGTGTTCAAAGCCCATAAACATGTTAAAAAATTAATTCTACTAAAGCTGGGAAGAGATGCGGAATTGGCTGTTGCTGGTGAACTTGTAAAGCTTCAAGCCAAAGGTTTTCAAATATTTCATGACGTGCAAGCAGATAATTTTAATATTGATCATCTTGCAGTTGGTACGCAGGGTATTTTTGCTATTGAAACTAAAGGTAGACACAAAAGAACCTCTGATAGTAATAATGGCCAGAAAGACTATAAATTGGTTTTCCAAAAAGGAATATTACATTTTCCATCATGGGTTGAAAATAAACCAATTGAACAAGCGGAACGTCAAGCAAAGTGGGTCAACGATTGGTTAGTTAAGTCTACAGGTATCAAACATCTAAACACTACCCCAGTACTGACTTTTCCAGGATGGTGGGTGGAGCTAAAGTCTAAACCACCTTTTCCAATTGTGAATCATAAACAATTACCAAGTGCTTTAACTTCAATGCAAAGTTCTTCTCTAACAAGCGAAGAAGTTTCACAGATTTGTTATCAGATAGTACAAAGATGTACTTCTGAAAATTAACCATGAATCCAATAACAAACAATAACAAAGACACCCACTCTCTCTATGTGTGGCACCATCAGAAATAACAAGAAATATAACACAGACACCCACTCTAATTTGTTTTAGTTTGGGTGTTTTTATGATTTTAATTAGCTAATGTAGCCAGCTACTGACCCCATAAGCAGCTACATTGGATGTTTCTCATTTGCTGCTATTTAGTTAGATGGAACAATCATCTCTCTATATAAATCATGAAGATGCCCGTCATACAGCAATTCATTCGGCTTGGCTTTAATTAGTGCAATATTAAAATCTAGAAACTCAGTCCAAGAGTTTGCAACAACAAACATATCAGTATCATCTCTACCGTAAACAATGACCTGTCCTGCGGTGCCTTTTTCGTCTGGGTCTAAATCGATGCCAATAAAATTACCACCGTGATCTTTTATCAATGGTAGCCAGCCTACGTTGTAGTAGATGGGTTTAATGCAACCTTTTGGGAAAGATGTTAAGTAGCGGTTAAAGTTAAAGAATTTTCGTTCAAATTTGTATGTGCCGTCGCTGTATAACTCACATGAAATTTCGTCCCAATTATAAGTTTCTTTTTCAAGTTGATGTAATTTAGTAAATAATAGTTGAATCTGTTCTACTTGCTGCTCTGAAAGCTTTAGCCTTTCACCTGAACTGTCTTCATCACCAAAGAAATTACAAAGACACCCACTCTAATTTGATTTAGTTTGGGTGTTTTTCTATGTTTAGGCTAAGTACCACTTCTTAAGGATGAGAAGTCATGGCGGTTCCAAGAAAACAACAAATTAGTCTGGTTGATACTCCTTTCTATCATTGTATTTCACGTTGCGTAAGGCGTGCCTTTTTGTGTGGCGAAGATAAAGTCACTGGGCAGTCGTTTGAGCATCGACGGGCTTGGGTTGAAGGTAAGCTACTTGAGTTGACCAAGGTGTTTTGTATTGATGTTTGTGCTTATGCCGTAATGAGCAATCACACTCACATTGTATTGTGTGTCGATGAGAAAAAAGCAAAGCGATTAAAGCAAAAAGCCATCATTATTCGTTGGCATAAATTGTTTAAGGGTAATTTGCTTTCGCAAAAATACCTATCTGGTGAGCAGCTAAACCAATCTGAGCAATTTACACTCGATGAAATGACCCAAGTTTTCCGCAATCGGCTAATGGATATTAGCTGGTTTATGCGAGTACTGAATGAAGATATTGCGCGAAAAGCTAATTTTGAAGATAACTGCACTGGTAGGTTTTGGGAAGGGCGCTTTAAATCACAAGCCTTACTCGATGAAGCAGCACTTGCAGCCTGTATGGCATACGTTGACCTAAATCCAATACGAGCAAAGATTGCAAACACACCAGAGGGCTCAGAATACACAAGCATTCAACAAAGAATAAAAGCAGCGTTAACAGGTAAACAACCAAAAACACTTATGAAATTTATTGGCAACCCAAGAAAGCACATGCCAAAGGGATTGCCGTTTGAACTAAAAAGTTACTTAGAACTTGTTGAGCTAACAGGGCGTATTCTTCGAGAGGATAAACGCGGTGTAATTCCAAGCAACACACCTCAGTTATTAACCCGTTTATCAATCACCCCTGAGAATTGGCTAAAGCTCACTACTCAATTTACCAAAGCGTTTCATGGTGCAGTCGGCAAACCAGAACATTTAATTGACTACTGCGAGCACTTAGAAAAGAAACGACGACCTAATGTGGCCAATGCTATAAAATTACTTGCTTAATTATCTTACCCTCAAGAGAATGAAATTACAAAGACACCCACTCTAATTTGATTTAGTTTGGGTGTTTTTCTATGTTTAGGGTAAGTAACACTTCTTAAGGATGAGAAGTCATGGCGGTTCCAAGAAAACAACAAATCAGTCTGGTTGATACACCTTTCTATCATTGTATTTCGCGTTGCGTAAGGCGTGCCTTTTTATGTGGCGAAGATAAAGTGACAGGGCAATCGTTTGAGCACAGAAGAGCTTGGGTTGAAGATAAATTACTTGAATTGACCAAGGTGTTTTGTATTGATGTTTGTGCTTATGCAGTAATGAGCAATCACACTCATATTGTATTGTGTGTTGATGAGAAAAAAGCAAAGCGGTTAAAGCAAAAAGCCATCATTATTCGTTGGCATAAATTGTTTAAGGGTAATTTGCTTACGCAAAAATACCTATCTGGTGAGCGGCTAAACCCATCTGAGCAATTTACACTTGATGAAATGACTCACGTTTTCCGCAATCGGCTAATGGATATTAGCTGGTTTATGCGCGTACTCAATGAAGATATTGCGCGTAAAGCTAATTTTGAAGATAACTGCACTGGTAGATTGTATTCGCTGCCATCCATGGCGCTCACCCTTCGGGCTGCCTAGCGGCATTCAAACTTTTTCCCTAAAAGTTTGTGGGAAGGTCGCTTCAAATCCCAAGCATTACTAGATGAAGCCGCACTTGCAGCCTGTATGGCATACGTTGACCTAAACCCAATACGTGCAAAGATTGCAAATACACCAGAGGGTTCAGAATACACCAGCATTCAACAAAGAATAAAATCAGCGTTATCAGGTAAACAACCAAAACCACTGATGAAGTTTATCGGCAACCCCAGAAAGCACATGCCAAAGGGATTGCCGTTTGAACTAAAAAGTTACTTAGAACTTGTTGAGCTAACGGGGCGTATTCTTCGAGAGGATAAACGCGGTGCAATCCCAAGCGACACACCTCAGTTATTAACCCGTTTATCAATAACACCTGAAAATTGGCTAAAGCTCACTACGCAATTTACCAAAGCGTTTCATGGTGCAGTCGGCAAACCAGAACATTTAATTGATTACTGCGAGCACCTAGAAAAGAAACGACGACCTAATTTGGCGAATGCGCATAAATTACTTGCTTAATTATCTTACCACTCAAGAGTGGCACCTCCCTTACAGGCAGTGACGTTTAGTATGGCATTGCCTGTTATTAAGATTTCTACATAAAATCCCTATTTATTAATATCAAACCGCGTCGAATCTTCAATTTTGACAATGAAATCGAAGCGACATTTATTGGAGTGTTTCTATTTGCTCGGTTAACCGAGTAATCAAAATTAAGATGGGTGTCTTTGATAACTCATTTTAAAATCCGCATTTATTAATATCAAACCGCGTCGAATCTTCAATTTTGACAATGAAATCGAAGCGTCATTTGTTGAAGTGTTTCTATTTGCTCGGTTAACCGAGTAATCAAAATTAAGGTGGGTGTCTTTGATAACTTTTAAGGTGGGTGTCTTTGATAACTTTTATCAATCATTGGGGTCAACAAACTAGTGAGCGATCCCTTTTACTTTGTATTTATCTAAGGTCTGTGTTTTGATATTCAACAAGGATAAAATCTAAGAAACAGCGCACTTTTTTGGCCAGATAGTTTCTATGTGGGTAAAGCGCTGTAAGTGTAAATTCATCAATATAATAATTGGGTAAAACACGTTGAAGCTTACCATCAGAAATTGCTTTTTTGGCAATAAATGAGGGAGTCAACGCGATACCTGCGCCAGCAATTGCCAATGCCGTCACAGCGCTTGGGCTATTTGCTGCCACCGCTTTTTTTACGGTAATAGTGTACTGCTGCCCATCTTCTGTTTTTATCGGCCAGTTTTGAGCAATTCTATAGTTACTATCAATGATGCAATCATGTGTTGATAAATCTAAGTAGTCTTTTGGAGTCCCTTTTTCAGCGAGATAACTAGGCGAAGCAACAAGCATCAATTCAAATCGGCCAATTTCCCTAGCTATTAAATTAGAATCACTGACATCCCCAATTCGTAAGCGCACATCAACTCCCTCTTCAATCATATCTACAGGTCGATTGCTTAAATGTAATTCTACTTCTAAGCGAGGGTATAAACGTAAAAATTTAGGCAACATTGGAGCCAACACAATTTCACCAAACGCAATAGGTGCGCTAATACGCAATTTACCTGAAGGTGAAGATTGTGATTCAGTCACTGTATCAACCAGTGCCTCATACTGTTCGATTAAATTTAAGGCATGCTGATAATAGGCCTTACCTGCATCCGTAATTGTTAACTTGCGGGTTGTGCGATTAAATAATCGAATATTTAACTGTTTTTCTACTTGCCCAACATACTTACTCACTAATGCTTTTGACATAGACAAACGTTCACTTGCCGCTGTAAATGAGCCCGTTTCAATCACCGCAATAACGGTTTTCATGCCTTCTAACGTGTCCATATTCTCTTATTGTCAATGTTTTGTTGACAGTGATTCTATATTGTCCCTGTTTATCAATAAAGCGATTATCTAGAAAATACACTCATTCGAAACATACGGCATTCGAAAGTAATAGATAACACCAACTTTGTTGGTATTGATTTGGCAAATAGATGAATTAAGGAAACTAAAATGAGTTTAAACCCGACAACTAAAAATGCACTTATCAAACAAGCTAGCTCGCTTTGCGCTGCAATAACACTTGCTTTTGGTATACAAGGTGAGGTGCTGGCAAAAACACAGCATAAGTACTTAGAAGTAGAGTCTCAACAAATCTTTTATCGCGAAGCTGGGAACACCTCTGCACCAACAATTGTGTTATTACATGGGTTTCCAACATCGTCTCACATGTACCGTAACCTCATCCCTGAACTTGCAAAAAACTATCATGTTATTGCGCCGGACTATCCTGGTTTTGGTAATAGCTCAATGCCATCACTTAAAGAGTTTGAGTACAGCTTTGAAAACTTAGCGCGTATTACGGATCAATTTTTACAAAAAAAAGGACTTGAGAAATACACACTTTATGTGATGGATTATGGTGCACCAATTGGTTTTCGCATTGCTTCAGCTCACCCTGAACGTGTCAGCGGTTTAGTGATTCAAAACGGAAATGCCTATGACGAAGGACTGCGCGAGTTCTGGCAACCAATAAAAGCTTACTGGAAAGATAAAACGCCTGAAAATGCACAAGTACTCCGAGATAACTTACTAACAATTGAAGCAACCGAGTGGCAATATACAAATGGCGCGCGTAATAAAGCCTTGATCAGCCCAGATAACTGGATTGTAGACCAAGCAAAGCTTGATAGACCGGGTAACAAAGATATCCAACTTGAATTATTCCACTCGTACAGTACCAACGTTCCTTTATACCCGCAGTGGCAAGCTTACTTTAGAGAACATCAGCCACCAACATTGCTTGTTTGGGGTAAAGGTGACTATATCTTCCCTGAAGAAGGTGCTCACCCTTATAAACGAGACCTAAAGAATCTTGAGTTTCATATTCTCGACACAGGACACTTTGCGCTCGAAGAAGATGGTGACTTCATTGCAAACAAGATTAAGGATTTCATGCAAGAAAATATCAACTAATACAGTTTTTAGTAATAAGAAAATTACAAAAGAAAAATTACAAAAATTACAAAGACACCCACTCTAATTTGAATTAGTTTGGGTGTTTTTATGTTTAGGGTAGGTAACTCTTTTTAAGGATGAGAGGCTCTATTTGTTAGGCGGTGTTAATTACTGCTGATTTTTTCAAGCATCAACCAGCAGGTTTTCAATTTTCACTCACGACCATTTTTTCATTCTGTAGATACGCTAAATGTTTGGTAAATGTCGCTATCATTGGATTCTGATGATGGTTTATTGATAAGTAATAGATCGCCACGCAGTGAAAAATGACCTAGCTGGCTATTTAATTGGAATACTCGCTTGAGAGAATCGATATTATAAATATTAAGGCTACTCTGATGCCAATCAAAAAACGCAACGCGTTTGCCATTTTTTTTAACAGCAAATTGCCTACCATAAAAAGCGCTCTGGGGTTGATTAGGTAGGGTCAAAGGGGTTTTATTTTGGCCAATATACCAGTTTCCAGCTTGATCTACCCAAAGCCAATTATGCTCAAATTTATCGTATTGAACACTCTGCCATTTTGGATCAAGGCGCTCCATTGAATTGTCAGTTAAGTTAAATTCAACCACTTGCCAGTTTGCGCCAATTTTCATACTAAAAGCGACTTTATTGGCTGATTTAAAGGTCACGCCGCGAAACTCTTTTTCAGGCAACGCCAGTGTCTGTGTTACCCCTGTTGCTATATCAATAATATGAATGGCGTTTAATGTAAGCCCTGCAACTTTACTTGCTCCAGGTGACCAAGTTAAATCAATATAATGGCGACCATCACTGTACTGGGTGATTTTCTTCTTTTTACGGGTTTCTCGGTTATATAGCCACAGTTCTTCATTGCCTGAGGTTAAATTGATGTATGCGATTTGCTGGGAGTTGGGTGATAACACAGCCAGTCGTTCATCAAAGGTATCGTTTAAAATCGATAACGCTTTATTGTCAGCAATATTATATTCATCAACATTTAAGTCATATTTAAATGCGGTAAACACATAATCTACCCCATTACTATGTCGCTCTGGTCGACTTAATTGTTGTGGGCCCGTAAACAGCACTGTTTTGTTGCTTCCATTAAGATCAAATTGAACAATTTCACGGGCAGGGTGTTCACCCATCATAACAACATGTTCACCATCATGAGACCAAATTCCACAACAAATATAAGCGTTTAACTCAAACAGTAATGTTAATTGCTGTGTGTCTAAATCAAGTTGATAAAAGCCTTCCCATTGCTGTTCATTCGGTGAAGAAATTAGAATCTTGTTGTCAGTTGGGTGAAGATCAAACTGACTATTGCCACCTAAATGCAAATCGGGTTGTGGTAGCCACTGTGTTTTACCTGTATCTAGGTGCAGTGAATAGAGCGAGTAAGGCTTGCCCATACCTGGAGATTCAGAAAAAATAAGCACATTATCATCATGGGTAAATTTAATTTGACCAAAGCTCCCTGCTTTACAGGTATAAATTAGTTTAGGCTCAGACATCGTTAGGCCATTAAAATCGCGCATAAAGTATTGGCAAGATCCTTGTGTAGCAACTAAATAAACCAGCTTAGTACCCGTATTATTCCATACGCCAGGGCCTACGCCACTTTGTTCCCCATGGTTTACTTCAACTTGTTCACCTGAAAAAATGTTTTTTACATAGAGTTTGAAGCGCTCGCCAGCATGGTTCATGTACGCGAGCCTAATGCCATCAGGGGCAAAGCTAGGAAAGTATTCACTGCCTTTATCTGATGTAACTGCTTTGGCTGACACAATGCTATTTGGAGCGCTACGATCGTGTAACAACCATACAAATACAAACAAGATAAAGAACAAAGGTAATAGCAGTATGTATTTAAGACTCAAGGGCTTTGTTGGTGCAGTATCGTCTTTGATGAATGGTTTTACTTCTTCAACAATGAGTGTCGCAGTTGCGACAAATCGATAGCCTCGTTTTGGTACTGTGGTTATATATTCAGGATTTCGCGCATCATCTTGCAATGCTTTTCTAAGTTTTGTGATGAGCTTACTTACGGTGTTATCACTGACATAACGGCCATGCCATACATCATCAAGTAATTGCTCTTTACTAATCACTTGGTTTTGATTCTGACAAAAATAGGCCAAAAGTTCACACATCTTCGGTTCAAGTCGAACCTGATTGTGCTCAGTGATTAAGGTTTGTTGTTGTTCATTAAACTCAAAACCCTTAATTTGCCAGCGCATATTAATCCATTCGTTCTATCATGCAGCACTTTAAAATCAGGGCTGTCATAAAAAGTCACATCTTTTCACCACGCTGTCAGGACTTAAAAATAGGCGTTCAGTAGAGTGCTTCACGATTTAGTAGAATTATTAAAATGGAAGCACAAATGAAAAAAATAAGTTTAACGTCAGTAGTGAGCTATTTAGCAATCATCTTACTAAACTTTTTGCAAAATACCTATGCTGAGGATAGTAGCCAATATCCTGTCCCTGCGCTTATTGTCGCAACCGAATTGAGTGCAGCAGAAAATGCACAAGCGATTTTAGCATCAACAGATTTCAAAAAAGAGCTAACGTTATTTGCAAAAAAATTAACGCCAGCACAAATAGACCAACAACCCATGTTTAATAAAATTGCATTACTTTCATTGCGAGGGGATTTTGAAGCCATAGAGACTCACATTGAAAAGCAAAATAATACGTTAGAGTTTTCTCATTACCAGCTATTTCACCAAATAAATCAGGTGTTAAACGATAAAGGTAAGTTGCATGATTCCTTTACAGAAACAAGCCGTGAGTTTATTGGTCAGAAATTTGAAAAACTGGATGATGAAGCGTTTGTGCAATTGTCCTTAGCGTTAGGCTGGTCGGTGTCTAACGCCTATGACTATGTACTAAATATTTATAAGCAGGCACAAAAAGAACAAAGTTTATCGCACGATGAGATGATAAATATTGCGGTTAATACGCATTTATATCATGTGCTTAAAGTAATTATTCCCATTACAAATGAAATTGTAAAACGTGAACAGGCAAGCCGCTTTAACATCCAACCAGATGTGTTAGTTAAATTAAAAAGTGGTATCGAGTTATCCATCACCCTTGTTCGCAGTCGCGGGCTAAAAAAACCGAATAGCACAGCGTTACAGTTTACAATTTATGCAGATGAAACTGCACACATTAAATCTGCCATGCATGCTGCAGCCCATGGGTATATTGGCATTGTGGCTAATTCGCGTGGTAAGCGTTCGAGCAAAGATGCGATTGTACCTTGGGAACATGAAGGGGAAGATGCATCGAAGTTAATTGACTGGATCACCGAACAGGTGTGGAGTAATGGCAAAGTTGTAATGTACGGTGGCAGTTATAATGGCTTTACCCAATGGGCAACCGCAAAGCATATGCCAAAAGGACTAAAGGCGATAGCACCTTATGTGGCGGCCAATTTAATTACAGGTCTACCGTATGAAAACAATATTGCTTTAACAGGTAATTTCGAATGGCCCTTATTTGTGACAAACAACAAAACAGTAGACAACAGTGTTTATAATGACTGGCAGCGAACGAATAATATCGTAAATACGCTTTATAAAACTGGTCGAGCAATTTTTGATATTGATAAAATTGCAGAAAAACCAAGTCCATGGCTACAAAAGTGGTTAGCTCACCCTGAAGACGGGCCATACTATCAACGTATGGTGCCTCATAAAGACGATTATAAACGCATTAATATACCTGTACTCAGTATTACAGGGTATTTTGAAGGCGGTCAGATCTCAGCGTTAAACTACTTGCATCAGCATTATAAATATAACCCAAGTGCTAATCATGCTCTTTTAATTGGGCCATACAATCATTGGTCAGCACAGAATAAACCACGTTCTCACCACAGTAATTATAAGTTAGATCCTGTCGCCCTTGAAAAAGATACAGATGAGCTGGTATTTGAATGGTTTGATCATGTGTTATATGGCAAGCCTAAACCAAAGCTCGTGCAAAATAAAGTGAACTACCAAGTCATGGGGGCAAACGAATGGCGATTTGCGGACTCATTGCAAGCGCTAAACCAACAAGCTGCGACTTTTTATATTCAAGCATCACCGAATGACGCTGAGAATTATTTGTTAGCAAAAGCGCCTTCTTTGCAGACTAATCAATATATTGAGCAGATTGTTGATATGACGGATAGAAGCGAACAACGCAACCTAGCGCCATGGCCAGTAATTCAAGACAGCATTGATAAACAAGGTGGTATTCAAGTTGAAACACCTATATTTACAGAAGATATGGAGCTAACAGGTGCAATATCTGGCTTTTTTGATATATCAGTAAATAAAAAGGATGTGGATATTGGCTTTAATTACTATGAAGTGACTGCTGAAGGTGAGGTTTTCCATTTAAATAACTATCGCAGCAGAGCAAGTTATGCAGATGATATGGGCGAAAGACGTTTGCTTATGCCCAATAAAAAACGTCGCGTTCCTATTGTTAATGCACGATTTACCTCCAAACTTATAAAAAAGGGCAGCAAAATCGTGCTTGTTTTAAACGTCAATAAAAACACCGACGCACAAGTTAATTTAGGTACGGGCAAACCGGTTAATCATGAGAGTATTGCTGATGCAGGCGAACCTATGAATTTGAAATGGTATTTATCATCAGAGATTAATCTACCACTTAAGCCATGGGGAAGCGTGTTGTAATTGCTAACTGAATCAATAGCAATGGCTATTCAATCAGGTTTTATATAGATTCCAAACAAATTTGAATTCATATTTTAAAGGTTAGCGATACTTCAGCTAACCTTTTTTGCTTTCTTTGAGTATGATTTGCATTGTTATTCGCTAAATATTTATTCATTAGATAGTAACAGTTGATATTTATTCAATAACTTTGTGGAAAGTTTGGTTGGGTCAACCTGCTCAAGGTGTATTTTTAACTTTGAGTGATAGTTTTGCTCGCTATAGTACATAGCCAAGCGGTAGTGGCATAAATTCTTGATGGTAGGGTGGCCAATTGTTTTTTCTGCGGCTAATACATCTAAAAAAATTTGTTCCGCCTCATGGTGCATCTCAAGCATTTGGTGGCTGCGAGCTACGTTGTAATGAGTCATTAATGCATAGTGTTTATTTAAAGACAATTGCGCGTTTTCAAACGCGAGCTTGAAGTACGAAAAAGCATCTTTATACAATTTCTGTAGTGCGTGCATATTGCCAAGATTGGTATAAATCGTTTTTTTAAGTTCACTATTGGGGTGATCTCTAAATTTCTCCTCCAAAGGTAAAAGCAGTTCGATACCTGTTTGGTAATCTTTCAAATAAATATGAAAATTTGCATACTCAATCAGTGAATATGGATCGAGCGTATCCAAATTTAGCGCTTTCATTAAGGTAAATGTTTTTGACTTATATAGATCAAAGTCTTGCACGTTATTTCTAAACATCGCATTTTTGGCGCTTAGAATGTAAACCTTAAGCTGCAAAAAAGTCGGTAGGGCTGAAATTGAATTTAGCTCATTGAGAACTTTGGAGAGTGCTTGGGCTTGCTCAAGATCAAATAAGGCTTGAATTTGAAGAAATTTGAAGCGGTACCATTCAGATGTTTTTGGCTCGACACCCGTATGTAAACGCTCTTCAACTAGTTTTAAACACTGTTTAGGGTTAATTTGGCATGTGTCTTCTATCTTAGCGGGAGTCGTCCAACCTTTTGGGCAATAGAAAAAAGCGATAAATAGTACGACAAAAAATTTCATTAACACAGTGCAACACAAAAGAATTCAAACTTCATGCTAATGACTTTAGAACTGATTTGTCAATTTAGGAAGAGCATCTTTAATTGTTAAGCAAGGCATTCAGCCTAGCTTTTATTAACTTGGGTATGTCTATGTTTAAGGTAGATAAAAGCTAATAACAAATCATCTACTTAAACCAATTGATTACTCACCAAATCCTATTTTGATGCTTATTTAGAATCTAATCATCTGGATTTTAAGAGCTTTTTTTATTACCCTGTTCCGCGTTTAGAAACTTTTCCAGGCTATTGGCTGCTTAAATGATAATTGTCATAAAACATGGAAAGTAATAAGAGAAATTATTTTATGAAAACGTTGTTATGGCTTACTTTGGGCCTTATTTTTTCACTAAATTGTTTTGCTTCTAACCCTGAAGATATAACTACTTGGGGGCACATGGAAGGTAAAGTAAAAAGCGCAAATATCAAAGATTACGCCTTTCATGTAGCCAATGGAGAAGCGCATTTGGCTTATCAAGGCGAAGCTGGGCTAAAAAGTTTTGGTGCCGCAGGTACCGACTTTGACGCTGCGCCATTTGTTGGAAAAAAGCTGAAATTTTCCGCTGAAATCAAATCGCAAAATTCTGAATATTCTTCAATTTGGCTTAGGGTGAATGATTCGGAAAAAGTGATTGCGTTTGATAATGCTACCGAACGCAGCCTTATTGGCACAAAAGACTGGACACCTTTTCAAGTTATACTGCCAGTGCCCCCTGGTGCAGAGCATATTTATGCCGGTTTAATACAAGGCGCAAAAGGGTCTATGTCGGCGCGCAATATTTCGTTTTCGGTAACAAATGAAAAAAGCACGGCAAATTACATTTACAAAAGTGATTACAGCCTAAATCTAGACAAGTGGAGAATGGGCTTTTCTGATGTTGGGAAATTTAAAGCTTGGTCAAAAAATGGGGTAGCGACAATTAAACGTAAAAGTAATAGCTACAACGATGAGTCATTTGCTACCTGGTATGAATATTTTGAACCAAGCCAATTTATTGGTAAAAGAGTTCAATTTAGCGCTGAAATAAAAACCGAAAATGTATCTGAAGGTTACGCAGGGATTTGGATGCGGGTAGATGGCAAGCTGAAAAATCTGCAATACGATAATATGAATGATAGAGGGGTGAAAGGTACTACAGGCTGGCAAACTTACACAGTGGTATTGGATATCAAGGATGAACAGTCTAAGCATATTGCATTTGGTGGTTTACTCTCGGGGAACGGACAAGTTTGGATACGTAACGTATCATTTTCACCTGTTGGAAAAAACATTGCATCGACCAACATTTATCAAGGTGAGCAAGAACTTAATACTTATAACTCACATTTTAGTCAGTTTGATATTGCCTTATTATTTGGCAGGTTTTTATATAATACGGCCAATAACTAGCCCCTAATTGAAGTGAGATTAAAAAGGTTAGCAATACTATTAGCTAACCTTTTTCATTTATTAATTTGACGCCCTCACGTAATAGTAATCCGCAAGTCCCTTTATAAATGGGCTTGCTCTTTTAAAGCAATAATAAATATTCTTGCTAGCTCGTAAGTCACTTTATTAAAGTCGCCAAAATTTTTAGTTTTAATATTAGCGTTAATGGCCACCGACATATTGTATTTAGGTATTACCATTAAAAAGCTTTGGGCACCGGCACTCACTCCGCCGTGGTGCATATATATAAGCTTTTCAAAACCTTCACCCAAATCTAATTCGTGCACACGCCATCCAATACCATAACCTTGCCAGTTTTGTTCACCATTATTAAGCTTTTGCACTGTCCAAAATTCATTGCGTACTTGCTCACTGACAAAGTCATTATTGATAAAAGCTTGGCCTAATTTGACTAAGTCTTGTGAGGTAGATACCCAGCCGCCACCTGCTAAGCGATGACTTAAATCTACATGTATCCATGGTTTATATAATGTTGGCGCATTATGATCACGCCAGTAAAACTGAGCCAAGTTTGGTATCTCACGATTTGGCGCTTCAAAAGTGGTACTGGTCATATCGAGTTTATCGAAGACATTTTCTTGCATATAGCACGGGTAACAGCGCTTGGCTGCACCTTGCATAACGGCGCTGAGTAGAACAGTACCTAGGCTTGAGTACTCAAATTTTTCACCAGGGGCGAACAATAACTCGCTTTCATCAAACAATGTAAGCGCTTGGTTTACATCTGTGTAGTGCTCATCTGCAGTAAGGGTATCGAGCATACCAAAAATCTCTGTGTTTTCGCCGTAATGAGGAATGCCCGCCATATGTGACGCTAACTGTCGCGTTGTTATATTTTCCCATGCTGGGTTAGGTAGAGGGTTAATATAAGTACCAATAGGAGCATCTAGGTCGAGTTTACCTGTGGCTACTAGCAGAGCTAGGCCCGTTGCAGTAATGGCTTTTGAAGTACTTCCGACACGCAGCTGAGTTTGCGGCGTCATGGCAATTCTTTTTTCTAAATTGGCCCATCCAACGCTACCAGCCCATACTATTTCGCCATTTATGGCCACAGCGGCTGTATAACCCGGCGCCGCAATCGCTTTTTTTTGTGCTTGCAAAGCGGCAATGGCTTTAACCCCTGATTGTTTAAAATTAGGGTGAAATAGCAAGCTTTGTTGTGGTTGTTCTTCGGGCTGGCTTAGGCTGGCTTTCACCAACATAGGAGCCATATCTTTATACATAAAGGCCTGGTAAATAGGCCAGATAAGATAGCCTAAAATAACTAATAGAAGGGTAATGATAAGGAGTATTTTGTTTTTCATATTTGCTTCCAACTTAATTTAATGGAAGCTATTTAACTGAAATATATAATTATTTTCTTATCAAAAATAAAAAACGCTGATCAATTTTAAAATTGGCCACGATATTGTGTTGGCGTTATGCCCATTTGTGATTTAAAGGCGCGGTTAAATGGCGCAATTGAACCATAACCGGCTTCAAGGGCAAGGGTCAGCACAGGAATGTGCTGTTTGCTTGGATCCTTTAACTGCTCACAAATATAAGGGACACGGTAGCTATTTAAATAGTGAGAAAAGTTACTAAAGCCTAGCTCTTGGTTAATGACTTGTCTTAGTTGATGGGCTGGTATAGCAAGTTGTGACGCCAGTTCTCCAATGGTGAGGTTGGCTTGTAAATATGCACCGTTTTTCATTAATGCATTAAGCTGAATGAGAGCTTGGCTGGCTTTATCGGTTGTGCGTTCAGGTTGAGGTATAACAGGTTTAAAGTCTTGTAACTTTTTAATAAAGTAAGAGCTAACAAAAACAAAGCTTATCATGCTATTTAATAAGCTAAACTGCCAAGAATTTCTTACATCACGTAGCCCAAATTCAAACAAGGTAATCGCACACATATAGGCAACACATATGGCTAGCAATAATAATCTATTGTTACGGCGTTGATTATCGAGGTCATCAAAATATTCGTTTAAACACAAATAAATAACATAAATGAATATAGCTAATCCAAGAGCATGGTTGGCATGGTGCATAATGCCATGACCGTCAAGTACTAAAAAGAAATAAATCAGCCAAAATAAGTAAGTACTTACAATGGTTAGTTTGACTTTATTCATTCTAGCCAAGCGGAACTTAGGGTTTAATAAACTCACCGTAAGCCATAATAATGAAAAGCAGGTGACATCTGTAAGTAGCAAAAGTACTTGTCTAAGGCCGCCATAGTGCGCATTTTCTATTGGGGTGGTAAGCAATATATAACCCATAATACACAGCAAAAAACTCGCTAGCGGCCCACTAGTGTTATTTTTATTTACTTGTGCGCCACGCCAACTCAGCACGATAAGCGTCATTATTATTCCAGCAGCTGCAAAGCGAAAAAATAAGTCAATAACTTGAATACTAGAAAGGGAGATCATAGAGCCAATGTGCTAACAAATAAGTAATAACCTAGAGATTATAAAAACAGAAGGTTTGAGCTGTAAACTATGTTTAGCATTTGGTTACTTAATAAGTGCTTAAAAATATTTTACTAACAAAGACATCAAAGCAAAATCATCGAATCAATGGGGAAAAATCTTGATATGAGTAGATTTCACCTCATTAATTCTGAAAAATTGGCTTATTCTAGACCTTGCAAAACCACCTTTCGTAACTCTTTTACTAGTTTTGCAATATCCAATGAGGTGTCGTTGCAAAATACAATCGATGAATACTGTTTTTCAGGAATGCGCTCATAATTGGTGATTGTGCCTAGCCAGCCGCCGCTATGGTGAATGATTTTTACACCATCTTTTTCAGTAATAAATTGGCCATTGGCATAGAGTTTACCCTCGGCTGTAATATCTGGGTTATTCGGACGCATAAACTGGCTAAGTAATTGCTCTGGCTTTTTACCCAAAGTTGGCTGGTAGAAGTAGGCATCCCATTTTGCCATATCTTCAATGGTGGTATGTAAACCGCCATCGCCAACCCAAAATAAGTTGGTCATACTTGTGTAGTAGTTGCCTTCTTTATTTTTGCTGTAACCATCAGCACGATTTTTAACGATTTCAGTCGGTTCATCACTGAAAAAGGTATTGTTCATGCCTAATGGTTTAAATATGCGCTTTTCGCTATATTCGCGAAGGCTTTCTCCTGAGACGCGTTCAACGAGCATCGACAATAAGAAATAAGCATAGTTGCTGTAGTTAAAGCGTTCGTTAGGCTGATTTCTGAGAGGCACTGTTTTTACGTAATCGTAAAATTCTTGAATCGTTAAATAGTCTTCATTACCTAAACGAAAGTCGCCTGCCATGGTGGATTTAAGTTTTAATGTATCTTTGTCGAGCTCAGTGTTTACAAAGTCATAATCACCCATGCCTGAATAATGGCCTAACATGGCATTGATAGAGACTGGCACTTTGTAGTCTCTTAATTCTGGTAAGTAGGTGCGAATATCTTCGTTTAAGTCAATTTTGCCCTCATCCGCAAGATGCAGCACAGCAAAACCCGTAAACTGCTTTGACACCGAAGCGATACGGTGAACATGTGTGCCATCGAGTGGCACATTGAGTTCCATATTTGCTAAGCCATAACCTGCTTGATGAATAAGCTTGCCATTTTTTATAACACCGACACTACAGCCTGGGCTTTGCGTTTTTATCTCGGCAAATACACTGTCAATTTGTGCTTTACTAGGTGTTGCAGCTTGTACTAAAGCACTTGTTACTAATCCTGATAACAATAACGCAGTACGTGTTTTATATTTCATAATTTCCCTGAATGTTTTGAAGTTTAGTAAAGTCTAATGTACCTATTATTTTCAATTGGGCAATCGATACTTTGTAACAAGGCATTGATTTAAATGTTAAAAATCACATTGGCACTTGCCATTTCAGAAATTTAGAGTTTTTGTTTGGAGATACACTGTGCTTTAAAAACTCACTAACTGGTTTTGATAATTAAAAGTGAAATATTTTATGTAGTAAAAGATGCTGTTAACGATTATTCAAAAAAAGTAACGCATACATACTTTTTGGCTAATGTATAAATTTCGAAATTTGTTATTCCCTCTATTCAGTTTAAAAATTGTATGCAATATTGGGTAGTACAAGCAAAACATCAACATGAGGAAATTATGAGAAAGTGCGCTTTTCTATCTATGGATTGTTTAGATGAGTTTGAAGTTTACGATGAGTTGGTTGAACCCTATTTAAATGAGCTTGGATTTTCGGTGGATACTGTTTCTTGGCGTAATACAAGTGTAGATTGGAATCAGTATGAAATGGTGGTTATACGCACCCCTTGGGATTACCAAGATGCACCAGAGGCCTTTTTATCTGTACTAGAGCAAATAGAAACCAGTCAGGCACAGCTGCAAAATACGCTGGATATTGTACGTTGGAATATCGACAAAATTTATCTTCAGGAATTAGCCAAGTTAGGTGTGAGGTTAATTCCCACCAAGTGGCAAAATAGGCTCGGCGATACATATATAACAAAAGCACAGATAGGCTCATTTTTCAGCGCATTTGATACCCAAGAAATTATTATTAAACCACGCATAAGTGCCAATGCGGATAACACCTTTTGGTTGAATGCAGAGCAAGACGTTGACCTTGCTAGTTTAAATGACGCATTTAAAGAACGCGATTTTATGGTTCAGCCATTTGTGCCAGAAGTTGTAGAGAATGGTGAGTACTCACTGTTTTATTTTAATGGTGAATATAGCCATGCCATACTCAAAACCCCCAAACAAAATGACTTTAGGGTACAAGAAGAGCATGGTGGTAGATTAACTACAGTAACGCCAGATGCGTCGCTACTTGAAGCTGCAAACATATGCATGCTGGCCATTCAAAGTGTGCACACTATGCCGCTCTATGCACGCCTCGATTTAGTTAAATTTAATGGGGAGTTTTGCCTGATGGAAGCAGAGCTAATAGAGCCCTCTTTATATTTTAATATGGATGCACAATCGCCAAAGCGTTTCGCAAATGCTATTAAAGCCAGATTAACGTAAGCTCGCATTCATCAGGTTTGGTTTTGCATTGTGTGTTCTTAATATTGTTTTATTAATAAAGAATAAGGTTAGCTGTATTTCAGCTAACCTTTTTTATTTATTTGGGTTTATGGATAAAGAGGCTGTTTAGTTTCGAATTTACATTACCAAATTAAAAAGCACCCAATGATATTCTTGATTTGATGGCATAGAAATTAGAAATGTGTGTTTTTGTGGTAATTCAACTTCCCGAGAACCATTCAAATCAAAAGCGAGCAGGAACAAAATGCTCAAATAAATTAGCTCTAATTCCTCGACTACTTTAAAAAGGTTTTCCCTATTAAATATGTTAGTTAACGACCCATAAGAGATTGACGCAAAGTCTTTGGGAAAAATTGTGCGGCTTTATACATAGCAATTGGAATAAAAACCCCTACCGCTAATCCACAAATGAATAAAGTCAATTTATCATCTACACCTATCTTCATTAATAGTGTTCTAACTGAAGCGTTTGCCATTGGGTGCCAAAGATAAATAGCAAAGGTATATATACCTATCCATTGAATCGAATTTATTTTAGGGGTAAATCTATAAGTAACTAAAATAAAACAAAGTGAAACCACTGACCAAAATAGCGAGCTCACCTCGGGTATATCGGTTGCGTTAAAAAATAATACAAGCTTAAGTAAGCAACCAACAAGTGTGACTGCAATTGCCATCCTGATAATTAGGCGACTAAGACAGAGACCGGTGTGCTGGTAAAGCAACATGCCCAAGATAAAATGTGGGGCGAGCTTTGCAGCATTGTATAGTTGAAAAGTGTGTACGCCTGATAAATAAAACGAAGCAATATAAAAAAGAGCCGCCAAGCCCAGATAATTAAACAGACTTGGTTTTAAAAATACATGAATTGTCCCTATTACAATTGTTATTACAAATAGCGCATACAAGTACCATAAATGCATGTATCCATAGAGTAATGTTGGTAATAACTCGCCTGTTTCTCTACCAATATAACTTCGCAGTTGAAAATAAATGATTGAGACAACTAATGCTGGCAAAACCAAGGTTAATACTTTATTTTTTACTATCTTAGAAAAGTCAGTAGCACTAGGTGACATTGCAACAAATAACATGCCTGCAAGCGCTGTGAATAGCGGCATTCGGAGCAATTCAAGCAAGTCGAATCCCGAGCGGTATGGAGAATCATAGGCAAACTTTAGCCCGTGGTCTGGAGTATTACCAAAAACATGAAATGCAACAACTAAAATACAGACTATTGCTCTTAAAGTATCAATATTCTCTAACCTATTGAATAGATTGCTTTTACATTTATTTTGATTTTGGTCTGATATTGAGTGCGCTTTTTCTAATTCATTGATACTTAATGTGTGCCAATTTTCGGGCAATTTCCCAAGAATATTTTCAAGTTCCATCATAACTTGAATATAAGTTAATGAATCCCCCCCTAAATCTATAAAAGAATGGCTTTTATCCTTTGCATCCTTACCAAACATGCTAATGTAAATTTCATGAATTGTTTTATCGCTTTGTTCTAAGTGATTTGAAGTTATATTTTTAATTAAATATGGATAATCTATTTTCCCTGTTGGAAGTGTAGGGAATTCATTAGCATATTCTACAAGCAGATTACTTGTTGGCAGTTTTAATCGCTTTGAAAGAAATTGGGTAATTTCCTCTTCGCAGTCTTTATCTAAAGTTAATACAACTAGTTTTTCATCAATACCAGTAGCAATACATGAATATCCTGCTTCATGTAATAATTCTTCTACCTGATCAAGGCTGATTCGATTACCAAAAATTTTAATAAATCGGCTTTTTCTACCTGTTATAACAAATAGGCCATTATCAAGCTTTTTGGCAATATCACCTGTGCTAAGCCGATCTGTTTGATTCTTTATAGTTAAATCGGATTGATTGAAGGCATAACCCATCATTACATTTGGGCCTTGATAGATTAGCTCTCCATCCGCACCATCTGGTAGTTCATTCCCTAATTCGTCAATAACCCATAATTTACCTCCTGGTATTGCAGTTCCAATTGAATCAGGAAACTGGGCAGTATGTTCAGGTGGCAAGTATGCAATACGAGGGGATGCTTCAGTTTGACCATACATGACAAAAAATTCAGCATCACGGGATTGAGCAAAACGGGAAAGCTGTTCTACTTTGTCTTTTGCAAGCTTTCCACCTGCTTGGGTAAAGTATCTAATTGTTGCCGGTATTTTTGTCTCGAATTCGATTTTACAAAGTAATTCGTAATTATGGGGTACACCTGAAAAACTAGTGGCTTGCTCTTTAGAACATAAATCCCAAAAAGCATCTTCAATCATTGAGAATTTATTGAAAAGTATTGTCGCACCAACATATAAATGGCTGTTTATAATGGAAAGCCCAAATGAATAGTTTGTAGGAAGGCTTACAGTGCCAATATCATCTTGTGTAATTTTAAGATATTCTGCAATTGCTGACGAATTCGCATTTAAATTATTATTAGATAATTTTACGCATTTTGGGCTGCCAGTTGACCCAGATGTAGAAAGCATTAGGCATAAATCATCATGTAATGCGACTGGATGATCATGGCAATGCTGAATATCAATTTTAGAGGCAGTTTTTATTATGAAATTGGGCTTAAACTCCTGATTAAAGAAATCTAATGTCGCAGGCTGTTTTTTAGGTAGCAGAATAGGAACGTGCCCGCCTATTAGTGTACTCACATAAGCAACTAACCAATCAATTGATATATTACACTCTAAAAGAACTAATTGTCGTTTAACTCCTAGTTTTTTGCTCACCTGCTGTGCACGAGATAAAAGCTCTGAGTAAGTTATTCTGCTTTTACTATCTATAGCAACAACTTTATCAGCTGGTATATTGTTAAGGTAAGCTTCTAACCTGCTGAACATTTTTTGCCCATTGTTTTATATAGTTTTCAAATGAAATTACGGAATTGATTTTGATGAAATTATAGCTCTAGGTTATAAAAAAACATAAGAAAAATTACAATGCAGGCTTCAGTTAAAAAAATCTTAAAAATAATTCACCCCCAAATTTATAGTCGTCCGTTTATAGCGTTAAACCATCTATAAAAGAGACAGATTATGAAAACAAAGCAAACTTTAATCGCGTTAACAATCGGCACGCTATTTATTTCTGGTTGTTCGAATCAAGAGTCGGAAACAACAATTGCAAAGCAGCCTGAAAATGAAAAACAAGCCCAAACTGCTTTAGAAAATAAAGAGGTTGCGGAGGTTGAAAAAATTGTCGTAACAGGTAGCCGATTAGCTGATGTGCAAACTGATGGGGGAGTTGTGGGGTACATGAAGGCCAGTCAGCCACAAGTATTAATGGCAGCACCTGCAAGGAGAAAGCGCATAGCACCACCACCTGAATATTTTACGCAGCCTCAAAACCAAGATAACTACCTGCCGAGTGATAGTAATGGGGTATTTCAAGCTGCGACCACACCGCTTTCTACGTTTTCGGTTGATGTTGATACCGGAAGTTATGCAAATGTGCGTAGCCATTTAAGCATGGGGCAAAAGCCACCAAAAGATGCCATCCGCGAAGAAGCCTTTATTAATTATTTTGACTACAACTACCGCGTACCAGAAGATAAGTCACAGCCGTTTGCTACTTATACGGAATTAGCACCAGCACCTTGGAGCGATGAGCGCCATATTTTGCGTATTGGTTTGCAAGGTTATGATTTACCTGTGAGTGAACGCAAGCCTTCTAATTTGGTGTTTTTAGTGGATGTATCGGGTTCGATGCATGATAAAAACAAGCTGCCTTTACTGGTACAAAGCTTAACCATGATGGTGAAACAGTTATCGGCAAGAGATACGGTGAGTTTGGTTACCTATGCAGGCAATACTGAGTTAGTACTTAGCCCTACTAAAGGCAATGAAAAGCAAACCATTATCGATGCGCTGCAAAAACTGCAAGCAGGCGGCGGTACACATGGTGAAAGTGGGATAAAAATGGCTTATCAAGCCGCGACAAAAGCCTTTATTAAAGGCGGAGTGAACCGCATAATTTTAGCCACTGATGGTGACTTTAATGTTGGCACAACCAATATTGATGCACTCAAAGACATGATTGCTGACAAGCGCAAACAAGGCATTTCGTTAACAACGCTTGGCTTTGGTCGCGGTAACTACAACGATGCCATGATGGAACAATTAGCAAATATTGGTGATGGCAATCACGCCTATATTGATACCCTGCACGAGGCGCAAAAAGTACTTTTAAGGCAGATGAGTGGCACACTGCAAAGTATTGCTAATGATGTCAAAATCCAGCTCGAATTTAACCCTGCACATGTTAAAGAGTACCGCTTGATTGGCTATCAAAACCGCTTACTGAAAGACGAAGACTTTAATAACGATAATGTCGATGCAGGCGAAATTGGCGCAGGTCATACCGTGACTGCACTATATGAATTAACGCTCGCTGGCAATAAAGGGCAAGTTGATGCGCTGCGTTATCAACAAAAACAAGTGGTAAGCTCAAGCGATGAACTATTACAGGTAAAAATTCGCTATAAATTACCGGGTGAGACGGAGAGTAAATTAATTAGCCAAGTAGTTAATAAACAACGGGTGTTAAATAATTTCGATAGCGCCAGTTTAGATTTTAAATTTGCGACCTCAGTCGCGGCATTTGCGCAAAAGTTAAAGCAAAGTCAGTACTTAGGCAGTATGAATTACCACGACATCGCCACAATTGCGCGAGCAAATAGGGGAGATGATCCATTTAACTATCGCGGTGAATTTGTTAACTTGGTTGAACTTGCCAGTGCTTTATAACTGAATCACGATAGCCTATATGACTCAAAACATTGAACCACACATGGATACGGACGAGGCACTTATGCTTGATTATGGAAAAGGTAATCAAGCAGCCTTTCGTGTCCTTTATGCCCGACACAAAGGGTCTTTGTATCGTTATGTGTGTCGCCAATTAGGCACAAAGTATAACTCTAAAGCACAAGAATTATTTCAAGAAGTGTGGCTGCGGGTAATCGATAATCGTACCCGTTATAAAGTCGAGGCTAAATTTAGCACTTGGCTTTATCGCATCGCTCATAACTTGTTGGTTGATGAACAGCGAAAGTTAACAGCACGAGGTGAGCACCTGTCTTTGGTGAATGATGAACAAGGTGAAGGCGAAAACATTACTCTTGCCTCCAACCAAACGCATCAGGAAAACACTTTGCATAATGATTATTTGCAAAAGGCTATTAAGCATTGTGTTGAGCTACTTGTACCACAGCAACGCGAAGCGTTTTTACTGCGTCACGAAGCAGGGTTTGAGCCCGCACAAGTTTGCGACATTGTTGAAGCAAAACCCGAAACCGTTAAAACCAGGTTACGCTACGCTATGTCGCAACTTCGCGAATGTTTAGAGCGTAAAGCGGGTGCAACTGAATTAGGAGGCGAAAAGCAGGTATGAGTAAGCAATTTGACGATGACGAGATCATTAAGCTTTATCAACAAGGTAATGATGAGCTGCCGCCAAAAGCCCTCGATGACGCCATTTTAGCCCATGCGTCTGATGCAATTTGCAAAGAGCAGCCCGTTATCATAAAGCCAAACCGCTGGTGGCAATATTCAGGTATCGCAGCAGCAATGGTTGCTATCGCCGTGTTTGCACCTTGGCAGTATTATCAAGAACCAGATTTTGAATCAGAATTAAAGTCAGTAGAATCAATTAATAAGCCTGCGTTACCGCAAACCAAGCAAGCAGCCAAACGTGAACCGCAAGTTGAAATGATGGAACTATTAGCAGATGACGTGCAGTTAGAAAAAATAGAAGTAACGGGCTCAAGAATTGAACGCGCAGCCCCAGATCAAAAAGCGCCATCCGTTCCGGCGCCACCTCTTGAGATACAGAATGGAAAAGGCGTTGAACCACGTTCAGAGTTCAAAGTTGTATTAGCCAAACTTGAAGGGAATGATAAAAATGGCGCAGAACAAGCGCTAATTGAATTACTGAAAGCAAAACCAAAACTTCACGATAAGATCCCAGAACCTCTGGAGGGTTTATACAAAGCACTACTTAAAAACGGCAAGCTGACTAAACCAGACTAGAAAGCGTTGTTGGATTCGTTGATTTTTGGTGTGCTCCATTCAAAGGTTAATCTAGTTGTACAGATATAAATGGCTATAACCTTATTGTGTACACAAATTAATTGAAGAATAGAAAAAAGATAAACCACATCTATTTGTAGGTGAAAAAGGTTCTATGCCGTTTTCATAGTTAACAATGAAGGACAGAATTTTATATTCAAATGGTACACTGAAACTTTAAATTACCCGAAATTCGAAGCCATGCAATCCGCAAATAGAATTAATAATAGTCAAACCAATTGTCTAAATTGAAATCATAGTTACGATCTCTTACTAAGATATTTTAAGTAGCAACTATGAGCCAATTTGGATAATTTTTAGAATGTTGAGAGTTAGTTTTTGTTTAATAAATTACTCCATAACAGCGTTTATATCTTATATTACTTATGTATTCCCGTTTTGGGTAAATTTTTCTATTGCTGGTTTGAAAGTGAGCAATTCATAATATAGACTCATTTCGAGTTATGGTTCTTAACTCAAATCTTATTCCAAAGAAAATTCAATATATAAGCAAGTCATAAACACATAGATTAAGGATTAATCATGATAAAAAACTCGTTCAAACTATCACTGATTTCTAGTGCCCTTTTGCTTGTTGGCTGTGGTGGCAGCGACAAAAAAGAAGAAGTCGTTATCGTTGAAAACTCTTTACCAACTGTTTCTTTAAATGCCGTTAGTATAAATGAAAATAAGCCTGTCACAGTTAAAGCTTCTGCTAATGACAGTGATGGCAAAATAGCAACTTATGAATGGACTGTTACATCAGAACATGAAATTCAACTCGAAAATGCAAGCTCAGCAGAAGTTAGTTTTACAGCACCTTCAGTTAGTGATGAAGGAGATATAATCACGCTTAATGTCAAAGTTACAGATGATGATGGTGCCTCGGCTTCAGCTGAAACAAATATTACCGTGGCAAATGTAGTGCCAATGGTTTCTTTCCCCACCCTAACTATGAATGAAAAAGAGACTAAAACGCTAACAGCTACGATTGACGGAGCGGGAGATGAAGTTAAAAATGTTAATTGGTCAATTGTAGAATCTGATAGTGGATTAGAGCTTTCAAATGCTAATACACCAGTGGTAAATATTAGTGCTCCTGAGTTAAGAGAAACCAAATCATTCACATTGTCGTTATCAGTTGAGGATGTTGACGGTGATATTACTTCACTTTCGAATTTAATTACGATTAACCAGTTAACTATTCCATTGACAATTTCAGGATTAGCAACCGATTCCCCTATCAAAAATGCGATTATTACGGTAAGTGTGGGTGGACAACAAGTTGATGTTGAAGCAACAGCAGATGAAAATGGTAATTATACTATTAATTTAACTTTAGATGACTCTGACTCTACCTCAATTTTGTCGATTGTAGCAAAAGGTGTTGAAGAACAAGCAAATGCTGGGCTGATTTCTTTACTTGGCACAGTTGGTGAATTAACTAATTTAGCAGGCGATGATCAAACTCTTACCTCTGATGAATCGTTTTCAGTAAACGTAACCAATATTTCTACAGCTGAATATGCGCTTGCAAAGCTTGCCAATGAGGGAGATGCCATTGCTAGCGATGATGAATTAAGAGCTCTGAAAAGTGGATTAAATTACGATGAAGTTATGACTCTTGCAACAGCTATTAAGGTTGCAATTGACAAAGCTAGCGAAAACCCTGATTTGGCATTACCTGAGGGTACTTCTGACACATTAGAGTTAATTGAAAATATTGAGCAAACAAAAGATTATGTGCAAGAGGTTATTAACACTCCAGAGTTCGAAGAAGCTCAACAAGAAATCTATGAAGATGATACCCTTATAGACAATTCAGGATATGTTGTACCAGAAAAGTACTATGTAACTGATCAAGATGTAATGATATTTAATGATGACAATACTGGTGCTTCTTCCAGAGGAAAATATACTTGGCAACTTACTGATTCAACTATTTCTATTAACTACATTGAACCCAAAAAAGATATCGTTTTAGAGTGGATTGATAATGGCGATGGAACATCTACACAAGTTGAAGTTAGTCGTTACACCAAGACGACCGAATTAAAACGCTTAAATAGCTCTGAACAACAAGACACTTTATTGGTAACGTCAACAACTGTTATTGATTATTTAAATGATGAACTTACTGATTATGAAGAATCTAATACTTATACTGTTACTGGTATTAAAGAGGCAGGAGTATCTCCAATTTCAATAAGCTCTGGGAAAGGATATTTTAGGATACCGAGTGAAACTATCAATGATGTTTTCATTATGGCTGATGAGATTTCTTTAAATGAAAATGGTTCAGCCAGCTTCAAATTAACCAATGCAGATTTAAATGCAAATTTAGTTTGGAAAATTGAAAACGGTAAATTAGAGCTATCTGATCTGAATAATCCTGATGCTGGGAAATTAGTTTATTCACAAGTCGGTGCTACTGGAGCGCATAAGCAGTTCTCCAGAGAATATTACAATGAAGGAAAATCAGTACCAGAATATTCTATCACTGGAATTGGCAACATTGTGCATGAGCAATTACAGTGGAATTTAATTCCTGGTGTTTATGATTATGACTCTTCATTTATGGGTAGTGATTCATCGAAATTTTTCTTTGTGCTTCACGATAATGGTGATGCTGATACAGTTTCCGCTAGTGATGAAAATGAAAATGGCGTGTTTGACCCTGAAGAAATATTTGTTATGTATGGTTCTTGGTATGTAAATAGTGATGGTACATTAAGTATTACACGAATTCGCAACAAACTAACGGGTGAATACGATGTAAATTGCCGAAAGGTTTCTGAGCAATGTGGTCTCTTTCACACTCGTATTTGGAAATTAACTGGTACTCTTGGTACAAAGCGTGCTTTATTCCATAAACACCATTTTACTTACTCTAATATTTGGCCTGAATGGTACACGCCAGCAGATGATTTGATTCAATGGGATAATCGAGAGGTGTATAAACGTGACTCTTCACCTATTGATTACACAAAAGCTAAAGTAAACAAAAAGAGTGTTCGATCTATTATTGGTAAACGTTTTACTGAACTAGGGCCAATAAAACGCTAAATTTAAGATTACAAAACGTCAGTATTGCACTGGCGTTTTTTAGTCACATGTTTATGACTATCCTCTAAATTCTTAAGCTAACTTAGAGATGCGTTACATTAGTAACTTTAATAGTTTAGATTATTTAATTCATTGTTATTCAACAAACTGAAATCATGGCGAGAGTTTTAAGGCTTACCTGTGTTAAAAGGCTGGTTGTTTAGCTCTTCAACAGTCAGCTTTTCAATATAAAATTGAACTAACTTTATACATTTTAAATATACGATCTTTTGTTCTTTTTTCTCTATATGAACTTATTGAATCTTGCTTTTTTAAGTGATTGTTTTGACTTCTAAAGGTGAGCTAGCTATTAGCTTACTATCTAAATATAATAACCATCAATGCTAGCACTGAGGTACCTTGAATGGGTATTTTTAAAAAGCTAATTTTGATCTGTAAATACAAAAGTTATTTGATGCATATATGCAATTCATACCTTATCAAGTGGTTTTTAAAAGAATAACGTTTATCAAAATTTTTCATGTAATAAAGTGTGATAAAAAAGTAATAAGATAGTATGGATTAGTGTGCATGTATCGTGTAACATTTACCCTAATTTTTTTAATTCATAGGGAATAATATGAAATTATTGGGTATATCGGGGTTATTACTAGCAGGCACTGTTAATGCCAGTAGTTTTGTATACCTCGAAGATCAAGCTACAGGATATAGCGCAAATGGCGCACCGCTAAATCGTGTAAATATTAGTTCAATACTACCGCGTGATACACTAAATCACATCTACTCTGTACTACCTGAGTCAACGCCTGTTAACCCAGCTCTAGTTGCAAGTGATGTACGTAGTAATATTGAAATTCGTCGCGATTTTACTGGTTACGCCACAGTAGATTTAACTTTCTTAAATGAAGGAGCAGGTTTTAAAAATTCACTTGCTTACTACATTTATGATATTGATGCTCCACCAATGACACCAAGTGATATTCTGGAGCATGTTATTGTTTTTCCAAATGCTTCAAAACCTTCTGGTGGTGAATTGGTTGAGGGCGACACAGTTGACCTTAAAGTTCAATTGCGCGCAGGTCAGGGCCTAGGCTTTGTGTTGATTCAAAACGGTTATGGCTACACTGGGCCAGATGTAAAATTTGAAAATGCTAAAGTATATACTCATCGTGATTTGAACTCTCCAGCCCTTCCACAAACTGTGATGTTTTTAGATGAATTAAATGAATTCTTTGTTCTAGGCTTTGAAGACATTCTAGGTGGTGGTGATAAAGATTATAACGACCTTTTAATGAGCTTAAATGTAACGCCATATGAAGCCGTTATTCCTGGCACTACACCATTACCACCATCAGGTGGTTCAGGTGGTGGTGTGACTAATTATCCATCATTAACTGGTAAAGCGACGCTATTATTTGAAGATTTATGGCCGTCAATGGGGGATTATGACTTCAACGACATCGGTATTGAATATAATATGCAACGCTTTTTAGTTGGTGCAGACAACTTATCAAAGTTATCAGGTAACTTTAAACTAATTTCATACGGTGCGAGTTACCACAGTGGTTTTGCTCTTCACTTACCTGGTGTTGATAAAGCTAATGTTAAAAGTGTTTCACTTATGCGTAACGGCTCACCTGTATCTCATCCTGTAATTGAAGGTGCTGCGTCAGAATTAGTAATTATATTTTCTCCTGACTTAAAAGCTGAGCTTGATACTGAGTGTGCTAGAGACTTTGATTGCATGAATTACAGCCTATCAATTGAGTTTAACACTCCAGTTTCTAAAGACGTTGTAGGTTTGCCTCCTTTTGACCCATTTATTTTTGCAATAGATGGTCAGCCTCATGGTGGCTACGAAAGTCGTGGCTGGGAAGTGCACCTAAAAGAATTCTCAGGTACATCTTTGTTTAATAGCTCATATATGGGCACTCAAGACGATAAGTCTAACGCTGTTAATAGTTTTGTAAACGGTAATAATATGCCTTGGGCTGTAAATATTGCTGACAAGGTGTTTGTACCTAAAGAGAAAATTGATATTTCTGTTGCTTATCCTCAATTCGTTCAATGGGTTACAAGCAGTGGTCTTACAAATACTCAATGGTATAAAGTTGAAAATGCTACAACTGGTTCAGTGATTGAAAGGAATTAAAAATGCGTAATACTATTAAAAGTACTTTAGTTTTGATGGCGGCTTCGATTACTCTGGTAGCATGTGGTGGTACAACAACAGAAACTCTGCCAAATACTGAAGAGCCGGTATTAGTTACTGGTACAGCAGCAATTGAAGCTCCTGCTGATTTTAACTTTAAAGTTGATCTTAATAAAAAGCTTACGTTAAATAGTCTGCCTTCTGAAGAGGGTGTAGTAAGAATTTATTCAACATATGAATTTTTTGATGAGAAAACTGGCGATTATTACCCAGATCCAACTACGCTACTTGCTAGTTTCTCACCAGCTGAAACTTTGTCATTTGATTTTCAAATGTTAGCTTCTCAAGAGTATGTTGTTGTAGAGTTCGCCCCTTCAGCACCAAGTGGTGTTAATGTATACAAAAAAATTAATATTACTAACAATCAAGAAATTCTGGTAGATTTATAAATCTAGATTTTCTTATTAATTAGTTTTAATTCTTAAACCCATTGCTTTTATTTAGCAATGGGTTTTTTATTTTAATAATTCATCTATGTTGAGTGAAAGGAGATTGGTTTCTATTAGAATAAATTTATTGAAGAGAACGGCTCTGCTTTTCTGAGTAGTTTTTGCTAAATAACTTAACACTTTCGCGCTCAGACAGTTTTATTATCAGATATATTTCATCTCAATTCCTTGTTTAATTAATTGCTTTACAGAAATAAACATAAATTTCAGTTAAATTCTTCAATATAAAAACTCATATTTTGCGACTAGCTTAGTGTAATCATCAGATTGTTTATATGCTTTCATGGCTTTATTAAATGCATGTAGCAACTTTTTATCTGTAAATGCGATATGGTAGTTGGTTTTTGGAAAAAGCCGATGAATATCAACATTTTTAATATGCGATGCACCGATAAGTTCGGTACTTAAATAGTTAAAAATATTAATGTCCATGACAACAAGGTCGATTTTGCCTTTTAACAGCATTTCAACTTGCTTGCGCTGATCTGGCAGTTCTAAATATAGCGGACTGGTTTTTGTTACTCGGCGATATTCATTTCCTAGCACAACAGAAGCATTTTGGAATGCAACAATGGAAAAACGTTTTAAATCAGCTACCGAGTAAATTTTAATACTGCGGCCTTTTAAGCTAATAGCAGCATTTTGATATGAAATATAAGGCTCGCTCAGCACTAAATTTGTTGTTTCCATGTGCTCATTCATTGTTAACGCAGCATCTACTTTGTTAACTTTGATAAGGGTATTTGAGCGACCAAATGGCACATAAACGTAACTAACAGAATGCCCCATATTGTTAAAAATGTCAGACACCATTTCTAACTCAAAGCCGGAGTTTGTTTCTTCAATAACATAGGGTGGTTTGTTCCAACCAACAGAAATTGATAGTTGCTCAGCATAGACTTGATTGGAAAAGACTACGGCTATAAAAAGTAGTGAATACATACCTGCAAAATACCCTTTTTGTTGTTTTAGCTTTTCCATATTTGCGTTTGTACCTTTTTATCTAACTAGACTTAGATTAGGCTAAAACCTCATCTTTCGCTATGCATTCGTGTATTATTACACCATTGTAAAAGATGGTTCTAAATAGCGAGAATTGCGAAATATGGCAAGCACAGCTCACGCATTACACATATTGGTGAAACATAAAGAACAAGCAGAAGACATTCTTGTTCAGTTAAAAAAAAGGTGCTAAGTTTCAAACTTTGGCAAAGAAATATTCTAATTGCCCATCGGGTAAGAAGGGTGGTGATTTAGGAGAGTTTAAACGCGGCACTATGGTGCCTCAATTTGATAAAGTGTGTTTTTCTTGCGAAGTGCTCACTCCACAATTAGTTAAAACCAAATTCGGTTGGCATATTATTAAAGTGTTGTACCGAACTTAAACGTAAGCACCATTTGGCACTTAAAACATGGCTAATCTGTAAAATATGAAAACACTAAGGAATAATATTTCTGTTATTGAAAAAATATAATAGTAAATCACGGAAGTGGGCTTAGCAAAAGCACACCTAATATATTGTTATATTTACTAAATTTAAATGGATGTTAATTTGAAGTTGTTTATCTTTATTTTATGCACCCTTTTGTCATTAGGTGCGATTGTGATGACTGCCAAAATGGGGTTTGAGTTGTATGAATCTGCAATAAAGACAGATTTTTTTGATGTTTAACAAGTGAGTTTGTTTGTCGTTGGTTGTTTATATTTAAGCGTATTAATTTCTGCTTGGGTACTCTATTTTAAAATAGGTTATCGGTGGTCTAAGTCGCTTGTGATAACTCATAAATTGAAGCGGTCTGGTTTAATTTTGGGTTTCTTATCAATCTGCTTAGTGATGATTGTGGGGGCAGTTTTAGCAGCGCCTGCGATATTATTAATGCTTTACATAAACCAAAGTGCGACCCCTGCCAAAAGCAATCTGATGAACCCTGACTAATTTGTTGAATTAATGTCGATTTTATCTCTATTTTCAGTTTTACCCTTGATCCAATTAATAAAAAATATAATGTTGCGCTAAAACAATATTTATAAAAATAAAGTCAGGGACGAAAATGAATAAGCCTATTTTTACTATAATTTATTCAATTGCGCTGTTTGCTTTTGGCGCCTTAGCACATGCGTTATTTGCTGAACCAAATACTCAAATAGCGCCGCTCAAAAGTGATGAGTTTGAAGCAGCAGCCATTACTAATGTACAAACCAATCATTCTAAAGAACCTATATCCATTCAGCCGATAACTGAAATAAAAACAGGTGACGCAGTTAATTGTGAGGCGGTTGAAACACAGTTGAACGAGCTTAAAGAACAAGTCGAAGAACAAGCGCAACATAAAATCAACCTAGAAAGAGCAAAAGCATTACGTAAAAAGCTATACAGCTATCAAGATGAAAACCTTGCCGAACAAAGAATGTTAGATAAGATTGGTGCGTTAAGTGATGAAATTGCAGGAGCTATTGGCCTATCTCGTGAAGAATTTGAAGCCCTGAATAAGATTTTATTAGAAAGGGAACAAGCAGAAAAACAAAACAAAGAAGATTACTACGCGCAAACAAAAAACTCAGAATTACACCTGTCATCAAGTGATAAAAAAGCGCTTTTAGAAAGGCGCATGCAAATCGAAAAAGATATCTTACAGCAATTTGAAACTCAGGTTGTAAGCGCGCTGTCGCCAGAAAGTGTCGAAAAGTACCGCAACTATGAAAAGCAAAAAGTACAAAACCACTACGACACAACTAAAGCTCGCAGAATGCGCGAGGTTTCAGTGTTTATTGATGGTTTGGAGGAATACAAAAAGTTAGAAATAGCCGACTACATAAATAGCCAAGTGCTTGATTTAGATTCGGTAAAACTAGGTGCATATCAAGGTCGAATGGCAGCAATGAAATATGATAGACCACTTTCACAACGTGAACTCAAAGCATTTTTGAAACAAACACTCACATCATCACAATACGAGCAATATATCGCAAATCAGAAGCTGATGCGTTTAAGGCGCTAGTAAAAACACTCAAAAATTAGTGACTCGTAATAAAGCAAATGATCAATGCGGGCAAAACGAATGGTTATTTGCTTTATGTCAGAATAATAACAATTCATTTAAATAGCTGAAGATTATTGCGGACTAAATATTTTGCTAACGGCGTTTAAATTTAACGATGTAGAACAACTACATAAGCAAAATTAACCTTGTTATCATTTCATTTATTCAGAACTATCTTTGATCGCATATTAAACAGAATTGGTATAGAACTGGTTTAGGCATTAAAAAGGTGATTTTGTGCAATGTGATAATCTCGCCAAAGTCATGATGTGCACTTAAATTGTGTCAGGATAAGACTTGCTAAAAGCAACTTATCCCGACTAAATAAGCATAAATAAGTTAATAGGGCAGAGTTCATAATTGCCCCAAATAGCTAAAACTTAGCCGAAGTGTGCGGCAACACGTAAGTTAGGTAAAAAACCGTCACTGGCAGCTAAATGTGCTGAAATACCGTAAGTATTTTTTAGCTGGGGTTCATTAAGCACATTTTTAGGGTTGCCATAAGCAACAATTTTACCGTTTTCGAGCAAATAAGCGGTGTTGGCAAAACTTGCTGCTAATGCTAAATCGTGCACTACGGCAACAACGCCTGCGCCCATCTTTGCCACCTCTTTTGCCAAATGCATCACTTGATACTGATGATAGAGATCAAGGCTCGCTGTTGGTTCATCAATTAACAAATAACAGGGTTTTTGCTTTTCTAAAATTGGCAATAGTTGACAAAGTACACGAGCAAATTGCACGCGCTGCTTTTCACCTCCAGAGAGTCTCGGAAAAGCTTGTTTTGCTAAATGGCCTACATGCAATTGTGCCATTGCCTGCTTTGAAAACGCCGCAAGCTCAGATTTACTATAATCATTTTGATGAACATAGTGCGCCATATCGACAATTTCTTGCACACTAAAGGGAAACTCGCAGTCATAATTTTGCGTGAGCACAGCGCGCATTTTTGCCAAACTATCATTGCTGTAGCTTTCTAATGCTTTATCTTGATAGCTTACAGCCCCTTCACTAATAGCAATATCACCACATAAGGCTTTAAGTAAGGTTGATTTACCCGCACCATTTGGCCCTAAAACAACAGCCATTTCACCTTGCGTTACCTCGATGGATGCATTGCTTAACAAGGTTTTATTACCAATGTTTATTGAAATATTTTTGCCTCGTAACATTTCATAGCTCCTTAATACGGTAGGTTTTAAATAACATTACAAGAAAAAATGGGCCGCCTATGGCATTGGTGATTAAGCCTATTGGCAACTCTGAAGGCAAAATCAAAGTGCGCGCTAAAATATCGGCGAGGCTAAGTAACATAGCGCCACCTAACATCGATACAGGTAATAAATAGCGATGATCAGGGCCTAAAAGTAAGCGCACAATATGCGGCACGATAAAGCCAATAAAACCAATAATGCCTGTAATTGCCACAGCAGCACCAGTGCAAAGCGCGGTGTAAATAAAGACCTGTTGTTTTAGGGAAATAACATTTATGCCTAAATGTTTTGCTTGCTGCTCACCAAGTAAATAGAGGTTTAATGGCTGTGCTAATCTAGCAATACCAATACAACACAGCACAATTAAACATAAAGCAGGAACGATCATCTTAAAGCTATTACCAGCAAGTGAGCCCATGCTCCAAAATGTCAGATCCCGCAGTTGTTCATCGGAACTGATCATTGTCAAAATTCCAATCACGGCGCCAACAATCGCGTTAACGGCAATGCCAGCCAGTAACAGACTTACGATGGTAAAACGATTACCATTACTGGAAAGGCGATAAATAATCGCGCAAATTGCAAGGCAGCCAATAAATGCACCAAGGGGCACTGCGTAAATACCGTAGTTTTCAACAAAGCCACTAAGTAGTGTTGAGCCAAGAACAATAGTCGCAATGGCACCCAATGCAGCGCCACTTGAAATGCCAATTAAACCAGGGTCGGCGAGTGGGTTTCTGAAGATTGCTTGCATGGCAGCGCCACATGCCGCCAAACCTGCACCGACAAACATAGCTAACACCAAGCGTGGCAAACGTATTTGCCAAATAACAACGTGCTCTAAACTTGTCGCATCGGGGTTAGATAAAATTGCGAATAGTCGTGCTAACTCAATATCTACACCGCCAAGCGCTAACGCAAATAGGGCTACGCTAGCTGAGCTCATTACAAGAAAGCTGATTAACAGCTTTCGTGCGGTTTGTTCCGGGATAAGTGACTGATTAAGCACTAACATTTACAAAGACTCAGTTTTTGGTGCACTTTGTAAGGCACTGAATTGATAACCATAAGGAAGCTGCGCATTAGGGTGCAGCTTTGATGCAAGCTCAGTTACCGCTTGTGGTGTTCGAGGACCCATACCCAATAAATAAGAACCATCAAAAATAAGCACTTGATTATTTTTAACAGCGTTTGAAAATTTAAAATGAGGGATGCTGGCTAGGTCTGCCACTTTATCTTGACCATGCCTGCCCATTGCAATAATAAAATCTGGGCTCATCGCCATTGCAGCTTCAGTAGAAAGCGGCTTCCAGCCGGTAAAGTGTGCTGCAGCAATATTATTGCCTCCCGCTGCTGTGAGAACTTCATGAGCAGATGTGCCTGCGCCTGACACAATGGGCTGCCCACTTCGTAAGTTTAAAACAAATAACACGTTAGGTTTGCTCGTTACTTGAGATAGTAAATGCGAAAGTGCGTTTCTATCTTTTGTAATATGATCAATCAGTTGTTGCCCTTTTTCTTCTACATTGAGTAACTGGGCTATTTTTGCGACTTTGTTTTCTATGCCTTTGAGATTGTCATCTTCATTAAAAATATGCGTTTTTAAGCCGGTACTTTGCAGTTGTTTTAGTACCTTTTCGGGGCCTGTGTCGGCTTCGCCGAGCAACAACTCTGGGCTTAGCGATAAAATGCCTTCAACATTAATGCGGCGAACATAACCCACTTGCGGTTTTGAAGTGGCATCAGCTGGGAAAACGCTGGTGCTATCAACACCTACGATGCGCTGCTGTTCATTAAATGCATATATGATTTCGGTGATAGACCCCCCTGAAACCACGATCCGCTCAATGTCTAGAGCGGCCTTACTTAAGAGCGGTGCGAACAATAACAACCAAACATTTAATTTAAAAAATCGTTGTATAGATACTTTCATTGTAATTCCAAAAACAGTAACATTTAATGCAAATGATAACAGTTAGTATTTAGATTAATCAAATGAAGTTTCTTGCTTTTTTGTTATTTTCAGCACTTTTGCACCTTGCTGCATGGCTTGCAAAGCCAACAGAATCAATGGTTTCAGTTTCTGGGGTTAAAGCGCAAGTGTTAGATCGCAAAGTAAAAGTGATGCAGTTATCACTGACACCACCTGTGGCTGAGCCGCTGGTCAAAACAGTAAAGCAAAATCAACATAAAACTGAATTTAATGGTAAAACTCTGCGAATTGCGAAAGCAGCAAAAGCCACCAGTAAACCAGATAAAATAAGCCTTAATGAAGCTAAAGCCATTGTTAAAGCCCCCGAAACACCGCCAAAAGAACAGGTGAAACCAAACGTTAATAAGCCTAAAGAAGTTGCGCCTAAAAAGCCAAGTCCAGCAAAACAATTACAAACAGAGCAGCTAGCAAGTGCTAAGCACAAATCACAACAAGATAATCAAGTGGATGAGTTTGTTGAGCTTGATAAACCCGCGCTCTTTAAAAGCCCAAGGCCTGAACTGATTTACCCGTTAAAAGCCAAACGACGCGGGCATCAAGGTGTGAGTTTGCTGGCAATTGAGCTCGATAAACAAGGCAATATCGTCAAATTATCTGTAGTGAAAAGCAGTGGCTATAAAAGTTTAGATCAAGCGGCGATTAACAATGTCAAACAGTGGCAATTTCACCCTTTTAAACAAGGCCAACAAGCGGTAAGGGCAAGATTTACCGTGCCTATCGAATTCAAACTTTCGTAATTTACAGAGGAAAAAATGCATACCTATTTGCAACAATTAGGCCCAATGCTTTGGCCATTTATTGTCATATCGATTTTTGCCACGGCGGTCATTTTAGAACGCACGGTAGTGTTAACCTGTGCCTGGTTAGATGTACGTAAAATCCTAACTAAAAAAGTCGATTATCAGTTTTCATTACTGGAACTTGCACAAATATCATTGCAGCAAAAAGTAATGTTGTGGCGCAAACGCTTAGCCTTTTTAAGTTTAGTTGGCACGCTAAGCCCGTTGATGGGGCTCTTTGGTACAGTTTGGGGTTTAGTTGTGATGTTTCAAAGCATTGCACAAAGTGAGCAAGCGGTAACTCCAGCATTACTCGCCGATGGCTTATGGGAAGCGATGTACTCGACCATGGCAGGATTAGCCATTGCGATGCCGTGTTTATTACTCTACGGACTCGCACAAGCATTAGTTGAAAGAATGCAAGGTGAACTAACGATTTTCATTAACCAAACTTGGCATGAAAAGGGTGCTGCCAATGCTTGAATTACCAAAAGTAAAAGCACAAAACATGATGGCAGATCTTACCGCGCTATTGGATGTGCTGTTTATCGTGCTGGTGTTTTTACTGTTAAGCGTCGCGGTAAAAGTAAATGTAATGGAAGTTACGTTACCTATGGTTGGCGAAAGCGCTAATACAGTTATTGAGCAAAAACCAAAAGTAATAAGCCTTATCCATGAACAAAATAAAGTGAAATTTGCTTTGGATGATCAACCATTTAGTACGTTAGATCATGTTATCGGTGCACTTGAACATAACGCAACTGCTACGCCTGTTTTTATAGCAGTGGATAAGCGAGTACCGAGTGAGTATTTAGTACAAACCCTGGCAGCGTTAAGCCAGCAAAACATCGCAATTGCAAATATATTGATTGAACACGAATAAAAACAGTTATCATTTAGATTTGTTGTGTTATAGTCCCCACCCGTAAATTAATTAAAGCATATTGAATGTTTGTTGTTTTTATCAGCAAGGGTTTTGCACTTACAAACATTGGATTATCAAAAGCCATCGCTGAATTTAAAGGGACTTTTAAAGTTTACGGCGTAAGAATAATTATACTTTGGAGTAACTCATGCGTTTATCTCTTATCTGTCTTTCTATTGCTGCAACATTGCCAACAATGTTGCATGCAAATGCACTTAAAAAAGACTCTAACTTAGTTGAAACTTCATTAGATGCGGTCACTGTAACAGCAACTCGAACTGAAAAGTCAGTGTTACATTCGGCACAAGCGGTTAATGTTATTTCTTCAGAAGATGTTGAGAAAAAACTAGCAAATAACATTTTTGACACCCTGGATATGATCCCAAACGTGAGTGCAAGTGGCGGCCCTCGCACCACAGGTAATAAGTTCAATATTCGTGGTTTTAGTGATGCAGAAGATGTACTGGTGACCGTAGATGGCATGGTACAAACGTTCGAAAAGTATCGCATGGGCAGCTTATTTACCGACCCAGAACTTTATCGCACAATCAGTATTAAACGTGGTACCAGCACGGTTTTACATGGTGGTGGCGCACTTGGTGGTGTTGTACAGCTGGAACTTAAAGATGCGGCTGATTTTTTAAGCGAAGGTGAAACAGCTGGCGCGTTAGTTAAATTGGGTTACGACAGTAATAACGAACAAAAAAACGGCAGTGTGTATGCGTTTGCAAGGCCAACAGAATCACTCGATTTATTGGCTGCGGTTATCAAACGTGATAGTGACGACTTTGAACTCTCTAATGATGAGACCTTAGACAATTCAGCAGTTAAAAATACGTCTTTATTATTTAAAGGTGAGTATTTCTTAACAGATGAATCTATTGTTGGCGCGAGTTTTTCGCAAACCGAAGATAGTCAACGTACAGAATTTAATACAACCGATCCCGGCGCATGGGGAACGGTTTATCGCGAAGTTGAGCAAACCACTGCTAACGTCAGTTATGAATTAATGCCTGAAAACAATCCGTTGATTGACTTAACAATGAAACTTGGCTTTTCAAACAGCCATGTGACTGAGTCGGATGGTGAAGGCATGCTTGCCGATTTTATTGGCATTGAGTCAAATTACGAATATAACATCACCACATTAGATGTGATGAATAACTCGCGCTTAAGCGGGCATACTTTAACTTATGGTGTGCAATACACAGATCAAGAACGTATCGGTGAAAAAACAGCCTTGCCTTGTGAAGAAGTGGATTATCAAACATACCGCTGCGTGAAGTATGGTGATACACCGCGAAAATCTGAAATGACCTCTCAACCGGGCGGCACACAAAAGCGTACCGGCCTATATATCCAAGACGAATTTAAATTAGCTGACTTAACAGTTATTGCGGGTGTTCGTTATGAGCACTATAAAAGTAAACCAACTGCTAAATTTGCAGGGCAATATAGTAGCCTTAAAACAGAGGTATCACACAGCGACTGGGCGCCTGCCATTAGTTTGAGTTATCAGGTTAATTCAAACTTTGCTGTATTTGCCAATCGCCAATCAGGTTTTCGCGCACCGTTATTGGATGAGCTATATGACCAATATGGCGGCCGTCAACCAGCATGGGACTTAGGCCTTGAATACAGTGATAACACTGAAGTAGGCATGACCTTTGATGCCAAAAATCTTATTACAGACAACGACTCGCTAACTGCACGCTTTATCTATTTTGATATCAATGTTGATGATGAAATTACCTCAGTTACCAGTGAAGCAGCGAATCCGCTACCTGCACCAAGATATGCAAATCGCGCTAGTAATGACCGCGACGGTATTGAGTTTGAAGTCAACTTTGCCACCACCATGCTCTATAGCAATTTAACTTACAGCAATATTGATGGCGAAGATCACAAAGGTGAGCCGTTGTGGTATTTACCAGCAGATAAAGTGGCATTAGATGCAGGTATGTTTGCACTTGATAACGCATTACGTATTGGTTCTCAAATAACGCACAATGCTGCCCGTGATGTACAAGTGTATGACCGTGCAACCCGTTCATATGAAACACAAACTCAAGATAGCTACGTATTGGTTGACTTGTATGCTAATTGGTCGCTGACTGACAAATTGAACCTACGTGTTGCGGTCGATAACTTATTTAATAAAGAGTACAAGCTTATGGCTGGCACCGGTGGCGGCATTGGTGATTACGGTTTAGGCCGTAATATTAAAACGCAAGTTAGCTGGCGTTTTTAGGAGAAGTCACATGAATACATTACTTGAAAACTACCAACAGCTTCAAGCTGAAACGCCACGATTAAGAGCAGTAGATGCTGCAGAAAAATTGGGTGTTAGTGAAGCTGAGTTACTTAACGCCATGGTTGGTATAAATGTAACGAGTTTAGACCCAACTAAAATCCCAGAAATTTTAAAGACGTTTAAAAAGCTTGGCCATGTGATGGCGCTTACCCGTAATAACCATGTTGTAAATGAAATTAAAGGGGTTTATGAAAAACTCTACATTTCAGAGCGTAATGATAGCTTAATGGGCGTTGCCATTAACCCAGGTGGCATTGATTTAAGATTGTTTTTACATAAATGGCACAGTGTATTTTTGGTTGAATCTGAAAATCACTCAAGTATTCAGTTTTTTGATATTGCGGGTAAAGCCGTTCATAAAGTGTTTACCACAGCACAATCAAACATGTCTGAATTGGTTAATTTGAAAGAGCGCTTTAAGGTACCGGCTTATAAACTAACTGTTACATCAGAAGAAAAGCCAACTCAGCTTTTGCGTATACCGAGTGAAGAAGAACTCGTTGCGTTTAGAGCCGCATGGGCAAAACTTGAAGATGTTCACTTGTTTCCTAAATTGCTTGATACGCATAATCTTGGCCGTGTTCAGGCTTTAGAGTTAGTGGGTTCGCCATGGAGTTATGAAATCCCAAGCACTGTATTACCTGAGGTGCTTGAAACAGTGAAAGCGCAAGCGCAAGAAATTATGGTGTTCGTGGGTAATCACGGCGCGGTGCAAATCTATTCGGGACAAGTTAACACATTAAAGCAAGTGGGTGAGTGGTATAACGTGCTCGACCCTATGTTTAACTTACATGCAAAAGCACAACAATTTGATCGCGCATTTGTAGTAAGAAAACCAACAGATAATGGCGAAACTGTAGTCACCTCAATTGAGTTTTTTGACGCTCAAGGCGAGACCGTACTGACACTGTTTGGCCGCAGAACGGAAGGCAAAAAGCAAACCGAAGAATGGCAAACAATTTGCCATAATTTGACTGAAGAAAAGCTTGCTATGATAAGTTAACAAAAGGAAAGGTACAAATTTTAGCCAGTGCTTACTAAAGTAAGTATTGGCAAAATTAGAGGGCAGTTGGTTTTGTTTAACTTTTAAATACAAATCAGCTGCCCTAGTTATTTGGCTTGTTTTTTGGCAGCTCGAAAGTTAATTCCATTTCACTTAAAAGGTTAACAACTAGCAACACAATCGATGGCGAAATGTGATCAGGTTGAAACTGTAATTCGTAGTAATCTTTGTGTAAATAATAAGAAGATAACACTTTATGGAATATGGTAATTTTATCGACTGGTATAACGCATTAGTAAAACCTACCTGGACACCAACCCCGCAATTTATCGGGCTTGTTTGGCAAACCCTTTACCCAATTATTTTGCTAACCTTTGGATTTGTTTTTGTGCAAATTTTTAGAGGCAAACTACCGCGTATAATTGCCCTTCCTTTTATAGTTAATCTTGTAGCTAACATTGCTTTTACGCCAATTCAGTTTGGCCTTAGGAACCTTCCGCTTGCTTCTCTCGACATAGTAATTGTTTGGGCAAGTATCATTTGGCTGAGTTACAAAATATGGCCTTATTATAAATCGCTCGCTCTGTTACAAGTTCCTTATTTTATTTGGGTATCAATAGCCACAATCTTACAGCTCTCCATCACTATTATGAACTGGTAAAAAAGCGCTTTTAGTGCCTAATCACTTAACGCTTGTGACTGGTACAATGAGTTGGTAAGCTGCTTTATCATTAAAATAATAAAGGCATCAAAATGCAGGAATTTTTCGAAAAGTATCCAATTCACACAAAAATTAATGTTGTATGGGGCGAAATGGATGCGTTAGGGCATGTAAACAATGTGTCTTATTTTCGCTATTTTGAAACAGCGCGAATCGATTTTTTAACACAAACGGGTTTACTTTCAGTGTTGTCTGACCCAACTAACAGCCCAGTATTACGTGACACCTACGCACAATATAAACGCCCAGTTACCTTTCCTGATACTCTGTATATTGGCTCATACATTACTGATATTAAAAGTGACCGTTTTACAATGCGCTATGAAGCGTTTAGCGAATCACAGCAAGCCATTTGCACCACAGGCTACGCAAATGTTGTGATGTTTAATATGAAAACTGGGCAAAAATCACCTATTTCAGAAGAAATGTTAGCGGTACTAAAACAGTACGAAAAAGATGAGTAAGCAGTGACGAACAATCTATTGACGATTTAAATTAATTTATCAACTTATTGATTTTAACGAACCTCGCACACTTGGTACAAGGCGCCTGCTGACTGGCACTTCGGCATTGTTTTTTAATACCAAGTGGTTATTGGCTTTTTCATTCGTTGACTTTGTTGAAAGCGAGCTAACTTGTTGTAAGTTGACTACAAATGAGCGATGAACTCTTAAAAAATCATTAGGTAGGAGTGTTTCGAGCTGTTTTAAGGTGCCGGAATAAAGCTTTTCTGTGTTATCGACTAAATGCAACTCAACGTAATCGCCCGAAGCTTTACAATAGGTAAGGTCGGCTACGTTGATTAATTCAAGCTTACCTGCAATAGATACTTCAATTTTTTGCGCTGAGGCTGGCTGACTATTTTGCTTGAGTATGTATTCTAGCTTGGCGATTTTTTCTTTTTCTTGCTGCAAAATCAGTAAATGATGCTGATGCTCTGACGCCTGTTGCCAAAAGAAATAACACAGCAACATACCTATAAAAATAAAGTAAGTGATTTCATGGAAACTGGCCGCACTTAGCAAAATACTAACGGTGATCACCAATTGAACTAACAGCCACACTAGGTAGTTTTGTTGCTTTGTTTTGTACCAACCAATAAACAGCTGTATAACACCAATTATTAACGGAAAAAACACACCTGCTGTGGTTTTTGCATCAAATCCTGGCGCAAATAACACAACCAATAAAGTGATCAATAACCCACCGTAAAACCAATGAAACGCTGATTTTTCAAACATCTTCATAGATGTATAAAGCAATATACAAAGGCCAAATAAAAACGAACATGCTGTGACCACAATTAATCTAATATCGTGCCAAACGTATTCATAATGAATAAAACCGCGCGATATTTCGGCGCATAGTTGCAGCGCTGCGAGTAAACATAAAAACAAAAATATGCGATATGGTGAGCGGTTTTCCGGTGAAAAACTGAGCTTTAAAAAATACACAGCACCAACTAAAAATGCGCCCAGCAAAATTAAGCCAAGCCAGTTAAAGGTTTGAATGAAACTTTGCGGCGATTTAAAGTGACCAAAGCCAATAAAATGAATCGGGTGCCTGAGAGTAATAACACTTTGTTGTGCCGACAAATTCACTACAAGCTCATTGCTTGATTGGCGAAGCAGTTGCTCAGGTACGTAAAAGACGGTGTCCATTTTCCCAACCACTTCTTTACTATCAACTGCGGGTAATCCATTGTGTCCCAGTAGCTCACCATTTAAATAAATGCTTGATGCACTTTTCGCAAATAAAAACAAACCGAGTGGCTTATTAATAGTGTTTAGTGCATCTGGATATGGAAAAGAAATTTTTATCCAGAGATTAGTATTTTGTGGATCAACCTGTCCAAGGGTTGTGTCAATGCAGTTTGGTTCATTAAATCTAGGTTGGGTATTGTTGTTTGTAAGTTCACACACAGTGACGGCTTGATTATGGCTAAAGGGCAGTAGCTCGCTAGTATGAGCAATACAACTTGCGAACATTAAAAAGAATGACATCAGCCACTGAGTTTGTGCACTCATTTTAGTATTTACCTTAATACCGTTAATCGAAAAAACACTACCGTTTATCGTATCTATATGAAAATCAATACCTTCTACAGGTTACTTCTGGCATGAGCCAGCAGCTTAACGCTTAATACACATAACGAAAACAGGTTAAAAAACCGGAGAATGATTATGAAATTTAAGCTCGCTATTATAAGCACAATTGCATTATTAAGTGAATTTTGCGCAGCGTCGGTAACTGCAGCTGACGTTTTTCCAAACGAAAAGCAAATTGAGTTCGCCGCAACGAATGGGACGAAAGTGGCTGCGTATGAAGGACACTATTTTGTACCAGAAAACCGCAACAACCCGAAAAGTAGAACGATACGCGTAAATTATGTGCGTTTTCCTGCGACTGCAAAGTCGCATGGTGCACCCATTGTGTACTTAGCAGGTGGACCTGGTGGCTCGGGGATAAGCACTGCGAAAAGTAAACGATTTGAGCTATTTATGGCACTTAGAGAACATGGTGACGTGATTGCACTCGATCAGCGTGGCACAGGGGTATCAGAGTCTGCACCTCCATGCGTTTCAAGTGTCACTATTGGGTTAACCGAGGTGATTTCAAAAACAGAAGTCGATGCACGATATAAGCAAGCGGCACAAGAATGCTTTACAAACTGGCAAGCGCAAGGCATTGATGTTTATGGCTATACTAGCGTACAAAATGCGCTAGATATTCGTGATTTACGTAAACACTTAAATGCCGAGAAAGTCACTCTTTGGGGTATTTCGTACGGCAGCCACCTTGCGATGACCGCACTAAAATATATGCCTGACGAAATTGAAAAAGTGATTATTGCCAGTGCAGAAGGGCTTGACCAAACAGTCAAGCTACCAAGTGAAACCGACGCTTATTTTGCAAATGTGCAAGGAATAATCAATAAACAAGCATTGAAACAGCAAGTGCCTGATCTGCCAAAGTTAATGAAACGTGTACACATGAAATTAGCCGCTAATCCTGTTAACGTGACTGTGTCTAAACGCGGGGGTGAGCCTTATACTTTACTCTTTCAAAAACATCATATGCAGATGCTAGCAAGCATGATGATTGCCGATCCAAACCAATACTTGGCAATGCTGATACAAGTTTATCAGGACCTCGACAAAGGCAACTATGTACTGTTACAGAATATTTTAGGTCGTGGGATATTTGCAGAGGAACAAATTCAATTTCGATTAATGTCGCTTGCTATGGATGTTGCGTCGGGGATTTCAAATGAGCGCCTCGCGAGAGTGCGTGTAGAAGCAATGTCAAGTTTATTGGGTGAAGCACTTAATTTCCCGATGCCAGCACTAGCTCTTATCGATAAAAAACTCGACTTAGGTGATGACTTTAGAGCGCCGCTAAAGAGTAATGTGCCAACCTTACTGCTAACCGGTAGCCTTGATGGCAGAACCTACCCTAGTGAGCAAATTCAATCAGTTACAGGCTTGAGTAAACTTACTCAAGTAACAGTAAACAATGCAGGGCACAATTTGTACACGGTTTCGCCCAAGGTGTTAGAGTTAATGCATGCGTTTATGAAGGATGAAAAAATAACCCAAACAAAAATTGACCTACCAGAACCTAACTTAATGTTTGCTATGGGAAAATAATGTTTTAAAAGTTATTTTTAATTCGATGCATGAACAAAAACCAATGCCAGCTTTTGGTTGTTAGAATAGAAAGTTGGTAGGTATTAGCAAGAAATGTGTAACGTAAAAGGGGTCAACTAGTGACCCCAAAATCTTTGCTAATTAGTTTTGATTAGGTGTGTTTTCTGCAAAATACTCATGGCTATCTGCATTTTGGATTGCTTGGTTAGGATCAGAAACCGCTAAACTTTGTGCCCCAGATTGACCATAAACAATATCATCCGTTCCCGCTACTGCAGTAAAGTGACTTAATTCATGCACAATTGTTCCTGCGCGCGAATCTGTACCTAGTACATTTGCACTCCAAAATGCTCTGCAAAGGTAAACTTTATACGGTTGATTTGGGTAAACATACGCGAAGTAGGTTTTTTTACAGCTACAGTCAAATGTAAGTGGTTGATTATCAATGGCATCGTTAATTGCATTAAAGTTAGCACTTACTGTGTTGTAGCGTGATGAAGTCGCTGTACCAAACCAAGTTTGGTAACGTGCAGATGTGTTTGAAGCACTGTGACTATTTAAATATGAAACAGAATCATTGGTGATTTGATCTGCTGCTGAAAGCGCGGCCATAATGTCGTTCTTTTGGCTATTATCGCAACGACCTGTAAAGCAGGTGCCATCAATACATTCACCAGTAGAGCCGCCACCGCCTGGCTTTCCTTTATTCGATGTGCCTTTTAGTGATACGCCGTCAAACCAAATCGATACTGTGTTTGACTTTAGTTGCTCTACTTGGCGCTGAGCTTGTTTATCTTTACCCGTTGCACGGCCAAATAAATCAAACGATTTCACTTGGTATGTCACTTCATAATTACCCGCTTGCGAGAAATCGTATAGACCAGAAAGTTCAAAAGTTTTACTTAAACTTTGGCCTGGCTTTAACATAATAAAATCTTTATCTGATGGTGCATGACGTTTGTAATGTGGCCCCATAAACTGGATCACTTCACCGTCGCGCGCGATGGCAAATAAGTTTTCTTCTTCAAGATCGGTATACCAGCTTAAGATTTTTTGCACACCTTTACCGTTATTAGTAATGATTAGCTCTGCTTGTACGTTACCGTTATCTAAACTACTAACGTTTAAATCAACATTAAGTGAGCGATTACTTGCATTGGCAAATGATGATATTGTTAAGCTTATTACTGCAGCTAACGTTATGATTATGCGTGAGATTGTTGTCATAATTGTTCCTGTTATTATTTTAAGTACCCGCATTGGGTAAAATTAATGTAACAGAATTGTTAATGTAAAAGAAGTGTTGATGTTTTCAGGATTATTATTGCTTCACAAATCTAAGCAAGGTTAAAGCTAAAAAGCTCTGAGGAAAGGGTAATAAAGTGGTTTTAGTCGAAGTGAAAGGCGGCTTTGCTTAGCCTTATAATCCTAACAGTAAGTAACCAATACAAGCTGAAAGGTAAATAGCCAATTTAAAAATTGGCTATTTACTCATTGTTAACCGTGCTTTTTTGAGCTTAAACACCCTAAAGAAAAGTGGTCACTGCGCTAAAGCTTGGTGGTTTTAACAGGCGTTCCGCTTAAATGGCATTTTTTGTTTGTAAGTAATGCAGCGCCAAGCCCATTCTAATGGCCCATATTGATAATGTGTTAGCCACCATTTACTCAGCAGAGACTGTAAAACAAAGCTTATTAGTGCAATAACAAAACACATCAGCGGGCTCAGTGTTTGGTAAAGCGAAAGGCCTAAATTTGTGAATAAAAACAAGCCAATTACACTGTGAAGAATGTAATTACTTAGTGCTAGGCGGCCAACATAACTAAATTGCATCAATAGTTTTTTTATAAAGCCGTGGTGCCAAAGCCAAGCAATTGCCCACAGGTAACAAAGGCCAAAGGTAATATCACTTAAAAACATTAATTTAAACCATAATGGCCTTAGTAACTCGTGGCGATAAAGCTCGCTTTCCGGTAACCAAAAAAGGAAAACTGCACGGTAAATACTTGTTAAAACTAATGCAAAAATTGTTGGTTTTTTAAAATAGACTAGCCATTGTTTTGAACCTAATGTAAGCGTACTTTTGCCAGCTGCAATGCCTAATGTAAACATCGCAAATGCCATTGGTGCAAGGTAAAACAATAGCATAGGTAGGTTTGCCATATATTCGTGAAAACGAAGTTGTATTGTCTCAAAGTAAGCGCCATCACGCAGCGTGCTAATAATCCCTTGTTCACCATACGCTAATAGGCCTTTATCAAGAGGTGTAGCTTGGTTTTCGATAAATAATTCAGCAAAATGGTCATAAAACGGAAAGACTAATAAACCAGCACCAATCAAAATTAAAACGCGTACATTTAGCCTAACCATAGCTAAACTAAGCAACCCTAAAGCAGCGTATAAATGTAATACATCTCCCGACCAAAAAAAGGATATATGCAGCAAGCCAATGACGAATAACGCTGCCATCCTTCGCGAAAAAAAGCCCAAATACGGTTTGTTATTTAACTGCTTTTTGATGATCTGCGAAGTGATACCAAAACCAAATAAAAACGAGAAAATAGGGAAGAACTTATTGTAAAAAAAGAGTTGTAATACCCGGTTTATAAGCTCACTCGTAGTATCTTGGAATTGGCTTGAAAAGGCATCTTGGTTGATAAACAAGCAGTGCATAATTGTGATATTAATAAAAAAGATGCCGAAAATGGCAAAGCCACGAAAAATATCGAGCAGTGGATCTCGCTGAAGAGGTTTCATTGTATTTATTATTATTGTTTTTTTATTAATGATGACATGGTCGCATACCTAATTCCAGTCATAATCCATCTGTGCATAGGCCCCTTAAGTAATAAACCTTGCGATTACATCACTTGGTAATCAAAAGGTAATTAAAAAATTAACCTTATTTAAACCTTTCTTAAAATATCCTCGTCTAATAGTGCGTCTCTAATAAAAATAATAATGGAAGAAGATGATTATTAAGCGCTTAATTTTAGTATTACTATGTGTTTTTGCTTTTATGGCTAACAGTGGGTCGGCCAGTGAACACACGCAAAATTTACAAAACATGTTAACGCCAGCGCAGATGAAAGAGGATATAAATACTTGGCAAAACTTTGTAAATAACACCCACCCCGATTTAAGTATTCGAATTAGAAACACAACGGCATTTGAACATTCCCTCAATACCTTTAAACAATCAATTACTAAACCAATGCGAGTAAACGACTTTTTGTCACAATTTGCACAATTTAATAGTCAATTTAACGATGCGCATATGTTGGTTTTTACCAGTAGCCAAAAAGGGCTCGCCAAAGAAGTGATTAAAAAAGAAGGGCTATTTCCTTTTGAAGTGACTGTTAATAAAGGCAAAGTGTACCTTGCAAGCTTACTTGGCGGCAGTGAAACATCGTTTGCTAAGTCTGAGCTTATTAGTATTAATGATCAGCCAATTAATGATATTTACAACACTCTTATAACACGTATGTATGGTGATACTGTAAAACATCGTGAGCGTTTATTGTCAGACAAATTTGCACTTTTTTACTGGTTGTTCGTCAATAAAACTGAGCATTTTAAGCTTGAAATTAAAGAGGGTGCATCTTCTCAAGTGATTGAGATGCAAGCTGCTAAAATTTTACCGAAATCCTTTAACAGCAAAACATTTGAACAAACGTTTAAGTTTGAAATTTTAAATCAGCAACAAGCACTTTTAACAATTGATGAGTTTTGGTGGCAAGACAAAGAACGCTTTTATGGTTTTACTGAAAGTGTTTTTAAACAGCTAAAAGAACAACAGATTCAGCACCTTATTATTGATGTTCGCAATAATGGTGGCGGCGATGACGATATGTGGAAACAAGGTATTGTAAAATACATCGCAAACAAGCCCTATCAACACACCAGTAAATATACAAAAAAAATCATTGCAAAATATATGGATGAAGGTGAAACCGAAGGCGAGGTGGTTACTAAAGTGTTTGACCGTTTTGAGCAACCAGTAAAAGATGAGCCGTTAAAGTTTAATGGTAAAGTTTCGGTTGTTGTTGGTGGTTATACATATTCATCGGCCATTTTATTTGCTAATACCATGCAAGATTTTGGTTTTGCTGAAATTGTGGGAGAAGAGTCTGCGGGCTATTCGTGGCAAACTGGGGGTATTCAATTTTTTACACTACCACATTCAAAACTAAAAGCTGTAACACCCCGTTTTTATTTAGAAAGACCAAGTGGCACACAAAAAGGGTTACCGGTCACTCCGGATAAAGAATTGAAAGACGATGTGCTAAAGCCAACGCAGTTAATTGACAAAATAGTGGATGAATTTAATACATTGGCCAATTAAACAAAAAAGCCTTTCCGCAGTTAAAGTGGAAAGGCTTATTTTAATTGTTTTTTATAATGGTAAAACAGTTTAATTGTTTGCTTCATAGGCTGTCCTAAAGGTTATTTTGTTAGCATATAAATGCCGCCAATTGCTGCGCCAGTTACAATAGCACTTGCCATACCCGCTGTAATTAAACCTGCAACTACAAAGGTGCTTAGTGACGCGACCAATAAAATATCTAAAGTGTTTGCATTGTTCATTTGAATTATCTCTTAATTTTAATCGGTTACTTAGTTAATAAATAAGCGCTGCTAATTGCTGCACCAGTTACGATTGCTGTTGTCATACCAGCGGTTACTAAACCTGCAACTACAAAAGTTGTTAAACCAGCTGCCATTAAAAGTTCGATTGCGTTTGACGTATTCATAATATGTTTCCTATTCAGTTTTGTTTGAGTAAAGCGTTTTGCTTGAGTTAAAGAATAGGCGAATCAGCACTGCGATCCTGCCCTTTGTGATGTTTGGTCAAATAAGGTGATGTTTGGAAAATATCGGGGATAAAGTGTTTTTGAAAGGCGAAAAATTTAAATTGTTCTGATAAGCCAATCTAGGTGCGCAATCTGGAGCACAAATACCAAAGAAGGGCGATGTTAATAGTTTTTTACAATATTGATAAAGCAATTAAAACTAAAATCAATTAAAGTCACGCCGAATTTGAACCGCTTAAAAAATGCAAAGCTATTTGTTTTAATTAAAAAATACAGGAAGAGCAATGTTTAACAAAAATAATAAGTTTGCACTTTATTTATCTATATCTGTAATGGTTATTACCACTACATTCATGCCTTTTACGGCGAATGCAAAACAAACACTTAATGAGTTCATTCACACCGTGATGGCTGAACGGAATATTCCTGGTTTGCAGCTTGCCGTCGTTAAAGACAACAAAATAGTTAAGCTAGAAGGTTATGGCTTTGCTGATCTACAACACAAAGTACCAGTAACAAATAAAACACTATTCCCAATTAATTCAATGACCAAAGGCTTTACTGGCGTTGCAATAGTACAACTTGCTGAAAGAGGCTTGTTAGATTTGAATGACACAATTGGTACACATTTACCTGATTTACCGAAAGCTTGGCATTCGCTAACCATCAAACAGCTAATGGCACACACCAGTGGACTGCCAGAAATTTTAGCCTCTACCAGTACGCTTGAGCTTATCGTCCCTTACGATATTGAATCCTCGTGGCAAGAAGTACAAAAGCTCCCGCTTTTATTTAAAACAAATGAATACTTTAAATATAACCAAACAGGTTATGTGATACTTGGCAAACTTATTGATAAATATGAACCAGCTGGCTTTCCAGCATTTATTTCTGAAAATCAGCTTAAACCTGTTGGCATGACGCAAACCGCCCTTGCAGGTTTTGATAATCTTGAAACCATGGTACCAAATCAAGCAAGACAATACATTTACATAGGTGATGGTGTTTATAAGAATTTTTACGGTGAGTTTGCTTATATTTTAAGAACCGCAGCAGGTATGAGCTCAACGGCAGCCGAGCTGGCCAATTATATGATTGCATTACAAAATGGAAAGTTAGTAAAGAATTTAGACACACTGTGGGAGCCTGTTAAACATAATAACGGCCGTACCGAAGGCTTTGGAAATAAAGAAAACGGCTATGCTATGGGTTGGCAAATTGGTCAGCGCAAATATCACCCTACAGTGAGCGCAAGTGGAGGCAATGCAACGACCCTGATCACATATCCGGAAGATAATGTCTCTGTTGTTGTGCTTACAAATTTACTAGGCGGCTTGCCAATTAGTTTTGTCGATGAAATTGCAGCTTATTACATTCCAGGTTTTAACAATTCTGAAAAATTAAAAGCATATAAACCAATGGAATACCTAAATGAACTAGCAGAAAAGCGTAACTTTAAAGACTTCCCAAGTATATTCGCAAAAGCAGAACAAGATACGGGTGTTATGTATGATCTGGACATTCTAGGAGAGTGGGGGTTTGCTTTATTGGATAAGAATCAAAATGAATATGCTGCAGAAGTTTTTAACTTCTTAGTTTCGCAATCAGACCAAAAATCGTATTTTAATTATGGTTTAGCGAGAGCTTACGACAACCTAGGGCGTTACCCTCAAGCACTTGAAAGCTATAAAGCTGTATTAGCAATCAATCCAAATGCCCAATTAACTAAAAAGCGCATTGCTGAGTTAGAAAAACATTTAAACTAAAGCAATAACAACCAAAGAAAAGCACTCGGTCTAAGTTTTGAGGGGTGCTTTTAAAGTGAAGTGCTTTTTTTTCAAAACTTTACACTGAGCTATAAAAGTGAAATTATATCGTAAATAATGGATTATTACTTTTAGGTGTCCGGTGAAAAAGCTAATTGGATTAGTAATTTTATTGACGATCTTATCTACGTTAATTGTTTTAAATAGCCCTTCAAAGCAAAGTACAAAAAGCATTTCTAACAAACCGGAGTATTTATTAGCACCAACAGTGCCTGAAAATTCGGCAGAAAAAAACAAAAAAATAAGCTTTGTAGAAAAAGAATATCCAACACATGCTCCCAGTGAGGATATGTGCTCAAATTTAGACTACGAGCAATATCAAGCAAAGCAATCCTTTATGAAGGAAATTGAAATTTCGGCTGGGAAATTGCTGGAGCAAGGAAATGCTACCGAAGATGTTGCTAATGCCATTTGGCTTATAGAAAACTGGGATCAAGCACAGCGTTGGTATTACAGGGCTAAAATTTGGCAATCAACTAAAAAGTATAGCGATTTTTTTAAAAGAACAAACAATGGTGAGTCTTTAGTTTATGCTATAAACGATTATCAAATCGAGAGGGATGCTATCCCTAGTTTGGATTCTTCGATAGAAACTTTTTGGAATAGTTATTCACTTAAAGAGTTGGAGTTAGCTTTTAAAGAGAACGCCAGTGCTGATGAAATCCTATTATCTATCACAAGCTTGTTTTCAAATGTGCCAGAGTCGCTTTTGAATGACCCTATCGTAAGCCCACTTTTAACTTTAACTAGAAGCAGCATAAAGCAAAGACGATTTGATGTGGCGATCAAATTGTTAACGAATTACCCAAATCTGACCAATGTAGAAAATAGTTACGAGAACCGCTTTAGTTTGTCTATATTACAAGCAATTAAGCAATCTGGAGTAATTCATTCGAGTGACCTACAAGTATTAAAAGACCTGATCCTAGCTAGCAGGTTATCTGACCAATCGATTAGCTATTGGCATGAAACATTTTGGCTTGGAAGTAATGAGTTTGTTCTTGAAACGATAAACGAGTTGAATCAAGTTGGAATTGAAATTAATTATATTCATACCAACGACTTGAAAGCTGAAGAAAAGAGCGCTTTGATTCAAAAACCCATTTTAAAATTTACTGATGAACAAAAGGCACAACTTAATCAGTGTTATGCAAAAAAAGAGTGGTTTAAAAGCAGGCAGTTAACAATAGATGAATGGAAAACATATTCAGATAGCGAGTTGATTAAGAATGTAAAAAGCTCTCAGGAATTCAAATATTGTGAAAAGCATAAGACTACTTTTAACAACTTAAAAGCGTTAACTACAAAACCAAATCAACAAGCTATTAGTTATGTTCAACAATATTTGGTTGATAATAAAATCAATGATGTAAGTAAGTTGTCATTAACGGATGTAGCAAATAATTCTCTATCAGAATTAGATAATGACCTGCTTATATTAATGTTAACTAATCTGTTTGTAGATTCAAATTTATACACTGAGCAACAGATCTTAGACAAATTTAAAGAGATTGACTTTACTTTGTCACCAAATAATTTACATATTTTCCTAATATTCTTAGACACTAAAGCGTTAACTATTTGGCTTGATGAGGTAAATTTACCTGAACAGGTAGCTCAAGTGTTACTTAACAGGCTTGCATCTCAGGGAAATTTTGCGCTTTTTAACACGATTGCTAGTAAGGCAGAGGTCGACCTTTCGACTATGACAGGTTTAGACCCTTTTTATTTTTTTATCAGTGACTTTTCTTTATTTTCAATGTCCATTGGAAAAAATGAAAGCCGTAGAGACAACAATAAGTTTTTTGAGTATTTTCAAAATAATGGCTATCGTAACGATATTCAGCACCAACGTGCATTGTTAAAACATAAAGAGAATAAAACGGATGCATATAAAACGTTAATCAAAGAGTTTCCTGAACTAACCACCAGCACTCACCAAAATTATTTTAACGTGAGATGCATCTAGTTTTCTTTTTAGAATATAGACGTTTTAGCGTTGTTACACGTATGATGGTATGCAGTAATCTAGAGGTATTCAATGCGACGTTTAATCACATTATTTATTGTTATCGCTTTTTTGAGCGGGTGTAGTAATTCAAATTGGCGAACAGCTAGTCGAGAACCTGCTGGTATTGCACCAAATCCAATGCTGGTTAATGATGCGGTTATTGAATTTTATGGAGCAGACGCCTTTAGTTGGCGAGGCTGGTTTGCCGTGCATACTTGGCTTGCTATAAAACCTGAAAACGCAAAAGAATATACCGTATATGAAGTGGTGGGTTGGCGTGTAAAGCGAGGATTACCAGCACTTAAAAAATATACCACTACAACACCCGACCGTTATTGGTATGGCGCAAAGCCCGAAAAAATCCTCTCAATTACAGGCGAAAAAGCCAAAAAATTAATCCCAGATGTAATTGCCGCGGCCGAACGTTACCCGTGGGCAAATGAATACACGTTAGTGCCAGGACCAAATAGTAATACCTTTCCAGCTTGGATTGGCTTACAAGTAAAAGAACTGGAATTGGAGATGCCATTTAGCGCAATTGGCAGCGGTTATGCTGAAAAATGATAAGAAATTGAAAAGTTGGATTTTTGCTCTCGTCACCAAATTAAATCATAAAAAAAGAAAGCGTAAAGCTTTCTTTTTTTGTGATTAATTTTAGATTAGCTTTGTTATTGACCTATCCCTATTACATAGCCATTTGCCGTGTTGACTATAATCGTTGGAGTGCCATCACCAGTTACATCAGCAATGATTGGATAAGAATGTTCGCAACAATCTCCTAAATCCACAGACCATAAAAATTGTCCTTTACCAACCTCATCTCGTCCAACTGCAAATAAATTACTTTGAATAACAAAAACACCTTCATCGTAGCCATCGCCATTTATATCTCCTGTTGCCACCGAGTTCATTTCTGGCCACTCACAAGATTTTGGTGCAGGTAAAACCCATTCAATGTTTCCATTTGCAGAGTTATAAAGGCGGATCTCTTCTGCATCTTTTCCACATTGGCCCACAACTAATATATCTTGTCGATCTTTAGAGAGGAAATTTCCTACCCCAGCAAGTCCGGCTTGAGGTAATCCTTCATAAAAAGGTGTTTTCCACCTCACATTACCGTTAAAATCTAAAACTGCTAAAGTGTCATCGCTTTTTGTATAGAGAAGCTCTTCAATGCCATTATTATCAAAGTCAATAACACTAATTGCCGGTGACTCTAAAACAGAATACTGAAACAAAGAATTTTCATCATTATCAAAACTCCATCTATTTAATAAAATTTCACCGGTAGTTCCATCTATTACTGAAAAAAGACTTGATAATGTAGATAAAACTTCGTCGCTCCCATCTCCATCCCAATCAAATGAAGGCATATTACTTCCACCTGCTCCATAAATATCGCCAAATGAGCTGTATCTACCGCCAGTGTCAATTGTCCAAATTGATTCACCAGTAAGACCATTTAAGAGGGTTAGGTGATCACTTGCGCTCTTTGCTACACGATAGCTAACCATCACATCTTCATATTCAAGACTAGTAAAATTTCCTGCCAACCAATTGGTAATGCCGGCTTCGTTCCAAATCGGTGTTGCTCCGGGAGTGTTGAACTCAGCTTTCCAAAACAATGAACCATCATTCTTAATAGCTTTTAAAAGACCAAGACCATCATTGCTACTAGTTGCTGTTACCAAAAACTTCTCTGTTTTACCTTGTGCAATTAACATGCTACCAAAGCCATTTATTGTAGCAACCGAACGCCTTGCATCCCCATTTGTCATACCTCTACCTTTAGTCTGCCATTTTTCTACGGGAGTTCCTGAACTCACATCATAAGCTCTGACATATTCTGAAAAGTCTTGCGTTAACAATAAAGGGGGAGAACTTGAATTCAATTTGGCACTTACACTTGCTGTGAGTAAATTCCAATATGCTGCCTGATGACCATCTGGCCAACGACTTCGTTCACTCAAAATCAAGCTTGGGTCAATATAACCTGAAATAGACAAATTACTCCTATCTGCTCTGTTTGCTATGGTTTTAATTAATATTCCCAATTCATTTTTATTTGTTGGAAAAGAAGTAATTGACAGATTTGCACCTGAAACTACAGCGACTTGTTCAGCTTTGCCATTAACCCACTGATATAGCTTAATAAAAGAGTTGTTGTCCGACATCATTCGATAAGTAGAGAATGTCATTTTTTCATTAAATTCTCTAAAGAATAACGTTCTTCTCTCATGTGTTGCACGGCTGTTAGTTAATAAATCAAAGTTCGGAAGAGTAACCCAATTAAAACCTTCGGTTTCTGATTGCCAGATTGAAGAAAAGCCTGATTCAGTAAAGCTCAATATTTCAACAGGGCCATTCTTAGGGCTAGCATGTCCAGTTGTTTTTGTTAAAAATAATTCATCTTTTCCATTTTTAGTTAAATCTCCAGTTCCTGAAATATGCCTATTCTCCAAATCGAATTTTAAGTCACCTGTTACGGAGTTAAAAACTAAAGTGTGCCATTTTTCATCTCCATTTTGGTTAAATATAGAGGTTACAATCTCTAAAGAGTTATCACCGTCTAAATTTACGACAGGGTTTACGCCAGTGTCATGTTTAGCCTTATTTATGAATGTTCCAGCTTCAATCTGATAATCCCATTTTTCAATTAATTGCCCTTCTTGCCAATCCAAAACCGAGACGAACATTTCAAAATCGCCAAGTATTACAAACTCTAATTCAGGATCCGAATCAATATTTCTTGCACCAAACCAACCATAGGCTCTTCCGGTCGTCTTACCATCATTCCTCTCTTCATCTTGAGAGAAAACGCCTGTAGCCTCAATCTTTCCGGTTTTCATATTAATAATATAAACTTCGTACCAACCAAGCGCTGCACCCTCTAGTTCACCATCATTGTCGAAATCACCGACGATGAGCTGTCCGTTTGTTGAAGTACTGTTAGTGAAGCCCCTGAGTGGTTGGGTTTCCCATACTTTCTCCCAACCGGCATCTCCCAAAGTCAGTAAATAGCATGGAAGAGCATCACTTCCGCCAGTACCAACTTGAAAAAGTCCTGTATCACAAGAAAGTAACTCCGAGCCTGGATATTCCGAAAGAAACTCCCCCACTTTTTGACGACCCCCCTCACTTGAAGAAATAGAGAGAGTTGTGCCATTTGGACGTCTTGCTTCATAGTATGTTTCTCTTACTTCGAAGTCGTTTTCAATATTGCCATTATATGGTCGACTGTAACCTGATGTGGGGATCGTGAACGTTTCAGTTTTAGATTCTGCAGAAGGAGTTAGAGCTACGTAAGATTTACGTTTGCCTAAATCTATTGTCCATTTAACTTTGGGGCAGCTTATGTCTCCAACAAGTTCTGTTTTCCTCGTATGTTTTCGATCTCTATAAGCCTGTAACCACTCTCCATTTGCATTAGGATCTTTATTTATACTTGCGGTATTGGGAGACAGAGCAAAGCATTCAACTTTCGTATTTGGTAAATCTTGGCCAAGATCCCAAGTTACGTCTATTGGGACGTCTGTTATTAATACTTCGACAATATCAATACTCGAATATCCAATAGTATCAGTTACGGTTAGTTCGAAATTAAGTATTGTACTGTCAAACACTTCTGGTGCATAAAACTCTGGAGAAGAAGAGTTTTGTGCATATAATTCAATTGATACACCTGATATCTGTCGCCAACTATAATTTAATCCTACTTTATTGGTATCAATACTTCCGTTGGCTGACAATTGTACTAATTGTCCTTCTTTGGCTTCAAAATCTTCGCCAGCCTCAGCTATTGGGGGAGCAAAAATCGTAATTGACTTTGAGGTAGGTTCACTTGATAAAGAACCATCGTTGATTATAACGTTAATCTCATAGACACCAGCATTATTAGGGGTAAATTTAACGGACTCAGTCGTTGTAGAAGAGAGTGATGTATTACTGCCTGCGGGGGTTTTTAACTCCCATTGGTAATTTAATATTCCTGATTCGAATGGTACTGAATCTATAGCTTTAGCAATGATTTCGCGATTTATTTGATGGTTTTCTGTTGGAGTTATTGATAATTCAACAATAGGTTGATCATTTACAGCGGTAATTGTTATAGAAACCTTGCCTGTTGCACTACCTCCTTTGTTATCTGTAACTGTATATGAAAATACGTCGGTTCCATTATAATTTTCATTTGGTATATAAAAAACGTCACTGCCGACAATTTCTACTTCACCGTACTCAGCCTTACCTAAAGTTGAAAATGATAGCGTATCTCCATCTGCATCTCGTGCTAAAGCTATTAATTCAGAAGTCGGAATTTTGAGCTCATTGTCTTCCTTTACTTCAGTTTGGTAATCACTAGTTGTTGGAGCAGTATTTGGTGGATTTTTATTACCACTTGATTCACCTCCACCACACGCAGCAAGAAAAAGTAAAAAGATGAATAGGCTCAAGAGTTGATAGGAGGTTTTCATTAGAGCTCCCTAAACTTAGGAAATTTGTTCTATTGGCTAGAAAGCGTAGAACAAATTAGAAAAATGACCTAGTTTTAGGGAGGAAGCACTTATTGTTTTAAAAGAAACAAACAGATTTAAAGCGCTTGCCCACCAGTTGTCAGTTTTTTCTCTAAACGTGATAACTGTTCAGTAAGAGCTGTTTGGGTAAGTTCAAGCTGTGCAATGGTGCCGCCAATTTCTACTTGTTTTGCATCGCGGCCTTGCGATTGTGCTTTTAACTCATCCAGTTTTGAATTTAAGGTCGCTAATTTCGTTTTAAGCGCGTTCGCTGCTTGTTGTTGTTCTTCTAAATAAGACAGCTTTAACGTAAGTTCTGACTGTGCTTGTGACAAGGCACTGATTTTAGCACTGGCATCACCCACAGCTTTTGTTTGTTTAGATTGGTTGCTGGCCGCTAACTCTTCAAGCTTTTTAATATCAGACTGGTTACGACGCCACGCAGAAGCCCATAACTTGTCCATTTGTGTCCAAAGCTCGTCAGTACGCTTACTCAAAGCTGATAATTTGGCTTTAATGGCACCTGCAGATTCACCCATTTCTTCACCGGTAGCAGAAAGCGCGCTTTCTAATTCAGTAATACGCTGTTCGGATGCGACTAACTGCGCATGAGTTTTTAAATTTTGTTGATGTAAAAAATAACCGCCGGCAGATAATGCTAAAATTGCAGCAAAACCAAGCCATGTTGTAATGTTGCTTTGTTTTACAGGTGTGGTTTGTTGCACTGTATTTTGCTGTGGTGTGGCTGATGAATTATTTGCTTGAGAAGAAGACTGCTTTGTATTTTCAACCTGGCTTAAATCGGGCACTTTACTAAATAATTCAGGTTCAATTCGTTTGTTCACAGTTCTTTCCTATTTCTTATTTTCTTACAACGTAAAGCAGCTTACTGTAAAACTCAACAAGATGGAATCAACAAAAGATAAAGAGATTTAAACAAGCACTGATAGTGCGGTTTATTATCAAAAAAACGAAGGCTTTTTAGCGTCGAGAGGTAATTAATTTTATTTAAAATGAACGATTACACGTTTTCAGGGGGGAACGTGTGAACATTATCTCAGTAAAAATATCTAGATCTCAAAATATTGCACACCTTGATAACCTGCATTGGTAATATGAACTTCAAGTGACGCGCCGTTTAAAATATGGTTTTGCAACTCTTTTGCAAAAACTTCTAAATCACGCATTAGCTGAGGTGCTACGTCACCACCTTGATAAACCGGGAATTTTAACATCCACTGACCTGCATCTGTTTTTTTCAGTAAGAATAATTCACCTGTTTTACCTTGGTAAAGATTCTTATCTAATAGAAACTGATGAATTTGCTGCGCCATTTCTTCATTAACACTTGTTGTGTCATAAACAAACTTAGCCTCACCATGTTGGATGTAATCAAAGTCATTGCTTAACACAATAGCCGCGACGACTAAGGAAATACTTATTACCGTAATCATTAAGCCTTTAAGCATAAATTTTCTCGTATATTTAAAAACCAAAACGTATTGTAATAAAATTAATGTTCAAAAAGCAGTTTTTAAGATAAGTAGCAGGGCGTTTTAAAGAGTGAAACATCATCATTTTAAAAACGCCTTTGTCATTTATTTCGATTAGATTTTTCTTGTCAGCCAGTGCATAACATTCAATAAAAATTGCTCATTTTGTTCAGCCCCTTCGGCATTTAACCCCATTTTGATTTGCTGGTCTTTTTCGCCACTTAATTGTGCTGTAAACATTGCCGCTTCACCAAAAACAGCAATACGCCCTTTATGAAACTCTAATGTTGCCCCTTGTAACCAACCTTCAGCATCGATTTCGGCGCGTGAAAATGCACTAAAATTAGGTAAGTCCCAATCCTTTACGTTCTTTTCATTCAACGCATTGGCAATCACTAAAATATCCGTTTTATCAAGTTGCTCTTTACTAAACTTTGTTGTGCTTTGCGTTAAGTTAAAACCATTAATTTCTAATATTTTGCCAAAGGGTTTATAGCGATCATCTAAGGTATGAAAATTAAAATGCGCTGCATCAAGAGTTACTTTAGGCGCGTTTTGGCTTTGGAAGGTTTTGACAGTGTTTTTCGGAGTAAAGTTTGCGTCAACAATTTGCTCTGCAAAGAGAGGGTTCGACATTAACCAAAGACATCCAATCAATAATTTTTTCATTACATTTCCTTGTTTATGTAGCTGCTTAGTAATGTACATTGAAAAGCTAAATTAATTAATCGTATAAAGTATATCAAATTTTTTAATGTAGAATTAACAATTTATTTGTTATTGACGCAGGTTACAAAGTACGCAAAGATCCAAATCACTCACGCTACCAAATTCTTTATTTCATTTCATATCTAAACAACTGTGTTAATTTAAATTTATAAAAGAAATAATAAATAAAGAAAGTATGCGTAAAGAGTTTTAAGGAAAATTATTAAACAAGGAACAATATGAAAATTATTAAAGTTATTGGAATACTTATTTTATTTGTAATCGTTTTTAATCGACTAGCCTCAGTTATTCTTCAAAAAGAAAACGCAGACTCCCAAAATGAACAGAAACAAGTTGATGAATTTAACATTTCTGAAATGATATCTTCTTCTCGCACAATAGTGCTGCCGGATGGAGGGGGAGAAATCGATTCATTTAAAGTCGATGTAGATGTTTGGAGTATCAAAGTGGATGACTATGATGATGTTCTGGATACAAATTTTGAAAAATACAACATGTCTTTATGTCAAAATGCATTCAGTATGTTTTTGAAATTTAAGGCTAATGAACAATTTCCTGATGAAAATTTAACTGAGACACTTCTAAGTGAGAATTCTGGTTGTGGCGGTTACAGCGATATATATATTAAAGATGAAAAAATTGTTTTAAGTGTTTTAGAAGATATAAAAAATATTTTTTATAACCATACCTACTTTGATAAAGAAATTTCACGCTTCAAAGCTGCAGCTTTAAAATGCGTTAATTCAGACGAAGGAGGTGAAGGATATTTTTGTGAAGAAATAAAACGTTTTCCTATTCATGCACTTGAGCCACTCTATGATTATGACGGTGATAATGAAATTCCTCTCGATCAATTCACCCGCTGTTTTGATGACGCACTTGCTTTAAGTGATGATAGTAATAAAGTTGAAGCTAGAGAGGCTGCAAAATTAAAGTGTAAAGCGGCATGGTAGTTGTCTGGTGTAGGTAAAACGCTGTTATTTAAATGTCGAATTTACAACAGAGTGATTCGACTTTTGTTTTGCAGGAAATTATTACTTCAAAAAAATCTTAGCGTTAAATATTAAGGATAATATATGAAATACGCATTATGGACCCTATCAGTATTATATTCGTCTTCGGCTTTTACGGCTGATTTCATACAGCAAAAATCGCACTGTATCGACGCTGCGAATATTGTTAAAAATCAAAATTATGATGCTTTCACGCAGCTTATCCCAGAACAAATACGTGACGAAAAGGGAGCAATAAAACAACTTGTTGATAAACAAAATAACAAGTATACGAAGTCACGGTACGCGGGTATTAACAATTTTATTATCGAAGACTATGAGCTGGTAGAAAACCCAGAGAATCATCGCTCTAGATCAGTAAGAAAAAGTTTTCAGAAGTGGCAAACAACCCAAGTGTTAAAAGTGAATTACAAGTTTGACACGACAGTAGTAAGAACCAATAAACCGCAGTCGGTAGGAGGGTATTGTTTGTTCGCGTTTATAAATGATGGCTGGTATATGACTAACTTACTTAAATAATCGGTAAAAGTACGTAGTTTTTTGCACTCTAGCCTTTTAAGATTTTAAAAGGCTTTGGTGCCTGTGACCGCCGTTTAATTAATTGGTGCTTTATTTTTAAGACTCTACACTTTATGTAACAAGCATATTAGGAGAGTCTTATGCCACTTTATATGGATAGGCATTATGCAAAAGAAGCAACTCGCCAAGCAATCGAACTTGCTCATGAACAGGATTTAAAAATTCAGCAGCAGTATGATGTAAAATTTTTAACCTACTGGTTTGATGAATCACGAAAAACTACATTTTGTTTGGTAGAAGCACCAAACCAAGCACTTGTGCATAAAGTACATAATCTTGCTCATGGTGACGTACCTCATGAAATTATTGAAGTAGATAAAGCATCGGTATCACTTTTTTTGGGTCGAATTAACGACCCCGTAAATAAAGCGACGGGGCATACGGAACATTGTGATGCGGCATTTAGAGTGATTATGTTTACTGATCTAGTCGATTCAACCGCGCTAACCAGTAAGCTAGGTGATGATGAAGCCATGTTTTTATTACGCATTCATAATTCATTTATTCGAAACGCTATTCGCGCGCATCAAGGAAATGAAATAAAGCATACTGGCGATGGCCTAATGATCACATTTTTAAATGCTGATAATGCCCTTCAATGTGCAAATGCTATTCAGCAAGCGTTTGCTTCTTATAATCAAGAGTGCCCAGAAGTTGAGTTGCATGTGCGCATTGGTTTAAGTGCCGGAGAGCCTGTAGAAGAAAATAGTGATTTTTTTGGCAGAGCAGTGCAACTTGCTGCGCGCACCTGTGATGCCGCAAAAGCAAATGAAATATTATTCACAAGCGAAGTGTACGATAATTTATCAGATAATAAGTTGTGTGTGTTTAAAGACAATTTGCTATTTAAAGGTGTTGATAAACCAATCCCAGTTTATAGTTTGTAATGAATAACACGCTAAGTGCTTGCACAAGTATATTTTCAAGCGGGATTTTAAGTTTGTTTTTAGCTGGCTAAGGTTTTACCAAGTCAGCTCATACAAACTCCAAACAGATGATAATAGTTAATGCTAGTGCGCTAAATTTAACGTAAAATAGCACCATTATTTGAGTTTATAAGCGCATAAGAATGCGGGCTTATAAATCCACTTCTTTTACTCAGCATGCTTATTGCACACTTGAGTATTTCTTATTTGAAGGCAACCATGAAAAAAACATTCGAATTAACGCATCCTAAAATCAAAATCGCAAGGCGAGTTGATGCGGTAAAGCATGAAGTTAAAAAATACATCAAGCGTGAGCGCAATAAAAAATTGCCACAAGGTGCTGACTACTGGGACTTTGATTGTAAATTTGGTAACACTGAAGCAGAAGCGGAAGTAGTGCATTTATCACAAATCAATAAGATGATTGATAAAACCCAGCTTGAAAACTTAACCTCATTTTACATTGAAATTTTAGCAAAGCCTGCAGTGCGCCAAGCTAAACCATCGCATGATGATTATGACTTTGAAGATGATTATGACTTTGAAGATGATTATGATGACGAGTTTGAAGACGAAGAGTAAGACTATTATTAAATAGTGTTAGTTATTGAAAAATAAAAACCGAAGCAACCAGCTTCGGTTTTTTTGTGCTTTCTCACAAAAAATAGCCTGTCTAGGCTTAGCGACGTTTTCGTTTATTTGATTTTTTCTTGTTAGATGAATCTGGCATTGGCTCGAAATTGCCATATTCATCGTCGTCAAACTGATGTTTACTCGCTTTTTTATTGCTTTTTTTGCTCTTAGTTGGTGAGTTATCTTTTGCGCTGCCCCACATTTGCTCTGCACGTTGCCTGCTTGGCACAAAGCCTGCGACAACGTCACGTGAAAATTTGCGATTAATTAATCGCTCGATGGCGTTTAATTGCTTTACTTCGTCGTCACTAAAAAGCGATATAGCTTGCCCTTTTTTACCAGCGCGACCAGTGCGACCAATACGGTGCACATAATCTTCAGCTACATAGGGTAAATCAAAATTGATAACACAAGGCAGCTGATTAATATCAATACCACGCGCAGCAATATCTGTTGCTACAAGCACATTTACCGTCTCGTTTTTAAACTCAGCAAGGGCGATTGTGCGGGCATGCTGTGTGCGATTTGCATGAATAGAATCCGCTGAAATCCCAGCGCTTTTTAATGTGTTAACTAACGCTTCAGCCCCTTGTTTTGTGCGGCTAAATACCAGCACTTGTGGCCACTTTTTCTTTTTCAGTAAATGAATAAGCACATCTGTTTTTTGATGCTTATCAACATGATATAGCATCTGTGTAATGTTTTCTACGGTACTGTTTGCGGCTTCAACTTCAATTAGTACTGGGTTTAACAGCATGGTTTCTGCAAGTGCTTTAATTTGGTTTGTAAAGGTGGCAGAAAACATCAGTGTTTGGCGTTTTGTTGGCAATAGGGCTGAGATTTTTTTGATATCATCAATAAAGCCTAAGTCCAGCATGCGATCCGCTTCATCGAGTACTAATAGAGTTAGCTGATCAAAACTGACAGCGCCTTGCTGATATAAATCCATTAATCGCCCTGGCGTTGCGATAAGCACATCTACGCCATTTTCAAGTGCTGCAATTTGTGGCTCTATTCTTACTCCGCCAAACACAGCCAGCGTGCTCACATCTAAGTGCGCTGCATAATTGTTAATGCTGGTGGCAACTTGGGCTGCCAGTTCGCGCGTTGGCGTGATGATAAGCGCGCGAATATGTTTTGCTTGGCTTGATTGTTGACCGGCTAATAGCTGTAACACGGGAAGTGAAAAACCGGCTGTTTTTCCCGTTCCAGTTTGGGCAATGGCCATCACATCTTTGTGCGCTAAAATAGCAGGTATGGCTTCACGTTGAATGGCTGAGGGTTCTTTATAACCTTGCTCGGTAATAGCCGTTAATAATGCGTTGGTTAAACCTAAGTTATTGAAGCTCATACAAGCTGTTCCTGATAAGTGCTGTAAATTAGTGTACTGACACGCTTTAAAGCTAAAGGGAGAATACTAATTTTAAACTGTATTTGGCTGATTTTGGCAATTCTACCACTATTAACCACATAAACCGCCAGTCTTCGCACAATTAATCGTTGTTAAAGTCATTTAGTGGAAAAGCAAACACTGTTGAGCGTGTTAAAAAGGAAGAGAGTGAGCTTAGGTTAGCGGATCTAACTTGATTTCATTATCAAGGTAAGTAATTTTTGATGGGCCATAGTCCCTGTTACAAACAAAGTGTTTTTGTTCAATGCATATCTCTACACCCGACAAAATGGCTTGTGTTGCGCTTACGGCAATATCACTTCTATGTAGCGAAAGTTTATTATTCTTCGCTTCTATTACTTTAACCAGTTTTTCGACTGCGTCTAAATAACGGGCAAGTGCTTTTTTAAGACGTGCTAATTTATCAGAGTAGTCTTCATCGCGGGAAGCAAGTTCTGAAATTAGATATTTTATTTTTCGAACTTTTGCAAGATAAAGGTGCTTTCGTTCAGTAAGTGCTTTATAAGTTTCTTCTAGTCCTTCAAAAGAGTAATTAAAATTAATGGTCATATGGGTTCCAGCGCGCGATCCTAGGCTGCCTGCCGAAACCGATTTTCCTACCAAAATATCACAACCAACCACTTTGCCATCGGCACGATCTTCTTTGCCAACCCACAAGTGGCCACTCAAACAAAACTTACAGTGTGAAGCAAATTGGCTCACGTGAATATCACCGTTCGCAAAGAGGTTAACGTATTGCACATGATGCACATTAATATTACCTCCAGCGATTATGGTGCAACTTTTATCTTCTTCATCGGTATTTTCTATGGCGTGGCCAATTACGCCTTTGCCAATGCTAACGCTGCCGCCTGCCTCTACGTAGGCCGACTCAACACTGCCAGCAACAATAATATCGCCACTGGCGCGTGCTTTATACCCTTCGCAAATATCACCCTGAACCATAATGGTTCCGTCAAAGCGGATATTTCCAGTACTCACATCAATATTGTTGATGTTAAATACTTTTACCACCGAGACACCATTAGGTTCGTGTTTAGGCATGCCATCAAAATCGGCAATTAAGGTTGATTCTAATTCATCAGCAAACACAGAACCTTCACTTTCAGATAAGGTGGCGGCTTGTCCTGCTTCAGGTTCGAGGGGTTTTTCAAGAACGGTAAAGCCTTTTTCCCCAAGTGTTGGCGGCACGAGTTCAGCTAATTTTTTGCCTTTTTGTACATAGCATAATTCGCCGAGCTCGCGCATATCCACATTGCCGTTTTCAAGCAGTTTTGGGCATAGCTTTCTATCGGACGGATCGGGTACTAAATAATTGATATAACCGTTTTTACCATTTACAGCAACTCTTCCATTTGCCACCATCTTGATCACTTTTTCCCCCGGCTTTGCAGCTTTAGCCTCATTAATAAGTTCGATGATTGACTCTTTTTTAGCTGTTTTTTTGATGCCATTGTCATTGAGTAAAGCAACAATGTCATTTGCACTAATATGTTTTCCGCCAAATGCCGTCGTAATTTCAATGGACGCTGACATTTCATCAGGTGATAAGGTTAATGCCATAGAGGCATCTTTTGTGCTGGCTATAACAGCAGTTACTTCATTGGGGCTATCTTCTTGTTTTTTCTCTTCAAGTGAATCAATTAAGGTTGCCAACTCATTTTCATCAAGCAGCATATTGCGGTAGTCAGATTGTTCAAATAATCGCTTTGCTTTTTTGAGATCAGGTTTCGGGGCTGTGTCGATTTCTCGGATCACTAAAGCCAGTTGCCTGGTGTTTTCGTTGTAGTCAAAGCTCATATTTGCCATAGAGCACCTTAAATTTAAGCGTTTAAAAAATCAAAAAAACAATAGATTCTAATTACTTTAATATTAGACACTTAATAAATAAATGCTTAATTTATGAACACGTTGAAATTAAGTGAAGTATTTGATTATTGGTACATTAACAGTAAGTAATACAGTGATGATTGGCGACGGGATCAAAACGGGCAGTCATAGTTAAACGTTACATAAACACTTCTGTTTATTTTTCAAATGTTTAATCTAGATTGTTCCCATTTCAGAATATTTTGAAACAATTATTTTAAGATGACTCTTGAGTCTAAATTTTGTTCAGGTAACAATCGAAAGCGGATAATTTACAAGGAATAATTATAATGAAAAAGCACTTTCAATTAGCCGCAGTCGCCTGTGCGCTAGGGCTTGCGTTGGCAGGCTGTTCACAAACAAGCACTACATCGCAAGCGGTAGAGGCAGTACAACAAGTACAAACACTAAAACAATATGATGCTGAAACTTTCTTTGACACCACCTCGATTATGGGCAGCAGCTTTTCACCAAATGGTGACAAAATACTGGTAAGCAGTGATGAAAGTGGTATTTATAGCCTTTATGCTGTTGATATTAAAACCGCAAAAAAAACACGCTTAACAGATTTTCAAGACAGTACCTATGCGGTGCGTTATTTTCCAAATGATGAACGCGTGATTTTTACCAAAGATTCAGGCGGTAATGAGCGCTTTCATGTGTATGTACGCGAAGTTGACGGCAGCGTTAAAGACTTAACACCGGGAGAAGAAACCCGCGCGCGCTTTGCTGGTTTCACTGAAGATGGTAGTCATTTTTACATTACCAGTAACCAGCGCGATGCTAAGTTTATGGACTTATACCGTGTTGATGCTAAAAGCTACGAAGTAACCCCTGTTTATCAAAATAAAATGGGGTTAGATGTGGGGGCAATTAGCCCTGACGGCCGTTTTATTGCGCTTTCTAAAAACAACTCAAACAAAGATAGCGACGTGTTTATTCTCGATACGATGAAAAAAACACTGAAACCAGAGTTAATTGCTGGCAAAGGTGTTGAAGCCACATTTGGCCCAGAAACCTTCTCGCGAGATAGTAAGGCACTTTATTACTCAACCAACGCTAAAGGCGAATTTGCACAGATTTGGCGCTACGATTTAACCTCGGGTGAACATCGTCTTGCACTCAAAGATGAGTGGGATGTTAACTTTATTTACTTTTCTAAATCTGGGCGCTACCAAGTGAGTGGTGTAAATGCTGATGCCAGCACTAAAGTCACTGTGATGGATACAAAAACAGGGCAATCGATTGCGATGCCAAGTTTACCTGCGGGAAATTTACGTGGCGTAAATTTCTCAGCAGATGAAAAAACCATGGCGTTTTACTTAAATTCCGATACGTCACCGAATAATTTATTTGTTTGGCAGGTAGGATCATCAAAGGCATCACAACTTACAAACAGTTTAAGTGCTGCAATTGATCAAAATGATCTGGTTGAAAGTACTATTGTGCGTTTTAAAAGCTTTGATGGGCTAGAAATTCCTGGTGTTTTATACAAACCAAAACAAGCAAATAGCAACAATAAAGTACCTGCACTTGTGTGGGTGCATGGCGGACCAGGTGGACAAAGCCGCACGGGTTATAGCGCCATGCAGCAGCACTTGGTAAACCATGGCTATGCTATTTTTGCGGTGAATAACCGTGGTAGCTCGGGCTACGGCAAAACTTTCTTCCATTTGGATGATAAAAAACACGGCACCGATGACTTACAAGACATTGTTTACGGTAAAAAACACCTACAAAGTTTAGACTGGGTAGATGGCGATAAAATTGGCATTATGGGCGGCAGTTACGGCGGCTTTATGACCGCCGCGGCGCTTGCGTTTGAGCCTGAAGAATTTAAAGTGGGTATTAATATTTTTGGTGTAACTAACTGGGTCAGAACGCTTAATTCTATTCCACCATGGTGGGAGAGCTTTAAAAAAGCGCTTTATGATGAAATGGGCGACCCAGCAACAGATGGTGAACGTCACCGCGCTATTTCGCCGTTATTCCACGCTAAAAATATCACCAAACCATTAATGGTAATTCAAGGCGCGAATGATCCTCGTGTACTGCAAGTAGAAAGTGATGAGCTGGTGGCAGCGGTAAAAGCCAATGGCGTACCAGTAGAGTATGTTTTATTTGATGATGAAGGCCATGGTTTTACCAAAAAAGAAAACCGCATTGAAGCATCAAATGCTTACCTTAAGTTTTTAAACACCTATTTAAATAACTAATTAACGTTTTTTAAATTGCAAAAAGCCGGAGTAATCTCCGGCTTTTTTGTGAATGCGAATAATCATAGAAAAGCTACTTTTAAGGGTTTTCACATTAGATTTTGGATAAAATGTTAAATAGTCGTAAGCCAGTTTAAAAACTGTTTTTTCTCGAAGGCAGTTTCAAAACGCACATTCTTACGCTCAGCATTATCGGTAAAGACAACGCTGTTTTTATTTACGGAGATGGATAAAATTGGCGGCTGAGCATTTATGCTAGCGGCACTAAATGTATGTATCATATTAGATCTTTTATATTTTTACTTAGGGGGTACTGTAAGACAAAAACTGATGGGTTAATTCAAGGAGGCGTATTATACCAATTCACTTAAGTAGCTGATCATCCTAGCGGACTAAATATCATGCTAACTGCGTTAGAATTTATCAATGTAGAACAACTACATAAGAAAAATTCCGCCTTGTTACCATTTCATTTATCCAGCGCTATCCCTGATCACATACTTAACAGAATTGGTATTACAGTGATGATAAGGCTAGTTGATACTAGCCCTGGGAGAGCACTTAATTATAGTGCTACAACATTTGAAGCTTGTGGGCCTTTTGGACCCTGTTCAACAGTGAATTGAACCTGTTGACCTTCGTCTAATGATTTATAACCATCAGAAACGATTGCGCGAAAATGTACAAACACATCTTTGCCACCGTCAGTTGGTGTTACAAATCCAAAACCTTTTTCTTGGTTAAACCACTTTACTACGCCAGTTACTGAATCAGACATATTGAAACCTTTTATTAATTAATTTGTGGTGAAATCTCACCGGATAAAGCTATAGATAAACAAGTAAAACAGTAACCAATAAAGCAAATATAGATACCAGTTCGACTTAGATTTAATAAAGAAGAAAGAGAAACAAAACGTGCAGTAGTAGATAAAGCTTTAAATTTCTAAAGCCTGCGCAGTGTACGGTAGTAATGTGAGTTTGTATACTTTTTAATTAGTTTTATTTATAAAAGCGGGTTTATTAAGAGAAACCACTTGGTGATTTCTCTTTGATAAGTAGACCTTATTTGAGCTTTTTTACTGCTTCAAGTACGTCTTCAGGTTCAGCTCTTAAGGTGTAATCTTCTTTTGCAAAGGCAAATTGAATTACGCCATTTTGATCGATGACATAGGTTGCCGGTAGAGGCAATTCATAGCTGTTATCGCCATTCGCTTTTGGAATATCAAGGCCAAGTTGGTGATACACCGGCACTAAACGCTCATCAAGGGTAAATACTAAACCACAGGCTTTTGCTAAGGTATTTTCAACATCTGAAAGTACAGTATACGCAAGCGCATTTTCGTTTTGGGTAGAAAGTGAATTGTCTGGTAACTGTGGAGAAACAGCGACTAACTGTGCGTTATGTGCGGCAAATTCAGCTGAAATTGCATTAAGCGCACGCAGCTCTAAATTACAATATGGGCACCATCCACCACGATAAAAACTAAGTACCAATGGGCCTTTTTCTAGTAACGCGTGTGAACTTACCAAAGTGCCATCGCTATTCGGTAAGATAAATGCTGGCAGCGTAACACCTACTTTAAGTGCATGCTGGCTTAATTGCGCCGCAATTAGTTTATCTGTAGTGATATCCATTAAATCTAAAATATCGCTACTAAGGTTGGTTTTCTTTTCGATTTCAAACGCGTCGATTTGGCTTTTTAATGTCATGTGTATTTCGCTTCTTGAGTAAACAATGTGCTCAGTATAGAGTTTTAATTTTTTAGATATACAATAGAAAAACGAAACCTAAATTCGAAAATGTTAAATCAACGCTATGTACAGTTTATGTGATTTAGAAACCTTTATTGCCATTGTTGAAAATCAAGGGGTGGTGGTTGCGGCAAAAGCACAAGGCCTTTCGCCTGCAACGGTCAGTCATCGTTTAAATAAGCTAGAAAAAGCGCTTAACACGGTGCTTATTTTTAGAGATAGCCGGCGTATGCGACTGTCGCCTGCTGGAGAGGTGTTTTATTTACGTGCGGTGGCAATTCTAGAGGCGCTATACGATGCAGAGCATCAAATTGGTGCTAGGGGCTCGGCCATTTCGGGTGTGCTGAGAGTCACTATGCCACCGTGGGTGTTTTCTAAATTTGTATTGCCTGCACTTGCAGCGTTTGAATCAAACTACCCCGACTTAAAACTCGATTTTATGATCACCGATCAATTTGTGAATGTGGTAGATGACGCGCAAGATGTGGCGATTCGGGTTGGGCAATTGGCTGACTCTAATTTACTGTCGCGCAAGATTGCCCGTAATTCACGTATTTTGTGTGCATCCCCCGCTTATTTGGCAAAGCATGGCACACCAAAATCGATAACCGATCTTAGTAATCACCAATGGGTCTGTTTACCATGGCAACGGCAGCTTAAATTTAAAGACAATGACCGTGTTATTAACCACAGTGTGACTACTCAACTGACGATTTCTAACTCAGATAATATGACGCAAGCGGCGGTTGCAGGGCTGGGCATAGCGATTAAATCACGCTTGGCAATACAAGATGAATTAGCGGCTGGACAATTAGTTGAGATTTTACCAAAGACCTTGTTAGATGATGACGCGCCAGTCTGGTTTTTAAAACCACAAAACAGTTTAGTTACCCGAAAAACCGAAGTGTTTTATGAATTTATGAAATCCCTTTTCCAATAAAAGTGGAATATCAGTTATTAGGTAATGGGTAAATACCGCTATATTTTCCAATTGATTGGGTATTAAGCGGTTGTCTTAGTTGCACTTTGCTGGCCGTTGCTGAAAAGTAATCTTTTTTATAAAAATCCAGTGATTCAGTGGTTTGCGTGAGGTTTAAAAACTGAAAAACCGCAGTTAATTGCGCCTTGGGCTGCTGTACTAACGATTCGTAATTTATACGTAAAAACTGGTTTGGATATTTGCTGCACCAATGTTCACCAAGGCGCACAATATCATCGTAAAAATGATTAATATGCTGCCAGTCATAACTGTAGTGATGAAAAGGGCTATTTGCTTGATATGCTTGACGAAAATTACCAATACACGTGTCGAATTTATCCCTGACCAGCCACACAATTTTAGCGTTTGGGAAAAGCGCTAAAATAATGTCAACAAAGTAAATATTAAACGGTTGCTTATCAATGGCATGCGCTGCTGGCGAGCTTGTTATCTCCCTTGCAAAACATTGGCTGTATTGGTTTAAGATTAGCTCAGCAGCTTTAGTGAAAAGTTGTTTAGCTTGCTTATAAAAGCCGGGTTTTACAGCCATTAGCTGCGGAATAAAACTAAGCTCACCCAGTGCTTTTATGGTGTCTTGTGTCGCCAATAATTGTTCTAGCAGACTTGTGCCCGAGCGTGGCATACCCACAATAAAAATAGGTGAAATGCTATTATTTACCGTTAATTGTGACAAATCACTAGGTAAATGCGATGCTGCAATAATACTGTCGCAATAGGCTTGATGTGCCAACGTATCAAAGTGCACCTGGTTTTTATTATGTTGTTTACTGTGATTAAAACACGTCCATGCCTTTTCGTAATCGGCATTTGCTTCATGATAAAGCGCTTTTGCGTGGTTTAGGTATTGATCCTTTGGCTCATGGCTTAGTGCATTTGTTAATTGCGTTGGCAGGGTATTATTTGATTTTGCTGACAGTTCAGCTAACGATAAATGCGCAAGTGACAGCATTGGCTGTAAATCAATAACCTTTTCGAGCAATGCTTTTGCTGTTGTTGTATCGCCAGCCATTTTTAAGCAAATTGCGTAATTTAGCGTTATTGCTGCGCTATCTGACGCTAGCTGATGCGCTTTTTCAAATTGAGCTAATGCGCGGTAAGGCTGATTTAATCGTAGCCATAAGTTGGCTGACAAATCGAGTTGTGATGCGTTATCACAGGCGCTATTTAACATTGCTTGTTTGGACTCTAAGATATTTTGACACAAGAGGAAATCGCTGGCGTGTAATGCCGTTTTAGCAAGGTGCAGGGCAATTGATAGTGGCGGGGAAAGTGAAAGCGCTTTTTTGATAATGTTAAGTGCTTTTACTTTGTCGCCCGCTAACAGATTCAATTCAGCCATGTAGCTCCAAGCTTCACAATGAGCCACGTCCTTTTTTAAAGCCGCGACTAAAAGTGCGTGCGCTTTACTGAGCGCACCTGTTGCAAGTAGTTGTTTTACTTGGCTGAAATCCGTCATTTAGAGTTCAAATGCATAGTTAAATTTAATGCCTATGGTACGAGGTGTGGTGACATAGTGTCCATACACGCGTTGTAATTCAGGCAATTGTTTAGACAGTTCAGGGAATTTGCCTTCACCAATCCATGATTTATCACGTCGTACTGAGGTTTGCGCATATTTATCAAACAGGTTATTTACATAGAATGTAGTTGACCATGCTTCACCCGCTAAACGTAAACTCAAGTTACTCATTGCAAAGCCAGCAAGGGTTTCACCATCTGCTTTTAAGCCGACTTTAGTAATCACATCACTTTGGGCAGTTAAACCATAGTTAAAAGTGAGTAACTTGTCGTCGAGTACTTCTGTATTGTAGGTAATACCAAACGACACCTGATGCTTAGGTGCACCTGGCAGACGATCGCCTTTTGCACCACTGTAGTATGGTTGGTATTTCGCTATCTCTTCAGGGCTGTAATCCTGTTCTGAGAAAACCGCAAATAACTCAGGTGCATCTTGGGTAAGCTCCGCATTTGCATATGAATAAGTTACGTATGTTGTAATATCATCGCTCAGCATTGCACGTGTTGCTAATTCAATGCCCTTACTTTGCGCCTCACCTGCGTTTGAGGTGATAATCGCCTTACCATTTACGGTTGCTGATTGAATTTGCGCATCATTCCAAAGCACATTAAATGCCGCGATATTTAAATGCAGTTTGTTGCTAAACCAGGTTGATTTTAAACCAAGCTCATAGTTGGTTGTGGTATCTGGCTGATAATCAACTTCGTGCGGGAGCGCACAAATAATTTGTTGCTCTGGTAGCTGCTCTGGGCAAGACATCACCCCATTACCACCACCTAATCTAAAGCCTTCACTAATTGTGAAGTAGGTCATGACATTACGCTGCCATTTGTAATCAATATTGAATTTGAAAAGCGAACCATTGTCACTGGCTGTCACAAGTTCCATGGGTACTTGGCTGATATCACTAATATCACCTGAATAAAGTGGGGTAACAGCACCTGAACGCGACTCAATATCATACTCGTAAAAACGGGCGCCAATGGTTGCATTTAGCTTATCGCTAAAGGCGTAACCGATTTCACCAAAAATAGCGTGTTCTTGGTTGGTGTATTCGCCAAGTGCTAAATATTCAAGGTCTTTTTCAATATTAGTAATGTCGCCGCCCCAAAAATCAGTTAGTCCTGGAGTGTATTCGCGATCATCTGAGCTGCCGTCAGTTTTGCTAAAATAAACACCTGCAATCCAATTAAGAGCGGTGTCGCTTTTTGACACTAAGCGTACTTCTTGCGTAAATGTTTGCGTTTTACTGGTGTCGTCTGTGATTGCAACGAAACTTGGAAAATCAGAATAACCAGGCCAAATATCGTAAAGGAGATCAGTCTGATCGCGTTGACCTACTTGATCATACTGAGTAAAGCCTGTGGCTGAGACTAAATCGGCAAACTCTAAATCGACCTCTAGCTCTAAACTTAACAGCTCATCTTCTTGCATGTTAGGTTCAAGAACACGGTAAGCTGACTCATATTCGCCAACTTTATCTGCCAAAGGGTTTGTTGTTGCTAATGACTGATACTGGCTAATGCTATTAGCGCCATTTTCTTGCTTTTGATAAAAGTAATTAAGAGTTGCAGCAAAGGTGTCTGTTGGCTCAAAACGTAATGACACTCTTGCTGTGGTAATTGTTTCGTCGTTTGCATCTTGATATTGCATTAGGTTATTAGCAACGTCTTCGGCATTTTCCCAATTTGGATCGGGTTTACTCACGCCCGGATTTTTTACCACATAGTTATAGTCGATAAAGCCAGGTTGTTTGAAGTAGTTGATGCTGGTTCTGAGTGCTAAGGTATCGTCAATTAGCGGCAGGTTTACAATTGCACCAAACTCACCGCCTTGATTTTCGCTTTGTGATAATGCAAATACATCGCCGCTTAGCTGTACTTCGGTGGAATCAAGCTCCGGCTTTTTTAACATGTAGCGAATTGCGCCACCTAAGGTACCTGCACCATAAAGTGTGCCTTGTGGACCAATCAAAACCTCAACACGTTCAATATCGGTTAAACGTAAATTTACACTAAGCGGAATTTCACCTAAATAGGTGGCTACTGTGCCTGAGTCTGATGCGCGTTCAGATGAATTTGTATTCAACCCGCGAACAATGATTGGCGAACCTTCACGGCCACCTTGATCAGTAATTGTTAAGCCTGGTACCCAGCGCGCTACAGATTCAAGATCCGTAATGTTCTGTTGCTTCATCACATCATTATCAACTGCAGTAATATTCAAAGGTGCTTCTTGAACAGTACCTTGACGCCTAGTTGCAGTCACTTGAATGGTTTCAATCTCAGCGCTTAACTGCGCTTGTGCCTGAACATGTGTACTTGGTAAAACAGCTGATGATACCGCAATGGCGATCAGTGATGGACGATAAAGCGAAAACACGTAAACCTCTTAATTTAAATAAACAGCATTTTGAGGGCGGTGATTTTACTCATATTTATTCAAAAATAAAGAATTAATATTCACTTTTTGTGGTTTTTTATTAATTTTTAATGCGGCGTGCCTTTTGTTATCAAATTATTGTTGTTTTGGTTACAAAAGTAACATTTGATAACGCAATTTTTTAGTTCGCTTTGAGCTTTGAATGTTTGATTACACGCAAGTACGTATTGCGAGGGGGGAGCGAAAGAAAAGTCTTTTTTATAGGGGTAAAAACAAGGAGAAACCCGTGTTTAACCTTGTTTTTAGTACAAGAAGATTATTCTGCGATAACAGTCACTGCGGATGAAGTTGAGTCACTCGGCGAGACTATTGTTGCGGCATAGCGTTTATTTACAGCAGTAATGTGCGCTTTAAATGCGAACAAATCGTCACCGCTAAGTTGAATATTACTAGGCTGCTTCATCTTTAGAGGGTTAATCACACGGCCATTTTTATGTACTTCGTAATGTAAATGACGTGCTGTGGATAATCCGGTATTGCCTAAATAACCAATTGTTTGACCTTGGCTTACTCGACTTCCTTGCTTTATGCCTTTGGCAAATCCTTTTAAGTGCGCATACAAGGTGCGATAGCCATTACCATGATCAATCACAACACGGTTACCAAAACTTTTGCTATAGCTTGCTTTAATTACCTTTCCTTTACCTGCAGCCATAATGGGAGTGCCAATAGGTGCACTAAAATCGATACCTTTATGTTGGCGTGTATAGCCTAAAACGGGGTGCTTACGTTTACCAAAATACGAGGATAATCGGGCACCATTGAGCGGCGTTTTCATCAAAAAGTTTTGGGCTAGTTTGCCGTCTTCAAAATAAAAGGCGTTTTGGTATTGATATAAGTTGTATTGCTTGCCTTGATTTTTAAAGCCGATGGCGACAAGCGTTTGAGGTGATGAAAACTGCTTAAATAAATGCATATCGTGTTTAACTTCTGATATGGTGAAATTAAGCGTGATCTCATCACCTTGTCTTACCTCCCTTTGAAAATCAATAAAGTGTGACATCGCTAGAATGGCACTATTGATCACATTATGTGGAACATCAGCGTTAGTTGCTGCTTGATAAAGACTTTGATTAATGGAAAACGAACGGCTGACTTCTTGGCTAGAAAGAGGCGTTTCCATTTCAGCAATTTGCCATTTATGATTCTCTAATCTTGCTTCGATGATTTTGGCATAATCGCTCGCAAAGCGAATTGTTTTGCTTTCTTTTGTCTCAATAACATCAAATTGAGTATTGATTCTAATTTTTGTGAAATCAAAATGAGGCTTAACTGATTTTGCTAAATTAACAATATTAGCCATGCTAAAACCCGCTGACGTTAAAACTGAGGTTAGGGTTTCGCCTTGATTTAATGTATAAGTGTTGCGTAATGGTTCTGTGGATATTGACTCTTTTTCGCTCACATCTTGCAGTACATGCTTACTTTGAATTTCAGTAGTATCTGCCTGTTTTACCAATGGCGTATTAGAGTTTTGTTCGTCACTGGCACAACCACTTAACATCAAAATAATCAGGAAAATATATATATACGGCATATTATTTCTCTTTTAAGTAGTTAAGCGGGTCGAGTGCTTGTCCTAAATGCGCAAGCTCAAAATGAAGATGTGTGCCAGTTACTTTGCCTGTGTCTCCCATTTTACCAATAATGTCACCTTGATTGACCCATTGCCCTTTAATGACATTAATTTCATCTAAGTGAGCATAGAGTGTTTGCCAACCATTGGCGTGCTGGATCACAATCACATTGCCATAAGCATTCGACATTGAGACGGCATCGGCAACAATCACTTTACCTGTTTTGGCTGCTAAAATTTCACTGCCTTTGGCGTCAACTAAATCGATTCCGCGATGCGGACGCAAATTCCGCACTTTAGCAATGTGGCCGTAATGTGAGCTGATATTTATGTTGCCCACAGGAAAGCGCCATTCTTCTTGAGTGTACTGTAACTGTGCAAATACTGTTTTGGTAAAGAGTAGAATGCTTGCAATAAAGACAAAGGCTAAAACAGCTTTGCCCACTAATATAGGTGGTTCTTTTATAATAATATCAAAGCGCTGTTTATAATCATTTAAGTTTAGAGCTTGCCCATTAAATGGCGTTGCGAACGGGTTTGATATTGTTTGATGAGATAGCTTTATGCTTAATAAAAGCGTGCTAGCATAGTCTTCTTTTGAAATATGATGTTGCGTTATCGTTTGCAAATCGCAGCGCTGCTCCATGGCGTTAATATACAAGTGGTTGAGCAGTTTTAACGCTGGATTAAACCAGCATATTTCAATAACTACTAGCCATAGCCATGCACGAAGGTGATCACGATTAGCAATATGGGTTAATTCATGAGCGAGAATAATATCTTGCTGTGCTTTACTAAGATGTAAAAAATATTGTGGTAAAACAAGTGTTGGTTTGATGATACCCATAACAAATGGTGATTGGTTTATTGGCATAACAACGCAAGGTATTTTTATCTGTGTGAAGGGCACCGCGTTAGCAATAAGTTGTTTTGCTTGAAAATAACGTTTGAAAACCCGATACAAACGAAACACTGAGATTACAGCCAAGATAGTCAGTAAGAATGTTTCAAGTGGTAAAGTGCTGTGTTCATGTGTTTGTTTTACTACATCGTGAACAAGTGTTAGCTGCTGTTGCGCTTTGTCATTTATCCACATGAAATTAGTTTTACCTACCTCTATCCATTCGATGTTTGGCAGAAAAATGCCAAGAGAAAGAACAAAAGCTGCGAAGCACATATTGGGTGAAATTCGCTCTTTAATCGAGATATGTCTTAGTGCAAAGGCAACAAGATAGGTGACTACTACCCACCCAAGTAAAGTAATTAACAACATCATTTTTGATTTTTTTGTAAGTTATTTAGGTGAGCTTCAAGCTCGTTCAATTCATTCTGCTCAAATAACTGACTGCTTGAGAACATTGCAACAGGTAAAGCACCATCTATTTCTAAGACACGTTCTGAAAAGTCTTTAACAAAGGCAGCCATTGTCGGCACTTTATCTAGTAATGCGGTATAGATTTTTTTGTTGGCCAGTGTTTCAACACTTAAATAAGCTTTTTGTGCCATGCGTTCTAGCGTTTTGCGTGTTGAGGAATAACTCCAACCGTAGAGTGTTTCCATACGTTGATGGATCTCTTTGCCTGTGAGGGGTTGTTGTTGCCAAAGGCACTTTAAAATTTCAAGTTCTGGTGCGGTGAGTTGCAAAACAATTTCCTTGAACAAATACATTCTTGTGTGACAAGTGTCGCAATCTATCACTTGTGCAACTGTGACACAAGTCGCAGTATGAGTTTTTTTAAAATTGCATTTTATAAACAGTTAGGTTACCTAACCTAAAAACGTGGTTAGAAAAGCTAATAGTTAGCTCTATTGGTAATTTTGGTATTAGCTAAATATTTTAAAAGTTAAAAATATCAATAGGTTAAATTTTGGTATGTTGATTGGCTCTGATTACGAGATGCAGCGTGCATTCTTATCACTGCCATATAACAAAATGAATGAAGCGCAAACGGTGCTTCCGCTAGAAATTGCAGGGGCAGAAATTGGTTCTGATTATGAACTAGCTAAAGTGCTTGTTTATGTCTGTGAGCAAAGCCCTTATAAAGCAAGTTTAGTAAAAAGCGTGAAACACGCTATGGCGAGCATTAGCAGCGAAAGTGATAAATTTAAGGTGTACGGGGTGCTTTAACTTAAAAAGCTAACCTTTATTTAAAACGCCAGTTAATAAACTGGTTTATTTGTACTTGAGTATAGATAATGCCAGTTTAACTATTTGAAAGATGCCATTTTGCGAGCAGTGCATTGTAGTGGCCAGAGTGTTTTATGGATTTAATTGCGGAGCTAATCGCATTTTTGGTCTCTTTAGGCAGCGCTTTATTTGCAACAATATGAAGTTCGCTTGGAAAGTCAGCTAAACGTAATTTTTTTTCTATTTTAGTTGGGTCAAGTCCAATACTTTTTAACTCTTCTTCAAGATGTAATGTATTGGTAAGCACCAAATCTGTTCGGTCTTTGTAGAGCATTTTCATTAAACTGGCAGGTTCAGGGGCTAATACCAAGTCTTTTTCAAGGGTAAATCCAGCGTTTTCCAAATAACGTTGGCTAAAGTAACCTCTTACAGTGCTTACTCTTAAGCCACGGGCACTTTGTAAATCGGTTAGTTGAAATTGTCTTTCGTTTTTTCCCACTAAATACGCATGTGCAGTGTAAACCTCCCCTAAAAAGTCATAATTTTTTGCACGGCTAGGCGTTTTAAGTAATGACATCATTAAGGTATTTGCATCGGTTTGTAGCTCTCTAAATGCGCGTGCTTGCGGCATAATTTCAATGCTGCCATCACAACTGCATTCATTTAAAATGGCATTAACTACATCAACTAAAAATCCGTCAGATTGACCTTTTTGATTAATAAAATGAAGAGGATATAGATCTTCAGCGGTAAAACGTAGCGTATTTGCCGACTTTGCATGACCTGCAAAGAGAAGAGATAAAATGATAAGGCAAATAAAGAAAACGTTTTTCATAAAGCGTACACGCTAAAACAACATACCGTTAACATTGCCTAAATTATAAAAGATTTTCCAGCCGTCTAGCATGATATGCCTGAAATAACTCAGGCATATTTTATGTACGCTTACACAAATTAATCTTCAGGGCCTTTCAGGGTAAATTGAAGATGCTTACGCATATCTTTAAGTACCACCCCTTTTTTCACTAGCGCTGCACTTAAGCGTTTTTGCCATTTAAGTAAATCTGGCTCTGCAGCACTAAGGTGTTTTTCATCTTCAAATTGGAAGCAAAGTAATAGAGAGCCTGGGAATAAGTGATACTCCACATCAAACCAACATTGCACCATGCCAGGAATTTCAGCGCGTGCTTGCTCTTCTAACTTATCGGCAATTTCGAGTACTAAGGCTTGTTGTTTTTGTTGAACCTTGGAAAGTTTTTTCATGGTGTGTTCCAAAAAGGAGCTAAAACATTTAAAGCGCTAATTATACCTTTGCTATCAGTTTGCAAACAAGAAAGTTAGCTAAATCATGCTGTTTTAAAGTTGGTTTTAAAATGGGCTTTAATGCTTTTATCCGTCACCAAAAAGATATTTAAAAAATGCATATTGTTTAGGCGTGTTGAACACTTGTAATAACCTTTTCTGTTAACTCATAATAAATTGAAAGCAAAGGATTTGTTTTGTATCTGGTAGGTGAGTTTAACGCCCTGAATTATTTGTTGTAAAAGGTCAAAAATAATCGCCAAACTGCATTAATATTTACTTGCTAGAATTTAAAAAGCGGCAGATACTTGCGCTAAATACATGCTGGTATTAATTGCCTGTGTGTGTTTTTGAAATTTAAATAACGGTGCTTTTTCAATAACTTAATTTATTGCTAATGCGCTATTTTATACGTGTCATTTTAGAGTGAACATTAATGAACACATTGACCAATGAGTTTATCGATTTATTAAAAGAAATTATTCGCCACCCAAGTGTGGTGGGAGCCGAGCATTCCTTTTTTCGCGTACTACAACGTGAGCTTGAAGAGCGTGGCGCCACGGTAACTTGGTATGAAGGTTTATTGGTTGCACAAGGTAAAAAACCGTTCAGTAGCATGTTTTCGGCACACATTGATCGTCACGGTTTAGTGTGTACAGGTCCTAATGAGTTTCAGTATGCAGCATTTATTTCTGCAAACCGTACAGACTTACTGAATAACTCGGTGTCGGAAGAGTTAATGACCAAAATCACTGAACGCTTTAAAGCGACGCCTGTGTATGCGTATGAGCCATGGTCGGGTGCGTATCGTGGACAGGGTCTGATCAAAAGTTCTTATGTTTGCGAATACCGTAATAACCTGATATTTGAAATTGATGGCTTAGAAAGTGCTGTTGCAGGCACGCCAGTTGCTTTTAAAGATAAATTACGTATTGAAAATGAACGCTTAATTGGTCAGCTTGATAATGTACTTTCCGCCGCGGCACTAGTGCATTTATTTAGTTTAGGTTTTGAAGGCACCGTATTTTTCACCGCACAAGAAGAAGCAGGTAAAAGTTGGCGTTATTTACTTGAATGGTTCCGTCGTTTTGGCGGCTCAACTAACCGTTTATTTGTAGTGGATACCAGCCCGTTTCCTGATGAAGACGCTGCAAATGAACAGCTATTAGTATTACGAAAAAAAGACGCCAACGCAGCATTCAATGAAGAGGCAACACAATTAGTTGAAGCAATTTGTAAAGAGCAAAAATTTAGCTACAGCTACAAAGACGAATACATGGAAAAAATTAACCAAGCGTTAGTTGAGCGCGGTGAGGCCCCTCGCTCAATCGGTAGTACCGAGCTTGGCCGCATTATCGCAAGTTCAAACGGGCTAGTTGATGGTACAACAATTCAAGTGCCTACAACGGGCTATCACACAATGGAAGAGTCAGGTTCGCTCGCCTCAGTTGAAGCATTTTTGAAAATGCTGTTGGCAATTTCTAAAAAAGCATAATTAAAAAAGGGTTAGTTTAAAACTAACCCTTTTGTTCACATCCACTTTTGACTCTCAAACTTTTAAATTCATGGCGAAGTGCATTACCCCATGAATAAAAAGCCAACAAATGCGATTGCCGCTGCAAGCAGTGCGTAAGGTAATTGGGTTACAGCATGGCTGACTAAGTTACAGTCAGAGCCTTGTGCTGCAAGCACTGTGGAATCTGAATAAAAGCAGGCTTGGCTACCAAAAGATGACGCTGACAGTAGCGCACCAATCACCAGTGGAATATTTGCATCAACCGCAACCGCAAGTGGCATTACAATTGGGATTGTTACTGCAAAAATGCCCCAGCTTGACCCCGTAGCAAACGCTAAAATAGCCATTGATAAAAACACCATCGCAGGTAGCAACTGCGCTGTCATATAAGGGCTTAATGTATTAATGACATATTGCGGCAGTAATAACTTATCGCACACGTCTTTAAAAATAAATGCAGCGATAACCGTACCAATGGCAGGTAACATGCATTTAAAGCCATCTATCATCTGCTCAAACATATCGGCCAATGGCATTAAACGCTGCGCCATATAAAATGGAATGGTCACTGCTAAGGTGGCAAGTAATCCTTTCCACACATCAATATCAAAATACACGGTGAAGCCAACGAGTAGGGCAATGGGCACTAAAAAGTTATAGAGCTTGCCACTGTTATCTGCGTTTTCAAATTCTTGCTCGATTGCTTTTGATGCGTATTCATCAGGTGTTTGTACTTCGCTTAAATCTACTTGCTCAAGAGCAGGCTTACCCGCTTTAGCAGCCAGCTCTGCTTTTTTCATTGGGCCAAACAGCGGGATCACACCAAAAATGACAAGCGGTACCATTAAAACGGCAACCCAGGCATATAGCATGTATGGAATGGCTTCAATGTATACGCTTATTCCTTGCCCTTCCCCGGCAACACCGTTATCGACCAACAAGCCACCAAAAAATACCGCCCAAGTAGACAGAGGGACTAAAACACAAATAGGTGCGGCAGTTGAATCAACCACATATGCCAGCATTTCTCTAGAGATTTTAAACTTGTCGGTAACGCGGCGCATGGTTTCACCAACGGTCAGGGCATTGAGGTAATCATCAATAAAAATCATAACCCCAAGGAAGTAGGTCATAAGCAGCGATGATTTAGGTCCTTTTGCAAGTTTTAGTGCACTGCGACCAAAGGCAAGGGCACCTCCGGTGCGAACAAGCAGGGCAATTAATGCGCCAAAGCTACCGCACACTAAAATAAGCCAACCTATGGTTTCGTCAGCCATCACTTTTAAAGAAGCTTCGGCGAAATTACCTAAAATGGTGGTGTAGTCAACTAATGCCAAGCCAACAAGCGCACCTATTACAAGTGCAAGAATAGGGCGGCGAAGAATAACAGCAAGGGTTAAAACAACAATCGGTGGAATTAAACTAATAACACTAGGCTCGTTCACTCAAATAGTCCCAATATTATGGTTACCTTTTTCAAGGCGAAGATCGCAACTAAGGTGTGCGGGTATCTGCTTAATATTGGGTTGACCAGTGCTTAGTATGGCCCTTCTTGAAACATCTCGGCGAAAATAAACAGGATTAGGATCTGCGTCAATTTAAAATTTTTGTCATACCAAGAAATAGTTTTAATGGGTAAATTAATTCATTAATTATCAAGTGTTTAAAGGTGGTTTCTTGTGGGGCTTTTCGAACAAACTTAAATTAATTACCAACAAAACAGGCTGATACATGATGATAGCAACTTGGTTTTTTGATTTATCTAATAGACTTCGATGATGTAAGTAATAGGCGGAAACTTATTCAAAATAACCTGTTTGGTATGCTTGAAGTACCTTTTGTTGAATTTCAGCTTCTGTAATTCCGAGCTTATTTACCTTACTAAAGCCAAAAAACGTTTCTTTGTTTCTCATTTCTTCTAAAGCGATAGGCGAGACTTTGAGATTGGCTTCTTGAATTTCCTTTGAGAAGGTTTCTATCATTGCGGGGCTTACCATTATGAGATCGATGCGATTCTTTTTTAATAAGGTGAAGCCAATTCTTACATTTTGGATCTCTATTTTCTGTAACGATTCATCATGATCAAATCTTGTGAAATAACGGACACCCCGTGAAACGCCAATAACTTTATTTTTAAAATCATAATATGACGATATTTGTATTCCATCTTTAGAGATAACTCGTAATGAATCTGCAGCTTTAAATGGCGTAAAAAAAGCGAAGCTTTTTCTTTCAGGTAAAGGCGTTAGTGCAGCAATAACGTCAACATCGCCATTTTCTAAAAGCGCTACACACCTAGCAAAATTCGGGGATTGAACAAATTTAAGATTAAGTTCTAATAGTGAAGCTAGTTTATGAAGCGCTGCAATATGAATACCTGTAGGCGTGTCACCAAGTATTTGATAGGGAGGATGATCATCAATACACGCTGTAATATCTTTGCTTTTTGCATTGGCTGTCACTGATAAACCCAATGCACATAAGAGAAACGCATATTTAATTATGTAACTGTTAACACTCATAATTTTCATCTAATTCACACAACACATCATTTATTTGTTGAAAAAAATAATGCACATTATTTCAATAATTGCTTATTCCTGAATGATTTATTGCACCTAAAAGTGTCACTTAAGAAGCCATAAATCATTTTTCGACAAAACGGAAGATTGGTTATTATACGTTCATTTTATGAGGAGTTTAACGATTTTATAACAATATTACGAAATCAGTTTTTTGCTAAGATGAGTTCCGTTACTTCTTTTTTCGAGAATTTACGAAGTGTCATCAACAATTTACCAGCGTTTATATCATCAATACTATCGAGGTTGGTAGGAAGTATATTCAAAACTTGAAATGATTCATCCGCCAGCGAGTATGCCCAGAGCTCAAGATTATCGTTTACACCATACAGAACGTTATTTTTTACAATAAACCCAAAGCGGTCGCTGCCTTGACTATTTAAAGTAGGGATTGTTATATATTCGGTACTTGTAGATAGCCAAAAACGCTCCATTTTATCAAGATAAATAGTTTGCCCTTGCTTTGTTAATGCGGCCCATAAAGCAGCTTCTTCACTTATTATTTCAAACGAATTAGCGTCGAGATTAAGCATAGCTAACTTAATACTGCCTTTAATTCGAATATTTGCTAAAGCCAAATTCGTATCGCTATTCCAACCAAATAAACGTTGCACTGGGTGACTGAAATTAATCTTGGTATGAACACCTTCTATCGACAGCAGAGTGAGTTCGTCGTTAGCATTTACTAAAAGCTTGTTGCCATCATTAGCCCATTTTAGACCATAAATATAGGTATCCATTGGAAATTGACTGAGTTGATGATTGCTGTTTTGGTTATTTAACCAGATTTGGTCATCTCCTGAGCGTTCTGATTTGTAGGCGATAAGAGTGCCATTTGGCTGAAATAGCCCACTGTCCTCGGCTAAGGTTGTTTTACTAATTACTTCGTCTGTTTCTGCCTGCAGGTTTTTTACTACAATGTCGCTGTCGTAATAACCTTTAATCATTAATATACGGTCACCATTAGGGTTAAATGTTGGAAAACCCATAGGTTCATCAAGAGGAATATTAATTTTGGCAACGTTGCCATCATATGAAAGCGTATAAAACTGTCTGCCAGTACTGAATACAAGTTGTTCTTTGTACGGCGAAAATCGCGGGTAGATAAGGCGATATTTGGCAATCGATGTTGGTTTGATAATGCGGTTACTAGAGAGTAGTGCACCATCTTTTGATAATAGGTCAATGTAATCATGACCGTCGGCATGAATGGTGGTAACTGCAAAAAGTCCAAGTGCTTCTGAATAATCGTAATAGACGATATTGCCATCGGACACCTCGTAAAGCAGCTCGCTTTTATCTTCAGCGACTGAATATTTTATTAATTGCCAGCGATTTTGTTTTTTCTGCATCAGTGCAATATGAGAATTGCCAAGCCACTTAGGCGTACGAATTTCAGTATTCTTACACTGGATTAACTCTGTGGGAGTTTGAGGTGATTTTAACGCAGCGTCAAAATCGATGGTTAATAACCGATAGCACTTCTTTTGTGTAATTGGTTGGCTACAGTCAACCGATTGAACGAATGAAAGCGTTTTCCCATCTTCAGAAAAACTTTGACTACCGTATAAATCTAAGTTTTGCGTAAGCTGAAATTCTTGTTGGTTCTCAATGTCTTTTGCCCAAATATTATTGACACATTTTTCGTCTGAAAACCGATGAAACACAATATATTTGCCATCTGGAGAATAAATGCCTGAACTTTCTTTATGTTCTGTCGCTGTCAATGCTCGCATTTGCTCAACAACCAAGGGGGATTGAGCTGTGTTTGTCATCTCTCGATAGGTAATAAAACCGATAGTTAACATCAGCACACTGGTTAACAGCGCAACTAACCAAGGTGAAAATGTATTGTGTGAATTAGTATTTTCAGCAGTAACAGAGCTCGTTAATGTTTCGTTTTGTTCCAACGGCTCGCTCTGTAAATACTCGCTTTGTGAGGATGAATGTTTGTTTTCATTATTTAAACTGGTTGATTCACTTTCAGCTTGAGGTTCCGTTTTAGTAATCTGATTTTGCCATTGCACTGAACACTCTAGGCTATAGCCTTTCTTGGCATGGGTTTTTATAAATTGCTGGCCTTTACCATCATCACCGAGAGCTTTTCGCAATTGCGCGATACTGCGTTGAAGTGTATTTGGCGAAACAACGCTGTTTGGCCACACCGTTTCAAGTAACGTATCTTGACTGACAACCTGACCTTGTTGCTCTGCTAAGCAGGTTAATACTGCAAGTGCTTTTGGTGCAAGCGTAATGGTTTGGCCGTTATGGGTAATTTGATTCCTTGGTAAGTCGATAAAAAAACCACCAATCCAATATTGCTCAGCCATTCACCCTCTAAATACTCGGTTTGCTTTCTCTCGGATGAAAGAAAATCAGATTAAGCATACCTCTGATTTTTTCCTGAAACAACATTACTCACCAGATAAAAAGTCAGTAAATTCAAGCGTCAGCGAAACGTCAGGTAAAAATCATTTTAACGTCATGTTTTTTATTTTCAGACAGTTATTGTTAGGACAAAAGACAAGAAGTATCTACAAAGGATTTACTTATGAAACCGAAAATATTGACGATTTTCTTATTAACCCCCCTGTTAATTTGGCAATTATGTATGGCTGCATTTGCCGCGGATTTACAACCATTAAAGTACCCAAATGTATCGGTAGCTGCCATAAAAGACAAAGCAATGGATAGGCAATATGAGTTATATATCAAACTACCCGAAAGTTACGAGGCTAACCCAACACAACAATATCCGGTTATTTATTTCACTGATGGGCTATGGAATTTAGAGGGATTATCAGCTGCCACAAATTACATATTACAAGACGTTATTTTGGTTGGTATTTCATGGCAAATCGATATTGATAGCGGATTAAAAGAAGATGTAGGTGAATATTACAGTCGCTTTCGAGATTATTCATTTAAACCATTAGAAGATGCAAAAAGACAAGAAAAATATCAATTAGGGCAAGCGAGTAAGCACCTTCACTTTATTACAACAGATGTCTTTAATTATGTAGAGCGCAATTATCGCTCAGACAGTAACAATCGCACTTATTTTGGTTTTTCAATGGGAGGGTTATTTGGAGCCTATGCGCTAATTACGAATCCTTCAGCATTTAATAATTATATTTTAGGTAGTCCAAGTATTTGGAAAGATGGCGCTGATTTGCTTGCACTTAGAGATGCTAAAAGTGAGCAAAAAATTGAACAAGTCAATGTGCTCATTTCAATCGGGGAATTAGAAAAAGAGTTAAAACCTCATTTAAAAGAGTTTATTCAAGCGATTAAGCGTTCAGATTATCCTCATATTAAACACCTCGAACACATTGAAATTGCCAATGCAGGACACAGTGATTCATCCCCAATGCTGAGCGTTAGAAGCATTAATTGGTTGGCAAGTTTACAACAAAAGGAAGGTAAATAATGAATAAGCATCGTATAACAAAAATAGTATTAGCTTCGGCTTTGATTGTAAGTGCTTACTCGCATAGTGAAACGAATTATCCTTCTTTTGATGGGCCTTTAATGGGGCAAAAAGCTCCTGGTAAAGTTGCTGAACCGTTTGCGCCAGGCATTATTTCAACAAGTGAGTGGGAAGTGGAAGGTGTTTTTGCACCAAGCTTAAATGAATTTTATTATTCGAAACAAATTGAAGATTTCATTACAGTTGTTGGCTTTCGCCAAGAAAATAATGTATGGAAACAATACACGCAATTTAAACGCCGCGGTGAAGTGACCTTTTCTCCTGATGGTAATCGCATGTATATGGCCAATGGTTACAAAGACAGAGAAGGAGATGGTTGGTCTGAAAGGAAAAGTTTAGGCCCAGAAATAGACCAAAAAGAGTGGGGCATAATGCGTTTATCAGCATCATCTAATGAAACTTATGTATTTGATGATTACAAAGGGGGTGATGTGATCCGTATCTCTCAAGTGATTGATGGAGTTCGTCAAACGCCCGTAAAAATGCCAAAACAGATTAACTCAGGTAAATGGACAGCACATCCATTCATTGCTCCTGATGAAAGTTACATTATTTGGGATAGTGAACGACCCGATGGTTTTGGTGATTCGGATTTGTATATTAGTTTTAAACAAAACGATGGTACTTGGGGTAAAGCGATTAATATGGGAGAAACAGTCAACTCAGACAAATGGGATGCTTATGCAACAGTCACATCGGACGGTAAATATCTCATGTTTAACCGTAGTATTAGTAAAGGCAACATCGATATTTATTGGGTTGATGCAAGCATTATTGACACATTACGAGCGAAACAATAGTCAAAAAGCGTGCGCTACAGATATTGCGTAGTACAAGCCCTGTTTTTTGTAATGTGTAACGCAGTTTAAGCTATTAACAGCATTTACTGTTTAGACAATATGCAATATGTCGAATAATAAACCAAGCAAATACAGATTGTTAAAACTTGCTTTAAATTGGCAGTGAGACCTAGTAAGGTCAGCCCCCATTTTAATTTTGGAGCTGAACTTATTATGAGCACTGCCTTTTCTCGTCGTTTTCTGTCACTAATTGAGCAAATCACAGAAGCTAACAAAAAGCGTTTTGCTGAAGTGACCGGGCGTTCAGCGTCTACGATTTATCGATTATGTCGAGGTGTTAGCCGCCCATCATTGCCGTATTTAGAACAATTAAGTGAGCAGTTTAGCATTGACTTAAACTGGCTTATTACAGGTCAGCGTGCAACCGATGACGTTGCTAATAATACAAAAACTGAGATGGTTCTGGCGCCGAAATTTGATGTAGAAGCCAGTGCGGGCTTTGGCCAGGTAGGTGCAAGTGAAGAAGTATCAGAGCATTTTGGTTTTTCTAAGCAGTGGTTATCATCGCAATTAGGTGTGCATTCTGAGCAGTTGGCATTTGTGTCAGTGCGTGGTGACAGCATGCAGCCAACAATTGTGGGTAAAGTTGTGTGGTTTGGCCGCGATGTTTAATTAATCGTTCTTTAAAACGTATTCACGGGCTTTTTGAATGTGCTGCCAAAAGCGCGTTACCTCAGTTTTATTTTGCAAATAAAAATCAAGGTTAAACGGTAGGTACCAATGGGTTTTTCTTATCACGCCTTGGCTGCTTATCACAAAGTCTTGCTGTTTTAATGCCTTGACTTGTGCAAGGCCAATGCGTTTTTCAACTAAGTAGCCATCAAGACGACCTATGGCTACTTGATGAATGCCTAAATTAAGGTCGTAATCGGTATTTGCAGCGATATTATGCTGTTTTATATATTGCTCCAGCACATAACCCGCAGGAGCTTGTAAGCCAAATTGTTTAATTTTCTTATAATAGGCTATATTAAACTCGCCTTTGTCAGTAAATAACTTTCCCGCGAGCTCTGCTTTGTGCAGTATTGAGTCGCGTTTATATAAAATCACATAATCGGCGGTGTTTAGATAATCTTTTTGATTGGTTGGGAAAGCAAACTGTTTAGTGCGTTTAGGGGTTTTTATCATGGCAAAAAGGCCATCATAGGTGCCATCTTTGACTGCTTGTTTGCACCGTTTCCAAGGAAGCGCAGTGAAGTAGAGCTCAATATTAGACTTACTTGCAGCGCGCTCTAAAATATCAACTAACAACCCAGATGAAGCAGAACTCTGAGCCTCACTAGTTATATACGGAGGGTACTGCTTATCTTCATGACATAGGCGCCATGTCTTAGCTGAACTGCTAAAACTAACAACAAGTATAATGAGCAAAAAGATGTTTAAATGCATAGTACTTCTGCGCTAATGAACAGTGATAAGTATATGCTATTTAGCCAATATTTCTATTGGTAAAAACGCTTCGCTAGGTGCTTAAAAGAGTGGTTAGTGCGCGATAAGCATAAAAGGCAGATTTTTAGCGATGAGTTTATCGTAGAGCCCTTCGGCTTTGATTTCTTTAATTACCTTTGCAAGCTTTGGTGCAAGTTCACTATGACGTTTATGAATATAGGCATAAGAATTGTGTGAAGACAAAGTGCCGACAATGCGGATCCGACTATTGGTAAATTGAATCGTTTGTAAATGGGGTTTAGTGCGAATTTCTAAATCAACAAACACATCACTTCGGCCAACATGTAAACGCTCTAACCCTTGAGTAACCGACTTTAAACCTGTGAGGTATTTATCTTCAACGCGTGTGACGAGCGCCTGCTCTGTTTGCAGCGCGCCAATAACATAATCAACATATAAAGAAGTGCCTTTAAAATCATCCCACGTATTGATTTTAATATTTTTATTTGTAGCGAAGGCATACACATTCGTGACAAAAACCGGCTCTTCAACTCGGATTAAATTAGTGTAGGTGTTTGCATAATCATGATAACGCTGAGGTTCACCATCAAGTTTTCCGCTATTTACCATCACTGAGCAGCGTTTCATGGGTAACACTTGGTATGAAAACTCATAATCAAGTCGAGTAAAAGCCTCGCGATAAAGCATCTCGAAAAATTTAAATTGTGGGCTAATTTCAGGGTCGTTTGAAAAAGCAAACGTAATTTTATGAGAAGCAAAAGAGTTTGCACTAAAAGCAGCAAAAAGTACCAACACAAACACTTTGGCTATGTTTGTAACGTGAGTGGTATTTTGAGCATTAAACATGTTGTCGAAACAATAGGTAACCGTATTGGAATTTACTTAAGGGTAGCGTGTTTTGAGTAAAAAAGTATTTATAACATTTAATTTCAGCTTTTAAGCTCAAGAAATCATACACGTTAAAATGAGTTTAATATTTAATAATCGTTGGGTGTTTTCTTACGATTTGCTCTATGGATGTATTGAGTGTTTGAATGACATCGCTTGAAACGCCTTTATTGCAGGCATAGCCTAAGAGGGATTTTAGCAAGGGTTTTACTACCTTAAACTTATTCGGGCTAATTTTAGCTCGCTCAAATTGGTAGCGGGCAATCACATCGCCATAGGCAATTAGGTCGACGCGTTTATGCTCTAGCATTTTTACAAGCTCGAACCCCGTTTTTAAGAAAACAAATTGATTATCGGGTATACCGTATTCCATTAGGGTTTGGTGGCCGATATCGTTTTTAACAACACCATAGCGTAAATTAAAATCCGTTCTTAATTGTATTTCATTAATGCTTGAATCTTGATGCCCGATAATGGCAACCGTGTTTGGCATAACCGTGCCGATAAAATTAAAGTTTTTAGCTCTCTCTTTGGTGAAAGTCATAGAAAACAAACAGGCATTGGCATCACTTTTTAATGTGTAATAAGCACGAGTCCAAGGCATTATCGAAATATCATCTGTGTTAAGCGGCCAATTAAGTTCGCTGTATGCTTTTTTTAAAATATCTACTGCAATGCCTTTTATTTCGCCTGTTTGTTGGTAGTTAAAGGGCGGGTAGTCTTCGGTGTACCATTTTATATTTGGACTTGAAGGCGCAGCTAAGGCAGTTTCAGATAACAAAAAGTAACTCACCATAAATAGGATGGGGGGGATTTTTACTTTTGAAATAATGCTAGTAACTTCTCTAAGTAACAACAAAATAGCTATTCACCTTTTGTAACTCAGCTTATTTAAGAGTGGCACAAATATGTAAAACTGCAGCCCTTTATTTGACTTTGGTAAAGGAAGTACTGAAAAGACATGGGTTTTAACAATGTAGCAGTGGTTACTGTGCTGTTATTAAATGAAGCTTTGCATCTTTGCCATCTGTTAATACCGCGATATTGCCAGCATTTGAAATAAACACATCCCTAAGTCGCCCTGATATTTCAGGAAAAACAGCCGTTTGCTCAAATCGGTTATTTGCGATGTTAACGGCATAGAGCTTTCTATCCACTAATGTGGTGATTAACACCTGCTTTTGCAACGAGGCAAATTGAGTGTGACGTGTGCCATAATACGCCATACCCGAAGGAGCAATGGACGGCGTCCAATTGACACTTGGTTGGTTCATGCCTTTATATTCAGTAAAGGGTGAAATACGCGCTTGTGAATAGTCTTTACCAAAGGTGATCACTGGCCAGCCGTAATTTTCACCTTTGCTTAAAAAGTTAAGTTCGTCGCCACCGGCAGGGCCATGCTCATGGCTCACAATGCGTTTGGCATCATAATCGTACACAAGCCCTTGTGGATTACGGTGCCCTAAAGTAAAAACAGCATGGGCTTTGGCATCAGCATGGCTTATAAACGGGTTGTCGTTAGGTATTGTTCCATCTAAATTAATACGCAATATTTTACCTAACTGGTTGGTAACCACTTGTGCTTGCTCGCGATAATCAAAGCCATCGCCACTTGAAATTAAAAGCGTATTATCAGGCAAAATAAGAGCGCGGCCTGCATAATGTTGTGGTGTGCCTTTATCGGTTGCCACACTATAAATAATTTGAGGTTTTGAAAATTCTGTGCCATTAAACTCAGCTGTTGCCACCACTAACCTATTGGCTTTTAATTCGCCTTGGGCGTAAGTGAAAAAAACGGTTTTCGATTGCTCAAAATCGGGTGCTAATACAACATCTAATAAACCACCTTGCCCAGCGACATATAACCCCGCTAAATCAAGTTTAACTCGGGATTGATTCTCGCCGTTAACAATCACTACATTGCCATCACGTTCGGTGATAAGCCAAGTGCCGTTTGGTAATTCGACCATGCTCCAAGGGGAATTTAGTTTAGTCGCTAAGGTGTGAGTGGTATAGCGCTCTAATGGCAATGCGGCATCGTTTGCTGCCGCATTGCTACAAAACACGCTTACAGCAAAATAAAGCAACCATTGTTTGCATGAAAAGTCTTTGCTAGTGTGAAGGCATAACCCTTTTTTGAGTTGCATTAACTTTGTTAGTTTTAACACGCTTAGTACCTTTATTTTTGATTGCTTGGCTGCTTAGTTTTACCTTAGCTAGCTTGTGTCATAGCCTGTATGTTGTCAATCAGTTAGTCAATGTGGGCATTGAAGTGAGCTTTGATGACAGCGCACGTTTAATAACGGACGACTGGCTAGGGTTACTACCTACTTATGGTGCTATTATTGCCATTGCGTTTGCCTTAGCATTTTGGTGTGCCAGCTATTTAAACAATAAAGTAAAACAGCCAACCCAGTGGGTTTTCGCACTTGCTGGAACAGGGGCAATGGCAATTGTGTTAATTGCAATTGAATCAATAATGAACATTAATATCATTGCTGGCGCTCGCGGCTGGGGATTTTATGCGCAGCTGCTTACAGGTGCCGCAGGTGGTTTTGTATTTGCAACGCTAAAAACTAAATTCGCGTCTAGTTAAAAAAGAACATGGGTAAATTAGCATCTTATATTTACCCACTCACATTGTGCTGTTTAATACAATTTATTGTCACCCAGTGATACTTCCATTTCATTATTGCCTTTTATTGGGCCGCCAATCATTTCATCGTAAGCACTGCTTTGGCGTATCACCTGTTTTTTCGCTTTTACTTTTTTAAAGCGCTGTTGAAGCTCTAATAAATTGTGGTGTTTTATGCGCTCACCTTGTTCATCGGTAATTATGTACTCTTGTCCCTCAACCACAGCGCTTACGTTATAAAGGGTTAAATCAAGGCTATGAAATACCAGCTTTTCTACTTCAAAATATTTTTCTAATTTGCTTAGTTTCATTTTTCAATCCTTATAAATTCACTACAAATTTTGTACGTGACATAAATAAATTTGGATTAATGCTGCAGTCAGATTAAAAAGATCAAAGGCAAAGTTAAAATAAACGCAAAGTGAATTTGATAGCGTTTTACGAAAAAAAGCATGCTTTATCTAAGGCAAACTTAGTGAGCTGCTGTTAAATATGTGAGAGAGAATTTTAAAGTTTAAGGGCAAAACCATATCAGCTCTTATACATGTAAACCTATATAACCTTTTGGTGCCCTGCACCTTTTCTTAAGGGTTATTGGATTTGTTTATACCTATTTATTTCAATGCGAATAACACCCTCATCTGAGCTTGAATCAAAATAAAAGGGATGCTCTTTAAACTTTTCATCATCTTTTAGTTTTTGTGCAATCTCCCTTGCTGCATCAATTGGGTCGCTTTCATTAGCAAAAATATCTACTTTGCACATCGTTTCGCGGCAATCTATATGCTTAACATCTAAATGCGAAAGCTCTTTATGGTAGCAAAGAAAAAAGAATAAATTATCGGAAAAATCTAGCGACCATTGCTCGTCTATATCTTGCTCTGTAAAGCTTTGCTTAGTGTTTGTGAACAGCTCGACTTGCTGAATCATATCTTTACTTGGTTTATTAACGCTTGAGGCATTATCACTTGGCTTAAATGCTAAACGCGGTTGCGTTTTTGTAGGCAAAGGGGTTGTTGTTTGTTCGCTTTCTAAAGCAGCAGATGCACTATTTAAAGACGATGCTAACTGATTTTCTAATTTCAAATTATTTGCTTTTAAATCGGCAATTTTTATATGCAAATAAGCAATATAAAGACACGCTAAGCTTAAAATTATTATTATTTTTTTCATTTGAAATCCATTTCAACTAACAGTTTTAATTATCTAATAATTAAATCAATTTATTCCAATTAAAACCTCTTTACAATATTGATGTGATAACCAAAGTCAGCCCCAGTTTTGCTTTTGGCAAAATTAGAAATAGAAAATCTTCCAATGACGTTAAAGAGCGAATAGCTGTCATTAGTGAATTAGTTTTCAACACTGATTTTATGTCCAGTTGCTATGAGTTTCTCCTATATTCAGGAAAACGACCCATTTGGTCGTTTTTATCCTTTTCATTATTTCTATAATGATTAAAAGTTTATCTGTAGCAACAAGTTAGTTAGTGTGATAGAACTTGTAAAATTATAAAGGTTACCCAATTGGTCGATATTAACTTGCTTTAATCAGGACAAAGGAAAAATGAGTGAAGATAACCTTACGATTAAATTTACATCAGAAAATTTACGAGATAACCACTACCGTGCTGAATTAGAGGAAATATACGAAAAGCATATTCCAAAAGACGAAGGTGATGAATCCTCAATAGAATATGCAGGCAACAAGGCTACATATTTCAGAGCATTTTTTTCAATTGATTCTGAAGCCTTAAATTCTCTATTAAGTGAGTTAGAGAAAAAAGGCGTCTATGATCTTGCCGCTACAGCCTGGTACGATAATGTCGGTGAAGAAATGTACTTTATAAGGAGGAGTGGTGAATTATTAGACTTTTCTTCCAAAAAAGATATGGATGAATATTTAAAGGAAGCTGATAAAGGTAAATTGAATACCGTAATAAATTATGGAAAAACAACCAAAAAAAATACTCTATTGATAAGGTTACATATTAAAGCAAAGGGGAAACGAAAAAAGTTGTTTGAACTATTCTCCTTGGCACTTAATCACCTAAAAAATAACAACTTTAAACAAACCTTTAATTCATTCGTTAAATCTGAGAGCCATGATATCGAGTGGTGTAGATTTAAATGGAAAGAAGACGAGACGTGGAATGAAGTTTGTTCAGAAGAATTATCAATTGCCATCACAGATGCGCTGGAAAATGATGAATACCTATTAATTGCTTTTAATTTAGATCAAATACCAACGGATTCGAACATTGTTATTGATGATTTTATATGGTTTATTTTTAATAGCTTAGATGGTGTTCGGAAGGTGTGGGTGAAATACAGACCAAAAGACGACATAGAACAGTATTTGTATTTCCCTGGAATGGGGGATGAATCATTTTTCGTGGGTAAGGAAATTAAAAATGATAATGACTGGCCAAAACTGTAAGTGTCAATCAAGATATTAAAAACTAACAAATATGTGCACTCGGAAGTAAAAAACCTCGCTCTTTCATAGCTAAGCTTTTTTCTTCCAATGATACAAGCGCTACGAATGTCTGTTTCTGGCACTCTGCAGTCATTGCGCGAAATTAATAGGTCATACTATCAATTTCGATTTTTGAAAGTTATAACCAATGTTTTAGCTACATTAAGCACGTATCTTCAATCTTAATCTATTGTTGCTATTAATAATCCGTTAGAGTGGTAACAGTTAATTTTTAGCCAAAGTAAGTAAATGATGGAAAATGCTGTTGAACAGGCTATTGAAAATATTCGTTTAAAGTCAAAAGGGGCTTTGAGTGAAATTGACTACCCAGTAACCATTAATTTCCACCCGGATCGCTTTACTAAAGAAAATGTGCCGTTATTGCTCGCAATAGCTAAAACGGGTTATTTACAATCGCAATTTGAAACGGGCACCAGTAATGGTGGTTTAACGGCGCATGCTGGTGGAGAACGCTGGCTTTGGGAGCAGCGCGTATTTGATGGCGCTTATGATAATGCACCAAACGCATTAAGGCCAAAATATGGTGCACTTAACTTTCGCAAGTATGAATTTGGGGCATCACCGCGTTTTGGCTCTGGGCATTTTCAGTTGAAACCCCATGTACTCACCCGCACTACTTTTTGTTATCCAGACAGCTATTTTGAACCCGAAGATTTTGCCGTTTTTAGTCAGGTTCAAGCATTAATTGATAAGGTAAATTTAGCAAGAGAAGACTTACTTGATGACTATATTGAAGCACATATTCATGGAGGAATTTCGCTACAAGACGATATTGAATGTGTAGTACTAGACCCAATCTATCGCGGCACTGAAATTGAGCTGCAAGCAAACGCCTTGGGTGTGCCTGTAAAGTGGCACCAAGGCTTTTTGCTTAGTATTGAGGTGATGAAGCAATATCCAGATTATCGCGGCCAGCAGTTTATTGAACTGGCAAAACAATTTGCTGAAAACGGCAATATAAATGCAAAAATAGTGGGCGAAGCAGTGACAAAACTTGGTTTTGATGAACAAGATGTCAAAAAGGTATGGCACTATTTGGCACGATTTGGCTACCCAATGTAATGTGTTATTACCTGATTTTAAATCACATTTATCAGTTACTTTAACTCGCTAAAACTAGAATAAAAACAGGGAAGAGAAAATGAAAAGCGTAATTTCGATTATCTTAATGCTTTTATTTCAAACATCAGTATATGCTTCGGAAATAATCGAGTTTGGCATTGCAACAGCTATAAAATCTGAGGTGATGAAAGAAAATAGACCGTACATGGTTTATTTACCGCCTTCGTATGAAAAAAGTAGCAATACTTATCCGGTTATTTATCTTTTAGATGGTGATATTCATAGGTTTAAAGGCTTTGTTGGTGTACTTGAATCGCTAAGTAGCCAAACGTTGGACAATCAAGTTAAAGAAGCCATTGTAGTTGCAATACCTAATACCAATCGCTCACGAGATCTTACACCTTCTACTTTAAAGGAATGGACGTTTAGAGGCCGTGTTTTAGATACGTTTGAGCAAACTGGTAATGCGCTTAATTTTGCTACTTTTCTTAAAACAGAGCTTATCCCGCATATTGAAAAAACATATCGAGCCTCTGAAAAACGTGTGTTAGTGGGAGAGTCATTTGGCGGTTTATTTGCATCTAATGTGATTGTATTTACGCCAACTATGTTTAGCGATTATTTAATTATTGACCCTACCGCACTTTGGGATAATGACTATTTAAATAGAGCTTATTTAGCTAATCCTAAAAGTACGAACCTTGATATTAATGTGTTTTTTGCTTTTGCAAATAATAGTCACCTTGGTGAAATAGGCTTAACAAATTATGCATTGGGTTCAGCTTTTGCCACTTCAATAATTAAGCATTCAAATGGTATTGCTAAGCAGCAGTATTTTGAAAACGAAACCCATGGCACAGTGGCTTTGCTGGCTTGGTACAATGGCCTTAAAACACTTTTACCATCAGAAAACAAATGAAGATTAGATAAGTTACAAATTAAAAGCTTGTTACAAAGTAAGGAAGAACAAAAGCTGGAGTAAGTTGACATTGTGTAAAACAGGCCTTAGCATGCGCTTAAGGTTTAAGAGACGCCTTTTCCGCTAAAGACAATGTCACTCTCTCAGAATTACATTTATACAATTCGAAACAGATAAGTTTGGTAAGCGCGGAACACCAAAAAAACTTAGGAGTTTTGATTTGTTATGAATCTTAAATCATCTACATTTAATCTCGGCTTTGTTGCCACATTCTATGAATCTTTTCGCGCAGCTCTGCCGTTAGTTTTATCCCTTTTCTTAATTTATACCTTCAACTATTTTGGTTTAGCGAACTTTTCGAATCAGTTAGTGGCTTTGTCACTTTTGTGGTTATCTGAACTATCACTCATTATTTTAGCGTTATTAAGCGTGCTACTTGGCATTTGTTTTGTTTGTCACAATGATTGGCTTATTAAGGAGGCGATGTAATGGAACATGCATTAAAGCAAGCAAAATCACTGGCCAAATTATTGTTAAAAGAGGCGAAAAGCGGTAATGCGGATATTTTAAAACGGCTTAAAAAATATTACCGAATCGATGTTGATACCAAGGCAAACGTAAAGCTGAAAATGTGCCAACATCTTGTTGCAAAAGATACAGGGTTAGCTGATTGGCAGCAGTTACATGAGCTGTTAAGCGCGCAACAAAGGCGAGAAGGTGAGAAAATCAATTTTGGCAGTGTGTTCCATACTAGTGGTTGTGACCGATTTTTAAATAAATGGTTCGCAAACTATGCTGAGGCCAAAAACGCATTAACACAACATAGCTATTTGGTGCCTTATAAGCATCAATTTATTGTGGTGAAAGAGCCTTATCTTACAGAGATAGGTATTCAAGACAAGCAATTACAAAATAATGATTTAGTTACGGTTTATCCAAGTGAATATTGGGATATGCTAGCTGCCAAAGTATTTGCACATAAACGCACAAACATAATGGATTCAGCTACTAAAGCACGCGCGAGTAAAGCGCTGTAATGTTTAAAAAGAAAACACATCCATACATTTATGTGTGGATGTGTTTTTCATGACGTTGTTGTTAGTTACAAAATATAAAGATCAATTTTATTAATGATTATGTGGATTTTGTTGGGCATCAATATCTTCTTGCAGCGCGGAGATTTGCGCTAATACGCCGACAAATTTTTCACCAAATTCTGTAATGGAATACTCCACCCGCGGCGGAATTTCGTTATATTCGATTTTATCTAAAATACCAAAATCAACATTGCGTTTAAGACATTGGTTAAGCACTTTGGTTGAAAGCCCATCGACACTTCGCACCATTTCACCGGGGCGATTAATGCCATTTTCCAGTAAGTGATAAACCGTTAAGGACCATTTGCAGCCAAATATGGTTTCGACCATGCGAGCGCTTTCTTGTGGCGCAATTTTTCGTGTAAAAAACTTTTCTTGTGATTTCATAAAGATGTACCAAAAAGTACCTACCTAACCAAATTGTACTTACTATTCAGCTACCTACAGATGCTTTTAATATTACCACGAGTTTAATTATTGGAAGAAGAATATGACAAATTTTAATTATAAGCGCGCTTTGGTTATTGGTGGCTCTAGTGGTATTGGTTTTGCAGTTGCAAAACAGTTGCTTGAAGCGGGTGTATCGGTTTCGATTATTGGCAATAATGCCCAAAAGTTAGATGATGCGGTTGAACAACTTTCACACTATGGAGAAGTTAATGGCATTCAATTGAACCTTTATGATGAGACGGCCGTAACGCAATTAGCCCAAACGCTAAATAGTAATTATGGGTATTTAGTCAATGCGGCAGGGTATTTTAGCCCTAAGCCTTTTTTAGAGCATTCAATGGCTGATTATGAAAAGTATAATGCGCTAAATAAAGCGACATTTATGCTGACACAAGCGGTTGCTAAGGGCATGATTTCATTAGGTGGTGGTAGTATTGTCAACATTGGCTCTATGTGGGCAAAACAAGCAATTGGAGCAACGCCTTCATCTGCGTATTCAATGGCAAAAGCGGGGCTACATGCGTTAACGCAACATCTAGCGATGGAATTAGCAACGCATAATATTCGGGTGAACGCAGTTGCACCAGCAGTTGTAAAAACACCCATTTATCAGCATTTCATCGCAAAAGATGAGGTTGATTCGGTGCTTAAAAGTTTTGATGATTTTCATCCAATTGGTCGCGTTGGTACGCCAACAGATGTTGCAAATAGCATCGCCTTTTTATTATCAGAACAAGCAAATTGGGTAACTGGCGCGATTTGGGATGTTGATGGTGGTGTTATGGCGGGTCGAAATTAAAGTGAGTTAGCGCCTATTTTTAGGCGCAACTGGGGTAATTTTATGATTAATATGAATTTTGCACAGCGGGTTGTAATAAATACGTCCGAACAAGCGTGGGTTACGAGCCCTGCTAAAGGGGTGCTACGAAAACCGTTAGAGCGAGAAGCAAAAGAGTCAGGCCATACAACCAGTGTGGTGCAATACGGGCCAAATACGGCATTTGCAACACATCAACATCCCAAAGGGGAAGAGATTTTTGTACTAGACGGTGTATTTTCAGATGAGCATGGTGATTACCCCGCAGGCACTTATTTGCGCAATCCGCCTGGTAGTTCGCACGCACCATTTAGTAAAGAAGGTTGTGCTATTTTGGTAAAACTCAACCAATTTTCACCGGGTGATACTGAGCTTGTAAGAATAAATACAAATGAAGCAACTTGGTTGCCAGGCTATGGCGGGTTAGAAGTGATGCCACTTCATGACTTTGAACATGAACATGTGGCCTTAGTTAAGTGGCCAAAAGGGGAGGTGTTTAAACCGCATATGCATTTTGGTGGAGAAGAAATTTTTGTGTTGTCAGGTGAGTTTATTGATGAATTTGGTAGATACCCGAAAGGAACCTGGCTTAGAAGCCCACATATGAGCCAGCATCACCCTTACGTTGAAGAAGAAACCATCATCTTGGTAAAAACAGGCCATTTACCAATTAGCTAAATAAGATACTAACCGCTAAAAATGAAAAAGCGCACAGGCTAGGTGCGCTTTTTATTCACATGGCGAAGGGGTAGTAAGTTGGGCTAGTGCAAGGTGTAAAGCACTTTTCGACCCTTCATAATGTTTAACGGATAGCTAGAACAAAGAGATCATATTTTCTTAAAATTTTTTGTGATAACCCAGCAACTGAAAAACTGGTTTTTATTTTTTACACAATATGGCTAATATTTATATAAGTAAATGGGGTTAACAGTTAGTTTTTATGGCAATTGATCAACATGGTATTTACCATTTATGGTGCAAAGACAATATTATTTATGCTGAGCTGCTTGGCTCGTGGAACAAAGTGGCAGCATTAAATTTTGCCAGAGATTTTAAACGACTTGCCAGTGAATTTGATGGCCCTTGGGGGCATCTTGTTTATCTAGAAGGTTGGGGGCTCTGTACTGATGATGGTATAACAGTAATAAAGCAGTTAGTTGATTGGTGTATTGAAAATGATTTACGTCGTGCAGCTCAGATCTACTCAAAATCCGGTTTAAAAGAAATGTTTGTAGGTAAAATTGTGGTTGAAGAACATGGTAACTTTAAACGTGCGGTGTTTGATGATGTTAATCATGCTGTTGATTGGTTGAAGCTTGAGGGGTTTAATGCGACGACTAGCAAAAACATTTAGCGTTAAAGTCACGCTTTATCAAAAATATAACTTAGCTAGGTGATTGTTTAGTGAAGAATACTTTAAGCATATCATCTAACAAAGGTAGCCAGTTTTTCCAATTGTGCCCCTCATTATTTTCAAAATAATGCACATCGAAATCGAGTTTTTCGAGCGAATCTTTAAACCGCCGCCCGGCTAAAATATTATCGTTTTTTGTACCAAAGCTAATAAAAACCTGAGCGGGTTTTGGCTTTGCTTTATTGTAGGATTTTCTGATTACTTTAAGCATCTCAGTGTTGGCTGGCGAAAACATAGCAAGCCCACCAAAATAATCGTCGATCATTAAACCAAAACATGCCGCATTCAACCCGCCAAATGACACTCCCATAATAACGTTATCCTCACGCTTGTTAGATGATGGGTAATCTCGTTGTATTTGCGGCAGCAACTCATTTATAAAGAAAGCGGCATACTTGGGGTTGCACATAAACTGATCATTACGGCGGTTTAGTGTCAAGTTATGAGGGTCACGACTATCGACAAACACACTAATAATAGGCTCAATATTTTTGTTGCTTATATTTGAGTTGATAACCTCATGTAACTTGCCATTAAAGAGGAATGATTGGCCATCAACTACGTACAGAGTTTTATAGCTTTTACTTGTATCTAAATTTGTGGGTACATGGACTCGATATTGCAAATCATAGCCAAGGCTCTTGCTAGTTATAAGAAAATTATTTGAAAGTGTGTTGGCAAATAACTTAGGTGAAAGCAGCAAAACAAATAACATAAAAAATCGCAAAATAGCTAAAGTACGCATTGTTGCTCCACGTTGAGTTAAAGGTAATTTTAAACTTAAACATACTCAAATTAGTTTTGATTGCATGCAAAAGCCAATTAATACTGTTTTAGCACAGCATCAAACTTCATTTCAAAATACAAATGCAACAAGGTTTTTCAATTGTCATTTCATAAGATTGATGACTAAGGCTTAAATGGGTATACCAAGCATACTGATTTATAACTTTACGTCATTTAAACTGCCAATATTTCCCGTCCCCCGCTCAGCCAAAACAGTGTTAGCGATAACATCTATAGGTATTGCGCAGTTGTTGTGTTCAAACTGCCTTTAAATTGCGCGTTTAAGCCGTAATTGTTGGTATTCGCTATTTTCTTAATATCCTTTATTTTAAAATTATCGCATCGGTTTATAAGGAAAAAATGATGATCACATGTCAGTACGTTGCGAAAAATCCTGATGGAAAATTTATTGATATCACAATTGAAATTGCATTACCTGAGCCAGATCCTGAGATTGGTGGTGATTCTCGCTGTAAGGTGTCAATTGCGGCACTAGAGTTAGAGCAGTACGCTTTTGGTGTAGATGATATTCAAGCATATTGCTTGAGTTCAAAGCTGTTGCAATTAAGGCTAATTGAAAAGCAAAACCAAGGTTGGCAGTTTTATTATCCTGGTTATTTAGACCAACCTTTAGACTTTAATAACGGCTTCTTTTAAAAGCGTTTTTAAATTATTTAAGTAGTATATTGATTGCCATAGCTACTAAAAGCCCTGCAAATACTTTTTTAATGGTGGCAACGGGTAAATGATGTGTGGCTTTTGCACCAAGTGGTGCGGTAAACCAAGAAGTACACACAATGCCAAAAAGTGCAGGTAAATATACAAAACCTACAAATCCATGACTCATTGATAATTGGCTACTGCCAGAGGTGATGTAACCCAATGAGCCAAAAAGCGCAATCACAATGCCACACGCAGAAGCGCAGCCAATGGCTTTTTTCATATCTAGCGAAAAAAACGTTAACAAAGGCACTAACAATGCGCCACCACCAATACCTATCATGGCTGATAAACCACCCGTGATTGTGGTCAAAACAGTTAAAAATCCTTTGTTTGGTAGTTGACGTTGGCTTGGCGTTTCATTTTTACTCGAAAAAAACATTTTAGCTGCGATAAGTACTACGCAAACGGTAAAAACAATTCGCACAATTTTATCGGGCAAAAGGGAAGCTAAAAAACCGCTTATCAGTGCTCCAAATGCCACACCAATCATAATCCAAGGGGCTATCTGCCAAGGAACGTTGCCATTTTTATGATGCGCTAAAGCTGATGATGTCGACGTGAATAAAATCGAAGCAAGGGAAGTCGCAATCGCGCACACTACAACTTGCTCGCTAGGTAAAACATTAAAGTAAAGCAAGATCATACTTAATATTGGCACTATCACTAACCCTCCGCCAATACCAAGAAGGCCTGCTAGAAAGCCAACGACACTACCGAGTAATGCGCAGGATATAACTATTATTAGTAACTCGTTCATTCCATTTATCCCTGTTTTGAAAAGCCTAATGCCATAGCAAAATGCCTGCAGCAGATTAAAAAAGCTTTTAATTCAATAGAATAAATGCTTGTGCTTGAATGCTGCTTTAGCAATCTAAATAGCGTTTAAGCTAGTTATGCAAATGGCTTATTGCTGTGATGTGCCGCGCAGTATAGCAATTTCTTTATAGCCACTTGATACACAAACGTATTGTAATTGCTGAATATTACTCATGTTGAAAATGAAATAAATTCAAAGTGGAGATCTGGACGGCTAGATGTTCATGATTGGTTGGTATGTTGAATTTAATTCATCTAATAAAAGTCATAAATTTAGCCTTAGACGCTTTAAAAAAGTGAAGGTTGTTCATGTTTTAAGTGAAATAAAACCGTTTTTTTTCATGTTGTGATCCGCGTATAAATCACTCAAGCGCTTCTTCAAAAAAGATGTGAGCTTGTTATTTTCATGCCCTTTGGCACCTAACACAGCTACTTGGTTGAATATTGAAAGCGACACACACTCAGGACTTATACTCGAAAAATGGACACACATTGTCATGAATAACGATTTTACCTTTACCATTAAAAGCCAAGTGCTTGATGAAAATTATTTACCATCGAATAGCACGCGTATCACTACAAATTTTGCCAACTTAGCGCGTGGTGAAAGTCGTCAGCAGAATTTACGTAATGCACTCAAAATGATTAACAGCAATTTTAATGCATTAGCACATTGGGATAACCCAGAGGCTAACCGCTATGCTGTTGAGCTTGAAATTATCTCTGTGGATATGACGGTTGCAGGCAGTGAAACTGCGTTTCCATCAATTGAAGTATTAAAAACGACAGTGGTTGACAACGTTACTCATGAGCGTATTGAAGGTATTGTTGGCAACAACTTCTCCTCGTATGTACGCGATTACGATTTTAGTGTGCTGTTGCTTGAACATAATAAAGGGCGCAACGGTTTTAGCATTCCAGAAAAGTTTGGTGATTTACACGGTAAGTTATTTCAAACGTTTGTTAAATCAGATACCTATAAAGAGCATTTTAAAAAGCCACCAGTGATTTGTTTGTCTGTTTCTGATAATAAAGTGTATCAACGCACAGACAACCAGCATCCGGTGTTAGGTTATGAATATGTACCAAATGAAGCATCACTAACTGAGCAATATTTTCAAAAAATGGGCTTGCAGGTGCGCTATTTTATGCCAGCAAACAGTGTTGCGCCATTTGCCTTTTATTTCTTTGGTGATTTATTAAATGATTACACAAACTTGGAATTAATCAGCACGATTAGCACAATGGCAACCTTCCAAAAGATTTATCGCCCTGAAATTTATAATGCGAATGCGGCTGCTGGAAATCGTTATCAGCCAAATTTAAAAAACCAAGATCATTCTTTAACGCAAATTGTTTACGACCGTGAAGAGCGCAGTCGTTTAGCAATAGAGCAAGGTAAGTTTGCCGAAGCGCATTTTATTAAGCCTTACAAAACCGTTCTTGAAAAGTGGGCGGCGAATTTCGCTTAAGAAAATATTAGGACATTATTTAGCATGAAAGTATTACTACCGACGTCTACTGCGGGCAGTTTACCTAAACCGCGCTGGCTTGCAGAACCTGAACAACTTTGGTCACCGTGGACATTAACAGGCGATGCGTTAGTTGATGGTAAGCAAGATGCGCTGCGCGTTACATTACATGAGCAGCAATTGGCAGGGGTGGATATTGTCAGTGACGGTGAACAAACCCGCCAACACTTTGTAACCACCTTTATTGAACACCTTGCAGGTGTGGATTTTGAAAACCGCAAAACGGTGCGTATTCGTAACCGTTATGATGCCAGTGTACCCACTGTGATTGGGCCAGTTTCAAGAAAAACGCCAGTGTTTGTTGATGACGCGAAATTTTTGCGTGCGCAAACAGACAAACCAATAAAATGGGCGTTACCAGGCCCAATGACAATGATTGATACACTGTATGACGACCACTACAAAAGCCGCGAAAAGTTAGCATGGGAATTTGCCAAAATCCTTAATCAAGAAGCAAAAGAATTAGAAGCGGCAGGGGTCAATATTATTCAGTTTGATGAACCGGCATTTAATGTGTTTTTTGACGAAGTAAATGACTGGGGCATTGCGTGTTTAGAGCGAGCAATTGAAGGCCTAAGCTGTGAAACCGCTGTGCATATTTGTTATGGCTACGGCATTAAAGCCAACACCGATTGGAAAAAAACATTAGGCAATGAATGGCGCCAATACGAAGAGGTATTCCCCAAGTTACAGCAATCAAATATCGATATTATCTCGCTAGAATGTCATAACTCACGAGTACCGATTGAATTGCTCGCCCTGATCCGAGGTAAAAAAGTGATGGTTGGTGCAATTGATGTGGCTACTAATGAGATTGAAACACCAGAAGAAGTTGCCAATACTCTTAGAGAAGCACTGAAATATGTCGATGCTGATAAACTTTATCCATCAACCAATTGTGGCTTAGCGCCTTTATCCCGTGAAGTTGCAAGGGGCAAACTGAGCGCACTTGCCGCCGGCGCTGCTATTTTACGAGCTGAGCTTGAAAGCGCAGGTTAATATATAAAGATCCAAAGACCAAAGGCGTACAGTACTACTGTACGCCTTTTTTGTTCGTGCTTAATTAAACAAGGAAAACAGCGCGTGTAAACGACAAAATCGCTACCAAGATAACTTGGTAGCGGGAGCAATTTTATGCGTTTAAAGAGTGCTTAAACTTAAATTTTCTTGAGCAATGGCGATTGCGGTAACGCATAATCAAAAATCCATGGCTGATTCGAGGCAAATTGCGCAGGTAATTTAGATTTTACTTTATCAGCATTGGCCATATCATTTTGTAATAAATATACATGTCGCTTATATACATTGCTCACTAAGTTATCGCCAACATTTGGATGCGATAAGGTTGCAAGCGCCTTTTCGTAATTTTTTTGCTCAATGTATGCTCGAGCAAGCGTTATTAGACTGCCTTCTGTAATCTGTTCGCCTAACTCACTTTTTAATGTTTCCATCTCTTGTGCTGCGAGCTCTGGTTGCCCCAATTTAAGTAAGGTGTCAGCTTTAATATTACGGGTAAAATGAGGCGCATTTTCACTATCTTTATACCAAAGTTCGTAGCTAGAAAGCGCAGCCTCATGATTACCCACTTTATGTAATAGGTGATTAACTAAAGTTAAGCTAAGAATGCGCATTTTGCCTTCTTCAGCATTTGATAAAAACGGTCGCTCTACGTACCACGCAATGATAGCGTCGGCAGTTTTTTGTAGCTCAACTTTATCTTCTGATTTTGCATTTGCAGCTATTTTAAGAAGTTCTGTCATTTGCTCATTGTATGAAGCACTTTCACTTTGATTTAGTGTTTGCTGTGTACTTTGAGTTGTCGGTTTTTTTTCAACAATTTGTGCTGCTGCAATTGTTGTAAATGAAACTGCCGCTACCATCATCGCTATATGTCTTTTTTTCATCACTTTTTCCTTGTTTAACATTTTTACCCGGAGCACGTTAAAGTGCTTGGTATGGGCCATATTTAAAACTGGCGAGCAATAACTTGAACCTTTTCGAGCTCCGGTAAAAGTTTCAAGCGTTAAACTTGCCAGGTCATGTTGATAACGTTGATTTAGTTGATTAAAACAACGTTCATCACAACTCAGTTCTAGTTGTTGTCTGGCTTTAGCGCCAAGCAACATACAGATTGGGTTCCACCAAAATAGGTTTTCGGTCAGGCAAATAAACCAAATCCAAAATATATCTAATTGATTGATATGAGTCGCTTCGTGAAGTAACACTGAATCAAGTTCAGAGCGTTTTATCAGCGTTTCGTCAAGCCAAATCACTGGCTTAAAGAGACCTGTAGTAATGCCTGGTGTACCTAGATTTACAGTATTTACTTGATAGTTGTTGCCTAGATTATGGGCGTTGTACTTTGTCGCCTCTTTATTTAATTGTTTTACAAGCTGAATATAGTGATGCACTTTGCGGGCAAAGAGGTAAATACCAATAGCTGCAGCAACCAAGCCCAAATGCCACCAAGTAAATGTGTGATACCAAGGAGTATTAGTTTGTGCTGTTGGCAAAGCGCTTGGTAAGTTATCTAAATTAAAAATTGGGTCAGTTAAACTCAATTCAGCTAAAAATAAGGTGCTGCTTGAAGGTTGCTCTGATATCGAAACTTCAGGTAAAAGATGCCAAGGCATAAACCAAGCAGCTAAAGCAGTGATTGCAATGAAAAACCCAAGTCTTGCAGGGGCATTTTTTAATATCTTTATCAGCAATAAAGCCAACACGCTGATGATGATATTTGTAAGAATATAATCCGTCATATCGCTTAACCTTATTTATTCGATTTCTTTTTATTTAATAAATCTTGCAGGTAATTAATATCATCTTCGTTGAGCTCCTCTTCTTTAATAAAGTGAGCAATTAAACTACGTGAATTACCGCTAAAGAAACGTTGCATAAAGCTTGGCGTTTCTTGACTAGAAAGCGTACTTTGTTGCACTTTAGAGCGATAAACAATAGCACGGCCTTGTTTGTCGGCCCGCTCTACTGCGCCTTTTTTTTCTAGGCGGTCAATAATTGTTTTGATAGTGGTATAAGCTACGTCTTTGTCTTGAGATAGAAGTTGATGAATTTCGGTTGCAGTACATGGCTCGTGTTGCCACATTAATTGCATTACATCGAGTTCAAAGTCACTTAGTTTCATTCTATTCCTTACTACTACGTTTGTAGTTTTTATTTTCTACAAATGTAGTAGTAAGTGTTTTTTAAGTCAACTCATTTTTTGAACAAATCTACAAATTTTATGAATGTTTCATATTTTTAAGTTTGATAATTTGCTTAATTTCAGTTGGTTAGGTTGTGTGTTTTAAATATTAATTACACACCTGTAATACGCTTTTGCAGCCAGTAATCAAAACTGATAAAGCGTCCGGCGCCTAAAAAGAATAAGGTTAATAACATAATAAAATAGGTAATCGCGAACTCAACACCGTTATTTAAGATGGTGACAGAGCCGCTACTGGTAAGCCATTCATAATTACCGTGCTCATGCAAAATGGCGATAATCCGCTGCTTTTTTTCAGCGGCTTCGAGTACTTGCTGGTTAGCAAGCCAGCTTGAGCTATCTGCAATGGCAAGCCAACCATTTTCAATATGAACCAAAAATGCAGCTATTAATATCACCACCATTAAGGGGGGAGTGATAAAGCGAACACCCAAACCAAGTATTAACAAAATGCCTCCTAAAAGCTCAGTACCCATTGCCAATGCAGCCATTAACGCTGGGAAAGGCAAATTCAAACTGTGTTCAAACCACAGAGTTGTGTCTTCAAAGGCGTGTAATTTTGTCCAGCCAGCTTGCAAAAATATTGGTGCTAAGTAGAGGCGAAGCAAGAGCGCAGCACTCCAATCAAAACGCGATAAATTGGGTTTATTTAAAAAGGTTGATGTTAAAACAGATGACATAATGTGCTCCTTTATAATGATAGTGCCCCGAGCTTTTTAAGATAGGCTTTAAAATCATCGCAGCCGCCAATATGTTCACCATTAATAAATATTTGTGGTACCGTTTTACGCTGACTAAGCGATACCATTTCTGCAAATGCTGCTGCATCATGAGTGACATCAATCTCGTGGTATTGCCAGTTTAATGACTTCATTAATGCTTTTGCTGTTTTGCAGTAAGGGCAGTAATCTTTGACATAAATTTTAATTGCACTCATTTGGGTATTCCTATTTGATTAAATTCTGATTGCAAGTTTAAATAGAAGTCAGCTTTTGAAATATGTTGTATCTATTTAAAAATATGTCTGAAAATCCGAATATTTATTTAAACGACCCAGATCCGCTTAGTGTGTTGTTAAAGCGCTTGTCATTGAATGCAGAGGTTTATGTAAATGGCGATTTTTGTGGAACTTGGGCGGTAGATACTTCAGGCAGTCGGCGTATTCCTTTTCATTTAATTGGCCGCGGCGAAGCATGGCTGCACATGGGCGATGAAAAACACAAGCTTGAAACACGCGACTTAGTGATCTTCCCGAAAGATCATCAGCATATTATTTCAAATAACGACAATAAACCGAGTGCAGAGTTAGTTAATGCGCCAATGAGCAACGATGGCGACACCACTAATATGGTGTGCGGCTTTTTTGAATTTAAAAATGCCATGGTTAATCCATTATTGGATGCATTGCCTGATGTGATCCACCTTCCTGCCAAAGACGCAAATGGAAACACCTCACTTAAATTGATTGATTTAATGATTTTAGAATTACAGCACGCGCGAGCTGGGTGTTATACCGTAGTCGATCAATTAGCTTATTTGCTGTTTATTGAAGTACTGAGGGGGCAAGTTGCCAGCGGTGAATTAAACAGTGGACTGTTACTGGCACTTTTTGACGCGCGCATTGGCAAAGCGTTAAATGCGATTCACCAAGCACCAGAGAATGCATGGAATTTAGAGCAGCTTGCGGGAATTGCCGCAATGAGTCGCTCAAACTTTGCGGATAAATTTACAAAAATGGTGGGTAGTAGCCCAGTGAAGTATCTGGTCATTTGGCGCATGCTTATCGCACGTAAACTGCTAATTACCACTGATATGAGTATTGCCGATATCGCTGAAAAAAGTGGTTATGATTCAGAAGCGGCATTTCGTAAAGCGTTTAAACAAAACCAAGGTGAAGCGCCGGGCGCTGTAAGAAATAGCGCCCATGTAAGTTAAGTTGGGGGTTATAAATCTACTGGGTTTGCCAGTTCGACACTAGGCCATTGTTGATCTGCTTCTGAAATGTGTTTTGGTACAGCTTTCGCCCATGCGTTATAAACATCTTGGTTTTTGTTTACAAACAGTTTGCCGTTCACAATTTCAAATGCTTTGCCATCAATTTCAAACTTTTTACCAAAGGTCATGCCATAGGCACAAAAACCGCCATATTGTGGTGCGTATTTTTCAGGGTTTTGGTTGAATAAATCGCGGTTTTCAGCAGATTTAAAACGGTAAATTGCGTCGTTATATACCGCGGTGAAACTAGCATTTCCTAACACCGGTTTTCCTTCAGTGAAATAACCAATCACATCGTGACCCGCTAAAATAACACCGTTTTTATCTGTTTCGGTATCGAAGCCTGCTTCAGCAAATGATGAAAGGCTTACAAAGGTGATTGCTAAAATGGTTTTGATTGACTGAGAAAGTGTCATAACAAGTGCTCCTATTGCGTTTTTGTTAGGGCACATGTTACGTCTGAGAGCAAAAGCGCTCTATATCCAGAATCTCTGAAACTATGTCATAAAATCCGAATTTAGAAGCGCTTGATTGTGAAGGATTAATCTTTTGCTTTATTTAATACCGCATCTATTTTGGCTTCTAAGCGCAGAATATCTTCTTTAGTAGCAAAGGTTTGCTCTGGTTTACCTTCTTCCTCATGCATTACTTGCATGGCATCAACAATAATACCAATAAATAGGTTTAGTACGGCAAAGCTGGTAATAATGATAAACGGCACAAAGAACAGCCATGACTCAGGGAAAAGCGCCATTGTGGGGCGCACAATACCCATTGACCAGCTCTCAAGGGTCATAATTTGGAATAGTGTATAGGCCGATGCGCCAATACTACCAAACCATTCTTGCATATTGGCATCTGGGTGCTGGCCAAATAGCTTAGTGGCAAGAACAGCTGATACATAAAAGATAATGCCAAGCACACCAATCACAGATGCCATTCCCGGCAGCGAGTGACCTAGTGCACCAATAACACGGCGCATTTGCGGCACCACAGAGAAAAGTCGCAATACCCGTAAGATCCTAAATGCACGAAGCACTGAAAGTGCACCGCTGGTTGGTGCCCACGAAATCGCAACAATAATAAAATCAAACCAGTTCCAGCCCGATTTAAAAAATTGACCGCGATACACAACTAATTTCAGTACCAACTCAATAGTGAAAATTAACAGAATGACAAAGTCGATGATATGTAAGGTGGCAGCGTTACTTTTGCCAAGTTGGGTTGTTTCAAGCCCAAGTGTAAAGGCGTTAAACAAAATGACCGCAACAATAAAATTATTGAAATATTTAGCTTCAACTAGCGTTTTCAATGGTGAAACAAGTGATTTAACGAAAGACATACACATTAAAAATTAAACTCAGTTAGCTAGCATAATCTGGGTTTGATAGCTTTTTTTCAAGTTTAATTATGATCTTAATATTAGGGTTGTTGGTTTGTTTTAATGCACTAAAAACAGTTGTTTGCAAATTAGAAAACATCTGTTTTTAAAGCTGCAAAGAGTTTTCATTAAAAACATTCTTACATTTTGTTGAATAACTTTTATGTTTTATCAGGTCTTCACGCACAAGATTTATTTAATGTGATTGTGTAGTTTTATGAAGTTTATATCTGAAAAGCAGCTAAGTTTTAGTTTGCTGGCTTTATCAAGTTTACTAATGGCAATTAGTACGTTGTTACTTGGTAAAGACACGAGTATTGAGCGGGTTATCGGTTTTTACTTTTTTGATAATGTGTCAAATGCCAATAACGGCAGTGTATTGGCTGCATGTACTTTTCTTTTGGTAGCGGCGTTGGCATTTTTTAGTCTTCGTGATGAGAAATACGAGCGTTTTCTAGTTTATGTTTTATTGCTGACAAGCGTTGTACCGCTTATTACACTCTTTGCCAGTAACCGATGGATTGAATCACTTGGTGGTTTTCCTGCAATTGGCTCAGGGCAGGGTGTTATCAAGTATTTTGCACTGCTCGCCATAGCAATTCATTTACTAGCAAAAGACGTTTTAACCCTACCTCAGCAAAAAATAGTGCAGCTATTTCCAGTGGTATTAGTGCTTCTTTGGATTGGTGGTATGAAGTTTACCGAAATAGAAGCGAAGGGCATTGAAGATTTAGTGTCATCGTCTCCATTTATGGGCTGGATGTATCAAATCTGGTCGCTGCAAACGACTTCAAATATTATCGGTGTGTATGATTTCGTCGCGCTTACTTTATTAATATTGTCACTTCGCTTTAGGGCATTACTTTTACCTGGGCTAGTAATGGCTGGCGCAGTAATGATCACAACCCAAACATTTCTATTTACTTGGCAGGGCGCACTTTCAAGCGAGACGGTGTTGACATCTGGTGGCCAGTTTTTAATTAAAGACCTGTGGTTTATTGCCAATTTAACGCTTTATTATGGGTTATCAAAACAGGCAAATTAACAGCTCAAATCATAGCTGGTTAAATACCATAGCCAGCTTTAATTTTGTTATATAGCCCCAACGCTTTTGATTCTTTAATGCATTTATCAAGTGTATTTAAAAATGCATTTTTATCCTTTATGCGAGTACTTTTCTTAGACACTGCAACAAAGTAGTCTTTGGTTTGTATATCAAAGTCCACAGCAATGATGTCTTCACGCATACCTAATGTTGTTGAAAGCCAATAAACTGTGTCCACAGTATTAACAAACGTATCAATCTTTTGGTCATGTAATAGTGTGATTAAACTGACATTGGTTGTGACACTTCTTACATAGCCAGAATCCAATTTACTCTCTAAATAACGTAAATAGTCAGCGGAATATTTAAGCCCTTGTAAATGACCAATGCGAAGTCCTTTGAAATCTTCAATAGAGTGTATTTCAAAAGGGGACTTTTTATTAATAAATGGCTTGTAACTGGTCTTAAAAATGGGTTCTTTACCAAAGTTTAAAAACGATTCTCGACTTGGTTTGTAAGAGTAGATATGCACATCAATTTTGCCTGATTCGATGTAATTTCGCATACGTTTAATAGGATGGTAAGCAAAGCGCGCTTGGTAACCTGTTTTGGGCAGGCAAAGTTTAAGCACTTCTTTGGCAAAACCAATTGGTTGGTAACGTTCACCTTTAAAAAAATAAGGCGGCCAATCTGGGTCGTTAATAATAATTTCTTGAGCTAATAATGTGTTGCAAAAAGCAGTCACAATAAATAAAAAGATTGCCGCTAGTTGGCGCATCGCTTTTAAACTTAAAAATTATGTTTATTAAATAGAGAGTGTAGATGCTTTTTCTAATTAGGTGTAATCCATTGGCTTTGTAATGAAGAAAAATAGCCACTCTTTTTTAACTGATTGATTGCGCTATTAAGCTTAGAGACCACACTTTCATCAGATGATTTTTTGCTTACCATAATCACTATGTCAGCACTATAAATGGGTAAGGGGTGGGCTTCAAATTTGTCCCAAAGTTGATACTTTTTAATAAAGGCATACATGGTGTAAGGGTCTACTAGCAATCCATCGAGGTGGCCTTTTAGAAACAGCGAAACATTTTGTTCAAGGTCGATAGCTTCGATAATATTTTCTTTAAAGTCATATTGCTTAATTAATTGCTCATATTCTTTGCCATAGTAGTAGCCACTTTCAACGCCTATGATGTAATCACTATCGATGAGATCTGCCAGTTTATTTAATTTTATTGAGTCACTACTGCCTTTTTTGACAAAAAGTTTTACAGTTTCTTCGCGATAAGGCTCACTAAAGTAAGCATACTCAGCACGTTCAGCTGTTTTTGACGCGCCCATTGCTAAGTCGACTTTACCTGTTTTAATAAAATGAAGGTGGGTTTTCCAGGGTATTTCAGCAATGGTAAAAGGTAGATTAGCCTGCTTCATTATGGCTTTAAATGCGTCGATATCAAGGCCAACTAATTCGCTGTTTTTATTATGATATTGATAGGGGTACCAAAGCTCCCAACCAGCGGATAATTCTTTTGAGCGAATGCTAAAAGTTGAAAAGCAAATTGCCAATATTATTATAGTTTTAAGCATTTGAATTGATGTATAAACTGCGTTAATTACAGTATTAACGAAATTTATCAAAAAACAACTCTAACGGGTTTTTAGCTAATACTTCTACTAAATCAGGCGAGAATCAACTCGCATGTTGGCGTTGTTTTTTAAACTCAGAAGCTGTTTGCCCCATAATTTCTTTAAAAGCTTTGCTAAATGTTACGCGATTGGCAAAGCCTGACTCAAATGCAATGCGCTCTAGCGGCCAATGAATACTGTTATCTTCAATCAATGAAATCGCATGTTGAATGCGATAGCCATTAATAAGCTTATAAAAATTGGTGTTCATACTTTGGTTAATTACTTGCGAGAGTGTATGGGCCTTAATTTCGGTTTCATCTGCAAGCATGGTTAAGGTGAGTTTGTCGTTTAAATAAAGCTGTTTAACTTTAATTTGTTGTTCTAAGTGCTTTGCAAGCTGATTACTTTGCTGCTCATTTAAGGCAGAGTGAAAGTATTTTATATTGCTGGATTCATCGTTCTCTGAAGGCGAATTTTTCTGTACTAAAGCATGCTCTTCTTTACTCATTAATAAATCAGTTTTTTGTAGTGCGACATAACCAATTGCTAAGACAATTAGGGCGACAAATAGCAGCCAAACATCACTTACCAAGGCAAGGGTGCCTACAGCAAAAAACTGCTGTGCGACAAACAGACCTACCCACACTAATTCGAGAACAAATAGCGACACCACAAGAAATTTAAGTTGTTTTAACACCGCCGAACTGTTGTCTGCTCGCAAGGTGTTACACACGTTTTCGAACTTTTGAATATGCTGCCAACTTAAATACAGATAAATACTTAAATGTGTTTTGATTGCTAAAAATAAAAACACAAATTTCAGCGGCAAAGCACGTGCTTCAGTTTGCGAAAGTACAAACTGCCACATGTTTATTTTGGCATCGAGCGATTGAAAAACAGAGGGTGCGTTGTAACACCATAACGAAATTGCCGGTATAAAATGAAGCGCCAGTTGCAGTGGTTTAGGCTTTTCTTCACCCACCATCATACTGATATAAACAAATACCAAAGGCCCAATCAGTAGCACCTCTCCTGGAAGTAAATCCATTAAATGTGCTAAGTGGGTATATAAACCTAAATAGAGTGCGCCACCTTCAAATAATTTATAGCTAACGATAAAACAGACGATTGAAAGCCATTTTGCTGCGTCGGTATTAGAGTCACTCGCTTTTTTCCATAAGCTTATGGCAAGCATGAGTGCATGACTAAATGCAACAAAATAAATTATTCCTAATACCGTTTGCGACATAAATTTTCCGACAGTGTAATGATTGGTTACTTAGTTTAAATGCACATAAAAAGCATGTGTAAGGTTCAAGCTATTTTTACAGTTTTTTATTTAACATTATATGTTTCAGCATAAAAAGATAGTCCAAATAAATAGCATAAAGGGGCTGTTTTTACTGTGTGTGTTGAGAGCCCACCTTGAAAATGTTATTTTTAAAAGTTATTTAAAATCAATTGTTTATATTGTAATTTGTTAATCTCAAATTAGCTTTACATACTAAAAAATATAATAAGTAAGCTTATTTATCGAATTAACTTTTAAGGATAAATAATGTTTACTTTGTTTAAGATTGACCGCTTTTTACTGTGTATTTTTGTTGTTTTACTGAGTAGCTTTCCACTAGCAGCTGTTGCCAAAAATGACTCAAAAACGTTTTCACAGCAAAAACACTACCGCCATATTATGTTCCGCGAAACGCCTTATGCATCGTATCGAGGTATTCACCCTATTTCAGATAAGGTATCCGAAACAAATGCGCATTATCAATTTAGCTATGATGACAAAGGACGCGTTAACGAAATACGTTATCAGATGGGGCAGCAACTCATTAGAGATAATGAAGTTTGGGATTCATTTATTTGGTTTGCCCCAAAAGTAAGCATTAGCTATCACAAAGATAAAGAAATTCATACCTATTACAATGCGCAAAATCAGCAGATTGCAGCACATGGCAATGTGTTTAAAGCGGTTTATGCACTAGATAAAAATGGTAAACGTATCGCACTTAGCTTTTTTGATGAAACAGCAAGCCCAGTTGAAAGCGCATGGCATATTCACCGTTATGAATGGCGCCACGAAGGTGGCAAAGTATATGAAAAACGGTTCAATTTAAAAAATGAACAACAACCACTGCGCCCTGAATTTAAGTTTTATGAAGTCGAACTGACCTATGATGAAGACAACAAGCTCACGTTTGTCAAAAACTTAGGTTTGAATGGCACACCTACTAATAATGATAGTGGTGCAGGAATAGATCGCATTATTTACGACCAACATGGCAACTTCACTCGCTGGCAAGTATATAGCAAAGATGGCAATCCGGTGGAGGGTAATCGCCCGATGGTGCACATTGGAGAGCACCTTTACGATACATTTGGTAACAAAGTTGGGTTGAGAGGCTTTGATAAGTTTGGTAATCGTAAAGCCTTTAGTTGGGGTGCGTTTGAACATGAAAGCACTTACTACCCGAATGGCAACCAAAAAAGTCATAAAATTTTTGATGAAAAGGGGCAATTAAGTCGCCACTTACTGCTGGAATATAATCAAGCGCAATCACATATATCTTGGTTAAAATCGCTCGATGAAAATAACCAATTAACAGCAAGCCTCATGTTAGGAGGCGCCGCTGCTCTGAAATATGAATACCTTGATGATGGTAGCCGAAGCCCCACTTTGTTTAATAGCGATTTAAGTGAATTTAAAGCGCCAAAAACCAAAACAGGTGAATAATGTTAATAAGGCTCTTACTACTAAACAGTGTTGTATTGCTAACATCTGGTTATGCTAAGGCAAGTAGCTCTCATTTCGGTGATGGTTTTAACACCTTAGTTAATGATGTAACGACTCAGCCGTATTTGTCGCCGCAACTTGATTTTGCTAATGCGATAACGGTGCTTAAAAATCAGCCGAAAATATCTGAGCATGCCCTTAAAGATTGGCATAAGAGGCTTACAAACCTTAAGCCGCAAACGCACTGCGAAACAATTGCTTATAACAGCTTGGCGAAACAGCTCAAGCTGATAGAAAAGCGAGAGAAGTTGAAAGCAGGGCTAAGTCAAAATAGTCGTTATCAAGGCAGTTTTAGTAACTTACCAAATGGCCGTGAGTGGTATTTACACTGGCTAGATACGTGGCTAATGGACGATATCACTCCCTCACAACTTAAAGAAGTTGCACGTGCTGAACTTGAAAATGCGTTTGCAGAATATCAAAAGCTAAAAGCAGAGGGAGCAGAAGGTGATACAAATGCAATTTCAGCGAAAGAGCATACCCTTATTGTTGACGCATTTCGAAAACGAGAAGAAGTTGCAAAAGCCAGTTTACAGCGCTTATTTGCACTCAGTGATTTAGACGCACCTTTAACCATTGCTGCATCTGGGTTGCCAGAGAGTTTCCCTGCACCAGGTATTTATGATAATCAAAGCCAAACGTTTTTGTACCACCCCCATGGTGGTGTAATGAATCCTTCGCATTTTGATTGGCTTTATTTACACGAGGGGATCCCAGGGCATCATCTACAATTTAATGTTGCTCAAAAGCAAAGTCTTTGTCCTACAAATGCGTTTGCACCGATTACGTTTGTAACGAGTGAAGGGTGGGCGGCTTATGTCGAAACTTTGGGCAAAGAAATCGGCTTGTACCAAATGAAATCCTCTGAGGCTTATGCGTTAAGCTGGCGAGTGCTTCGTGCACTTCGGGTATTGATTGATATTGGCATCCACTACGAAAATTGGTCAGATGAAAAAGCACAAACCCTTTGGCAAAACTATCTGCCAGATCAGCCAGAAATCATGGAACGAGAAATTAAGCGAATTAAAAATTGGCCAACTCAAGTGATTACCTATGTGTACGGTAAATATTTAATTGAAAAGGCCATTGAACCCCACGCTAATAATCGCACTATTGCGCTAAATCACGTGCTTAGATTAAGTAATCAAATGCCGTTAGCACTTTCACATTTAGATGAATTTATGCCAGTAAGTCAGAAGAATAATTAAGAGACTATTATGAAAATAAATAAACCAATATTACTGCTTTTGAGTACCCTTAGTGTACTTGCTCCTTTTACAAAGAGTTACGCGGCTAAAACGAAAACCACAGTTTTAAATGAGTTACCAAGAGCCACTTTGCTCGGGGTTATGCCAAACCAAACTGCTGATAATCCGGGGGTTACACTCGCTCATGTTGCACCAAATAGCACAGCATCAACACTCGGATTAAAGGTGGGTGATGTGATAACCGAAGTGAATGGAGTAAGAACAAATGACTTTCAAGCGCTTCTTTCAAATGTAAGGCCGCTTAAATCAGGAGATGATGTTCGCATCTCGTTTTTGCGCGATAAAAAAGCGCTAACGGTATCGAATAAAATGCAGCCAAGGCCATACGAAATAAGCGATTATGCACACGTTGAATACAGTGCCGTAAGTTATGAAGGTAATACACTTCGCAGTATTGTGCATGTGCCAAAACAGTTAAATCCATCACAAAAAGCGCCTGCTATTTTCTTTATTCAGGGCTACACCTGTGACTCCATTGATTATGGCATGCTACCAAATATCACTACACGGCAAATGATTGATCAATTCACCCAAGCAGGTTATGTGGTTTACCGTGTTGAAAAGCCAGGAATGGGTGACAGTATTTCCGAAAAGCCTTGCCGAGATATTGACTTTACCACAGAGTCAAAGGCGTTTTTACATGGCTTAAATGCTTTAAAAACACATGCGCAAGTTGACCCAGAAAATGTGTTTTTATGGGGGCATTCACTAGGTGTATTACATGCCCCAGTTATAGCTAAACAATCACCGGTTAAAGGTATTATAGGTTATGGTGGTGTGTTAAAGGGCTGGTATGACTATATGCTTGATATTTATTCTAAGCAGTCAGTCAAACACTTCAATGTGAGTGAAAGTCAAGCGCGTGAAAATACCAAACTCGTAACGCCTTTTTTAAATTTGTGGCTAAATACTGATACGCCATGGCAACACATTGTTAATGACGAGCGTGTTAAAAATGCGATTGCTGCAAACTTATTAGAGATTAACGGTGAGTTATCAGTTAACCGTCATTACAGCTTCTTTAGAGATTTAAATCGTTACGACTTTAACAAATTGTGGCAAGAATTAGATACTCCAGTGCTTATGATGCATGGAAGTTTAGATATTCAAGCCATTGAACCTAATTGGGCATTTGATATAGCTAAGTTAACAGCTAAAGAACAAAGTAAAGGGTTACTGATTGATAAGGCAGAGCATGCATTTATGCGTTTTGATAGTAAAGAGGCGTATTTAGATGCACGTCAGTCACGCGAATATAACCCAACAGATCCGAAGGATTTATTTGATACTCGCATTGGTGAACACACGCTAAGTTGGCTTGCACAATTTAAAAGTAGCCAAACTACAACATTATAAAAAAGGGCTAGAAAGGGGAGGTTAATCCCCTTTTTGTTTTGTCCAAATACCTTTTTCGGTTTTGCCTTGAAATTCGATATTTGACTCATCAAAGCTAATTGGCTGTTTTTCTTTTAATTGTGTTTGATAGTCTTTAGTTAAATTGACGATGGTTGGCGTTAATAAGTAAATGGCATAGACATTGACTAAGGTCATTAAACCTAAAGCCACATCAGCCATACTCCACACCAACTTTAATGATGCGCTGGCGCCCCAAAACACCATTAATAAATAAGCAAGGGTATAAAGCGTGCGACCAATTTTATTATCAAGCTTAAATAAATGCAGATTACTTTCAGCATAGGCATAATTAGCCACAACAGAAGTAAACGCAAATAACGTTATGGCTGCGGCAATAAATACCTCGCCCATATCACCCATATGACTGGTCATCGCATTTTGTGTGAGGCTAATACCTTCCATATCGCCACTTATTTGCACATCAGAGAGTAAAATAATTAAAGCAGTACACGTGCAGAGCACTATGGTATCAATAAAAACGCCCAGCATTTGCACATACCCTTGAGCTACCGGGTGGTTAGGGTTAGGTGCAGCCCCAGCTGCTGCATGTGGCACACTGCCAGCGCCTGCCTCATTTGAATATAATCCCCGCTGAATACCGTTTTTGATTGCAGCGCCAAAGGCACCAGCACCAGCTTCATTTAAACCAAATGTACTGGTGATAATATCCCAAAGCATAGCGGGCAGTAGGGAAATATTCATAGCTGTGACAATCAATGCCGTGAGGATAAATGCTATACCCATAAATGGCACAATTCTTTCTGCAAATTTGGCAATACTACGCAGTCCACCAACAACAATGACGCCAGCAAGCACGGCGATGACTAACCCAGAATAATGATTGGGTATTTCAAATGTATTATTAAGTGCCTCAGCAATGGTATTGGCCTGCATAGCACTAAATGAAATGCCATAGCCTAAAAACAAACACAGCGCGAATAACACTGCAAGCCAAGGTTTGTTTAAACCGAGTTTGATATAGTAGGCAGGTCCGCCGCGGAATTCGCCGTTTTCATCGCGAACTTTATAAAGCTGGCCTAACACACTTTCTGCAAAGCCTGTCGCCATGCCAAGTAATGCGATAACCCACATCCAAAAAACGGCGCCACTGCCACCAAGTGAAATAGCAACAGCAACCCCCGCTAAATTACCCGTGCCAACCCGCGCTGAAAGTCCTGTGCAAAGTGCTTGAAACGAGCTAATACCAGACTGATTGCTCTGCATGCTGGTTTTCATCACCATCAGCATATGTTTGAAATGCCTAAGCTGAATAGCACGCAATTTATAAGAAAACCAAAAACCAGCAGCCAGCAAAATAACAATAAGTAGTTGCCCTTGGCCCCAAAGTAGATTGTTGATTGGGTTAATGATATTGCTGAGCATATTAAGTCACTTTAGTATTAACGATTTATTAACACTAAAGCGTTGAAGCGCGCTGTGCAATCGCAAAAATTAATAAGGCAAATGTTTAACTATTCATTTGCTGTAGTAATTAGTTAGAAGTTAACAGTTAACCCAAGCACTATGCGTCTTTCGGCTTGCGGTAAACGCGAGTTATACCAGCCTTGGCTGCCATTCCAAGCCTTTGGATTAGCCTCGTCAAAGCCAATGTCATTCAATAAATATGGGTTGACTAATGGGTCGTTTGCATCGGCATCGCGTATGCCTGGGTGGTAATACTCTTTATCGAATAAATTCGTCACGCGTAAACTTAATGCAATATTTTCAAAGCTGGGGTGTGAAAACTGCATTGCTAAATCAGTTACGCCATAGCCTGGAATTTCTTCAAGAGGGTTAGAGTCTATCGTTTCACGCTTATCAATTAACCGCGATTTTAAATTTACATTTATAAAATCATTAGCTTGCCAGTTTAAAATAAGCCAAAGTTTGGTGGTAGCTAAGTCACCAATGGGTGCGTTACCTGTTCGTACTTGGTGTGTAAGATCTATAACGTCTTCGTCTAATTGCAAATAATGAGTGGCATACATATTAAACTGCCATTTGCCAAAACGTGTGTTATCTAAAGACTTCACAAAATGATAGTCAACGCCTGTTACATTTCGCGCGCCAATATTTTCAGCACCCCCTAGCGTTGTCACAATGCTATCGGTGTTTTTGATGTGGTAAAGCGAAATTAAATGGCGATAATCTTCACCTTGATAAGCGACACTTGATTCAAGGGTACGGGAGCGCTCAGGGCTGAGATTAGGGTCAGCACCTAAGCCGCTCCATGCACCATAAAGGTTGCGTGGTGTTGGCTCATGATAAGCTTCACCGTACATAAACTTAATATTCCACTGTTGATGATTGTAAATATACGCACCACGGAACGTCGTTTCACCACCATAAATATTGTTATCGTCATAGCGTAAACCACCACTTAGCATATGCGATGGATTAAACTTGTATTCACCTTGCAAATAAAAACCAAAATCGCGCCAAATCTCACGATTTGTGTCATCGCTATAAGCGCCTGATGCTGTACTTGGCAGTGTCGGCAATTGTGCTAAAGGTGAAATAGGGCCTTCAGCTGATAATACATAAGAGCGTTGTAAATCTTGATAATCGTACTTAACACCCGTTAAAAACTTAATGGATTCATTAAACTGATAATCAAAATCTTGATTAAATGAAAGTGCATGATTTTTTGTTAGCCAGTATTGAAAGTAAGTCATTCGCGCAGATTCATTTGGTGAAAGCAAAGTGCCCCCAACAAGTTGCTCAGTCTCACTGGTATTAGTTACATTCCAGGCTTCTACATCATATCCATCACCTTTCACGCCATCACTTTGAACATGAAAGCGAGAGCGTGATTCAAGTTTGTCGGATAATTGTGTGGTGTACTTTATAGTGCCGCCGTATTGATAAATTGGCCATTTTCCAGAGGCAGGAAGTCTGTCGGAAGGGTAAGTAGCACCGTAGCCATTTTGTTCTAGCAGGTAAAAAGTTGAAAATTCAAGGTTCTCAAATGCGAGAAATGCTTCTAAACCAAGACGCTTGGTTTTAGAGCTAAAGTGATCAGTTATAAAGCTGGTATTTTCAATAAATCCGCCCCAAAGAGCCGAGTTATAGTGTTTGTCTTGTAGCCAATAGTTATCGTTGTTATTGATGCGGTCGGCGACATCAAATTCTTCATAGTGCATACTAAAACGTGTCGCAAGTGATTTATTTTGGTAGCCAAAACTCATATCAAGGTTGATATCGCCACCATCACTGCCTCTTGAATTGGCAATGAATGTGCTGCCAGATTGTTCGGGTTTTTGAGTAATCACGTTTACAACACCCATAAAGGCATTCGCACCATAAATAACAGAGGCTGGGCCGTAAACAACTTCAATACGTTCAATACTGGTTAGGGGAAAAGAAGCGATTTGTGTCACTTGATTAAAGTACAAACTGTTAATTGTGACGCCATCCACCATCATTAAAAAGGGCGTACCAATAGTGTAACGGTAGCCACGCATATAGTTTGAAAAAAATGAATCACCGTAGGTGTAAATCATTTCCATGCCAGGCAAATCGAGGAAAATCTCATCAAGGCTCTCGTAGCCACGCTGTTTTATGTCATCTTTGGAAACAACAATGACAGTGGCTGGTGCATCATTAATGCGCTCGCCCCGATTAGACGCTGTTGTAATTTCAACTTGGAATAAATCATTTAAGCTTAAATCAAATACATCCTCATACTCAGATGCCACGAGCACAGGTGCAAAACTAAAGCTGATTAAAGACAGCATAATTCGTTTCATAAAGCGTCAATAAGTTAATTTTCAAAACGTTATTATTATTTTTAAAGTGTAGTTCCTTTTTTAATTTATGCTCAAACCAATCAATAGTGGAATCGCTTAAATTTAAAAAATGAACTTTAAAATGCCAAATATCAAGAAAGTGATGTAATAAATGCGGTACATTTTGCATATTGTTATAGACTTAAATTAGTGAATCAGTAGGGGTTATCTTTGACAAAACATCAACTTTTGTTATCAGCTCATCGCCGATTTAATCACTTATTAAGCGTATTAGCATTGAGTGCCGACATTCAGCCTTTTTTAACCACAGTCATTTCCTCGGTGGAAGAGTTTTTACCTGGTTGTAAAGTGTCTATTTTGACTTTAAATCGCGAAACAAACACTTTACACAGTGGTGCAGAAAATAATCTGCCAGAATTCTACAATGAGGCAATAGAAGGGGTTGAAATTGGCGAAAACATTGGCAGTTGTGGTGCAGCAGCATATTTAAATAAAGCCATTATTGTTGAAGACATTAATACCCACCCTAATTGGCAGCCTTTTTTGGAACTTACTAAAAAAGCCAATTTACATGCCTGCTGGTCTGTACCGTTTTGTGACTCCCACAGTAATGTGATGGGCACATTTGCCATTTATCATCATGAGCCAAAAGCGCCTTCTGAGGTTGAAAGAGAGATTGTAAATGTAGCGGCATTAATCACTTCTGTCGCTATGGAAAAACGCGAGCTTGAGGAAAAGCTGAGGTTTAGTGCAACGCACGACGAATTAACAGGGCTATTTAATCGGAGCTATCTTAATAATGTGGGAGATTCTTTTATTTCGTTGTGTTTAAGAAACAACTTAAATTGCTCAATATTATTTATTGATTTAAACAAGTTTAAACGTGTGAACGATATGTTTGGCCACAAAAAAGGAGATTTGCTACTGAGCCAAATTGCCAAGATTATCCAAAAGCAAACTCGTTCTAGTGATATCGCGGCGCGTTTTGGTGGCGATGAATTTATAATTATCATGGAAAACTCTAATGACCGTGATGGCAAAACGGTTGCCAAACGTATTCAAAAATCCATTCTTGAATCTATCTCTGCTGAAATTCTGGCCTTAGATTTTGGCGTCAGCATAGGAGTAGCGATGTTAAATAATCAACAGCAAACTCTCAATCAACTGATTAACACTGCTGATCAAGCTATGTATACCGCAAAACGCAATAATTTAGGTGTTTATTGTAAATAAAAGAACTGCCTATGTGGCAAGCGAGGCAAGATAATAAAAAGTTATTCACTAAAAGCTTCCTTTTATAAAGTTCTATTCTTAACTTCACACCCAATTCACCAAATATGTCTCACGGTTGTTTTTCTTCTTTTCATTCAATTAGCGGTTACTTTGGACGCATTGATAGAATGGACAAGTCAGGGCTTTATCACTATACCTAAATAAGCGAAAAGTAACTCATGTAAGTTAATGATATTATCTTTTTACGGTACGCGCGGCTCAATTCCAACGCCAGGGCCTAAAACAGTCAAGTATGGTGGTAATACAGCATGTGCTGTTATTAGCCAAGGTGATGAGTTTGTGATTTTAGACTCGGGCACCGGCATTCGCGTTTTTGGTGATGAGTTAATTAAGGATAAGCGTCCTATCAATATTCTGCTGACCCATCACCACTGGGATCATATTCAAGGCTTCCCATTTTTTGCTCCCATTTATCAAACGGGTCGGGAAATTAATATATATGTTCCTGAGACGTCTCCTCGCCATGATAACGCCATTTTATCGCAAATGGATGAGAGCTATTTCCCTGTAAATTACCGCCAATTGCCTTCAAATATTACGTTAAAAAACATTAGCCAAGCGAACTTTAATGTTGCTGGGTTTTCGATTAAGTGTTTTCCAATTAACCACCCAAATAATGGGCTGGCGTATATTGTCTCACGCGACCAAAAACAAATAGCGTATGTAACTGATAATGAGTTGTTTCCTGAAATCCATCAAACCACCGATTATGAGCAGTTACTGACTGTTTTAGACGATATTGATGTATTAATTCACGATGGTCAGTATCTCGATTTTGAACTCTATGAAAAACACGACTGGGGTCACTCCAGTGTGGAACAAGCTGTATTGTTGGCAGAGCAATGCAAAGCTAAAAAGACGTTTATTTACAGCCATGCACCTGAGCGTACGGATGATGAAATAGATGCATGTTACGAGCGACTTAGTAAGTTAATGCCAACGACCAATCTTGATTTTGCCAAAGAAGGGTTGCAGTTTGATCTTTCACTTTTGAGGGAACTGTGAGTATGCCTAGTTTAGATAGAGCAAGCGCTCTTAAACAATTACTCGAATTAAGCTACCGCCTTTCAATTGAACGCGATACCACAAAGCTACTTGAAGACATTTTGTTGTCAGCCAAATCACTGTGCCATGCTGATGCCGGAACAATCTATTCGCTAAAAGAAAATAACCTACACTTTGAAACCGTTATTAATGATTCCCTGGAATTATATCTTGGCGGTAGTTCTAAAAATGAAATTACATTTTCGCCTATCCCTCTTTATAACGATGATGGTTCTGAAAATGAAAATGCGCTGGTAACATTAGCATCACTCTCCAAGCAAACTATTCATATACCCGATGTATACAGCTGCACACGCTACCCTTTAACCCAGGCAAAAAAAGTGGATGCGCAAACGGGTTATCATACTACTACAGTGCTTACGGTGCCGATGTTAAATCACGAGGGTGATGTAAATGGTGTGATGCAGTTAATTAACCCAATGGAAAACGGTGAAATTAGCCAGTTTGATGTTGTTAAAATTGATTTGGTCGAGGCACTTGCATCGCTTGCAGCGGTTGCCATGACTAATCAGGCTTTGATAGATAATATGGAGCAGCTGTTTCGATCATTTGCTGAACTTATCGCGCAAGCAATTGATGAAAAGTCACCTTATACCGGCGCGCATTGTCGCAGAGTACCCGAGCTTACAATGATGTTGGCGCATGCAGTTAACGATGTCTCATATGGGCCATTTGCAGATTTTAAGATGACAGAGCAAGAAAAATACGCGCTCAATGTTGCAGGGTGGCTTCACGATTGCGGCAAAATTGCCACACCCGAATACATTATGGATAAGGCCACAAAGCTCGAGACTGTATACGATCGTATTGGCTTAATTAATACCCGTTTTGATGTTATTGAAAAAGAAATAGAAATTGCTTATTTGCGTAATCAATTAAGTGAACAAACATATCAAGAACAACTGCAAATGCTTGCACGTGACAGAAGTTTTTTAGCCATTGTGAATATTGGTGGTGAATTTCTCTCTGATGAACAATGCGAAAAGCTAGCGCAAATCGCCGAACGCTACCAGTACAATACGGCATTAGGACCGGTAAAACTTCTAAATGACGAAGAGCTTAATTGTCTGCAAATTCAGCGTGGTACGCTAACAGATGATGAGCGTAAAATTGTTAATAAACATATTATTATCACTATAAAAATGCTTGAATCGCTACCATTTCCTAAACACTTGAGGCAAGTGCCTGAGTATGCTGGTGGCCATCATGAACGAATGGATGGGCAAGGTTATCCAAGAGGGCTTGAAAAACAGCAAATGTCAGTACCAGCTCGTATGATGGCAATAGCTGATATTTTTGAGGCATTAACGGCGTCAGATAGGCCCTATAAGGAAGCTAAAAAGCTCAGTGAGTGTGTTGATATTATGCTAAAAATGGCAAAGTTTGGCCATATTGACCCAGAAATATTCGCTGTGTTTATAGAGCAGAATGTTTATCAAGAATATGCCGATAAATTCTTAGCTGATTTTCAAAAAGACAATGTTAATAATGTCGAAATATTAGCAATGTTAAATGAAAACTCCCATTAAGATTATTGCGTAAACCCCAAGTACTGACTAACTTTATGTAAAGAGTTACCCACCATGTAAGCACGTTTATGGCGCAAGCAGAGCAATCAAAGCAAACCTCCGCTCAAGAATTACTTGCAGAGCGAAAACGCCTAGAAGAAGAATTTGAAGCGCGCTATACAAAACGTATCACAGTGATGTTTACAGACTTGGTTGGTTCAACCTCAATCACTGAAACTCATGGCGATATTGTTACCCGCGAAATGATCAAACATCACGATGATATTATTCGTGAACGTATTGAAGCTAACCAAGGAAAGCTCGTAAAAACCCTTGGTGATGGCACCATGAGTTACTTCCCAAATACACTTTGTGCTATTGATGCCGCAGTGACAATTCAAAATGCACTAGCCGAACTAAATGACCTAAAAAAATTAGCAGTGCCAATAAAAGTACGTGTGGGTATCAATTATGGCGATGGGATTGTTGAGGAAGATGATATTTATGGCGATGTGGTGAATGTTGCAGCACGCATTGAAGCGCAGGCAAATGAAGATGAAATCTATATTTCGGAATCTGCCTATCAAGAACTTAGTGACAAAGGAAAGTATTACGCCCGCGTGATTAAAACCACTTACCTAAAAGGTAAAGCAAAACCAGTACAAGTCATTAAAGTATTTTATAAAGAAGATGAAATTGATACAGACCGTAAACGCACAATTTTAAGCGATGTAAAAGATAAATTAACGCTTAAAGGTATGTTCCGCATTTTTGTCTTTTTTGCCGTGTTAATTGGCCTTGTTTTTGGCTATATGCAGTTTACAAGCTTGCTTGAACAAGAGCCCAATGTATCTGAAACACGCAGTAAAAAAACCAGTATGGATTGAACAATAACAGGGAAAAGGAGCAGTACTTAGAGGACAGTTTTAATTAGTTTAGGTGAATGCTATGCAACCAAAAACTAAACCGTACTCAAGTTTATCTCTGAAATTAGCGCTGGCAACGTTGTTAATCTTCATAGGCATGCTTGCAACATCGTATCAAGTAAATGATGTAACAATTTGGACTGGCTATGGCCTTGTCGTTGGGGCATGGTTGTTTTCAGGGCGGAAATTTATCAAAGGTGATAAATTTCGCATTTTTATTATTATGTTGCTGAGTTTTGTCAGCTTCCGGTATTTTGCTTGGCGCGCAACAAGCACCTTAGTGTTCACTGGGCCAATCGACTTTATTTTTGTTGCCTTGTTATTTCTAGCTGAGCTTGAAGTAACGCTAGTGCATTTTGTCGGTGTTTTTTCAAATATTTTTCCTATGAAACACCGAAAACCGCCACACCTGCCGTTAGATCTCAGTAAATACCCAACGGTAGATGTTTATATTCCAACCTACAACGAACCAGAAGAAGTCGCTGAGATCACAGCTCTTGCATGTTTGGATTTAGACTACCCCAAGGAAAAAATAAATGTTTATATTCTTGATGATGGTGGCACGAAGGCTAAACGAGAAAACCCCAAAAGTTCCGCAGACGCGTGGTTTAGGCACCGTCGTTTAAAGCAATTTGCAAAAAAAAATGGGTGTTTTTATATCACTCGCGATGAAAATACCCATGCCAAATCAGGCAATATTAATCATGCCATGACACAAACAAAGGGTGAATTAATTTTATGCCTTGATTGCGATCATGTACCTGCAAGGGAGTTCTTAAAACATACCGTGGGTTGGTTTTTAAAAGATCCTAAATTGTTTTTGGTACAAACCCCTCATTTTTTTGTTAACCCAGATCCATTAGAGCAGAGCATGCATACCTTCGCCAAAGTCCCAAGTGAAAATGAAATGTTTTTTCGCTCAACGTTACCGGGAATGGATTTATGGAATGCTGCATTCTTTTGCGGTTCAGCTGCGGTACTAAGGCGTTCAGCCCTTGAAGAAGTAGGCGGCATCGCAGGTGAAACCGTGACGGAAGATGCTGAAACAGCACTTAAATTACATGCCAAAGGTTACAACAGTATTTATTACAATAAACCTATGGTGTGTGGCATGACACCAGAAACTATCAGTGACTTTATGCTGCAACGGACCCGCTGGTGCCAAGGCATGATCCAGATGGGGATTTTGTTTAATCCTTTTAAACAAAGTGGCCTCACTTTGGCACAAAAAGTGTGTTATTCCAGCTTTTACCTGTTTTGGTTTTTTGGTTTAGCTCGCCTAATGTTTTTAATTGCCCCAAGCTTATTTTTAATCTTTGGTATGCAGGTCTACCATGCTAGTGTTGAACAGATAATGATGTATGCGGTGCCTCACGTGATAGGTAGCTTGCTTGTCTCGAATATTATGTATGGGCGTTATCGCTGGCCACTCTTTTCTGAGTTATACGAGAGCATTCAATCAATTTTCTTGGCGCCAGTCGTACTTGGGGTTATTGCTGAGCCTAGAAAGCCTGTTTTTAAAGTTACTCCTAAAGGAAATAAACACGGTGATGATGTATTAAGCCCACTGGCAAAACCGTTTTATTTTATCTGTTTTGTTCTTTTATTGTCTGTGCCCTTTAGTATTTATAAATGGTTTGAATACCCCTTAATGCGTGACACCACGTTGGTATGTTTTACTTGGTTATCTGCAAATATCGTGTTGGTTTTTGCCTCGTTTGGGGTGTTTTGGGAACGTCATCAAGTACGTAACCATCATCGTGCATTGGTAAATTTAACAACAGGGGTTTCAATTGATGATAAATCAAAACCTATCCCTGGGGTTATCCATGATATTTCTATTTCTGGTACCGCAATTTCACTTAAAACAGACGCTTTATTTCTGCAAGACCAGAAAATTAAACTACATTTTAAAGATAAAGTAGGTCGTCGTTATCATCTTGATGCTGAAGTAAAACGGGTGCAAGAAGGTGCTGGTGAAGTCACGTTAGGTTGTCAATTCACGAATGTATCGGAAAATATTGCTGAGTTGGTTCACTTGGTTTACGAGGATAGCGATAAATGGCAAGAGTTTTGGTTTAGGCCATTAAAACAGCCGAATATTGCGCGCATACTTTCGCTCTTTATCACCTGCGGTAAAACAGGCACAGTGGAGTCTCTAAGGGCATTTAAGCGGTTTATATTTTTTAAAATTAATGAGAAAAATAAGGAGCGTTCGGCATGAAATTAGTTAAATTTCTGCTGTTATGTTGTTTTGTATTTTCTGCTTGTATAACGGCTAAAACACTTAAAGTACCTTTAACCGAGGTGTATCCCGTTGAAAGTCTAGATTTGCGCTGTACTGATGCCAAATATGAAATGAAGCTACCCATTCCTGCGCGTTGGCAGGTAAACAGTGCCAAACTATTTTTTAGTTACATTAATTCTGCCTCATTGCTTAAAAAAAACTCTCAACTGGTTGTTCGGCTTAATGGCACGCCGCTGGCTCAAATGAAATTAGACCCAAATGCACCAGAAGGACAAGCTGAAATTGATTTACCCAGTTTGTTACTTCAGCCCGGTTATAATGACCTAGTATTTGAGGTTAACCAACATTATGCCACGCAGTGCGAGTTACCCTGTGTGCCTGAGCTTTGGACAAGGCTAAAACTCGACCAAGCCTATATGGAATTTGATTACACGCTTGCGCCATTACCAAAACAACTTTCTTTAGTGGCTAACACCTTATTTGATGAACGCAGCTTCCTCGAAAACAACATTAATATTGTGACTGAAAATTACAGTGATGAAAGTTTGAGTGTGGCAGGTTCAATCGCCTCAGGCATTGGCGTTCGTTTTAATTTTCAACCTACTAATTTCCATGCCCGAAACTCACTGATTGAAAAGATGGATAACATTGTGATTGGCAGTGAGCAGTTTATCACGGAGTTATTAGCAAAGTATGGTTTGAAACCCTCCATTGAAACGCCAACCGTAACAATATTGTCGATGGTAAAGTCAGAGTTTGATGAGCAAGGTAATCAAGAATTTATTGAGGATTCTAAATACGCTTTAATTCTAATTGCTGGCAATAGTCAAAAAGAAATTCAATTGGCGGCAGAGTCGTTTGATGTGCTTTCATTGCCTTTTCCTGATACCAACACTATGAAGCTGCATGAGTTTGAATTGCCAGATATTCGTATGTATGCCGGTAAAAACACCTTAGCTACCGGAGCTGATTACGAATTTAATAAGTTAGATTTTACAACCCATACCTTTCGAGGATTCTCAGGCTCACAAAAGACCATAAATTTTCGTTTGCCTTCGGATTTTATGATCAAACCAAACCAGTATGTCGACTTAAGTTTAAACTATGCATATGGCGCGGGCTCTCGCACAGATTCTTCACTCAATGTATTACTCAATAAACAATATGTAGCATCTATTCATTTGGATGACCCACGTGGAGGTTTAATTAGTAATTACCAAATATCGATGCCAACGTATTTGTTTCAAGAGGGAAATAATTCGATTTCATTTCAACCGACTATGACACCGTTAGTAACTGAAAACTGTAGTTTTATTCAAACTGAGAACTTATTTTTAACGCTCTTTGATAACTCTTCAATGCGTTTCCCTGCAATGCCTCATAAAATTGAAATGCCGAGGCTTGATTTAATGTTTGTGAATGGCTTTCCATTTACTCGCTGGCCCGATGGCTTTGAAGCGCGCATTGCATTAACAGAGTTAAATGAAAATACGGTGGCATCTGCCTATAACATGATGGCAGTACTGGGCCAAAAAAATGGATATCCGCTGATCAGTATGCAAATTACTTCGAATGTAGATGCAAATTATGATGGCGAGCAAATCATCATCAGTACCATGAGCGCGCTACCTAAGCCCTTTGCTGAAAATGCACCGCTTAAAATGGGTGATAGATTACGTGTGCCATATCCTATTTACCAAGAACTTGAGGGCGAAACAAACGTTGCGATTTCAACTCAGCAAAGCGATATTAGCTTTGATAAAGGGATGATCATGCAATATCAATCACCCGGAGTGCTTGGGCGAAGCGTGGTGCTTTTTACAGCGAAAACAGACAAAGCATTGAGACGCTTAACGCGTTTGACAACCCAAGGTGCATTGCAAAGCCAAGTAAAAGGCGATTTAGTGATGGTGGATATGTTTGATACCTCACAAGAACATTCTCTATCTCAGGCGAAGTTTGCAGCTGTGGCAGTCACTGTTGGTGATAAATACATTACCGGTAAAGCTGGTAAAGTAAATGCGGTTGAATCTGTATTTGTATCAAACCCAAATCTTTATTGGATTGCGATAATTGTGTCAATTCTGTTGTTTTCACTGTTGTATTACTTATTACTGAAACGTCGCAGAGCAATGCGTCAAGAAAACGAGAGTTGATTGCTAATGAAATGGTTTAGTGTGCTTTTTAGCCTAAGCCTGCTCGTTTGCAATACTGCAGCTTTTGCTGACTTCACATTGGTGCTGAGCCAGTCTCAGCACCTTAATGAAAGTAGGGAACGGGCGCTTTTAGTAAGTGGCATTGTGCCATTTAGCTGTGAATTGGTTAATCAACTTGGTACCTATGTGGTGCGATGTGGTAAGCATCCAGATAAACACTTTTTCGAACAGTATGTACAGCAATTAAATAAACTTGATATATATTCTAAAATTGAAGGTTATCAAGAGGTTCCTATCCTTTTTCGTTTTGAGCCCATTACGCTTGGTGAAGAAACACAAATGTTTCTGGAGAAGCTCGCACAGCAAGCACTCGAGGTAAAAACCCGTAAAACAGCGCATAAACCAGTACAGTCAATAGATTCTAAATGGGATAAAGAGCAATTTAGACAAGGTCTTTATTTTATTGATAGAGGCTGGGCGGCATATCGCAACAAAGAATATGCGCTTGCATCAAGTTTATTTGCTCTTGCAAAACAAATACCCAAACTTGCCCTTGCCGCTGATCATGGTCAAGCGCTTACCCTCGTTGCACAAAATCAAAAAAAAGAAGCACTCAATTTGTTATGGCCGATATACCAAGCGGGCTTTAACCGAGAACAAGTGCTGCCAAGTGTTTTGTCATTAGCCAATGAATTAGGCCGCACAGAGTTAATTGCAGAATTGTTGCCACAATTATCCGTTGAAGAGCAGGCTAGATGGCAGTTAATTGCACTTGAAGCAGAACTTAAACAGCGGGTAAAACAGAGAAAAATAAATTTTTCAATGCTGATGGAAGATTATGCCTCTTTGCTTGAGCGTTGTTATGGGTTTGAAACAGTATTAAATGCAGTTAAGCAATTTGCGAAAATTGCTCACAAGTTATCCGCTACAGAAAAGCTGGCTATGAGTTGTGCAAAGCATGAAGAGCAGCTTGCATTGGCATATCTAAACAGTAATTTTTTGAAAAAAGAGGCAAATTACTTAACAGCCCATCATACCTTTGAAAAGCACAAAACACTTGTGTCAGACAAAACAATTAAACAACAAATTAATCGTATTCAATTTGATACTTTAATGCATATCGCAAGTTTAGACTCGACAACGTCTGAGGGAAAACTCGAAATATACCAATTTATGGCTAAACGTTGGCCTAGAAATACGGCACTTAAGTTTGCTACTGCATGGCACTATTACAATACCTCACATTTTAACAGTGCACTTTTTTTGTTTGATGAGATTTATCAGATCAAACCTAATCCTGAAGCCGCAAAAGGTATAGTGCTCTCAACATTAGCACTGGGGGATAATCAAAAAGCCCTGCTTTTGGCAAAAGAAATGGGGGATAAAACGCTGTATTTGTCTGCCCTAAAAAAAGAGCTTTCTAATCACCCTATACCCTCATTAGCAGCATATGAGGCTGCTAATGAAATTATAACGCTCGACCCACACTATATTGCGGCTTACTCAGCTAAAGCTTGGTATTTATTTGAACAAGATAGAGTCAGTGAAGCGCTTGTTGTTTTTGAAACATGGTTTGAGCTTGCCCCTGAAACGGAAGATGCATTACTTGGGCAAGTACTTTGTTTGCAACGTTTAAAAGATGAAACTCAGCTATTGGCATTAATTGAAAAATATCCCAAGTATCAAATAAAAATTTATGAAGGATTAGCACAACATTATTTTGAGCAAGGTGAGTTTGAAAAAGCAAATGTGTATTTTAGAAAATTAGCACAAGCCAAAACCTTGGATGAAGAGCAACAAACGGTCTATGCATGGTCACTGAGTAACGCTAAGTATTATGATGAAAGTAATGTGATTTTTAAAAACTTACTTGGCAAAAGCGATAACGCGAACGCCTTAACTGGTTTAATTATTAACTACCAAGCGGAAGGTAAAACGAGTGAAATTGAAAGGTTAAAACAAAACTATGCTACTAACCCAAAATATAAGGCTATTTTTGCTCAATTTGGTTTTGGTGAAACACAGTGGCTAAGCTTTGCAACAAACGTAGCTTTGGAAAATGAAAATGCCACCACTAGTTTGTTGCACTTAAATAAACCGGCTGTTTGGTATCGCGTTGAAAGCATCAATAAAAAAGGCGACGAAGGAAGCAGTAAATTAGGGCTTTTATCTCAGCAATTGGGCGGTTCAATAAGCTTTAATAAACATCAAGTTAATATTGGGCTACAAGGCTATCGGCTAGATAGTGGCAGTATTTCTTCGACCGCAAATTTAGGCAGTAATTATATCAACAAGGCGATTAATGTTATTTCAAGTCGCGATTCAGATACTTTTTGGCTTGCTCAATATCACTATCAAGGTGAGCAAAGATGGACACTCACGCTGGCTGAGGCGCCAAAAATAGAACAAATCGATAAAAACTATCATTGGTTATTGCAATGGCAATACACGGATTACAAAGTAAAGCTGTTTGATAAACCGGTATATGAATCGAAACTCGCCTTGGTGGGTGAAATTGACCCTTATACCGAGCAAGCATTTGGTAAAGTGCATGATAAAGGGTTGGAGGTGGCTTTAAGTAAAAATTTAACCGCTGCTTGGAATGCCAATTTGCTTGCCAGTTACAGCGAACTTGAAGGTACAAATACTATTGATAATTCACGCGTTAATGTGAACATAAGTGCGGCAACAAATACCCAATTTAAACAAAATGAATTAGTGTATGGTGGTTTTGCTAATTGGCAGCAGTATAAACACAATAGCAATGCATTTTATTTTGGTCATGGGGGCTATTTTAGCCCACAATCGTTAGCTGTTGTGGGAGCATTTGGCCGATACCATCAATACAATCAAGTTGATTGGTGGTTTATAGATGCGTCACTCTCTTATTTTGACTACTCAACAGATGATATAGCCCAATATCCACTGACTGATCGGCCAGATATCATTTTAGGTGAATCAAACAATGGGGTGGGGGTGAATTTTTCACTCGAAAAACACTGGCTATTAGGTCAACATTTCGAGCTTGGTATAGGCGCTCAATATCAAGTAAGCCCAGGCTTTGACTTTTATCGCTTTGGCATAAACTTGCGTTATTTATTTGCGAAACGTCAAAACGTATGGCCACGCCAACATGCTTTAAGCCAAGAATCACTATTTCAATCGTATAGCCCGTGGTTAGAAATGAAGTAACGTGCTTTAGATATCTTTGCAAGAAAGCTTAAACGATTTTATCGCCAATAACGTGAGTGTTCGCCAGAAAAGAAGTGTGAATATTGCGATAAATGCTCGAAGATAAAGTCTTTGGTCACAGTTACTTTAGCTGCGGTTTTTAAATCAGAATGATAAAGTAACCAAAGGCTCCAGATAGAAGGTGTGACTGGTAAGTCCAAACGATACAAATTACTGCTTTTGATACTATCTACCAAACCACAGGGTAATTTGGCGATTCCTAAACCGTTATTTACCGCAGTTACAAGTGGTCCAAGTTGGTCAAACTTAGCGACAATTCGATGGCTTGTAAAATGTGTTAAATACCAATCAGGTTCGAATTCGAGATCCCATAGCAAAATCTGCTGTTCATTTTGAAATTGCTTTAAATAACTGTCGCTGGTATAAATTCCCCACTCAGAGCGAAAAAGTTTCTTACCAATTAAATCCCCTTGTTTGGGCGAAGGTGTAAAACGAAGTGCAATATCTGCCTCTCTGGCATATAAATCTTTGTGATGAGAGCCAATCAACAGATTGATTTGAATATTTGGGTAGCGACAATTAAATTCATTTAGGGCAGGTACTACAAATTGATTTGCAAGTTCAGGTGTTAATGTAATATTTACTTCACCACTCAATAACTTATCTTGGCCAAACAACTTACGCTCAATATTGTTTTGCTGCTCTTTTAACAAGGCAATATCAGGCAACACAGCTTTGCCGGTCTCGGTGAGTTGGTATCCCTTAGGCACGCGTTCAAATAGCCTGACATTAAAACGCTTTTCAAATGATTGAATGCGTCTTGCCACCGTGGTGTGGTTTACGTTTAGTTGCCTTGCTGCCCCAGACAAGCTGCCAGTTAAATACAAAGCAAGTATGTATTGATAATCGTCATCCATGTTCATCTGTGCATTATTGCACAATTAATCTGCATGCATCACTAATTTTTTAATAGCGGTTTTACCGTAAAGTGGAATGAGTTTTTATTAATTAGAGATAGGACGCTTATTATGTATACGCTTTATCATTTTCCAATTTCATGCTCTTCTGCAGTAAAAATGGTGCTTGAAATTACTGGGGCTGCGCATCAAGAACGTAGTGTTAATTTATTTGAAGGCGAACAACATCAGGCTGAGTTTTTGGCGATTAACCCGCTTGGTAAATTACCTGTATTGGTTGAAGGGGAAAACGTGTTTACGCAAGGGGAAGCAATTTTAATTTACTTATCGCAAAAGCATAAAAATGCACAGCTAATGCCCGACTTAGCAACATATCAAGGTATGGAAGCTCTGCAGTGGTTGAACTTTATCGCGAGCAGTTTACATGGTCATTTCACAAAGATATTTCATCCTGAAAAAATCTCGCATGATCATCAAGTAGTAATACAAAATGCCGAAGAAGAAATTGTTAAACTATTAAATTTAATTGATGATACATTGGAAAACCGTCAATTTTTAGCTGGTAATCTACCTTCATTGGCTGATTTATACTTTGCGGTTGTTTTGGGTTGGGGGCAAGTTTTAAGTTTTGATTTATATGAGCGATATCCGCATTTTGCAAGTTATAAAAAACAACTGCAAGCTGAGTTCCCTTTATCACACACGTTACAAAACATTTAAAAAAGTGTGCTAGCAGTTGATTGCTAGCACACTAATAAATTAACTGCAGCGAGAATTGTGAGCACCATATAACGTAAGCGGCGAGCCATTATTATCAAGTGCTAATGCTAACCATTGCCCTGTTTGTAAGTCGTTAAGGGTTTCTCTTTGGTTAATTAATCTTGCAACGATGGACTGTTTCACTTGGATTAGGGTTTCACCATCACACGTTTCTAAATACCAATCAGTGTCTTTTTTCAGTAGTTTTACCGCAACTATTTTCTGATTTTCAATGTCTTGCGCTTGATTTGCAAAATACCAAGTTAACTGAGTTAATTGCTGCTGTGTAGTAACATCGAGGGTATCTTTTTGTTTAGCAAGCACCCATGTTAGCGAGTTTTCATTATTGTTAATTTCAGCAATTTGATTATATTGGCCAAAATCGACTTGTGTTAATGAATGCGTTGGTTTTTGGGACTGCTGCTGAAATAAAACAACACCTAATAAACTCACCGCAATAATGCTTAATGCGTATTGCCCACGTAAAAACCAACTTTTAGGTTTTGGGTTTGATTTGCCATGCTCTATCGACTTAACAAAATTTCGCTTTTCATGGTTTGAAGTTTGTAATTGCGCTTTTCTTTTTTTGTAGAGCGTTGTTAGATCTTCGTTATTCATGGGATAACCCCTCTAATAAGGTGCGCAAATGTTTTTTAGCGTATCTTATACGCGATTTTATGGTTTCAAATTCTTCGTTTGTAATTTCTGCGATTTCACTTAACGAAAACCCTTCTTGTTGCAGTATAAACGCTTCACGCTGATAAAAACTAAGTGAAACTAGCGCAGTATTAAAATGCGACAACAAATCGTTATGTTCATGTATTTTGCTATCTGATGCTTCAAAATGTGTTTCGTTTAGTTCGGTTAGGCGATTTTGTTTTCGAAATTCATCAATTAAAAGCCGTCTTGCTATGGTAAATAGCCAAGCTTTAAAATTATTGTGTGACTGATAGTAATGCCGTTTTTCCATTACTTTTAGCCATGTTTTTTGGGTTATATCTGCAGCTAAATGTGAATTAGATTGGCTTATTAAAAAGTGCAACACATCATCATAGTGCTTTTCCACTAATAAGTTTAAAAAACGGTTTTTCCCGGTTTCTTGGTACTCCAACATCAGTTCTTCAGATGTTCGCGCTGGCGTAAGCCAAGTAGTGAGTGTTAACAGCATATTTTAACGACTCCTTTTCCATTACATCGACAAACTGAATAAGTGCTACTTTGCATCATCAAAGTAGCACTTTAACAATTACCCTTGTTCTAGGTTGAATTCAAGTAAAACAGATTGATTATATTGAATTTGCGCTTGGCCATTTTCAATTTTTGGCTTGTATTTCCAGCGTTTTAGCGCTTTTAATGCTGCTCTATCAAATACCCTTTTTGGTTCAGCATTAACTACTTCAGCATCAATTACGCGACCTGTCGGGTCAATGTTAAAGCGCAGTTCAACCCATCCTTCAATACCATCACGCGCTGCAACAGGTGGGTATTTTGCTGGAATTCGAACGATCGGCTGTGCTTGTCCATCTTGTTTAGCAAAATCACTGGGAGCATCTGTATTTTCTAGTTCAAAGTCAATTGCGGGTTTAAACGTTGGGGTTTCTGTTATAGCCGTCTCACTGGGTATATGTGTTTGTCTTTGCGGTTTTACCTTTGGCTCAGGGGGCGGTGTTAATTTAGCTTTTACTTTAACATCGCTTTCTTGCCTCGCTTGATACAGTGAAATATCAAATTCAGGTTGTACTTTTGCCTCAACTGACGACGGAGATGCTATTAAAAATTGCATAAATGCAAATAGACAAAATGTAATGCCAGTAGCAATTGCAAAAATAGCCGGTGTTTTTATAAATTGTGGTGTTGTATTAAATGAATCAAGTTGAAGTAGCATAGGCCTTTTCCTTTTTAATGGTTCATCAATAAAACGCAGCAAAAAAGGAAAAGGGGTTAATGAGTTTAAAAAATTTAAATGCTAAATTAATAGTGAATTAGTTTTACAACTTAAATGAGTGCCAAATAGCGGCGTTCAACTTCTTGCCAGTTTATAACATTGAAAAATGCCTTAATGTATTCTGGTCGGCGGTTTTGGTATCTCAAGTAATATGCATGTTCCCATACATCTAAGGCGAGAATTGGTGTGAGATTTTCCATTAAAGGACTGTCTTGATTTGCTGAGCTTGTTACCTTTAACTCACCATTTTGATCTACAACCAGCCATGCCCAGCCGCTGCCAAAACGCGTAAGTGCTGCTTGCACAAACTCTGCTTGAAATGCATCAAATGAACCAAAGGTTTTATTTATGGCGATTTCCAATTGACCTGTATGTAAGGTGCCTCCAAATGGTGACATTATTTGCCAAAATAAGCTGTGATTATGATGCCCACCCACATGATCTCTGACAATATTTTGTAATGAATTGGGCAGGGTATGAATGTTCTTTAATAACCACTCATCAGGTTTATTTTCAAACTCGGTGTTTTCAAGAGCTTCATTTGCCTTATTAACATAGGTTTGATGATGTAATGTGTGGTGGATTTCCATTGTTTTTGCATCAATGTGTGGCTCAAGTGCATCGTACTGATACGTTAAAGAGGGGAGTGTAAATGCCATAACGTTTCCTTTTAGTTGAAGTGCATGAATATGTAATTAATGAATTGTGTTGTTCAAAATTGTTTGTGTATTGGTAATGGTTTTAAGCTTTGCAAGAAGCACAGGCTGTTGGGATACCTGCTTTGCTAACATAAAGGCGTATTGTTTAAGTTGAGATAAATGACGCAGTGCGACATTTCGCAGTTGCATGTCAGATTTTTTCAGGCATGTATCAGTACAGATGCGTGCTTTTTCATAGCCTTTTTCGAGTAAATTACAAGCCTTTTCAATGTGCTTATCGGCAAGATGTGAGTCGATTATATTTAAGTATGAAACAATGAGAGCTGGTAAATATTGGTCAATAATCCAAGCGCTTGGAGGAGCAGAGTTTGAATAGATTTCTTTTTCAATAAGCGCTAGTTGTTGTAAACATTGCTCATAAAATTTAATTGCTTTTGAATAGTGATTTAACTCAAATGCTAAGTTGCCCTCACAAATATTTACTTGCCAATGATACATAGAAAGATGAATACACAAATCGCAAACTCAAAAATACAAATAAAAACAATTATCATTATAATTTGATTGTGTTTCAAGTTTTATATGGATTTAGTTTAAAAGTTCAGGGTGATTTATATGAGGTTAACGTGAAAAAAGGTGTCAACTCACTTCAGATTGAAAGTAAAAAACAACTCACAAAGAAAATGTGATTTTTAATTGGCTGTCTAACATAAATGAGAAGGTTGACCCTAAAGAATAAAGACTTTACCTTAAATGTGTTTTAGGGAGATAGGTTATTAAAATGAAATGGATTTTTGGCGTTTTGTTCGTGTTATTTAGTAATGCAACTCTTGCAGACTCGACTTCAAATAAACAGTTATGTATCGACCTTGCGAAAAAAAGAGATGCTATTCGAAAACAGCTTAACCAAAACTCAAATGACTATTTGAATCACCAATATAAAGCAACATTTGAAGAATATAGTCGTTTATGTAAGGACAACGAACAAAATCAAAATCCGTATTCGGTAGTTACAGGTAATAAACACGCATTTCATAATCCGTTTAACCATGTTGCCATTTCTGACATGTCCTCTTTTGCTGCAATGTATAACGGCGAAAAGCAAAGTGCTTGGCAGGCATACTATAAAATACCTAAAGCGTGTCGAGTTAAAAATCCATCAACAACTGATTTTGTTACCTGTTCAGAGAATAAAACGAAACAAAAACAAGCCTTTGAGGTTTATTGGTCATCAAAAATGGCCGATGCCAATAAAGCTGTTAATTATGATTTAAAACCCTTTGCTAAAAGAGCAGGTGAGCCAGTATTAATAACACCCGTTACCGAAGCAAAAAGTGGAGAAACACCGACACCACAAATGGGTTTTGTAAAGGTGCTGCAAGATAATTCAAGCTATTTTATAGCCTTTGGTTTGCTATCATGTTTTCTATTTTTTGTGTGTCTTTCAGTTTGGCTAATGAAGCGCCACCGAGTAAAAAATAAAGTAATCCCGTTAAAAATAACGCCAACAATAAAAACAATAGACAAACATTGTCCTTATTGTTTAAGTCCAGTGTTATTCAATCAAACAACACAAGAATATCGCTGTTCAGATGCGCCTAAATGTCAATTTAGCTCGGATTCAATTATAACCTAATGGCTTTTGTCATCACGTCTTTACCCTCGTTGGCTACATAATCAAGAAACACTTGGGCGATAGGGGAAAGTTGTTGCGATTTTGCCCAACAGAATGACCATTTAGATTGAATTGGCAGTGACTCCACATTAATTACTTTAACATTGTAACTATCCCCAAAAGCGAGGGTGTGAGTAGATAATATGGATACGCCCATACCAGATAAAACCGAGTGAATAATTGCTTCATTACTGGCAATTGTCATTCTTATATTGGGTGATATATTTTGCGATTTAAAGAATTGTTCGGTTGCATATCGTGTACCTGAACCTTCTTCTCGAATTATAAAGTTTTCTTTGCAAAACGCTGCTAGTGATACTTTTTTTTGTTTTGTAAAAGGGTGTTCAGCATTTGCGATTGCCACCAAGTCATTTGACATAAACTCTCTAACTTCAAGATCTAACCCTTCTGGCACATAACTGAATACAAAAAAATCATCGAGGCCTTGCTCGAATCGTTCAATGACTTGCTGGCGATTGGCAACTGTAAATTGAATATCAATACCAGGGTACTGCTTGCAAAACGGGCCGAGCAAATGCGGGATAAAGTATTTTGCTGTGGTTGCGCATGAAATACGTAAGGTTCCTGATTTTAATCCGCGCAAGCTTGATAAATGCATATCAAGCGCTTCACATTGCTGCAAAATCTGACGACTAGTTGCAACAGTCGCAAGCCCCGCGTCAGTAAATTTAATCTTGCGCCCTACTTGTTGGTAAAGTGGAAGCCCAATGGCTTCTCTTAATTTTTTAAGCTGCATGGAGACTGTTGGCTGGGTTAAAAATAAAGACTCCGCAGCGGCTTTGATACTACCACCATCGTAAACCGCTAACAGGATTTCTAGCTGGCGAAATGTGCCAATATGAGCATGTAATCGAGACGCCATTGTTAACCTTAAATTTAATTAATAGATAAAAACCTAATTAATAGATAGTTAATATCTATTTTTATCTAACAAAAGTGCTGTGTAAACTTTTTCTGTCGCTTAATTTTAAAGATGGGAATGGTTATGACAAATCGAAGTTTTGTTTTATCTGTGATTACAAGTTCAATTCTATTGGCTTTTTTTGCTCTCAGTAACTTGATTGGACAGCCACAAATTGCATTTGTGATTGTGTCAGCTTTGCTGTTTGGCTTTTCGCTTTACTCGAAACTAGCTGGGCGTAACAAGCATTTAATCCATCCTCCGAGCGTAACTCATTCATTTCAAAGTGCGGGGCAGAAGTAAATTATGGTGATTGATGCAGTTGTCGCGTTTTTTATTCTGGGCATTGTTTGTCAGTTATTGGGTGCCAAAATGGCATTTCCAGATGGGCTTTACAAAACTTTAAGCATGTTTTTAATGATAGCCATCGGTTTAAAGGGGGGCATAGCGCTTCAAAAACATGTGGATCCTGCACTGATTTCCATGTCGATAGCAGTCGTTGCTTTTGGTTTATTATTACCCTTGGTTGCCTACCCAATTTTACGTTACTTTGGTCAACTAGATAAAATAAATGCTGGCGCTATTGCTGCGCATTATGGCTCTGTAAGTGTGGCAACCTATGCGGTTGCTGTGGCACTGCTTGAAGCAAATAATATTGCCTACGAGGCTTACTTTCCGTTATTTGTAGTGCTCTTGGAAATGCCAGCGATTATTGTTGGTTTAATACTGGCAAAAGGAAGCTTTAAGGTCGTAAATGCGCATTTTGTGAAGAAAGAGTTGATTGCCAATCAAAGCATTTTGTTAATGCTGGGTAGCCTTATCATTGGTTATGTTGGCGGGCAGAGTGTAACAAAATTAGCACCATTCTTTATTGAACTGTTCTCGGGAATACTGGCACTGTTTTTACTTAAAATGGGCCTTATTGCAGGAGAGCAACTATCGTCGCTAAAAAAGAACAGTGTGTTTTTAATTAGCTTTGCTGTGCTTATGCCAATGCTCGGCGGTGTGACAGGCACAGGTTTAGGCGTAATGCTTGGTTTAAGTGCGGGTGGTATTGCCTTAATGGCAGTACTGGGTGCAAGTGCTTCTTATATCGCTGTGCCTGCTGCAATGAAGCAGAGTTTGCCAGAGGCAAATGCAGGTATGTCGATAACCGCTTCGCTTGGTATTACCTTTCCATTTAATGTGTTGATTGGTGTGCCCTTTTTTATCGCCTTAGCAGGTTATTTAGCGAATTAAAAAAGCCCCAACAGGGGCTTTTTTATTGATCTAATATCACATGTATTGCTTTTTATTTTTACGATTTAGTTATCGCAAGCTTGGTTGCAATATGTCTCTTTGGTACAGGTGCTGATTCAAAAACTTGGTGAAAGCCATTTAATCATATGGGGTTATTAGGGCTGCACCTAATATATCCTCTTTTTAACGAGTAACTATTTCAAACGTAACAAATTATTGTCTCTTAAATATCACACAAATATGGCAATGTGTTTGGGGGTCCTGAAATTTGCTATAACTTATCTAGCTACTTAAATGCATTAATTACTGCTAATTTTTGCAATGTACAAGCGGGATATTTGGTAAGCAACAATAGCTCACATACCTTTACACGTTATTACTACTCTTCTATTTTTAAAACAAGCCACGGTTATTCTTTGAGTAATCTCAATATGTTAATTGATGACAATTAATGCAGCTATCAACGTTATCTTTACTTCTAATGAGTGGTGTCGGGGTTTTAATCTCGGCGATATCGCTTATCTTTTTATGGTTCGCAAATAGGGATATTCGCGCTGCGCGTTATTGGGCGCTTTCGCCCTGTTTTTTTACCATCAGTATGCTGTTATTTGCGTTGCAGGATTTATTGCCCATTCCATTACGGTTTATTTTGCCTAATTTTTTCGCACAAGGCGCATTTTTACTGATTATTATTGGCTTGTATTTGGCATGTGATAAAGCTATTCCTAAACGGTTTATGATGGCGTATTTCACTGCTTATGCGGTTTTACATAGTTTGTTTTCTTCTGTGCTGCCAAGTTATCAGAGCCGATTTATTCTCGGTGTAATTATGGTAACGCTATCGTCAACGTGGATTATCTGTATTTTGTATCGCTTTGGCCGTAGTAAGTACCGAGTTTCAAGTTTACTTATTTGTATTAGCCTTTTGCTGATGTTTAGCACATCAGCAAATAAGTTGTTGATGTTTAATGGACAAAGCACAGTTACTTTGCAGCAAGATACAACTTTTGAAACTCAACTTTTTGTTATCGCGCTTTTTGCAAGCCAGCTACTTTTTAACTTTGCTTTTGCAATTATGATTGGTGAATACCGCAATCAAAAGAACAAACGTTACCAGACAGAGCTAATTGAAATAAATCACCAGTTAGAGCAAGCCAAACAAGATGCAGAACATCACTCGCAATTAAAATCAGAATTTTTGGCTAATATGAGCCATGAAATAAGAACACCCATAAATGGGGTTATAGGTAGTTTAGAATTAATAAAAGAGCATGAACTCACCTCTCAGCAGGCACGCTATAAAGTGCTGGCTAGTAGCAGTGCTTATACTTTGTTAGGTGTTATTAATGATATTTTAGATTTCTCAAAAATTGAGTCTGGAAAGCTCACATTACATTTAGAAGAGTTTGATATTTATCAGCTGATTGATAGCGTGGTTAAATCGTTCTCGATCGATATTGCGAAGAAAGGTTTAACCTTCCAACTCGATACCCATTTACTAAACGCACAATTTATTTATGGTGATCCCATTAGAATTCGTCAGGTGATCACTAATTTACTCAGTAATGCGATTAAATTTACACAAAAAGGGCATGTAAAACTGAGTGTTAAGTTAGTACAAAGCAATGATCAAAATTGGATTTTAGAAGGGGATGTTTTAGATACCGGCATAGGCATTGAAGCGCATGCTACTGACAAACTATTCCAATCATTTAGCCAGTGTGATGCATCTACGACACGGGTGTTTGGTGGTACTGGGCTCGGACTCACTATTGTTAAAAGTTTATGCCAAATGATGCAAGGAGATGCGTTATTAATTTCATCAGAAAAAGGAAAAGGCACGCATTTTAGATTTTCCGCAAGCGTTGAGGTTAATGATAAGTCCAGTCGCGAATTGCCTAAGTTTATGTTTACAAAAGTAGCGCTTTATTCAAAAGACCAAACACTTAAAACCAATTTGGAAAACGAATTTAACAAATATGCGATAACGTTAAACTTAATTACTCAGTTACCGCAATCACAGCAGAAGGACAGCTTACTCATTGTTGATTTGTGTAACAGTGAAATAGCACCAAAAGACTTAAATAACTTACTCGCTACTTACCAAGACAAAAATATAAAAGTTGGGTTTATTGTCACCCCTCGCAGCGAATTAGAACAACAGTTTTCAAGTCATTCAGGGTTACAATTTATGTGGCATAAGCCTGTTACTGCGTTTGACGTTATTAAATTAAGTACGTGTCATAAACGACAGCAGCAAGCGCCATCGCTTGTCGATTTATCTGGGCTAAAATTACTGATTGCTGAAGACAATCCAGTTAATTTAATTATTACCGAGCAAATACTGGCAAATTGGAATGTTAATTTCACTAGTGCTAAAACGGGTAAAGAAGTATTAGCAATATTAAAAGGCCAAAAGGCGGCATTATTCGATTTGATTTTGATGGATTGTCAAATGCCAGAATTAGATGGTTATGAAACCACTAAAGTCATTCGAAATGACCCCTCGTTTAGCCATTGCAAAACGATTCCAATCATTGCATTAACAGCCAATGCGATGAAAGGTGATGATGAACACTGTTTTCTGGTGGGTATGAACGGCTATGTCAGTAAGCCAATTAACCCTGAAAACCTATTGGCTGAAATAAAAAAAGTAATTTCAAAAACAAATTTAGCCCAGAATTAACGTATTAAACTTTGTTTAAGGTACCTTTTGTACCAAAAAACATCTTGGTAAGCCGTTGGGCACAAAAATTCGTTAGTCGTCTTAAAAGTCATTATTCTTTGCAGCGGTAAAGGAAAACAATTAAGAGAACAACAAGATGAATCCAAAATGTCCAGAGTGCAATCACAGTATTAATTTTTTAAATAGCTTTCGTAATATAAACCCTTGGAAGTACTCTTGCCCCCATTGTAAAAAACGTATTGAAGTAAGTAAAAACTGGAAAAATGCGACAATAGCGGGATTTTTTGTTGGTATATTTGTCGGCATCGGTATCAACGTTATGAATTTTGCTTTTTTACCGTCGTTTTTGGTGGTTATTTTAATTGCTGTGGTGTTAAGTTGGATGTTATGGCAAAAAGTCACATTTACTCACCTTGAGCCAAAAAATTAACAAAATCAAATGGTAATATGAGTTAAGCGCTTTGTTTTATGCAAAACGCTATTTTTATTTAAATCTTAGCCTTTTTGAACTGTTTTCAAACGCGCCATTAAATCAGATGGTGAAATTAGCCCTGAAATTGCCTCACCGTTTTCAAGTAAGATTGTGGGTGTTGCGGTAAAGCCAAACTGCGCTGCAATTTTTTGTTGCGCTTGCAGTTGTTGATTACAGCTCTCTTTTATCTCACCTTCATATTTACCCGAATACATAGCAGAGTTCATGGCAAATTGTGGACGTTTAGCACATAACGCCGCAGCTGTTTTATTAAATGCAGCACTGCCTTTTACGCCTCTTGGGATCATTACATAATCAATGGTAACCCCTTGTTGATTTAGGTTCTCAATGCTTTGATGAAGCTTGCGACAGAAGGGACAATCGATATCGGTAAAAACGGTGATCAGATGTTTTTGTTGTTTGGCTTTATATCTTAACAATACGTCTCTTGGCATTTCGTTTAGTAGTGATAAACGTTGTAATTTTTGCGCAGCCTCTGTGATATTTATCTTGCTCTGGGTATCGATGACTTGCCCCAAATACAAGTATTTACCATCAGAGCTTGAAAAGAATTGCTGGTTATTGGCAATAACAAGGTAAAAATCGTTGTTATAAGGCTCGATAGTTACTTTGGTTTCCTTGCCAAGTAGTTCAAATAGAGCCCGTTTAATTTTGGCGATTTGCTGGTTGTGGTTAGTAAATGGTTGCAACGTTTCAGAATGGACAAATGCAGCGCTTAAGAAAAGCGACAATGTAAATAACAGCGTTATAAATTTATTTAGTAATGACATATGTAACTCGGTTTTAAATTAGAAAAACCAAACGTACATTATCTTTTGTTTAAACCCATTTAAAACTATCTAAAATTAACTATAAAAAGATATAAAACTTTAATTATCAATGTCTTATTTCCGTTACGAATAAAGCTGTTTTTCGCGAAATAATGTGAGTTGTTCAGGTGTGGTTATACACTCAATTGTGGATGTTACTGGTTGCGTAAGCTGTTGACATAATTGCGACACTGGCACTTGTTTTTGACTGGAGTTTACTTGATTGCTAGACACTAACATTTTGCCTGAAGTGGTATTAATTGGATTTTCTAAAGCATTATTTTGTTCAGTGTATTTAGCGTTTTCAATAATAGATGCAATACGTTTATCAACAACATGCGCGCTGCAAGTTGCCAGTTCACGATTCATTACCTGTTTGCCTTTAACGGCAAAATTTAATGCTTTATCTATCTGATTTGTTTCTAAGGCAATGCGACTTAACAGATCTAAAGCTTGGGCACGATAATAGCTAGTTTCTGATGCGTTGTTTAAAGCTGTAAAAGCAAGGGAATTTGCACTGTTATGCTCATTTTGCTGATATTTTACTTCGGCTAAAAGTAATTGCGCGTCGATGGAATCGGGGTTTTCTTTTAAAGTAAATGTCAGCCATTTTTCGGCGTCATCATAATTTGCTTCTTGAAATGCAACAACGGCATTGGAATAACTGCCAAGTGCTGGCAGCATAACCTGTTTTTGCTGAGTTTGTTCAAAGTTAAACAAAGTAAGGCCAATTGTACTTACCACACAGATCATGCTTGCTGCCAAAGCAAAGGTGTTAAATGGTTTTTTGCTAGTAACTGGCTTTATTGCGACTTCTGTTTGCCAAATATAACCAGCGTTAGGTTGCGTTCGAATAAGCTGTTGCTCTGGTGCAAGTTTACGTAATTCACTGATCACTTGGAAAAGGCGATAGTCCTGCACGTCTTCACTTTGCCAAAGCGCGTTGAAAAGTTGTTGTTTAGTGATAAGTGTTTTTGGGTGTTGCAAAAAGTACAGCAGTGCCTGAGCCGTTTTAGGACGAATGGGCTTTTCTTTACCTGATTGCGTTAAGGCAAATGTGGTTGCGCAAAACGTGAAATCGAGAAATTGATAAATAGCCATAAATTGTCCTTAACAGCATCTGTTTGTTTTTTCTTTAGTGTTATAAAGATAAAACAGCAACATGGCAATTTTTTAGGGACTTTTAGTTAATTTTAGTTTTAGGTATGACTATAAAATGTTGGGTACTAAGAAAAGAGTTTATGCTTAATTATGGTTGTTGATAGTCAGAGAGTATTGTATTTATCTCTTCAGAACGAATAAGAGTTTTAAGCGCTGAATTAAGCTTATCGAGCAGTGCTTTGTTGCCTTTCTTAACTGCAATGGCTACAGGAGTTCCGCGATAATTTGAATGCACAATTTTCACTTTTACATTGTATTTTTTAGCAAGATATAAACCTACTGCACGTGGCATGATGGCTGCGTCGGTTTGTTTAGTTGCGAGCATTTGCATAGCTTTATCTTTGCTTTGTGTTTGTATCAATCGAAAGTGATCTTTGATGTGTTTTTCTTGCCAAATTGTTTCAGTAATTGAATGTTTATCGCCACTTATTTTTTTACCATACAGATCTTGAACGATTTCGATGCTCGGTAGCTCATCTCTTACAAAAACGGACGTATAACGGAAATAATAGGGCACAGTGAAGTCGAAATACTTTTCGCGTTCAGGGCTAATTTCCATACCCGTGATGCAATCAAGCTTGTCAAAACGCAGGCGATTTACTGTGTCATCCCATAAATCTGCCATTAATATCAATTCTTGTTGGCTTTGGGATAATACTTGTTTTAATACATCGTAATCGAAACCGGTTGGCATATTGTTTTCAATAAATTGGAAAGGGGGATAACCCGTAGCCATACCGCATTTAACCGTCGATTGCGCTTTAGCAAAGGCGTTATTACTAAACACACTGCTTAATAAAATAATGCTAAAAAGAGAAAATAAAATGTTGGCCATTATTACCTTTTTCAAAGCAAGTTGTTAAATACGAAAGACATAGCACGCTTAAGATAAAAATGTGTTAGCTATGTGAGTGGTTACATACAGCAAATTATATAAAAATTAAGCTTTAACAATAAAGCTTAATTCGCCCTAAACTAGCGCTATATCAAAGAAATGCCAGATTTAACCCAATTAAAACTAAACATAGCTGATAAAAAAGCCGTTTGAGGGAAGCGTTTAAATACTATTGATAAACGAATATTTTCCGTAACGATAAATTTTTTTTACAACGCTCAAGGCCGAAATTCGGTATGCTCCGCACCCTTAAATTGGTTTTTGAATATAATTTAGACTCGGAAAATATTAATGAAAATTTGTTTTATCATGTACCCATGGGAGCGTGTGGAGCCTGAAACGGATTCAACTCTACGTTTAATTCACGAATGTGTTAAACGTGGTCACACTGTGGCGCTTTCAACGGTTAACAACTTAACTATTCGCGACAGTATTGCAAGTGCATTTTGTGATGTATTCGTTAAGAAGAGCAAACTTTCAGATAATATTCCAAGTTTTTACCGCAACGCGGTGTTTAAACGAGCTCAATTACCGCTTGCAGGTTTTGACGCAATTATTATGCGTGCTAACCCGCCACTTGATACGCTCGCGTTGAATTTCTTGGATTCAGTACGAGGTGATGCATTTATTATGAATGACCTTGATGGTCTGCGTATTGCCAACAACAAAGTATATACCGCTTCGTTCCAAGATACTGAAAGTGAATTTATTCCAGCGACTCATGTATCTAAAAATCGTGATTATTTAGAGCGAATTTTTGAAGAGTCAGAAAGCAATAAAATGATCCTTAAGCCACTTGATGGCTATGGTGGGCGTGGTGTTATCGTACTCGAAAAAGGGGCTCGTCACAGCTTCCGTTCACTGCTTGATTTTTACATTGGCGGTGATGAACATGGCAAAGGCAGCAATTATGTAATTCTACAAGATTATGTGGAAGGTGCTGAAGAAGGGGATGTGCGTATCTTAATGCTGAATGGGGAGCCAATTGGTGCGATGAAACGTATTCCTGCATCTAACGATGTGCGCTCGAATGTTCACGCTGGCGGTAAAGTGGTTAAGCACAAGCTAAGCGCTCAAGAGAAAAAGTTATGCCGTTATATTGGTCCTAAACTAGTGCGAGATGGCTTGTACTTTACTGGGATTGATGTAATTGGCGGTAAATTAATAGAAGTAAACGTGTTGAGCCCGGGTGGTATCACCCGTATCAATAAATTAAATCGCGTTAAATTGCAGTCGCAAATTATTGATTTTGTTGAAAGTGTAGTACACGCAAAAGAGTGTGTAATCAATCGCAAAACCGAATTTAGAAAGGTGATTGAAGAAGCGAATGCCGTTTAACCTAGAGTAAACAAGAGTGAGGTGTGTAAGAAATTTCATGCCTTACAATATCTATTAATAATTTCTAAAAATCAGTATATTCCTTTCGGTTAAAGTGTTTAAGTTAAGCAAACTTTTTAAGCCTTAAGGTTCACTTAAGGAAAATTGAATACGCTCTTAAAAAAGCATCAATTTTCCCTATGTTAAAACCATTTAAACACTATTTAGCTCCGTACTTACTACTTTCCCTCGTAGTACTTATTCTTTTGTCTATTTCACGGCTTAGTTTAAGTTTATGGCAGTTTCAACACTTCACTGATTTTCAGGCGTTACTGGCAGTTGCCGTCGGTGGGTTTCGCATCGATTTAAGTACCGTTGGTTATGTGTTGATTATTCCAGCAGTGTTTACACCCATTTTAAGCGCGTTTAGACCTCTTAAAAGCAGCTGGTTTTGGCTGCTTAAGAATTATTTAGTCTGTGCATTAGCGTTACTAACCTTGCTGGAAATTGCGACACCAACTTTTATTGAAGAATATGGTCTTAGGCCAAATCGACTGTTTATTGAATACCTTATTTACCCCAAAGAAGTATTTTCGATGTTGGTAAGTGGTCATTTAAACACACTAATTATTTCAACCTGTTGTTTAGTTGTTTTTATACTTTTTGTTTTTGTACCTTTGAGCAACGCATTTGTTAAACAGTTACAACTGCAAAAAACACACACTAAAAGCAGCCTTTTTGCAGCTGTGCTTTTGCCTGTATTGTTAATACTAATGGCAAGAGGAACTTTAGGGCATCGTCCCATTAACCCGGCATATGTGTATTTTTCAAATGATGCCTTGGTTAATTCATTAACCCTTAATTCAACTTACAGTGTTGTGCATGCTATTAAAGCACTTAAAAATGAAAAGAATGCGGCAAAAATGTACGGAAACATGTCTGATGAAGAAGTCATCAGTTTGGTACAAACCAAAACAGGCTTAAGCAAAGACGCTTTTGTACATCAGAACCAACCTACTCGGGCAATCCGCGCTCCAAGCTATACTGGCAAAAAGAAAAACTTAGTGATCATTTTAGAAGAAAGTTTAGGGGCGCAATATGTACAACCCCTTGGGGGCTTACCTTTAACTCCCAACATTGATGGGTTTTATCGCGAGGGCTGGGGCTTTGAACAATTATACGCTACAGGCACACGTTCAGTGCGTGGTATTGAGGCAGTTATCACTGGTTTTACGCCAACCCCGGCCAGAGCAGTCGTTAAACTTGATAAATCACAAAAAGGCTTTTTTACCATCGCCAGTTTATTGCAATCACAAGGTTACACAACGCAATTTATTTACGGCGGAGAAAGCCATTTTGATAATATGAAAAGTTTTTTCCTTGGCAATGGCTTTAGCAATATTGTTGATTTAAAAGACATTGAATCACCAAATTTTATTGGCTCGTGGGGGGCTAGTGACGGTGATTTATTTACCCAAGCGGATAAAGAATTAGCAAAGTTAAATCAATCCGATAAGCCTTTCTTTAGTTTGATTTTTAGCTCAAGTAATCATGATCCCTTTGAGATCCCACAAGGGGTTGTCTCACCAATTAACTACTCAGAAGAGCAACGAATGGAATTGGATGAAAAAGAGCTGAAACGTCATCTGGCGATTCAATATGCCGATTATGCGTTAGGCCAATTTATTGCAACAGCTAAAGCCCGTGACTATTGGCAAGATACGGTGTTTTTAATTGTAGCTGACCATGATGCACGGGCATTAGGCAAGGACTTAGTGCCAATAAATAACTTTCATATTCCCGCAGTGATTTTGAATACTGAACATAATCAAACTCGATTCAGTGATATTGCAAGCCAAATAGATTTAGCGCCAACCTTGTTATCGCTTATGGGTGCTGTAAATGATTCTCCTATGCTTGGCAGGGATTTAACAGTAAACACCTTAGAGGGCAGAGCGCTAATGCAATACGCCAATAACTTTGCCTATTTGACGCAGCATGGAGTGACAGTTTTACAGCCAGGTAAAGCGCCAAGTAAGTTTTTATATGATGTGACAAGTAAAGAAATGCAGCCAGTTGCCCTTGATGAAGAGGAAGCCAAAACAGCTTTAGCGCATGCTCTTTGGGGCAGTTTAGCCTACCAAAATGGATGGTATACAAGTCAATAAAGCAAAAAATGTAAGGGCAGCACGCGCCCTTACATTACAAAACGTAAACTTAAAATTCGATGCCTGCTTTTTCTTTAAACAGAGGTACGAGTGCCTTTGAAATCGCTAAAACTTCAGGTTTGTCTTTACGAAGGTAAACTTCACCTTGTTTAAATGCCTGCCATGTTTCATTGTCAAAAACCGCATCTCCAAAATGCGCGGTAAGCTGTTTTGAAATGCGTGTTTGCTCCGGTTTAGCCGTTAAAATCCATGCTAATTCAAGGTGATTATCCCCAAAAACAGCTTCAATTTTGCGAGGAAATCCAAATGCTGGAAAGTTAAAGCAGTTTACTTGCACTTGCTCCTTTGGATTATTAAATAACCAAGGGTCGGATGTTTCAATTTTAAGCGGATCACAATGCGCTTCAAAAAGGGGTTTAAGAGTGTCTAACGATTCGCCAAACTGCAGCAAATTTGCGAGAGTAAGTGCCGGTTTGCTGCGCTCTAAAGCGGTTATCTCTGGATGTGACCAAACAAATAAATTTGGATGTAAAGCGTCTTTACCAATTAACGTGGTTTGATTTTTAGCGTTATTTTGCCAAAGCGTATGCTGGTGATGTGCTTTAAATCCCAAGTATTGTTTAGGATCATTTTGCAAACCAATCAAGGCATCAGGTGCGATATTACTTGCTGATATATGAGCCACTTGGTTATCTGCAATTACTACGGCAATTTTGCCCTTGTTTTTTAATTGATTGCAGCTTAAATGCTGTTCACGTTTACTTGCTAATGGAAAGCTAGGTGTATTTAAAGTGATATCTGAAACGGTGTTTTGACATACCGATTGTAGTTTTGTTTTAGCGGTACTTATTGATTCACCAATTTCAATGCCATAAAGCGACGCGTTAGGCATATTTGCAAACAGGGTGCTTGAGCAAAGAGTGAGTAATGCGGTTAAATAGTATTTCATAGCAATGCGTTTTTCATGTTTTATACATTAGACGCAATAACACACTAAAAGGTTTAAAAACAAAAAAGGTTAGCACTTTGGCTAACCTTTTAGGTCTGTATCAATTTAATTAAAGCGTTTATTAGTCAGCTTTAATGTAGCTTTTGATTGCTTGTAATGAATCAAAAGGTTTGTAACCGAGTGACTTTAATTCGTCATTAACACAAAACAAAACGGCGCTATCTTTGTTTTCTTCATCTGCTGCCATATCAAGACAGAACTCGTAAGAATCTTTTACAGTTTCAACGCTTGCTTGATCTTCGCTAGCAATAACAAGTGTGCTTGCGAGTGCTAATACCATTAAAAAAATCTTCATATTTACCCTTTTACAATTAACTGGAGTGATATTTTTAACGCTCACAAATTAGGTTGATTTGAGAAGCAAGTAAAACGATAAATTATTGTCGTAAAGGTAAAATTTATTTTGCTTTTATTTTTAAGTATTGCAGTACAAGTAGCAGCTCATTTTTGAATAAGTGATTGGTTTTACATACTGAGGTTTACTGAATTAATAAAAAATGGCATTAAAAAAGGTTAACAACAATAGTTAACCTTTTATTGTTCAGAATAAATCCTGTTAGGGTTACATTGCAGCGTGGAAAATCTCAGCAATTTCCTCTGCTGTAGCTTGAATTGGATTAGTAAAGCCACAAGCATCTTTTAAAGCATTTTCCGTTAGTGTTGGAATATCATCTGCTTTGGCACCAAGTTGCTCAATACCTGATGGAATACCAACGTCACTGGCGAGGCTAACAATGGCATCAATTGCGGCATCAGCACCTTGTTCTTCTGAAAGGTTACTTACATCGACTCCCATTGCTTTTGCAACATCACGTAAGCGCCCAGGTACTGCTTTTGCGTTAAAGCGTTGCACATGCGGAAGTAAAATAGCGTTACATACCCCATGTGGTAAATCGTAAAAACCACCAAGTTGATGTGCCATTGCATGCACATAACCAAGTGAAGCATTATTAAACGCCATACCCGCCATAAACTGGGCGTATGCCATTTGCTCACGAGCTTCAATATTGTCACCGTGATTAACAGCATTACGAAGATTGGCTTGAATTAACTCAATCGCTTTGATGGCTACAGCATCGGTAATTGGCGTTGCAGCAATTGATACATAAGCTTCAATTGCATGGGTTAATGCGTCCATACCGGTCGCTGCGGTGAGCGAAGCTGGTTTTGCGAGCATTAATTCCGGGTCGTTTACTGAAACAAGTGGTGTTGTATGCTTATCTACAATGGCCATTTTAATGTGGCGCTCTTCATCAGTGATAATACAAAAACGCGTCATTTCTGAAGCTGTGCCTGCCGTAGTATTAATGGCGATAAGTGGTAACATAGGTTTTGCAGATTGATCTACACCTTCGTAATCGCCAATTTTGCCGCCATTTGCAGCTACAAGTGCAATGCCTTTCGCACAATCATGTGGCGAGCCCCCACCAAGTGAAATAACGAAGTCACAGTCTTCGTTTTTTAAAATAGCCAAACCATCGTTGACGTTACTTACAGTTGGGTTGGGTTGAGTACCATCAAACACAGCAGTCGCAACATCTCGCTTTGTTAATAGTGATTGTACTTTTTCAACAACCCCAATTTGGTTAAGAATTTTATCGGTAACAATTAGGCCTTTTTTAAATCCTTGTGCCTGAATATTATCGGCTGCGTCAGTTAAACAACCTGCGCCCATCAAATTTACGGTTGGAATATAAAATGCGGTAGTCATAGCTTATCTGTCCTTGTGTAAGTGAGAGTTACTTTCTTGCGACAAAGATTGTCACATGCTAAACCGTTAGCCATTTTGATTTAAAACAAAGGTTGGTTGTACATCAACTTAGACTTTAATCTAATAGTGTAAATAGATGAGTTAAAGCGCTGTTTAGCGCTTTATATCCGCTCTGAATGTTCGTTATGCGTGCTTGTGAATTGCTTGAAAAACGCCACTTACGCTTAACAATGCTTTAGATTTTAAAATGGCGCTAAGTTTAACTTTGCCAACAAAATAATTGCCAAATAAAACCCCGACATAACAACTAATAAAGTGAAGTACGGGGTGTTTTGATAAGTGAAATTGTGGACTCAGTTGGTGTCTAACTTTATGAGTTCTATAAGCGTTTTTAATCTTGCAAAACACTATTAGTTGAGGATTTTGAGATTAACTGCGGGGATTTTCGGTAAAACAGCACAAGACTTACGAAAATCACCAAAATACCAAGCCCAATAGGTAAAAACGCACTGGCAATTGTGCTATCAAAGTTTAAAAAGTCGGGGATTCCGGTTTGCCATAATGTCCACTCTGATGCAATGGTGCTTGCAAGGTGATCACCACCCGAGGTTAATACGATTATTGCATCATTGGTATTTGGGTTGATGCGAAGCGCGCTATTAATCGCAGGCTCATTTGCGCCATCATGGCCAAAAATAAAATTTCCCTCTGGTGTTGGTACATACAACATGGCTCCCATGCCCCAAATCGGGGCGCCAAGTTTATACCCGAGCGGTTGGCTTAAATCTTTGATTGCCTGCTCTGAATTTCTGTTACCTTGCTGTAGAGCAATGACAAATTGAGTTAAGTCATCTGCACTTGCCAACAAACCGGTTGCTGCGGGGCTAACATATTGATAAGAAGCTGATTTATTTCCTTCGCTATCATATGCATTTGCAATGTTTGTTTGTTCGCCAATAAATTGATAATTTGCACGGTTCATTTTTAGTGGCGTAAAAACCGTATCCGCCATAAATGCCTCAAATGGGATGCCTGTAATGTTTTCGATAATGTGCTCGGCGATAAGGTAACCACCGCCCGAGTATTGCCACTCTGTTGCTGGGGCGTAGCCTATTTCAAGCTTTGCATTTCCGCGAGAGCTTTTTGGTTGTTGTAGAGATTCAAGTAGCATTGGTAATACTTGCTCTTTAGGTATATCAGCAAAGCCTAACCCATCTACTAATCCTGAAGTATGTGACAGTAAGAGCCTCATTGAGACTTTATTATGATCAAATGATGAAGAAGGTAACTGCCAAGCAGGTGTTAAATAGTTAGCAATTGGCGCATCTAAATCAATTTGACCTTGTTGCGCTAATTGAGAAATACCATAGGCTGTAAATAACTTGCTCATCGATGCAACCGGAAACAAAGTTTCGCCATTTATTTTATCGATTGATGGCGAAAACTGTTTTGATACCACACGACCATTTTCAAGAACGATGAAAGCCAAGTTGCCTTTGGTTTCACTTAAAAAGCGGTGATTAACTGCCTTGATAAAGTGATTTGTATCACCTTGCTTTGCAAGCGGTGTTAACCACCAACCGTTAACTGCGCCATAAAGGCAAATACTGCTCCAACAAAGTGTGAGTAAAGTAAAGCTCACTATATATTTAAATAAACGCATCACATTTCCTTGTTCGGTTAAACTGATTAACGCGGGCTAAATTACTTCGAGTTCTTCTTTTTCTCTTACAAAATATATTGAAAGCAATAGTAGAGCTGCAGGGAATAAAAATACGTTGGTAAAAGATAAAACAAGAGTCATCTGTAAAAGACACATCAGTAACATTAAAACTGAAAACACTTTTAGCAGGGGCGGTAAATGCTGATTTACTAAACATACAATCGAAAAAACAGCGGCAACTAACGAAAATAGCCCAAGTGACCCTAGTGCAATAACCATAACTACCACGCCTGTTGTTTCTGATAAGGTAGTTTGATTTGATAAGGCAAAGTAAATATCAAACAAGACGGTTAAATGAAAGATAGACACAAGCCCTGCCATTATAAACAACAGCATACGAGCAGCCGTTGCGTTAAAATGCGTTTTCAAGTGGTTGCTAAGAGCTAAGTAAATACTTACCTCTAAAGCACCGATTATTACAAACAGTAAATCAAGCCAATTAAATGTGAGTAGATCTTGCTTTAGTGCTTCTTCAAATCCAGCCATGGATTGGCCTAAAAAGGTAATCCAATAAAATGGAAACAGCACAGCGAGCAGCGCACAAGCACCTGCAGATAGTAAATTTTCACGAGAGTTCATATAGCGTCCCTTCTTGCTTAATCCAAATGGGTGTTTGGATTAGTTGATTCGTACTGCAAAATGTCACCAGGCTGACAATTAAGCGCCTGACAGATTGCTTCTAATGTTGAGAACCGAATAGCTTTTACTTTGCCATTCTTAAGCAAAGACAAATTAGTCATTGAAATACCAATATCACCAGATAACTGTTTCAAAGACATTTTGTTTTTCGCAAGTTCTACATCTAAGTTAATTCGTATAGTCATGGCTTATAAATTAACCAGTGAGTTTATGATTGTCAAATAAAGTTTTATGATAAACGTAAAATATTTTTCGAATAACATATTTTAATAATGATACTTAGAATTATGTTTTTGTAGCTGTTTAATGATGATTAATTGAAAAAATATCAAACAAAGAGAAGATGTTTATTTATGTTTCTAAAGTTTAATCTTCAGATTTTAGGGGGGGTTACAATAAGCGATGAAATAATTTCGACACTTTGAAAGCTAAAATATTTTTAATTGGTATTGAGAATTTAATAACTCTCTTAAGTACCTAGATATTTTTCGATGAACAAAATGCAGCTTTTAAAAATATGTAATTATTGTGAAATTTTAATTTATTTATGGACCTGAATAGAACGCTAAATATAGAAAAAGGGCAGTTATGCCCTTATAAAATTTAGTTTTGCTTTGATCCGAGTTAACAAGGATTTGTCGTTAAACTATATTGTTAGCTGAAAATAATAATATTAGTGTAATGGTATTATTTTCCCGCTATAAACAGCATCATCATAAATCTCGAATATTCCATGCCAGTTTGGTGTTTCTAACACCGCTTGTTGCCATTCTATTTTTGCACCAAGCGCTGATAATGCAGCAACAGATTGCCCATGTTTTATATTATTAAATGTCCAAGGCTTTAAGTGGTTTATTAATATAGTGATGATTTGGATATTTGCCTTTCCTTTTGATATTTCATCTAACAGCGCAATTTCTTTTAAGTTACCATTTGCCAATAGCACAAATTTTTGTAAACAGCCTGTGAGCAAGGCAGATTTATTATCTACATCTACAAAAGATACCATTGCATCTTTGTTTTTTATCAGAAACTGATCGTAATTAGCGTCGTTTTCAAAGCAAGGAAGTTTAGTGAGGTTTTTGATTTCAATAGGCTCACCTATGCTAAAACTATTTAACCTACTAAAAGTTGTTTCACCATCATGATGAATAGAACTAAAAGTTACGTCAGAAAATATGTTTTGTAATTCGTTTTTTTGTTTATCTGAAAGGTTATCTTTAATATTGATGCTGGATGAAGCTAGGTTAATTTTAAAATCCATTGCTTCTAGTTCTAGTTGATTTGCTAAAGACATTGGTAACAAATTGCTATGATATTGATAATGAACCAGCAGATTGTCTTCAAATAAGAACAGGTGATTCCTTCCAATTAATGTCATTTTTACTGAATTATTAATTGGCCATACTAAGGTAAACCTTCTTAATTTAGTGATGGTATCATCATAACTATCACCAATAGCTATACCAAAAATTGCGCTTTTTGATATTTGACTATCAAACTTTATTCGTTCAATCTGTTTTGGTATTTGCGGCTCAAATGTATGCTCAGTAGTGAATTTGATTGCAGGAAATGTATTTTCAGACAAAATTGTACTCAGTAAACGGAGGTTATCTTCGTTGATTTCATAGGTTTTCCCTGAACAATTTGCAACCGGTTTGACAACGGCGGTACCTATTAATTTCCTTGTTTGAATGTCATTTTTAAAAATTACACTTTGTTCAATCAAGCCATTTGGGTATTGGCCTAGTTGTTTTTTGATAAGAGTAAAAAGCTTTTTTCTTAACGCATTAAGTTGTTCTTGCTCGTCTTTACTTCGATTATAATTGACCGAGGTTTTGAACTCCTTTCCTTCAACACCTAAGTCAATAGAGCATTCACTCGCTCTGCTATATAGAGTGTTGCCGTAGCTTATTTGGCAAAATAAAAATAATACAAATAAAACAAGTGCTCTCATCTGATTTCCCTATTCTTTTTTAATGCAATGATATTAATATAATTTTTTATAGAAATGTGGTTATTCTTAACTTTATTTAAGAATAACTGATCTATATTGATTAAATTAATAACTAAAACAGTAAGTTCGAACTATAGGTCTAACTAGGCTTGTTTTATTTACTTATAAACCGATTTAAGCGCCAATCTTCTACAAAGATAAACGCTTCTTAATTTTGTTATTGGGGTTGGCCAGTAATAACCCTTTATTTAACACGGCAACAGTTTCTTCATGTAGTCCTTTTAAATCATATATATCTGCCATCAATAAGTAAGTTCTATCAAACTTTGGAGATAAGGCGATTAATGATTCAAGCACCGAAAGTGCATCTGAATACCGTTCTAAATTTTTATATGAAGCTGCAAGATAGTATTTTGCCAAAATAAAGTTTTCTTTCAGTTCAACAGCCTCTTGGAAATGTTTTATTGATTCGATGTAATTATCTGTTGAATAAAAACTTAAACCAAGGTTGTAATGTACCTCAGGTAGGTTATTGTCTTTTTTGATTGTTGCTAAAAGAATCCTTCTTGCTTCATCGTGATCACCTTTTCTTATATTTAGAATTCCAATCCACTGATTTAGAAGCGCTTTATTGTTGAAGCGAGCATATACTTTATCTAAATAGATTTTTGCTTTATCAAATTCACCAATGTTAATTAGTCCTTCAATTAGAGTTGTGTAAAGTGGTAAAGGGGCATTTTTTTGTGTAAATAGGTATTGTTCTAGTTGAATCAGACGATTCTTTGTTGGTCCTATACGCTTAATAATATTCACAACTTGGTAAACTAATTGCTGATTTTTGTCTAAATCGGCAGGAGCGTAATAGCCAATTTCACTCAACTCTGGGCCCACTTCATCAAGTTGCTTTAGCCTTTTACTTTCACTTTCTGGAAGTGATATTTTATGGTCAGTCATAGTGACTTGAACTACATCTTGGGTTCGTTTTTGTTGCATATGGCAAGATACGCATGACTTTCCTGCGATGTTAGTTTTATGCTGTATCAAATCATGGCATGATTTACAGGTATTTTCGGTTTTAGATAGACGCTCGCTTTTGCTAGCTTTGTGATGTGGATCGTGGCAATCTAAACAATAAAAATTTTGTTCACTTTTTGTAAAACAAGCACTCTGCCTTAGGCGATAAGCGTGGTGATTAATCTCAAATCTATGCTTTTGAGGCATCAGCTCATCTGTTATCTCTACATGATAAATGTACTCATTCAAATCTTGGCCAGGAATAAAAGAAAAAGTATTCTTGTTTGGGTTTCTAATACCTGCAAAGTCAACAGCGGGTAAAAGATGACACTGGTCGCAAACCTGGTTTTGCTTTTCAGCCGAAAGTTTTGAAGGATTAATTATCGTATTCCAACTATCGGTTATATCAGCTGAATCTTTTTTTGATGCTTCAATATGACGCTTTCCGGGTCCATGGCACCGTTGACAGCCAAGGCCACTTGGTAAATTTTTAGAGAATGCATGTGCTGCCCATTGTGGATCATTTATATTTTCAAGTGGATAAGCATTATGACAAAACATACATTCTCGTCTAACTTGACGAGTGATTCCTTGATGATTTGAATTATCATAACCAGGTGCCATCCCAAATTGTTCTAACTCGCTATACCAAACAATTGGAAACAAAAAGATCTCACCATTTTCTGTTTGATATAAGTAGCTACGTGATTTATTACCAGAACCCATTACCCAATCTACTTTGCGTTTAAAATAGGCAAGCTTGTTTGCTTTAGAGTCTTTGTGGTAGCGAATGAAATACAAACCTTCATTCTCAAGTTTCATTTCGTAATATGTTTTCGAAGCTTTGTGGTAAAAAGCAGGTAACTGGAAGTTAGCAATTAAATTTTTGGCGATTGCGGGTTTAAATGCATGTGCCATACCTAAGGTTTGATAGTCTTTTGCAATTTTCTCATGGCATTGCGTACACTCTTTATCATTTACATATTCGGAAGGTTGGGCTGTAACGATGTAACTGCTAAGAAGAAAATAGCTAAAGAGAAGCGCTCGAACAAAGATCATATTAACGTGTTTTTATAAACTTTTAGTTACATTTTATTTGTAAATTACCTTAATAACAAATATGTACTTTAATATTAAAAAATCTAAATTAATTTGATAAAGCAAAAGATAATAATTGTAAACATAAGCTATTCATTTAAAAACTTTATTAACTACTAATTTTTATCTTAACGACAATAATTTTTTGATTTTCTTCTTGGCAAAATTTAACTATTTTTCACTTGCGAGCGCACTGTTTATTTGGTGCGAACAAAGTTTAATTTTCTAACATGTTGAGATTAAAAATATGGCAGCTGAAATTAGATTAGGTGGTCGAAAATTTTATGACGATGAACACTTTCCAGGTGGCATCGATAGGGCTGGCTTTTTTACTATTCCTGAGGCAAATTTTTTAATTAATTATGGCTATACATTAAACGGATTGTATTGTGGCGAATTACAACCTGAAAATGAAGTAGAGCAGCGTTTCGTTGATAATGTTAATTCAGAGGAAGAATCAGCATATTACGAAGTGCGTATTTGGCGAAAGTATCTAAAGGCGCTTTATAAAGTAAGCCATAGAGCAAGCGCTAACAGTTCTCGCAATGAAATAACTAGGTCGTTTGAGAGTTTCGATGAAGCATGAGCAAAGTCAAGGTAGTTATCTTGAGAAAAACAAAGCACATAAAAAAGCAAAAAAGGACAAACCAAAAGATAAATTAAGTCATAAATCAAAACGTAAAAAGTTTGATGACGATGACTGGAGTGATGAATAGCACTCCAGTCATTTATTCGTTAAGTTTGATAGTCGACAGGAACAGGCTCACTGTAAACAGAGTTTTGCTTGTCGACTACCACTGAGTGGTTACGCTCTACCTTTATCCAGTCTGTATCTTCTTCCGTTAGTGGCTCTGAGCTGATAATCACGGTTTTATTAGTATTAGCACCATGTAAACTAAAATCTTTTTCTGATGTTAGCTCTAAAGCGCCTACACCATAAAATAAAGAGGCTGGCTGACTATTTCGGTCAGTGGCATAGCGTGTAGCAACTAATGATGTGCCATCTGATACTGCAAGATTAATAAATGCATTGGTGTTTGCCTCAGCGGCAACGCGAATATCAATGATTTTTTTGATAACCAAATAAAGCGCATTTTTAATATCATTAGTTGATAAGTTATCAGCAAATTCGATAGTGTCGAGAAAGAGTGCAAATATGCATTCAGAATCTGTATTCCCTTTAACTAAATCAAACGCTTGGTTTGAGAGTTGATTGAGTATACTGCGTCTAAATTTTACAAACTGATCTAATCGACCATTGTGCATAAACGTATATTTTTGAAAATTAAACGGATGGCAATTAGCTTGAGACACTGGCATGCCAACTGATGCATCACGTACATGGGCAAAAAAACACTGGCTTCTTACTTTGCTCGCAATTTGTTGTAAGTTCTGATTGCTCCAAGCAGGTTCAATACTAACAAACCGTGCTGGGAAAGGATCATCATGGGTAGGATACCAGCTCAAACCAAAGCCATCGCCATTGAGCGGCTTTTTACGCTTTTTAGCATCTTTGCTCTGCTCAACAAGTGAATTGGTAGGTGAAATTACAATGTCGTTTAAGGTGACTTCTGCACCTTTATAAGCAATAAAGCGACACATAGATAAATCCTAAAAAAATTTTTTACACTATAGGTGAATTTTTAAAAAATCATACAAAAAAATAACGGCTTGCCGTTTTTTTGATGCGTTTGTTTAACTTTAAACTATTGCACGGATTTGTTTTAAAATTTTACCGTTAAAAATTATCAAGGCGCAGTGCTTTTCGCCATAAAATTAAACAATATTATTATTTTTCAAGTGAATAAAAACTATTTCACTTGTTAAGAATAGCTTGGCAAGTTAGTTTGAATTATCACCAAGTTATAAACAAACATACTATGTCAAAAACCAGCTTACTTTTGTCACTGTTATGCTTTTCGACTTTTGCAGCAACAGCTAACAACTTTTATCCAGATAATGCACGATATGCAATTAGTTTAAGTTTTGATGATGCGAGAAAATCTCAGGTCGATATTGGTTTACCTTTACTTGATAGATACAAAGTAAAGGGCACATTTTATGTGATGCCAGATCAAATGCAGGAAAAAGCACTCCAGTGGAAAGCCGCTGCTATTAACGGACACGAAATTGCCAACCATACCAAAAATCACTTATGCACAGGTAATTTCCGTTGGCTTAGAGAGAAAGGTAAGGGGTTAGAGCAAGTTAATCTCGATTTCATTGAAAAAGATATTCAACTATCACAACAAGAAATATCTGCTTTAACTGGCAAAACACCAGAAGGTTTTGCCTATCCATGTGGCCAGACCTTTGTCGGGCGTGGCGAAGCTGTCCAGAGTTATGTGCCGTTTATTGCAAAATCCTTTAATTATGGCCGAACGTGGAACGATGAAACTGCCAATGATCCCCTTTATTACGATCCCGCACAAATCAGAGCTTTTAATATGGATGGCAAAACATTCGATCAGCTAAAAGCATTATTAGAACGTGCAAAATTTGAAAATGCATGGATTGTATTTGCGGGTCATGAAGTTGGCCAAAAAGCGCTTTATACGATAGATGAAAAGGCGCTTGAGCAACTTATTGTTTACTTGCAAGAGCCAAAAAATGGTTACTGGCTTGCAACCGTTGCTGAGGTAAACACATTTATTCAAAAAACAAAGCGTTAAATTTTACGACTACATTTGTTGAAGCAATGAATTTCTATTACAAACTGATATTTAAAAAACAGACAAATCAAAAGGTAAGTATTATTTTTTCAAAGGCGCTAAGCGCCTTTTATATCGGTTTTATTTGCACAGTTCTCTGAATCGTTTAAAAGGCGTTAAGCTGTCTGCGTGTTCTAACTTGAGGATGTTGAATTTTGCTAGCAATATTGGATTGATGTATTGATAACTATGCAAGTAATCAAATCCGCTTTCTTTAGCTTGAAAACGGTCTGATAAAATCACTAATTGTCTAATTTTGGCAAAGTACATTGCCATGTAACACAAGGCACAAGGTTCAGCAGAGGCGATTAATATTGTGTCTTCTAGAGAATGTGTTTGCAGTTTTTTACTTGCCGTTCTGATCGCTTGTATTTCAGCATGAGCGGTACAATCAAAACATTCTTTTTCTTGATTAGTGCCAGTAGCGAGTACCTTTCCAGTTTTATCAATTATTATTGCAGAAAAAGGATAATCGCCATTTTTCACATTTCGTATAGCAAGCGTTATTACCTGCGCAAGATGTTTTTCGCTAATTTGCAACGCGGCCATTTTTATACCTCTTTTTTGCTTAATGTTAACGCTAATGTGTGTGCGTCAATATAGGCCTTTGACATAGAGTTATGATGTCTTTCATCATTAAATTCTTGATATTCAGAAGCAATTTCAAACATCTTTGTAACACCTAAGTATTTCGATAAAGTCCGGATATGTGGGCTTAGGTGGCTGTGTTTTTCATTTATACCGCCAGCTTCAAAGCCAAATTCACCACAAGAGGTAATGAGTACTACTGTCTTTCCAGATAACAGAGGTTTTAACGGTGTATCGCCTCGTGCTAAATCAAAATCAAATGTTTTATTTATACGGATCACTTGATCAAACCAAGCTTTAAGTTGTGCTGGCATGCCATAGTTATACATGGGGGTTGATATCAAAATAATATCTGCACGGTACAGCTCATCTAGTAAAGTATCTGATAATGCTAAAATTCGACGTTGCTGTGCTGAACGTTTGTTTTCCGCAGTAAATACCGCACCTATCCATTGTTGGGTTATAAATTCGGGTGGGTTTACACCTAAATCACGATAAATATATTCATCTATATTTTTACTTTTCTGCCAACTGTTTATAAACTCGTTGGCAATATTTTTAGAAATTGAGTTATGATCTGGATTGCTATTTGATATAGCTCTAACGCTTGAATCTAAGTGTAAAATTGTAGTCAAAATCTATTTCCTGATAATTAATTTCAGGGTAAATAGTGAAGATTAATTGTAACTTTAACAAACGACTTATCATCACTCATAGATGAGTAAAACTTTACTATAGGAAGCGGAAATGCATGTTTCTATGCAAGCATTAAAGGTGTTTGACGCGGCAGCACGGCTTGAGAGTTTCAAATTAGCAGCAGAGGAGTTGGCATTAACACCCACTGCTGTATCACATCATATTAAGAATTTAGAGAAACGACTAAACTGCCAATTATTTATTCGTAAAACACGTAAAATTGCGTTAACAGCTTCTGGAAAGCACCTTGCAACGGCAACTCAAAATGGTTTTTCGCTTATTAATTCAGCGCTTGATGACCTGCAAGATGCAGGAAATCATTTGAAAGTGAATACGACATCTTCATTTGCGGCTTTGGTTCTACTTCCTGAACTTAGCCAGTTTAATCGTGTTTATCCTCATATTACACTCGACATTTCAACAAGCGAGGCAATTGAAAATGACCCGTATGCAATTGCAATTCGTTTCGGTGATATGAATAGGGTTGAGCAAAATACCATTTTGACAGCAGAGCATTATAACCTCTTTAGTGCAGGTCCCTTACTGAAAACCTTGCCCGAAAATCAGCTAGTCTATTCAAGTAAATGGAAAAACCATCATTTACCTAGTGTACCGCTTGCAGCATGGTGCGAATTAAACGGATTTAACAAAGCGCAATTTAAAGTAGTGGAATATGACCAAGAGCTTTTTGCTATTCAACAAGCTATTTATGAAAACGCATTTGTGTTTTGTTCAAATACATTAGCAAAGGATTACGTTTCACGCGGTCAGCTTTTTGCATTAAATACAAAAGAAATTGCATCAGAACTCTGTTATTACATTCCAAATAAAACAAAGCTTGGGAGCGTCTCAGCAGATATTTTTTGTGATTGGCTAAGAAACGTTGTTAATAGCATTTAATCTTACCTGTGCATAAAATTTCACACATTTAACTGTGAAGAACGATAGAGTGCTAATTTATCCATTTTTCTTAAAATTAGGCAGTTTCATCTCACAAAGTTATAAGAATTAGACACAATGAGGTATTATTTATTCAATACCTCTGTTGCTGCCTTTTTAATATCTGTTTGGGACATTATGTTACGCTTAGTCTGTTTTTTGTTCGTCATTGTCTCTCCATTTTTGTGGGGGGCAACCGTTGATGAACGATTAAAAGAGGCCAAAGATTATTTAACTGTAAAACCTTCCGAAAGCTACCGTATTTTAGAAGAAATTGATTTAACTAAAAATTTAACTGAAGAGCAGCTAATAGAGTGGCATATTCTTAATATGCGTGCTTCTTTACCTCTTGGTAAGTTAGATAATTTAATCGCGTCGGTTGAATCGGTTTTTAAATACCATCAATCAGCCTATTTCGCTGAGAATATAACGCCCGTCACAAGCGCTTTAGGAATTTGGTTAAGGCGCAACAATTACCTTACGGATGCGGAACTTAGCTTTAAATGCTCTTATCGACATGCCAGTAACGATCGCTTACGCGTTATTCTAAACAACAGTTTGGCATTGTTAGCGCGAGAATCAGGCGATTTAGAAAGAGCTAAGTATTTGTTTGAATATTCTGCCAAACTTGCCAAGGCTGACAAAAATATCAATATGATGGGCATGATAAACTTCAATCAAGGCGTCATTGCTTTTCAAGAAGGTAAGTTTGCAGATGCCGAACAGCATTTTCGAATAGCACTTGAATATTATCAGTCAATTAATAAACGCGCAGGCAAAATTTCCGCGGGTACTTATTTATTGTTTTCGTTTGTGGTGCAAAAAGAGCTGACCAACTATCAGCGCCTTTACCTTCCTACTTTTCAACAAACCGAAGCATTCCCTAATAACGCCTCAAAAGCGCTTCTTGATTGGGTAAATGCAGGGTATTTACAGCAAACAGGCATAGAAATTTCTGAAGAGACCCGTGATTCACTTAAACAGCAGTTTAGTAATATCACAGATCATTTTGAGCAAGCTTTAATTGATAAATATTTAGCAAAACCGCTTGGTATATCACTTATTTTACCATCATTTGAGAGTAATACAGAGCGCTTTGATGCAGAGTGGTTTTCGCTTGTTAAAAATTGCAGCTTTAATTAATCCATTTCCATAATTGAGTTTTTAACATGTGATGTATTGGCAAGTTTTTAAAAATTATGATTTAAATAGTTTTAACGCGCTTTGCTAAAACACTATTTGGTTAAGTCAAAATCACTTTTTAAATTCTGCATAAAAAAATCGTTAAATTAGCAATAATTCCGTTATTTCTCTGTAGTTTGACTATATTGAAAGGAGCACAAAATAACGAGACGCAGGATTTATGCATCATCTTTCTATAAAAACAAAGTTAATCGCATTTATCTCAACTACTTTAGCGCTGTTAGTTATCACGTTAGTCGCAATTAGTTGGGTACAATTAAATAATAATAATCAAACACAAAGCAATCGCGTTCAGTCTGTTTTATTAGATGAAATTAACGATAAGTTAATGAGTAAAACACAATATTATGCGACTGAAATTGCAGGGTACATCAACACTGAATATAAAATTCCGCTGACACTTTCTGGTGGGTTAGCCAATACAGCCAAAACAACCCCATTATCGCGTGAGGGGGTATATCAAATGACCTTAGGTGCACTTGCACAAAACCCTGATATATCGTCGATTTATGCCCAATTTGAAGCAAATGGTTACGACCAAAAAGACAGTGAATTTGGTAATGGCTTTACGCACTCTGTGCCAGAAGTTGGCACGCTTGAAATATACATCACCCGTGAAAGTGACGGCAGCTTAGTACAACACCAAGTTGAAGATGCTGCTGAAAAGTATTTGAGTGAAAAGAATGAATTTGGCTTTCGCGAAAGTGAATGGTATTTGTGCGCTAAGGATACTCAAAAACCGTGCATTATGGAGCCCTATTTATACGAAATTGAGCCGGGGCAGTCTGAATTAATGACGTCATTAACGGTACCAATTATCAGTAACAATAAGTTTATCGGTATAGTTGGAGCTGATATTAACTTACCGAAATTCCAATCGCTTACCGAGCGTATTTCGAATAGCCTTTACAATGGGCAAGCCAAAGTAACCATTTTAAGTAACATTGGCCTAGTAGTGGGTTCTAGCCACTACAAAAAACTTGCACGCCCTTTAAGTGAATCGCTTACAAATGGTGACGCAAATAGCATTATGAACATTCGTAAGCGCCAAGAAAATATTGAGGTAGGCAATAACCTTGTGTTTGCGATGCCCATCAAAATTAATGTTGCAAATACAACATGGAGTTTAATAATTGAACTGCCGAAAAGTGTTGCCTTAGCAAGTGCTGTTGAACTTGCCGAAAGTCAAGCAAGTGCCACAGCAAGTGTTGGTAAAACAATGGTACTGATTGGCGTATTGGTATCTGTTATTGCCATTGCTATCTCAATTGTAATTTTACGTACCATAGTCAAACCAATAACTGACATTAAACAGCGTATTGAAAACTTAGCCAGTAGCGAAGGTGATCTGACTGTTAGCTTGACTGTGACACAGCATGAAGAGCTTATTCTACTTGCATCAGGGTTTAATCAATTTACGCAGAAATTACGCACCATGATTGACGGTTTGAAAGCGCTTGCAAATGATTCATTTAATCAATCGGCCAATACTTCTCAGGCAGCACAAGAAATTAAAGCCAAAGTTAATATGCAGCACATGGAAATTGATAGTGTGGTTACAGCCATTAATGAGCTCAGTGCAACGGCAAGTGAAGTTGCCCGCTCATCAGAAAATGCAGCTACCACAACTAATAATACCAACCTGAAAGTAAAAGAAAGTGAGCGCGGCATTGTGGCTGCATCGCATTCAGTAGAAACCATGACGAGTCATGTAAATAGTGCCAAAGATTCAATCAGTGCAGTTGCCCAGCGCAGTAATGATATTACACATATTTTAGATGTTATTCGCTCTATTGCTGAACAAACTAACTTATTAGCACTCAATGCCGCTATTGAAGCTGCACGTGCAGGTGAGCAGGGGCGAGGGTTTGCAGTTGTAGCTGATGAAGTGCGATCGCTTGCCTCAAAAACACAAGACTCTACCAATGAAATAAGCCAATTGATTGATAACTTACAAAGTGAAGTAGGCACATCTGAGACGATAATTGAAAAGTCTGTGGCTCAGGCAAGTGATGCTATGGCGCATTGTGCTAAAGCAGCATCACAAATGGGTGAAATGGTGAACGAGCTAGCGCTTATTTCAAATGAAGTGACTCAAATAGCCACAGCTGCTGAAGAGCAAAGTGCTGTAACCGAAGACTTAAGTGCCAATATGACAGGTATTTCAGACGCTGCTGCAGAGCTTTCCGAACTGGCTGATACCGTGGAGCAAGCAGCTGCACAATTAACCTATTTAGTTGAGCAAAAACACAAGCAGCTCAGCCAACTTAAAACGGAGTAAAATATTCATGGCTTCAATGTTTAGTTTGCTTTATACGACACATTGAAGCCATTTTCATTTCGCCGCCAATGCTTGAAATGTTCAATTTAACCGTCTATTCAACCAAATATCACCGAATTTAACCGTTAAACACAAAGCAAATTTAATCGCATGAGCCCTGCCTATACTACACCCATCAACACGACAGGATTTTCACCATGACAACTACAGACAACAACACATTAGATTTTGACATTTCTCATCTTATTGAAGGTGGCGTAGCCGTTTTCGCGCTTGGTTTAACGCTTGGCACATTGATTGGTGCTGGTATGACAAGTGCTGTTGTTCTTGGTGCAGTTGCTGCGATAGCAACCTACCTAGTGCGTCACAAATAGATTTCTAAGTAACCAATTATATCCCAACCAGTAAAAACACTTGCCTTCAACCAGCAAGTGTTTTTTTATTCGTCGAGACCATAAATCAAAGATTGTAACGGGGTTGGTTCCAGTGTAGCTGGGCAAAATAGCACATGCTGGTTTTCATAACCTAAAGCGGCATAAAGTGGTAATGTTGCATTAAAAACCAAACACACTAATATGAATGCCTAAGCCATTATCAAAGCCGTTGTCGGCAAAAAAAGTAGAATAATTTAATTGAATATGTACATCTTGAGTTAACTGGTATTCAATAAACCCTTTAGCATACATCGAACTTTCAAAATCACTGAGCTCTTGGCTTTCACAGCTATCGCAACGAAACACTGAACGTTCTATATTGTTATAGCGATAACCTCCTAGTACGCCAATACTCAATCTATCAATACTGTCTGGGGCGAATTTAAAGCCCGCTTCAGCATACATTGCAAACCCGGTAATTGATGACTCTTTATTACTCACTTGCCCAGTTAATTCATTTTTAACTGTTTGCGTAAATGGCGATGTATCATCCATATACATATAGTCTAAACCAGTTGCAAACTGCAGGTATGGGTGGGGCTCACCTTTATAATAAAGCCCTATGGCATGTGCGTTGCCACCATTTATTAGCGGCCCATCAGAAGTGGCGCGATAGTCACTGGCAGTGAGATTTTGGTAACTCACACCGATTGAATAATCATAAAAATTGATTTCACTTTTTGCATTAACATTTGCTGCGAATAAACACAGCGACATGCCAATTGTGCTGACTAGTTTCATAATTTATCTCCTAAAATGTGCTACAGTTGCGCACTAAATGCACGTGATGTTTGCTCTGTCGAGCACTGTAGAAAATAATGCTGTTTTGATATTGGTATTGGTAACTTGCGTTATCGTTACGCGGCGCAGGTGTACTGCTCCACACTTCACCAAACGGAATATTTTTAAAGGCAAAGGGGTTAAGCGGTGGCTCTTCACAGGCCAGTTCAATATTTTGTTGCAGCTCTTTTATGCTGGGTAATCGCCAGGGGTTAGCGTTCGGGGTTTCGTCATTTAAATTAGCTGCGGCCTCAAAGGCTTGTTGCCAATCGAGCTTTTCGGCTTGGCCTTGCTCACAGTTTTCACCACTGAGCCCTATCACACATTTTTGCCAAATTAAGCCTGTTAATGTATCAAGTACATTGCCATTATTATCTTGCTTATAACGGTTACTTGGTGCGGTGTTTGCTTCGATGGTATTACAACGTTGTTGTGGGGCAAATAAACGACGGTTATTTACCAATTGCTCTTCTGCTGTTGGGCTTTCAAATTGATTAAGCATTCTGTTTTGACCACGCACCGCACGAATGTGACGGGTGGTTGAGCTGACACCACCCGCGACTCGGCCAACATTAAAATCGACAGCCCAAATACTGCCTTCATCATCTACATCCAATGTGTTTGACCAGTAAAAACTGGATTTGGTGTTTGGGAAATAATCTGTGTCTATCGCAGGGGTGAATGTGTTGTAGTTAACCAGTTCTTGTAACTCAATTTTACTTGGCAGACGCCAATCGCTAAAACCACAAACTGCTTTTTGATTTAGCCGATTTAAGTAACTTTGGCTATCGCATTCAAGGTCACATTCACCACCATTTAATGTAGAAAATGCGGGGTAATTATCATCACGATAACTATAGGTGTGAGCAGCATCTTGCAAATCACCCGAGCCGGCAAAGGTTTTAACTTCCCAAATTAAACCAGTAACATTATCAAGCACACAAACAGGCGTAAACTCACTGTCAAACGAAGCATTACCATTGTTATCTAATTTTGTGAAACTAAAACCTGCATGTCCGTCGTCATAATTAGTTTGCTCAATATCTGCACCCACATCACAATCCTGTAAAAAGCCAGACTGACTATTGCAGTTTGGAAAATTACCTTCGGGATAATCACCTGCCAACAAAGAGCCGGTATCATTAAAGTCAATTTGCGTTTCATCACAAGTGCATTCACCATCACACATAGGTAAGGCAAAATCGATGGCGCCAACTTGATTTGAAGTAGCACTAGAAGATGTTGCGGGTACCTCACTGACCGCTTCATATTTACAAGAGGCAACAAAAACCAGTGCCGTCACTAACAGCGCATTTTTGATATTTGCGGCTTTATAGACTTTTAACGCCATGACTTTGCTCCATCCTTTATGACTTGATAAATAATGTGCAAATTTAAAACCAGTGATATGTAAAGTATCGACGATACACCTGATCAATAGAAAAGTGCTTTTATTTAAGTTGTTGATAAATAATGGCTTGTTAATTATGTGTGGATGCTTTATTGGTGTTAGGCAGGTTAGTTCTTTAAGTAAATTTGCTATTGAGAAGTTAAATAAATTGCAAATCGAGTTCTGAATATTTGCAAAATGCGAAGCATTATCTGCGAGTTAATATCGATTGGTTATTGTAAAAGTATTACCGAAAAGCATTGGTGAAAAGTTCAAGGCGTTGATTTTTATGTTTTTTATTTAAAGTTTCAGATGTTGCATGTAGCGGTATGGACTGATTTGGATTGGTAATTGCCTAGATGTTGTTAAGCGTGTTGCGTTGTTGAACATTAAACACAATAGCTTCACCGCCCTTAATTACGTTAGCAATCTATTAGGAGCCGTTATGGAATCAGTCGACCCAATGTTAATTGCGTTTCTGCCTAAAGACATTCGCAATATGTTTTTTCCTTACGCAAGCGTGCAGCTTGCGTCACTGGTACTCAACCTTGTTATTGGTTTTGTGATGGCGAGCATTATAGGCGCGCACTTTCGCAAATACGCCAGTGCCTTTTGTAATCGCCAAGACTTTTCGCGTTTATTTCCACTGTTAATGCTAAGTGTCATTTTAATTATCACTGTGGTTAAGGCTTCACTGGCGCTCGCGCTTGGTTTAGTTGGCGCGCTGTCTATTGTCCGTTTTAGAACGCCGATTAAAGAGCCTGAAGAGCTGCTGTATCTGTTTTTAAATATCGGTATCGCGGTAGCGCTTGGGGCGGGTCAAACGTTAGCGGCCGTGGTGTCGTGCTTTGTCACCCTATTACTTATTGCCTGGGTAAAAAAACGTGACAGCCAAACAAAGCAAGAAAATGGCCTTTTTCTATCACTTAATCATGTATCAGATACAGGTTATCAAGACACTCAATTGGTATCAGAGCTCAAATCGTTACTTGCAAGCCATGCTGACCGTATTGAACTGCGCCGTATTGACATTGCAGATACCCGTTTTGATGCCAGTTTCTTTATCTCAGTGAGCGATGAAAAGCAAATCGATGCTTGCATGAATGCCCTTTCAAATGCGTTTAATGGCATCAATATTTCGCTTCTCGAGCAACACAATATTGCAGGAGTCTAGTTATGCGTTTAGACACAGCAAAACAGCAATCAAACCGTGGTGAGCAACTTAAATTGGTATTCAGCCTGATACTGTTAGCCATTTTGTTGTTGCCATCAACTGGTGCAGTAAAACGTTTTTTAGTTGATAAAGGGTTTGTCGCAACACACCTTTCAAGCAAAGAAAAAGCAGTGCAGTTGGCATCGAGTTTAATCTCCTTGCCATACAGCTACCTTACAGCAAAAACCGATTTGCCACTTATTAAAGTTGATATTAAATACCAAGACTGGCTCAAGCTCGAAGAGGACAGACGTAGTGCGTTTGAGCGTGGCATCATTCCTGAAAATCGCAGTCAAGTGAGCGGTGTAATTTACTTTGGTAAAGAAAAGTACGAAGCAAAAGTAAGGTTACAAGGCGATATGCTGGATCATGTAAATAAAGCGGATCGCTGGTCACTTAAAGTTGAGTTAAAGAAAAAACAAGCGATGTTTGGTTCGCGCAAATTTGCCCTTGTTGCACCCAGTGTTCGGGTAAATCAGGGACCAAACCTGTTTGCCAAAAGCTTAGACGTGAGTGGCTTTGATATTATCTCGCCGCAAAATATCCCGGTTAAGTTAGTGGTAAATGGCGCTGATTGGGGCGTAATGTTGTTTGAACAAGCCTTTAGCCAAGACCTACTAGCCGTGAATAATCGCACGGAAGGTCTAATCACTCGCCTTGATTTGTTATCAGAGACAACCAATAGTCAAGGGCAAGTCACTCGCACTTTAAAACCGCGAGTGTTGCAACAAAAAACCATTTTAGCTAATCAGGCTCTTGCTAATCAGCGTCAAATTGCACTTGCATTACTTGATGACTTTTTAACAGGCAAACGTCCCGCGAGCGATGTATTTGATGCTGCGCGTTTAGGTCAATACCTTGCTATGGTTGATTTGTGGGGCGCGTGGCATGCACTAACCTGGAACAATTGGCGTTGGTATTACAACCCGCATATTGCCAAGCTCGAACCTATTCAAAGTGATGTGGCAGTAACCCCAGCTAAGCACATTTGGTTAATGAAACCACCAAGCCACCGTTTTGCATTAAGTAAAGCAATGCTTGTCGATGATGTGGTTAATGCGCACTATTTAGCGGCAAAAGAGATGCTTTTAAGTTCGCTAGACTCCAAATTAATCCCAGAGCTTGAAAGCTATGACAAAACATTTATTAAATCTTTGCATCTTGATAGCCCGCTTATAACGCCTTTTAATTATCATGTGATGAAGCAGCAAGCGGCTTGTTGGCAAAATGATTATCAAAGCGCTGAGTGTAGCCAAATAGATGATGTCAGTAGTGAGCTTCATAAACAAATGGATAACTATAAAGCCAAAGCCAATTGGGATTTATACAGCCGTTTAAATGAGCAAGATGGCAAGCTTGTTTGGCAGGTAACCAATACTGAAGAGCAGCCACTTATTATTAACAGTATCGAAGGCATCACTAAGCGCCAAGAAATCTCACCACTTGAGCAAATTAACGATGAATTACCGGTTAGAATTGCCCCGGGAGAGACACTCGCATTAACGCTACCATCTCGCTTAAATGCTATTTCAGCAAGGGTGGCTCTAAAAGGTAAAAGTAATGAAACTTTCTTTTTCCAAAAAGACACAGCGCCGCTTGCTTTTATTCCTCGTGGCGGAATGAATCCGTTTGATAGTGCTAAGTATGCTCACTTTATTACGCAATCTCAGAATAAATGGGAGTTTAAAGCGGGTGAGTGGGAAATAAATGATTATTTAGTTACTCCAACCAATACCGAAGTGGTTATTCCACAAGGCACCACACTTAAATTTGCGCGAAATGCGGGACTGATGGTGTTTGGCACTTTATTTAGTCAAGGTACGCCAAATGCGCCTGTGGTTATGACAAGACAAGAAAATACCTCTAAATGGTCAGGCCTGAGTGTGTTTGCGAAAGACCAAAACACGGCCCATCAAGTAGATCACCTTTACATTAGCTATGCAAGCAGCCCGAAATTGGGTTTATGGCAACCGCGTGGGGCGATTTATTTTGTGAAAGGCAATGTCAATATGCGCACTGTGCAAATTACAGATAATCAATCAGAAGATGGCCTGAACATCATAAACGCAGATGTAAATATTTATGATTTAACCATTAAAAATGCACTTTCGGATGCGTTTGATTGTGATTTTTGTACAGGCGTTCTCGATACCAGTCAATTTACCAATATTGGATTTCGTTCAGGTGGTGATGGTATTGATGTAAGTGGATCAACCCTCACAGTAAAACATGCCAAGTTCAATAATGTTCGCGATAAAGCAATTTCAGCTGGTGAGCATAGCCAGTTGATGGTCAGTGATACTCATTTTAATGATGTGAATTTTGGCCTTGTAGCGAAAGATAATTCATTAATAGAAGCGCATCATGTGCGCGCATCAAATATCCAACATAAAGCGTTAATGAGTTATTCGAAAAAACGCATCTTTGGCCCAGCAGTAATGCGCGTTACTGATTATCTATGCACTGATAGCGAATGCAATATTAAACAAACCGCTGAGCTTGGCAGTCAGCTATTGGTCAATGGCCTAGCTATTCAAAGCGAAGCACTAGATGTGAAAGATCTCTACAACACAGTAATGAAATCGGACAAACCAAAATGAATACACAACCAAGAGAATATCGGTTTGAAGTAAAAGTGCCTGTGCCACTTAACCGATTACAAGAAGTTCAAATTTGGCTACAGGCACACAACATGCTATTTAAACAGCACTATGCGCCAAGAGATATAAATAGCTTGTACTTAGATACGCCAATGCTAGCTCGTTACGAAGAAAATTTAAGCGGCATTAGTACACGTAAAAAAGTACGCATTCGTTGGTATGGAGATTTAACCAATGGCGAAAAAGCAAAGCTTGAATTTAAACATCGTCAAGCGGGTAAAGGTTTTAAAGTGATCTATGACACAAAACTTGATTTTACTGAGCCGCAATTTGCTTGGCAGCATGCACTTAAATCAGCCTATGATAATCTACCCGTTGATGCTCAGTGTTTGTGGGCAACAGAGCATAGCCCGATTATTATTTGTCGATATAATCGCGAATATTATATTTCCAGCGATGAAAAAATTCGCGCTACCTTTGATACAAAAATAGAATCCTTTGATCAGCGTTACCGTCAAAAAGCTAATTTAAGCAAAGGCATTCCACTTGGTGATTATGTGTTGTTAGAGCTTAAAACCAATGCTGAAAACGAGCATGAACTTAGTAACTTATTAGCAAGTTGCCCACTTAGACCTTCACGTCACTCTAAATACGTAAACTGTATTCGCAGTTTGATGTGGCAATAAAGTAAAGACTGCTAACAGCTGTCAGAAGGAAGGGAAATAGGTCATTAAAATTCATTGTTTATATTTTGTTTTGGGTAATAATGCAAAATTACATTTAATAATGAATTTATACAGGGCACTTTTTGCGTGGAAAATTTAGTAAAATATCAAGGTAGTTGTCACTGTGGTGTTATAAAGTTTGAAGTAGATGCGCCTCAGACTATTGAGGTGGAAAGTTGTAACTGCTCTATTTGCAAAAAGGCAGGCTTTCTTCACCTAATCGTGCCGCTTCGTAATTTTCAGCTAATGCAAGGTAAAGAATTTCTCAGTGAATATACCTTTAATACGGGCATAGCAAAGCACACGTTTTGTAAAGTGTGTGGCATTAAGCCTTTTTATACGCCACGTTCAAACCCCGATGGTATTGATATCAATGTTAACTGTTTAGATACGGTGCCAAAGAATATCAAGATTGTCGAATTTGATGGTCAAAATTGGGAAAATAACGCACATACACTGGCACATAAAAGCACATAGCGTAAAATACGTTACTCTACTGTGTGCTTTTAAAATGCTAATTGTATCGGCAGTTTAATGTGACTAAATTTTTGATTATTTAGCGCATTAGATCCGTAATAATACTCATGTCTTCAATACCAGCTTCTTTCATAGCTTCTTGCAGTGATTGAATAGCATCAAAACGTGCGATTTCTAGCGAGTTTAAAAAGCTCTGCTGGCTATCAATCGCAGCTTGTTTGGCTTTCTCGTCGGAATAATCCGCATTCTTCGCGTTTGCTAACATTTCTTCTGCTATTTCAATCTGTTCGATAATGCGCTCAATCGCTTTAATCATGTCTTGGATGTGCTTTGGCAATGCTCTACGCTTTTGTTCTTTGGCGTCTTCACTTTCTTTGAGCTTTTGCCAGCTTTCAGCTGAAATAGTAATGGAGTCATTACTATTGTTAGCTTGTGCATCCTCACTTTGTGACGATGGTGTTTGCTGCAGTTTTGGGGGTGTTTGAATAGCAAAGGGAATTTTGCCGATGTTTGCAATGCTCATGTTCGTCCTTGGAAATATTTAAGCACTTCTGTTATCGGTAAAATTGTTTTTCTCTAAAGGGGATTTCAACAAATTTGTTTTTTTGGAGTCATTAGGCGCTGTTTTTAAAAACTAAATTTACACCTTAGCGCATGCAGGTTAGGCTAACTTTCTCAGCTAAATACTATTTTTAAAGAACCTAATATGTCACAACTTAAAATTCGAAGCATGTTGCCAGAAGAATTGAGCATAGCTATTCATTGGGCAGCGCAAGAAGGATGGAATCCAGGCATTAATGATGCTGCGCTATTTTATCTGGCGGATCCAACCGGTTTTTTTGTTGGTGAAGTAGATGGTGAAGTTGTCGCGGTGGGAAGTGCTGTTAGGTACGATGAACATTATGCATTTTGTGGATTATATATCGTTGCTCCAGCACATCGTGGTAAAGGGTATGGGCTTGAGCTCACTAAGCACAGACTTAACTATTGCGGTGAGCGAAACGTAGGGATTGATGGGGTATTAGAAAATGTTGAGATCTATAAACGCATTGGTTATATGCCGTATTATCAAAATAAACGCTTTCAAAAAATAGCCAGCTCAACGCAAATAAATTCAGCTATGTCGGAAGTAACGGATGCACATATTTCCGCTATTCTAAACTATGATCTGCAATGTTTCAGTGCACCGCGCAAGGCGTTTTTATCTGCATGGCTGATGCAGCAACATGGCAGGGCGGTGTGTTTATTAGAAGATGGAGTAGTTAAAGGTTACGCAGTGAGGCGAAAATGCCAAGAGGGTTATAAAGTAGGGCCATTATTTGCAGACTCACCAGCAATCGCGGCTGATATCTTTCATGCTTTGCAACAGGATATTCAAGGTGAAATCATCATCTTAGATGTGCCTGAGAATAACCCAGATGCAGTGCGTTTGGCAGAAACTGAAAAAATGGAAGTGGTGTTTGCGACTTCACGTATGTATCAAAAAGGGTTACCGAAAACGAATAGTAATAAAATTTTTGGCATTACGACCTTTGAACTGGGTTAATTAAGCGCAAACGCATAAGTATTAATCTAACTGATCCCTTCGCTATGAAGGGGTTAATAAAAGGCAGAATCAAAACTAATACATTCACCTCTTTGTACTAGAAGGTTATCCCCAGAAAAGGTGTGTAACTCTGTTTAAAAGTGCTATTTTCTATTTATTTTCAATGTGCTAGTAAACGTCATACTTTTGTTATAAATAACTAAAAATTATTGCTTTTGATTAATTTGCTATAAGCAATCCTAGTCCCTTTTTAGCTTGAATAGATCGCATTTAAGTATGACGTATGTCATAAAAGTCGACTTGATTATGGGATATAGTCTGCTTGAAACGCATTTGATGACCAGCTAGTTATGACACTAAGTTGCCAAGCTAACGTTTTTTAAGAAAATATTTCTTAAATTTCCGCTGGTTGGTGTTGTCGGATGCGATTTTTTATGGAACTATGGTCAATAGTTGAGCGATGCTTGTTGGAAGAAGTATTAGTCGCTTTGCACAGTAGATTTAGTAAGGAAATGACATGTCTACAACACAAATAAAACGATCCCCAATTTCACCCTTGTTGCGCTTAAGCGCATTAAGTCTATTAATTTCATCCAGCTTTACTTATGCCAATGATAGTGATTTAGAAAAACGCCTTTTAGAATTAGAAGCACGTTTATCTAAATTAGAAAACGCATTACAGCAAAAAGATAAGCACATTGAAAAGTTAGAAACGCAGCTAAATACTGGCAAAAAAACAGAAGCGAATACTCTTTCATATCAGCAAGATATTGAAAAAAATAACGAGTTGGCTGTGTTTAAGCAAAGGCCAAGCCACCAATACAAAGCACCTGAGCGCAGTATTCGTTTAAGCGGTACCGATACGCGCTTACAAATTGGCGGTCATATTTGGTTAGATGCTATTTATAATAGTGGCGAAATGACCAATCGCGCAGGTTTCCAAACCTCGTCTATTGCTTTTGAAAAAGACACTGTCGACGACAACACTTTGTTAAGTGCTGGACAGTCGAAACTCTATTTAAAAAGTTTTACACCAACTAAATATGGCGAAATGAAAACGCGCTTTGAATTTGATATGTTTCAAAGCGATGGCAACGCAGGATTCCATTTAACCCATCTATGGGGTGAACTCGGTAACTTTGGTGCGGGTCAGACCTTCACCGGATTTATGGATATTGATTCTTTCCCTAATATTCTCGATTACTGGGGACCAAACTCAATGGTCTTCACACGTCAACCTCAAGTTCGTTATACCTTTAATTTAGACAAGCAAAGCAAATTTGCGGTATCGCTAGAGCGCTCAGATTCTGATTTTGCATACCCTAGTAGCACAGACGAGCGAGTGTACCTTTATGATGAAGTAAACGAGCTACCAGACATAACAGCTTATTATTTAAAACAAGGTGAGTTTGGTCATTTTAAAAGTTCGTTTATTTTACGCAAGCTAGGCTATGAAACGCCTTGGCAAAGTGATGAAACGTTAGGTTGGGGTGTTAATTTATCGGGCGCTTTTAATGTAAGTACGCAAAGCAGCATTAAATATCAAGTGGTGCATGGTGATGGTATTAGCCGTTATATCAATGACCCTTGCTGCAGTGTGTATTCGGCACAAACAGGTGGTTCTGATGCAGGTATAAATGCCAAAGGCAACCTTGAAGCAATCACAGCAACAGGCGGTTTTGTTTACCTCGACCATCAATGGCAAGATGATATGAGCAGTAGTGTGGGTTTAAGTGTGATGACACTTGATAACCTATCTACTCAGTTTAATCGCTCGTTTAAACAAAGTATTTATTCCACCGCAAACTTAATTTGGTCACCAACCGAAATGTCGAAGTTAGGCATAGAGCTTCAGTATGGTGAAGTAGAAGATAAATTCGGTACAAAAGCAGATAACTTCAGACTACAAACGTCGTTTGGATTCAAATATTAAGGAACAATTATGATGAAAAAATGGTTACTTACACTCATCCTTTTAGTGCCATTAAGTGGTGTCGCAAAGGTTGCAAAAGTTAGTGAAATCGAGGCGCTTTTAGCAAAAGCGCATAGTATGTATAAAGATGAAAAAGCAGGTGCTAACGCCGATTATATTCCGGCACTGGCTAAAGTGGATTCGGAGCTATTTGGTATCGCACTGGTTACAAATGACGGTAAAATGTACACCTATGGCGATGTGGATTCACGTTTTTCAATTCAATCAATTTCAAAGGTGTTTACGTTAGCACTTGCACTTGAAGCTAAAGGTGCTGATCAGGTAGCTTCAAAAATTGGTGTAAATGCAACGGGTTTACCTTTTAACTCAGTTGCTGCAATTGAGCTAAATAAAGCGCGCAGTGTTAACCCATTAGTAAATGCTGGCGCAATGGCGACGGTAAGTTTGCTTGAGGGTGATAAAGAGAATAAATGGCAAAACCTATCTCACTGGTATAATGAATTTGCAAATACAGAACTACCTGTATTAAAAAGCATTTATCAATCTGAGTCTGAAACAAACGGCCATAACTTAGCTATCGCTGAATTATTGAAGTCATATGATCGTTTTTATGGTGATGTGAAAGATAACCTGGATATTTACACTCGCCAATGCTCAATTGGTGTAACTGTGTCAGATTTAGCTGTTATGGCATCGCCATTTGCAAACCGTGGTGTGCACCCAATTACTAAGAAAAAGCTAATGAGTGAAGAAAACGTAGAGCGTTTGCTTGCGGTAATGACCACTGCCGGTTTATATGAAACCAGCGGTGATTGGGCATTTAAAGTTGGCTTACCTGCGAAAAGTGGTGTCGGCGGCGGCATTATTGCGGTTGCGCCAGAGCGCTTCTCTATTGCAGTATTCTCACCGCGTTTAGATCAAGCAGGCAACAGTGTTCGTGCTCAAAAAGCCATTGATTATATTGCTGATGCAATGGATGCGAATATTTTTTAACCTTATTTAAAACAATAAAAAGCGCAGTAAAATCTGCGCTTTTTTTATGGATATTGATGTTTACATATTGCCAAGTTTTACCATCATGGCGGTATACATTTTTAGGTTAAGCGCCATTTGCTCAGGCGTTAAATACTCGTGCTCGGAGTGACCTGTGTATTTTTTACCAGGCATCGACGGGCCAAACGACACAGCGTTATCAAATAACTTAGCATTGGTACCACCACCAATTGAAACAAAGCTTGCATCTTTATCACCAGTGAAATGTTTAAAGATGTTTAAAAGCGCTTCAGCATGCGGTGCATCATCAAGCAGCATCGGCGTGCCAATATGAATTTCCACGTTATTTAATGTCACATTGTTATTAGCTTGCCAATTGTTTAGGGCAGTATCAATTTGAGATTTTAATAGCACCTCTGTTTTGCCAACTGGGCGGCGTAAATTAACGGATAATTTAATACCGTTGTCGCTGCGCTTTAATAGTGTTGGCGCGACAGTCATTGGTCCCATAAAATCGTGACGGTAGGCAATATCACCAAATTGTGCGCCGTATAAATCAAGGCCAATGAGTTGATTAATAAACTCAATTGCTTGGCCATCACTGTTATTTTCTAAATCAATACCTTTAAATATTTCAGCTAAATGAGCAATGGCATTGTGACCTGCTTCAGGCTCTGATGAGTGTGCCGATTCGCCTTTTACATTTATTAAAAATGTATCGCCTTGTGGTGTAAGTGTAACGTGAACATCTTTAAGTGAATCGATGTTTTGTTTAAGCTTTGTAAGTGTTTTTTCATCAGCATTATGAAGCACTACACTGGCATCTTCTGGGATTTGACTAACAAATGCACCGCCATTTAACTCGCTAACATAAACACCTGTTTGTGGTGATGAACCTGAAAATGTTGGCGCAATTAAGCTCCAGCCTTTTTCGGCTACAACCACAGGGTAAGACGCATCAATAGTTACTGCATATTTTGGTTGATGATAGCTTTTCATAAAGCGCTTTAGTGGCTCCCAATCTGATTCTTCAGCTAGGTACACCATAAGCTCGATGCGATTGTTAAGCTTAACATTGTTATCTTTAAGCGTTTTCATAGCATAAAGCGCAGTCGCAATTGCGCCTTTATCATCTTCTGTGCCTCGACCAATTAATTTGCCAGGTTCAGAGGTTTTATCAAGTAAAAACGGGCTTTGCTGCCATTTTGTTGGGTCTGCTGGTTGCACATCGCCATGGGTTACTATGGTTACTTTCTCTTGTTGTTCACCCATACCGATTAATACGGTGTGCCCAAAATCTTGGTAATCAAAACCAAGCTCTGCCGCTTTCATTTTTAATAGCGATTTAAAACCAATAAAGTCCGGATTTTGCAGTGTATCAATGTCTTTTTTATTAACGGTTGGGAATGACACCATATTGCCCAAAGTATGAATTTGCGTGTTTTGATAGTGTGTTACGGCATAGTCTGCCAACTTATCAGTTGCTGGGCTTACAGATGCAAAGGTATGGCTTGCAAATAATGCAGCACATGGAAGAAGAGCGAATTTCAAGGGAGCACTCCAAAGGTAATTTACGACTAAAGAAGCCCCAAGTGTATCACCGCTGAACACTAAAAAAAGGGTTTTACGATCAATCCGATTTATGTTTTTTGATGATTTATAAAACTAGTAAATAGGCGTTGGTAAAGCGCCTCAGTATCTGGTTTATCGGTGGTATGTTCAAACAAACAGGTGTGCACATCAGCAATGACATGCTCTAGCTGTTGATGATGTTCATAACAAAGGTTAACAGGTGCAACTAATGTTGGCATATTTGCATTTACTAAAATGCAGGCTTGCGCCAGTACAATTTTGCCACCGCCTTTTTTAAGCAGTACACGCTGTGCGGTGCCAACGACTTTTTTACCTTCAATATTAAGATTGTAATCGCCATCGCAATAACTGCCGGGGGTGGCGTGAGTTTCAACATTGATATTAAACTGCGAAAAAAACGAAGATAAAATAGCACAATAGTCTTTGTAGGCATTTGGAATAGAGTAGGGAGTTTGCTCTGGCAATACATACATGTAAGATATATTAATCACCCCTTCACATTGTGGTACTGGCGCACCGCCAGTTTTACGGGCATAAAGCTGCCAACCAGTTTTCTTTAGCTTAGTTTCAAGCGTTTCGCTTTGTTGCCATTTATTACCAGAGGGTAAAACCAACGTCGGCTTATCGCTTTGCCAAAGTAACAGGGCTTGGTCTAAATTGCCGTTTTGCAGTTGACTAATTAACTCACTTTCTTTTTCAAAAACAGCTTCAACAGAGATCTGGTTGAAACGAAGTACTTTGGCTTTTACTTTTGACATCGATCATTAAAGATTAACTTTTTGTGTAGCATACCTTAGTTTTTAATTTTTAGCAGTGCATTCAATTTGGTTATATATTCAAACTAAAAGTATTAATAAGAATAATGTCTTAGCTTGATTTGAAAGTATTAGCTGACATATATTTGCATTGTAATTAGGTGACTAATGTTTTATTTAAAACAATGTTTAAACGGGAATCCAGTTTAAATCTGGAACTGCCCCCGCAACGGTAACTGTGAGCGACACCCACCACTGTCAGTTTTGATGGGAAGGTGCTGTCAGTGCGATGATCAGGAGTCCGGAGACCGGCCTAGTTCACTCGATACTGCGGTGGGCGGTGAGCAACGAGAACACAATCGCTTTATACCAATTACATTAATCTGTGGTCACCGTAATTGATCATCTAATTATCTGAACTTGGTATTGTTATTTCTTGCTATTAAAGCCAAAGGATTGTGCCTTGCATATTGTCATTTCCTATCGTATTGGTTTTAGCATGCGGATAGACATTAATGACAGATCGTTCAAATTTATTTACCCCAATTAACGTAAAGCAGTTTTCATCGCTGATTTTCACACTATTAGCGCTTTTGATGATAGCCACTCGCCCTCATCACTTTGCTTCTGCGCTCCATTTACCCAGTGCTAGCACTGCAATTTTCTTTATCTTAGGTTTACTAGCATCTAAGCATCGCACATTTGCTGTATTTGTGGTGTTAAGTGTGTCGATTGATTTAACCAGCAGCTATTTTAGAGGAGATCTTGAGGATTGTTTAACAACCTCTTATCCGTTCTTATTTGTTGGTTATTATGTACTTTGGTGGGCAGGTCATAAGAGCTTGCAGCTAAAACTTGATGAAACGAAACTTGCTGTTGCAGTAAAAACAATCGTGGCACTTTTTAACTTATGGCTTGCAAGTTCCATTGCATTTTTAACCTCAAATGCAAGCTATTATTGGCTATCGGGTAAATTTAGCGATATGCCGTTAAGTACCTACGCAGAGCGTGTCGCACAGTATTATGCGCCATATGTGACGAACCCGTTTGGTTATGTGGCCATTGCCTTAGTGCTTTACTTTGCGTGTTATTTCTTAAAACCCCAACTGGGTATTTTAAAAACGCCAAATGTTGGTAATCAAGATAACTAACACAGTGCAAATTAAATTGTATTACCTGGCATGCATTTAGCAATTTAACTTTGTATTCACGCTTTTTCGGTTTTAAACACGAAAAACGCCTAATAAAAGTGCAACGTTGCACTAAAAGGATGCAAAGATGACAGTGTACGAAGTGAATTTTGATGGGTTGGTTGGCCCAACCCATAACTACAGCGGCTTATCGTTTGGTAACGTCGCATCTAAAAATAACGCAAAGCAAATCGCAAATCCGAAAAAAGCTGCGCTACAAGGCCTTGAAAAAATGCTGGCGATGACAAAGCTTGGCTTAAAGCAGGGTATTTTACCGCCGCAGGTTCGTCCAGATACTTACACATTAAGGAAGTTGGGTTTTTCAGGTAGCGATAAAGACGTAATTACAAAAGCAGCCAAACACGCGCCGCAGTTTTTAAAAGCCTGTTATTCGGCGTCTTCAATGTGGTCGGCAAATGCGGCAACAGTATCGAACAGTTTGGATTGTGACGATGGCAAAGTGCACTTCACACCCGCCAATTTAAGTAACAAACTACACCGCGCCATAGAAGCTGAGCAAACAAGCCGTACCTTTAAAGCCATTTTTAATAATACGCAGTATTTTACTCATCATTCGCCACTACCACATCATCCATTATTGGGCGATGAAGGGGCGGCAAATCACACTCGCTTATCCAATTCGCATAGCGAAAAAGGGCTATCGCTCTTTGTTTATGGTGAAGATGCATTATCAGATATCAAACCAAAGATTTACCCTGCCAGACAAACCTTAGCTGCCAGTGAAGCCGTTGCTCGCGCACATGGATTAAGCGACGCCGATTGCTTATTTGTGCAACAAAATCCCAATGTGATCGATCGAGGTGTATTTCATAATGATGTAATCGCAATTGGTAACGAAAATGTGCTGCTTTACCATGAAATGGCGTTTTATCAATCCGCACGTGCGGTTGAGTCTATTCACACAAAATACAAAGGTGATAAACCACTACACTTAATTGAAGTAAGTAACGACTATGTGAGTGTTGAAGATGCAGTTTCAAGCTACATTTTTAACAGTCAGTTAATTACATTACCAAACGGCACTATGGCCATTGTGGCCCCCACCGAATGCCAAACTAACGATAAAGTGGCGACTTATCTTGAGACCCTTTGCGAGGCGAGTAACCCTATATCTCAGGTGATTTATTTTGACCTGCAACAAAGTATGAAAAACGGTGGTGGACCTGCGTGCTTGCGTCTTCGCGTGCCACTAAATGAGTTGGAATTAAGCGCCGTTGCCCCTGAATGCTTAATGAATGAAGCGAAATACCATACCCTAACAGCATGGGTTGAAAAGCATTATCGAGATGCGATTGCAGAAGACGATTTAGCTGACCCAAGTTTACTTGTAGAAAGCCAAACAGCCCTTGATGAATTAAGCCAAATTTTAAAGCTTGGCTCAATTTACCCATTTCAAATGGACTGAACGTGAGAAGAAACAAAAAGGCGAGGGTAACCTCGCCTTTTTTATTTAAATTGTAAGAGTTTAAATCACCCTGTGTTTCGCATACCGGTCGCAATACCAGCCATGGTGACCATAAGCACTTGCTCGCTTTCAGGGTGCTCAGGTTTATTGCGTAAGCGTTTTAACGCCTCAATCTGTAACAAGTGCAGAGGTACTAAATAAGGCTGACGTAACCTAAATGAGCTTAAGTTCCAAGGGTCACTCTCAAGTGTGTGAGCTTGGTTAAGCAAAGTCAGTACTGCTTGTTCGTCTTGCTGTAATTGGCTGCGCAGATGTTCACCTAAGCCTTGTAGCTCAGGTTCAACAAGGGCTGCGTCATACAGTGCGGATAGCTCTGGATCGGACTTTAAATACACCATTTCAGTCAATGAAATACGGGCTTTAAAATACGGCCAGTTTTCTAGCATTTCGTTCATCAGCGCGGCATTTTCTTGATAAAACGCTTTAATTGCCTGGCCTAGACCCAACCAACTAGGCAAGACTAAACGGTTTTGGCTCCACGCAAATATCCATGGAATAGCACGCAGCGATTCAATACCACCATCCGAGCGGCGTTTACTTGGGCGCGAGCCCAGTGGCAACGATGATAGCTCTTGCTCAGGTGTGGCTTGGCGGAAATAGCGCACAAAATTAGGTTCTTTACGAATATAACCGCGGTAAATTTCACAGCTCAGCGATGCCATGTTGTTCATAAGCTCTCGCCATGACGCTGGTGGCACAGGTTGTGGGTGAATTAAGCTTTCTAAAATCGCACTGGCATACAAGTGTAAACTGCGCACTGCAAGGTTTGGCAAACCAAACTTGTAGCGAATGGTTTCACCTTGTTCGGTGACACGTAAGCCGCCATCAAGTGTACCCGGTGGTTGCGATGCAATTGCATCATGTGCAGGGCCGCCCCCACGACCAATGGTACCGCCACGGCCGTGGAACAATTTAAGTTCTACCTCAAATTGTTTAAATACCTGCACTAGCGCCTCTTGCGCTTGGTATTGTGCCCATGTGGCCGCTAACACGCCCGCATCTTTTGCCGAATCACTGTAGCCAATCATCACATATTGCTGGTTTTTACAACGCGTTAAATATTGCTCTATGTTCAGCAAGTCGCCCATTACTTTTGGCGCGTTATTTAAATCATCCAGTGTTTCAAAGAGCGGTGCAATAGGCATATCCCAGCCAAACCCTGTGGCTTTCATTAAGAGGTTTACCGCCAGCACATCGCTCACTTTGCTCGCCATTGAAATGATATAAATACCTAGCACTTCGCGCGGTTGCTTAGCCACCATTGCAAAGGTATCGAGCACTTCTTGGGTGTTTTCACTCCAAGTGACATTCGGTAATAATGGGCGCGGATTATTTATTTCGCCAAGTAAAAACTCAACACGGCGTGCTTCATCCCAAGTGGCGTAATCGCCTAAATCGAGCGCGCTTACAATCTCGCCAATGGCTTCATCGTGGCGTTCACTGTGCTGACGAATATCCAGTTTTACCAGTGAAATACCGAAACATTGCACCTTACGAATTAAGTCGAGCACTTGTGAATTTGCAACGCGAGTAAGACCTACTGCCAATAAGCTGTTGCGGCATGCTTTTAATGGCGTAAGTAAATCTTCAGAAGATGAAATTGCACCTTTTGTTTTGCCATCACGTAACAATGCGATTGATTCTTTAAGTTCGCTAATTAACTTGGTGATCACCGCGCGATACGGGCCAATATTATTAATATCCGCTTCAATTAAGTCATCGGTTGCTTTGTGCATCGATAATTCTAAATAAAGTGATTCAAAATCAGTTAAGTAGAGCTCTGCAGCAATTAATCGTGCTTGTAAAATGGCTTGTTTACTGAGTTTGGCGGTAACAAAGGGGTTGCCGTCTCTGTCGCCTGCCATCCAGCTGGCCATGGTAATAGGCACAATATCTTCGGCTAACGGCTCGCCAATCAAGTTTTGTGAAAGTTCATCTAATTCGCGAACAAACTTAGGTACCGCATGCCATAAACTATCGGTAATGGCGTGTAAGCCCCAACGCGATTCATCAAGTGGAGTGGGGCGCTGCTGCCTAATTTCATTGGTATGCCATGCTTGTTCAATGATTTCTTGTACGCGTTCGCTCAGTGGCACTTCACCTTTACTGAGTTCATCGGCCACTTCGTTGTATTTATGAATAAAGGTGCGGCGGTTAACTTCGGTTGGGTGCGCAGTTAGCACCAACTCGATATGTAGTTTTTTAAGCGCTTGTTTAAACGCGTTTGCATCAATACCGGTTAATTTTTCTGATAGTGAATCAAGCGGATGCGGCAAATCTAGCTCAGCTAAGCCTTGCTCACTGGTGGTGTGTTGTTGCTCTGCCACATTAGCAAGGTTTAAAAACTGGCTAAATGCGCGGGCATGAATTAATAAATCTTGCTCGCTACTATTTGCAAAAATTGTTTGTAGGTCTTCAACCGCATGGTTTTCACCTGCCACAATGCGCTTACCTAAAAGGCGAACTTCTTCAATTTTATCAACCCAGCCATCGCCTTTGTCCTCCGCAATTGTTTGGCCGAGTACCTCACCTAACGCGCGTACATTATTCGATATGGTTTCTAACATAACTTCCTCATTCCCCAATACAAAGCATCATCACCTGCGATGTAGTTTTGATGTGCAGGTTGTATTTTATGCATTTATAAGTCAAAAATTAGTCTATGCGCGCCACCTAATAAACGCTAATATATATTTATATGAATTTGTATAAATAAAAATCTATATAACTATGCGATTACCCACAGTTAGGCAGTTACAGCTTTTAAAAGCGCTCGATCAGTACAAAAGTATTTCCTTGGTGGCGCAGCAGTTACATGTGTCGCAACCCTCTGTGTCGATTCAGTTAAAGCAATTAAGCGAATCTGTGGATATGCCAGTGTATCATCAGCATGGTAAATCCATTTTGCTCACTGATGCGGGAAAAGCCTTGTTAAAGTGCGCCAATGAGGTATTTACTAGTTTTCATAATTTATCAGTATCAATTGATGAGCTTAAAAGCGTGACATCTGGCTCGCTTAATTTATGTGTAGTCTCAACTGCTAAGTATTTTTTGCCATTGATTTTAGGCGCGTTTTGTAAAAAACACCCAAAAGTCGATATCAATTTAAAAATTGGTAACCGCCAAGAAGTTAAAGAGCGCATAGAAGCTAACGAAGACGATTTTTACTTTTTTAGTCAGTGCCCTGAACGCCCTGAAATTATAAAAACGCCGCTACTCGATAACGAACTGGTGGTAATCGCACCAGCACGGCACGAATTGCAGTTACAGCAAGAAGTTAGCCTAAACCGTCTATCGCATTACCCATTTATAATGCGTGAGAAAGGCTCGGGTACACGTAATTTGATTGAGCAATTTTGCAAAACCCAGCAGTTAACCTTGAATGAAAAAATGACCATAGAAAGTAATGAAGCGATTAAATATGCGGTTGCATCGGGGTTGGGCTTGTCGATTCTAAGCCGTCATGCGCTCGATTATGGTGAAGTACCGGGTTTGGTAAAGTTAGACGTAACAGGTTTTCCTATTCGTAGTACGTGGTTTTTAGCTAAACGCCAAGATAGAAAGCAAAGCTTGCTTGCCAGTGCATTTGAAGCCTTTATGAAAGAACAAGGTGTAGCGATTTTAGAGCGCTCACAAGTGGGCTCTAAAACTATGCCGCCAAACTAGAGTTTTAGTACTTTTTTCTGCTACTATTCGGCCCGAAATTTATAATTAGAAAGAATGGATTTGAGGCATTAGGTGTCTGAACTTGAAAAGGAAAATGCAAACCCATTTAGTGGGTTAACCGCGGCGCAAAGTAAGCAGTTGCATACTTGGTATTTAAACGAAATAAATAGCCAATTAACCACGTTACTAAAAGGCAGTCAGTCAGGGAAAATTTTAGAGAAAAAGCTTAACCAAGCGCTTACCAAAGCCGCTAAACCTTTGGTAACTCAAACTACTGCAAACAGTACGCACAATTTAAACTTCAAAATTAAAAATGGCAGTGTGCTGCAAGAGCTAAAAGACACCCGTGATGTATTACAAAGCGCTCAACTGCGTATTGCTCAATTACAAAAGCAACAGCTTGAAAAAGGCGAAAGCGAACTTGCATTAGAAGCTGAAGTAAGCCGTTTGAAAGCAGAAAACCGTAATTATCGCAAACGTTTAAGCAACCTATTACAAAGCGCTGATAAACAAGGTGGCAGCTATTTAAAAGTGCATTTTGTTGGGCGTATTTTTGTGCACGCGCTCAAGTCGAGTTTTGCGGATTGGCAGCAAACTGAAAAAGGCAAAGCGTTTCAAAACAAAGATTTCTACAGCTTGTTTCCACGCGTACTTTACCGTGGCTTATTGAAAGAGTTAGAGCTGTTAATTGGTCAAAGTGATTATTCAAAAATCAACCAAACTCTTTCTAGTTATGTTTATCAAACTAAGGGTGTGCCCGTTGAAAACTGGCCTGATGAAGACCCAATTTATAACACGCGACTCATAAACCAAAAGCAAAATGAACTGCTGTTTACGCTGCGTACTCATCACGATAAGCGTAAAAACTTTGCTAACTACCTTGAGAAAAAACTCGAGAAAACGGGTTTTACGCCAATGCATGGTAGGTTATTGGTCAATTTAATTCAGCATGCCACCGACAAACAGGCACTTGACCAAAGGCAATGATACTCAAAACCAAACGTACACTTATTGATGTACCAAACAGAAATGATACACAAGCACTGCTCTTGTTTATTACCGAGAACAAGGGGCACTTAGCACCGTGGGAGCCAACGCGCGATAAGCTCTATTACACTAAAGCGAATGTGCAAAATCTAATTAATGGTTATCAAACGCACCTTAATAATCAAAGTGCATATCATTTTGCCGCTTTTGATTTTGAGCGCCGCGAAATAATGGCAATGTGTAACTTTACTAATGTGGTGCGTGGTCCTTTTCAAGCGTGCTATCTAGGTTATTGTGTTGCTGAAAAATACCAAGGGCAGGGCATTATGTCTGAGGTGGTAGAGGCAGGACTCGATTATGTTTTTAACGTGCTAAAGTTGCACCGTGTTATGGCAAACTATATGCCACATAACACAAAAAGTGCCCAGTTATTAACGCGTTTAGGTTTTGAAAAAGAAGGGTTGGCTAAGCGCTATTTAAAAATAAATGGCACATGGCAAGATCACGTTCTGACTGCCAAAATTAATCCTCACTTTATTGATGACTAGAAGGCCTATTTGAATTTATCTCCAAGGTGTTGCAGGTGCTTTTAGGTAATGTGTAACTAAATAGCCCCATGGCAGTACGAGCGGTGTAAGAATAACCCCCATAGCACACGCAAACACCAGCTCTTGTGCGTATTCATCGAGAGAGTGATTTAAATACATAGGTAAGGCATAAACTAAAAGCCAAAACACTTTCCAGATAAGCTCCAGTAAAAGCACTGGTAACATTTTAAGTGGGTACTTTATGCCGAGTAGCGAGAGAAGACAAAAGCCCATTAAGATGGCATTGATAATGGTGTCTGAATCGGCAAATCGACCAGAGCCAGAAACTACATCGGGCAGGGTAGTTACACCTAAGCCAAAGACAATAAATGCATACATTGCTCTTAACAGATAAATTCTAGCTGTGCCGACTTCATCCATAATTTTAGCTCCCTATTTATTCCAGTTTAGGTTAACTAATACTATTAGTGTCTTATAACTTAACACTTATTATTGTGAAGATGATGATTTTTCAATCAATTTATTTTTAACAAAAATTTTAAAGTAGGATCATTACAGTTATTGTGTAAAAGTTTAAAAAGGCTTTGCAACGCACTAAGTTAAATCAAAGTGTGACACGATAAATATTTAAATTTTGTTTAATACCATTTGCCACCATAAAATCGGGTATAGAGCCCACAAGGTTAGCACCAGCGCGAAGTGCGACTTTAATACTTGCATGATTTTGTTCAAGGCATCTAAATTCGATGGCGTTGGCTGATGTGTTTGCTAATAGTTTTGGTAGATACTTTACAATTTGACTAATTACACCATTGCCCTTGGCACTATCGCCAAGCCAATAACCTAATTCAGCGACATGCGTTTGTGGACAGATGGATTTAACTGCAAATACGCCACATATTTCATTGTTAAAGTAAATTTTGAACCAGTGCGCTTCATTCAAACCGTTGTTTACACGATCAAATATATATTGCTTGGCAGAATCAACACACCGCACATCTTCAACCCAGTATAAATACTCAGCCAGTCGCTCGCGATTAAGGTTTACTAACGACAAAATTGCAGATGCATCTAAAAGATTTAAGGGTCTTAAAATGATTTGAGGTGATATTTGAATAGGCAAATGAAGTCCTTTTACGTTAAATCGCCGGTAGGGTATGTTATTAAATTGTATTTAGTGAAACATGTTTAAGTTTAAATTTGAAGTTTTCACAATGCTTATTGATGAAGTTAAGAAAGTTAGCAATATCTGTTTTTTTAACAACATGTAATTTATAAGCAAGACTGGTTGTTGGTTATTAAATCTCAAAGAATCGCCTAGTACTGAAGTAATTTAACTTTAATAATGCCTTACAATTATCATAAGTGTGGAACTGCCTTCCCATTTGTTTATCAAGCTCGAGTTTAAGATCTGTTTTATATTTACGAGCTGCAAAAAACGTCCGATTATCTTAAAGCACTATGATTTTAAAAGTGTTTATGATTAACATGGGTTAATAATCAAATAAGGGACTAATCATGTTGAAACAAATTATAGGCGGTACTTTATTGTTATCAGCCGCGCAGCTTTGGGCTAATACTTTTACACTTACTAGTAATGATATTGCGAACGGTGAAATGCTTTCAAATAAGCATGTTTTTAATGGCTTTGGCTGTGAAGGTGAAAATATATCGCCGCATTTAGCGTGGAGCGGTGCACCTAAAGAGACCAAAGCGTTTGCTGTTTTTGCCTATGATCCTGATGCGCCAACTGGTAGCGGCTGGTGGCATTGGCAGGTTACAGATTTACCCGCGAGCACTTCTGAACTAGTAACTGGCGCGGGCAGTAGTTCAAGCCCAAAATTGCCAGAAGGTGCAGTACAAATTAATAACGACTTTGGAGTAAATGGCTTTGGTGGTGCGTGTCCACCAAAAGGGCATGGCATTCATCGTTATCAATTTACGGTGTTTGCGTTAGCAAAGCCGCTTGGTTTAAAAGAAAATACCAAAAGCGCGGTGGCAGGGTATATGGTGAATGCCAATACATTGGCAAAAGCAACGATTGAGGCGGTGTATAAACGCGATTAATTTATTTAAGTGTTAGGAAAAAAGGCCAGCATGTGAATGCTGGCTTTTTTGTTTCGATTGTAAAAAAACAAACTTAAAACTAAAAAATTTACGCTGTTTTAGCCGTTTGTTCAGATGCAAGCTGTTCTGTAATAAATGCAGGGCGCTTTAATTTATCCATTATGAGGTAAAGTAAAAATACCACCACAGCAATAGCACTACACACTAAAAATAGGGTTCGCCCGTCATATATATCAAGTAGTAAGCCGCCGCCTATTGGCGCAAAGGCATAACCTAAATCGTAAAATGCGGTTGCGCCAAAATATGCGCCGCGAAGATTAGTTGGCGCAATGCGGTCAACATGTACGCTCATGGTAGGGAATAAAATGGCCTCAGCAAGGCTCATAATGACCACCGCACCTAACCAACCTGCAAAAAAAGTAATTGGGTTAAAAGCAAACCAGATTTGCGAGATAATAAGTAACACCAAGCCAAAACGAATACGCACTAAAATTGGCCGCGATGCCATTAATTTAAGCAGCAAAAATTGGCAAGTAATGATCACTAACGCGTTGGTAAAGATCATTGATGAAATAAGTTCGAGCAAGTTATTTGCGCCCGCACGGGTGAGGTATTGCACCAGTGAACTATCCATTTGACCATAAATAAAAAAGCACAAAATGTTCGCCAAAATAAGGCACTGTAACAGTTTATCTTGTACTAGCACGCTGAAGGTTTGCTTAAAGCCCGTTTTTGTTTCAGGAGTTTCAGGTGTTTCGGGGCTGGGCGTGCTTTGTGCGTTATCTATATCCACTTTTGATTGAATTTTATCTTGATGTTTAAACCCCCAGGTTAATAACACAAGTAATAAAGCAAAGGCGTAAACAGTAATAAAAAAGCTCGATTGCTCGCCAGTTAAACCAAGCCAAACCCCCAGCATTGGGCCTACCGCACAGCCAACATTAACCGCAAAATAGAGCGATTGCATCGCAAGTTCGCGAGTTGCTTTATCAACAATAATATCGCCAATTAAAGCCGATGCCAGCGGTCGCCAAAGAGAGGTGGCAATAGAGCAAAGCGTAATCACAATGGTAAACATTAAGATTGTGTCGGCGACGGCAAGCAAACTAAACGAGACAATATAAAGTACACCTGTGGCATACATCATAGGCTTGCGGCCAAGCTTATCTGAAAGGGTGCTACCAACAAAACTGACAAACACCGAAATAACCGCAGCGAGCGACAATACAGAACCGACTTCAGTTGCCGAAAGGGCAAACTTTTTATACAGAATCACTGCCAAAAATGGCCAAACCATATAAAAGCTACCGCGCGTTATAAATGAGCCAAATAGCATAATCCACATTAAAGGCGGGAATTGCTTTATACGAGAAATTGAAATATCACTGTTCATTAATTTGTTCTTATTGCTGAGAAAAATGGCATGCTAAAACCTCAAGTTGGCTTTAGGTCAAGCCATAATTTAAAAACTATTTCTTATTGACTTCAGTTTATTCATCTCATTTGAGCAGAGGTTAGTAGCGCGATAAAAACCTTAAAAATAAAGGCCGATTAAGAGATAAAACTAAAATTTAGTTAAAAAGAAAATAAACCTCAGTGTAACTCTGATTCTTAGAGGGAAGATAGGGGTTTTTGGCATAAAAAATGGAACTTTCTTCAATACAGCTAAAAAAAAACACGTATTTAAACAAGTATTGGAGATTTGCAATGCAAAATGCGAAAGAAAATAGGTTTGTGGAATTATATCGCGATACGGCACGCGGAAAACTAGATTCACCTGACAGCTATAAAGGCTTACCAATTCATGCCTATAAAGGGTTGCATCATCGGGCGGGTGAGCTGATTAATCAATACAGTGATGTAAATAATGCTGAGGTGCTTGATATAGCCTCAGGCTCGGGTGCGATGACACTACGTTTAATAGAGCAAGGCGCTAAGGTAAATGCCGTTGATATTGTTGAAGAAAATTTTCGCGTTAAAGATCAAAAATGCACATTTCATAATTTAAATTTGAATGATGACTTTTCCGCTAATTTTGAAAATCAATTTGATACTATTGTTGCTCTTGAAATTATTGAACATATTAACAACTCACGGCATTTTATCAAAAATTGTGAAAAGCTATTAAAACCGGGAGGCATACTCGTGCTCTCAACACCAAATATTAGCTCTGATTTAGCTTTAGCTGAGTTTATTTGTAAGGGCACTTTTCCTTATTTTAACGATGATTATTATCATCACGGTGGGCATATAAATCCCGTTACAGAATGGCAGCTTAAATTACTGCTAGAAGACCATAATTTAAACGTTAAATATCAAGAAAGTTTTGGTAAACCGGTGGTGACGTTTAAAGCTTGGCCAAAACTTTATTTGGCATATAAGGTGGTTGCTGCGTTAAGGAAGGGTCAAAGCAGGCCAAACGGAGTGATAAACCTTTTTGTAGTAACTAAGTAACTAAACTTATTAAGGTTATTTAAGCGTCACTGGTTGTTAACTCAACAAACCGAATAACGTAACTTTGCTAAGATGTCAGCTATTAAGGCTTTTTGCTAAAAGGAAAGCGCTAAGTGTTGCATTTTATATACTCAGGGTTTTTAAATCGCCAAGTTTGCACTATTAGTGATTTGGCGTATTTAAAAATAGAGTTTTACTGCGACTGTAAACAATAAAAGGTGATGTAATTCATTTTTGTAATGTTTTTATATAACGCTATTTATCAATCTAATAAGGTTAAAGCTATGTATAAATGCGTCCAATCTTTAAAGAGTCTATCAAGGAAAAAAGACATTAAATGACAGCAATGGCTTTTTGTTGAATTCAAAAACAGTGATTAGTTTTATATTTTGGGACGAGCAGTGGGCTATGTTTGTTCCTAATTTTCTTGTAAGGTAGAAATTGAGAAATGCTTGTAAAGTGGGCATTTAATCTTGGTTAGTTACAAAAATGGTGTTTATTCTTTTTGGATGTTAAACATCTGCCCATGCTGGCTTTTCGTAATCAAGGTTTGCTGTGTGAGTGCATTTAGAAAACAAATTCAACTTAGACTTCAATAATCTACAAGGAGAAGTAATGAAATTACCATTAGTCAGTGTGTTAGCTGGGCTACTTTCGTTGTCAGCCCATGCGAAAGACCCAAACGTTCTCGCCATTATGGTGGATGATGTGGCGCAGGTTTCTTTAAGTGCCTATTCACATGGCATGACCTACAACACGCCCAACATCGACCGAATTGCCAACGAAGGTGCCTTATTTACCGACCATTATGCCCAGCCAAGTTGTACCGCAGGACGCGCTGCGTTTTTAATGGGGCAATTACCAGTGCGCACAGGACTGACAACTGTGGGTCAGCCCGGCAATCCTTTAGGCATTAAAGAAGCTGATCCAACGATTGCTGAGTTTTTAAAAGACAAAGGCTACATGACAGCGCAATTTGGTAAAAACCATTTAGGCGACCTTGATGAGCACTTGCCAACGCGCCATGGTTTTGATGAGTTTTATGGCAATTTGTATCATTTGAATGTGTCAGAAGAACCTGAGCAGGAAGACTACCCAAAAACAAAAGAGTTTAAGAAAAAATTTGGCCCGCGCGGTGTGATTGAAGCGTACGCCGATGGCCGCATAATTGATACAGGCCCGCTAACGCGTAAACGCATGGAAACATTCGATGAAGAAGTGTTAGCACGAAGCCTAGATTTTATGGAGCGTGCGGTTAAAGCAGATAAACCCTTCTTTATTTGGCATGCGCCAAGTCGTATGCATGTTTACACGCGCTTAAAACCAGAGAGCCGTCATCTTGCCACTCATATTAGCTCTGAAGAAGATGTTTTCGGTAGCGGTTTATTAGAGCACGATGGTCATGTAGGGCAGCTTCTTGATAAACTCGATGAGTTAAAAATTGCCGACAATACAATTGTAATTTACACCACAGATAATGGCCCTGAGCAAAGTTCGTGGCCTGATGCGGGTACAACCAAATTCCGCGGTGAAAAAATGACGACATGGGAAGGTGGTGTGCGTGTGCCGTTTATGGTGCGTTGGCCGAAAAAAATACCAGCAGGTTTAAAGCTTAACGGTATTTCCTCGCATGAAGATGTATTTCCAACCATTGCTGCAGCGGTTGGTGAGAAAAACTTACGTAAAGCAATGGAAAAAGAGTTTAATGTATATATCGATGGTGAAAACAACCTTGATTATTGGCGTGGCAAAAGCAAAAAATCTGCACGTAATCACTTCTTTTATTATTACGAATCGCAGTTAACTGCAATTCGTGTTGGCCCTTGGAAAATGCACTTTGCATCAAAACCTGGTGGTCGTTACTACGAAGATTTGGTTACCCACACCATGCCTAAACTGTTTAATCTACGTAAAGATCCAATGGAACATTACGATGGCGTAACAGGCTTTCATCAAATCATGAAAAAGAGCTGGGTATTTCAACCTGCAATTGCGATGCTAACGGAGCATATTAAAACATTTGAAAAGTTCCCACCGCGCCAAGAAGCAGCGTCGCTAAATATTAATGAGGCGATTAAAAAAGCAAAATCGGTATCGACAACACGATAATCACATAAACCCACTTGGCATTTGCTAAGTGGGTTTTACCATCTAGGTTTAACTCAATTTCGAATTAATAAAATTTAACCTCTGCCGTTAGGTTTATTTGTGATGGCTTATTTGCATAAGTAAAGTAAACAAGCTTTTTTGCTTTTACGCATCTTTTACTTAAAACTCATTTTTGACCTATCACTTTACCCGGCCAAACAGGGCGTGTTGTATTTGATTTACACCTTGTTGCAAATTACTCTTAAATTGCTTTGCTAAAGTAATTGCCTAAACGTTAAACTGGTTGGCAAAAAGCAACATTGAACCCATGCGTTACCAAATAAAACACTTTGAATTTGATGCCAATAATTTAGTACTGAGCCACAACCGCCAGCCTGTTTCAATTCGTCATAATGAAGCACTTTTGCTAAAGCTTTTCATCGAAAATACTGGCAAGGTGCTTAGCAAAGACGAAATATTAACGCATATTTGGCAAGGTAAAGTGGTATCTGAGCAGGCGGTATTTCAAAACATTAGTCATTTACGCAATATTTTTGGTGCAGATGCCATTAAAACCTATGCAAAACGCGGCTATGAGTGGCAATTACCAATTCAGCAATTAAATGAACATACCAAGCAAATTGAGCAAATAGCTAAAGAACCCACAACAACTAAATCGTCTCAATCAGTCATTCTGATAGTAAGTATATTGCTTATGTTAGTTTTGGTAGCCGTGTTAAATATTAATACAGCGCCAAAGCGCAGCTTGGCGCTTATCCCGTTTGAAAATAACTGTGAGCAGTCGGTTAATCTGGTAGATGTAATAGACTTTAATGTTACAACGATCAACAAGATAGAAACGAACCGCTTTAATGCAACACAAATTTTAAGCTATAAATCTTTATCTGCAGAACACCCATTAATTCTTACTGGTGAAATGAGCAAAGCAGGTGAGGGTTGTTTGATTGATTTCAAGTTAGTTGGTCCAAAAGGGCAGTGGCAGGGGCAAATAATTGCTGATAGTGAAGCTGCGGCAATAAATAAACTGAACAGCCATTTATCCCAAAACGTTATGTTTGATTGGGTAAATGTACCAGCTACCCCAAGTGTAAAACTTGCTATGCTAACGCTTGCACACCAAGAGCACGCTGAAGACTTAATAGTTTTGCATCAATTGGCAAATACGTACTTACAAAGTAATAAGCTTGATACCGCCATGAGCCTTGCAGATAAACTTGAGCAATTAGCTAAGCAGCAACACAATCAAGTACAACAGGGTAATGCACTATTACTGCAAAGCACCATATTAACTCGTAAAGAATTGGTTGAACTGAGTAACCATAAATTGGATGAGGCGATATCTGCATATGCTCAGATAAATGATCACAAACGCCTTGCTGATGCGTTTAATGCAAAGTCTTGGCTTAATCACCTTGATAATGATTATAGCAGCGTTAAACATAGCTTATTAACATCAGCAGAGCACGCGCTTCTAGTGAATGATATAGAGCGTGAGCTTCATGCGCTTACTTATTTGTCAGTAATGGCGCATAAGCATAAAAATCAAAGCGATAAATACCTCTATTTACAACTTGCTGAAAGCAAAATGAAGGCATATAACTTACCGCAATATCACTATGCGAAAGTACCTTTTCACTATGCCATTTATGCCGATAATCCAGCAGATAAAGAGCCTCATTTAAAACGCGTTTTAGAATATACAGAGCTTACGCCAGATCACTGGGTAGCACAGTCTAGCCGTAAACAATTACTCGATTACTATTTAGATACTGAACGTTTAGCGCTTGCAAAAGCCTTGGTTGAACCACTAACAAATACCACACCGCAAAATATGTTATTAAAAGCGCGTTTAGCTCTTGCTGAAAAAGACTATGTAGCATTTGAACAGCTTGGTAAAGAGGCATTTGAGCAAGCACAGCTAGCAGGTAGTTTAGAATTAAGTTTGGATATTGCACTACTTCTTTGTAATGACCCAAAAGAGCAAATTAACCATGATTTTTATTTTGATTACATTAATCAAAATGCGACAGCAAATTGGTCTAAACGTAATCAAACCAAACTTCATGCGTTAAATAATATTTAGTGTTAAATGAAGTGGGATTTTAATTAAGAGATTTCATTTCAAAGCGAATTAGCTTGTCAAAAGTAATAAATCTAAAGTTTGCTTAATTCTGTTTGTTCTAAAGCAAAAATAAAACGTTATCGGGGAAACCTGGCTATGTATATTTCATACATAGCCAGAGAGTTTTACTGTCATTTATCGACTTACAAGTACACAAAATGACTATTCGTTCAACACCCTTCAATAAGATGCTATTGGCTTTCTTTAAGTGCAAGCCAATTTAATTTCCAATGACTGTCTAAAGACTTAAGTGTAAGTGTATGCTTACCTTTTGGTAAGTTAACTTTATCTTTAGATTGGGTTTGCCAATCGTGGTAGCCACCCGTCTTTTTAACAGCTGCAGTCGTTAGCTTTTTATCACCTAAATACAGCTCAAAACCTTTAGTTTCGTTAGGTGTGGCAACGCGATAATGCAATGTGTAATCACCGGCTTTTGTCACATCAATTTGGTAGACCATAGTTGCATCGCTTTCGATACCATTTCGGCCAGTGAGGTTATGCCCGCGAGACTCATCAGAGGTTAAAGTCACACTTGCACCTGTAATGCTTTTAGCCCATTCAGCTTCAATCTGGCCTGGAATTTTACTCCAGCCAGTTTCGGTCGCAATTGGGTCACTATAAGGCCCTTGTAGGTGGTTTTTAACGGCAACCACTGTAAACTCAACACTGTGTTGCGTGTCTGAAACATAACGATAAAACGGGGTTTTGATGTTGGTTGCAACCAGTTTGAACATCGCATCTTTCACATCATTTTTATAAACACGATAGCCAGTTACGTCGCTGTCGTCACTTTTATCCCAGCTTAAAAATACGATATCGCCTTGTTGTTTTAATGCGACGTTTTCTACTTTGTTAGGCAGTGAAGCAATTAAATCACGGCGTGCTTGCTCATTTTGTTGTGCGTGTATCAGCTCTTTTTGAAAAAGCTTTGTGGTTTTAGAAAGTTTCGGCGCTTTGCCATCTAACGCGATACGGAAACCATCAACACCACCGGCAAAATCAACAGGAATTCGGCCTCGATTTGTCAGCGGCCAATGATCCCAGTGCCAACTTGCACCACGGGTAGAGCGACGCTCGCAGTTTTCAGACTCACTTGGTGCGCCTGTTTTCGAGGCATTGTTATAGTTTTCAACATAGCAATCGGCAACAAATTCTAATACGTTTGACAGCATATCGTGTAAACCAAATGGATTAGGTTTATACATGCCGACGATACTTGCGCGTGCAGCCCCATCGGAACAGTGATTGATGCCTGTGCTCCAATTAACATAGCTGGTGTTAGTTTGGGTTTGCAAAATGCTCTCGCCGTAATAGTCTGCCGTGTTTTCAAATTGGCATACTTCTGTTTTATTTGGGTCATCACCAAAATAATATTTTGTGTCAGTACCGGCACGCGCTGCATATTCCCATTCGGCTTCACTTGCAAGGCGATAAGGTTTGCCGGTTTCTTTTGCAAGCCAATCAACATAGGCTTTTGCGGCATTCCAATTAATACACACCACAGGTTGATATTCGCTGGTGTTGAGTGCATTGGTTTGCCAATTCCCTTTACTGGCTGGTTTAAACCAACCGTCTAATTCATGGCGACATTCGGTGGGGGCTTCATAATTAGTGGCTGTGATAAATCGGCTAAACTCCTTCACCGTGACTTCATATTTGCCTAGGCTAAACTCAGTTAAATCGACTTGATGAACAGGTTGCGTGCTTTCACGATCTAAAGAGCCCATTTCAAAACTGCCAGCAGGGATTGTTACCATAATTGGTTCAATAGGTTTTACTTTGTTTGCTGCTACAGCATTAAAACCGATAGGTGTTAAACATAATGCCAAGAACAGGTTATTTAATTTCATTTGTGTCATTCCTAAATGATTGTTTTAAACACTGAGCTAGCATTACCTGTTGTGAATTTTGGGTCTTAAAAAATAGTTATAACCTGCCAAAAATAGAAAAATTATAGAACTTAACGTAATAACGGAATCTTACTTGTTATTTAAGCTATTAATAAAATTGAAGTTTATTTATTCCTTGGAAAATGAGGCTATTTTTTAGAACGATTAAATATTACGACTATTTAGCGCTGTTTACGTTTGAATGCATTTTTAATTAAGCGTAATAATTTAAATTTAATAGCTAGTTTAAAAGCTTTGGGATATTTAAAAGATGAGTGAATAATATTTAAAAAGTGTATTCAAATAGGGTACCTTATCCATTAATGCGTTTTATTGAATATTAGTTATGTTCCCGTTCATTTATTGATCTAGGTTAATCACTCTCATTAAATATACAGATAGACTCGTTTCGATTTGGTGATTATTGCGTCAATTATCATGATAGCGCAGCAAAAGAAAAAGCGAGAAAATGTATGGAACCGACACCGCTAAGCGATGTGTATACTGAACAAAGCGAGCCTTTAACCTTACTCAAAAAATTAAAACTACAAACCTATTTTAGTTTAGAAAACAACCCTTTAATTGAGCTTGTTTCATCCAATACTCACTCAGTCGATTTTACTCATAAACGCTCCGAATACATTCGCGGAAGACTGTGGATTATGTGCATGTTTTTCGCGTTTTCAGTACCTGCTTTCTCTTTTTTTGATTTTTTAACGCTTGATTATCAACACGCTGAAATATTGTTGGTTGCAAGATTAACGCTTTCTATTAGTTTGTTTATTATGGCCTATCGAGTAAAGCGTTCTTCTTCTGTAAGCCTAATAAAACACGTTATAGCGCTTTCATTTTTTCTGCCTGCATTATTTTACTTTTCTATTATGTTTACCTTTTCTTCGCTTCAAGAAGTACCGCTTATTTTTACCATGATGCCGTATTTAATTTTAGCGATGATAGGCCTTTTCCCGCTCACAATTCGCGGCGGACTAATTTTAATAAGTTTGATTTTTATTCCGTTTATGCTGGTGCAAGTGCACTTTTTTCAAGGTGACTATTGGCAGATGTTTAATGCTGTGTGGCTTTTTATACTGTTTGCTGGCATTAGTTTGTGGCTGCAAATAGCTCAGCTTTCTATGTTGATGAATTTGTACCGCGAATCCACCATTGACCCGTTAACTAAGCTGATTAATCGCCGTGTCATGCTACGCCGTATTGAGATGTTAAAAGCACATGCAACGCGTTTTAGTGTGGTGATGTTTGATCTCGATAGATTCAAACGCATTAATGACACATACGGCCACCTTGCAGGTGATAAAGTGCTAAAAGTGGCATCTAACATCATCAAAAAAAATTTAACGCGCAGTGATATTGTGGCGCGATACGGTGGCGAAGAGTTTGTGGCAATCTTGCCAAATACCAGTGCGATTGAAGCCATTAAAAAAGCTGAGTTAATAGCATCGTCATTAAAGGCTTCAAAAATTACAATGAGTAATAATGAAGAAATTACTGTTACATCAAGCATTGGTGTAACGGCATACCAACAGGGTGAAGCTATCGAAGCCCTATTTAAACGGGTTGATGACTTACTTTACGATGCAAAAGAGTTGGGGCGCGATAGAGTAGTATCGGACATAAACTAAAGTTACAGATTTACTTGTTATCTAGTCAGCCATAAAGATTATCAGGTTATTTGCTGGAGCTTTTTTAAAACGGAATTAAATAAGTGTTCCAATTCGATTCGTAAAATTAATAGCGATATACTGACACGCCATAACTATTACAAAGTGACTTATGTATTCAATCAAAGTGGGTGAATTAACGGATATTGCCGTTATTGAAGCACAAATCCCAGAGTTCACATCGCCAAAACAGTTGGCAGATATTCAGGCGCGTATTAACAGCACGCAATATTTGTTATTGGTTACATATTTTAATCAAGAGCCTGTGGGTTATAAGCTAGGATATGCATTAAGCGATAAGGTTTTTTACAGTTGGTTAGGCGCTGTTTTGCCTTCACATCGTGGGCATGGCCTTGCACAAAAAATGCTAGAGGCACAAGAGCGCTGGATAATCGAACATAATTACTCATATGTTCAAGTGAAAACCATGAACCGCTTTCGTGCTATGCTCGGTATGCTTATTAAAAATAATTACCATATTATTGATATAGAAAAAGCATCATCATCGCTAGATGTTAAAATCCGTTTTGAAAAGTGTTTGATTAACGCTTAGTTTAAAAAGATTGCAAGGAAGCAAAATGGTTAATGTATTAATTGGCTTTGTGTTGTGTTTATCTGTGGTATTCGGTGTTATTTCTGCTGCGGCGTTTACACCTGCCATTGGTTTTGCGTTTATTTTTATTTTGTTTGCTGGAGTGCTCGGTTATTTTGGATATTTGCAATCAAGCTTGCTGTTAATTCTGATTAATTCATTAGCTATAATTGCAAGCCCAGGCATTGTGAATGCAACTCTCTCATCACTCATTTTGCTCGCTATTTTATACATATCTGCGTTTTCTGGTGTGATGATTGGTGTACGTAAATTACAAAAGCATGTTCAAATTAAAACATGACCTCGTAGAGTACTTGAGGCACCCGCAAACGGTCTATTTGTCTTTCTAAATCACGGATATCATGACGGATTTCGCGTTTTATATCTTCGTTCGGCTCATTTCGGTATTGTTCTTTTAAGCGATAAATTCGGTTTTCAAGCGCACTTATTTCTGTCGCAATATCATACTGGCGTTTTCCTTTGTTGTAGTTTTTTACAAACCCCTCACTTAAACAAACACCATTATAAGTTTGGCCTGCACGGCCCACACGATAACCATTTTCAGGTGTGCAGTACATTTGATTGCCTTTTTCGTAACCTGCTTGCCACCTTTGGATATTCACATTGATATTGAGTTCGGCACACGCTTGGCTGTAATCGTTGACACGATCTCGTTTTAAACCGCTTTGGCCATCACTAAAACCAAGGTTATACCAATCAGCAGTTTTGCACTTTTCTGGCGAAATTGCGGCGCATCCATTTAGTGTTAAATAAACGAATATCAGGGGTGTTGTTTTAAGCGCTGAAAGTATTGTCATAAATGCTATTTTTTGTGGTAACTGTTTCTAACATAGAAATCATTCGATGAATCCTAACTGAATAGCAAAAAATTAATATCTGTACATATTTTGCAATACATTCTCACTTTCAAAGGGTCAACAAGAGGAGTAGCATAAACACACATTGTGTCAGGTTATAAAGACCTGAATGTTTTTAAAATTTTAATAGTGTTCAGCTCTTTATAACTTTTTAAAGGGCACAATTATGATTAACACACATCCTAATATCGTCATTATTGGCGGGGGCGCAGGTGGTCTTGAACTTGCAAGTAAATTAGGACATAAATTAGGAAAATCACGACGCGCAAATATCACACTTATTGATAAAAACCGCACGCATATATGGAAACCTTTGCTTCATGAAGTTGCAACGGGTTCACTCGACACCAGTTTAGATGGTGTTTCGTACTCTGCTCATGCAGCTAAGCATGGCTTTCAGTTTATTTGGGGTGAATTTATTGACCTCAATACCCAAGAGCAAACCCTCACTCTTAAAGCGCAAAGTGATGATAGCGGTAAACTGCTGTTGCCAGAACGCACACTTAATTACGATAAAGTCATCTTAGCGATTGGCAGTATAAGCAATGACTTTAATACGCCGGGCGTTGCTGAACATTGTTATTTTCTCGATTCACAAAAACAAGCAGAACGCTTTCAACATGCTTTGCTGAATAGTTTTACGAGAGTACATCAAAATGCCAGTGACGATACGCGTAATAATACGCTATCAATTGCGATTGTTGGTGGTGGTGCCACTGGGGTGGAGCTAAGCGCTGAACTTATTCATGTATCTGGTTTACTTAAGCATTATGGTTTGAGCGAATTTAAAAGTACCCAGTTAATTATTCATTTAATTGAAGCAGGCCCGACTATTTTACCTGCTTTACCAACAAGGATTAGTGATGCAGCAAGACGTGAATTACTCAATTTAGGCATACAAGTACGTGAAAATACGCGCATCAGTGAAGCCAATGAAAATGGTTTTGTGACCGCGGAAGGCGAAACGATCCTCGCAGATTTAATGCTATGGGCAGCAGGTGTAAAGGTTGCTGATTTTGTGAAAGGTATTGATGGGCTAGAGTTTAATCGTAGCAATCAAGTGTTAGTTGACCCGTATTTAAAAGCTAAAGGGGTAGAGCAGGTGTACGTTTTGGGTGATGCCAGTGCCTGTGAGCAAAATGATGGCAGTTTTGTCCCACCGCGCGCGCAGGCAGCGCATCAAATGGCCAGTAATTTAGCGTGTAATATTATTGCTGAACTGAATGGTAAAGCGCAAAAACCATTTAAATATAACGATCATGGCTCATTGGTTAACTTATCACGTTACAGTGCGGTGGGGAGCTTAATGGGCAATCTTACAAACAATACTATGTTTATTGAAGGAAAATTGGCGCGTTTAATGTACGTGTCGTTGTACCGTATGCATCAAAATGCCATTCATGGCCTGCTTAAAACATGTGCGTTATGGCTTTGTGAAAAGTTAATGCGCAGTGTTAGGCCAAAAATGAAACTACATTAAATTATTGATTATGGTAAATGCCGCTTGGCGTTTACCTTTTCTCACTTGATGATTAACAGCTCGCAATTCAGCTGATAAACTCTAAAAAATGATTAAGTTTTTCAAGGTAATCAAATGAATCCAATAATTGCACTTTTAAAAGAAAATAATATTAGTGATGAACGCATCAATGAAATTTTTCAGGTGCTTACCGAAAACCCAATGGCTGCAATGCTAACGATTAGTCAGCTGGGCTTACCGCAAGAGCAATTACAGCAAGTAATGGGGCAAGTAATGCTAAACCCAGCACTTATTAAAGAAGCGGTAGATGAGTTGGGGCTCGATTTTTCAAAAGTAGAAGATGCAAAAGAAAAAATGCAAAAATAATCTTACTTATGGATAACCAAAGAAAACCTACTTTTAGTAGGTTTTTTTGTATTTATTACCAGTTTCCAGCAGACACCTTTAATATTCATTTTTAGCGATTTTAAAAAACTCATTATGATGTTTGATATATTTTTGAGTTTCGCTAAATGACATGGCTTTTGCATAAAAGAAACCTTGAACAAAATCACACTTAAAACGCTTTAGAAAGTCAATTTGCTCAACATTTTCAACGCCTTCTGCAACAACGGTAGCACCTAAATTATGTGCTAGTTCGATGATGGTGTTGAGTAAAATAAAATCATTTTTTCGATTGTGCTCTAACTTATGGATAAAGCTGCGATCAATTTTGATGGTATCAAAACTGAGCTCTTTTAAATAATTTAATGAGGAGTAGCCGGTACCAAAATCATCAAGTGCGATTTTAAATTGCATTGACTTTAATACCTCTAGCTGGCGACGTACGTTAGTGAAGTTATCTATTAAACAACTTTCTGTGATCTCAATCTCAATTTTGCTAGCTGGAATTTGATGTGCTTCGGTAAGCGCAAATAACGCTTTAGGGAAGTCATAATCTGCTAACTCTTTAGCTGAAATATTAATTGCTAAGGTGTAATCACCGCTTGCCCTAAACCACTTCAACATACTTAAACTTTGATTGGCAAGGCAAAGGGAAAGCTGGCTTATTTGACCTGATTTTTCTGCGATAGGAATAAATTCAGCGGGTGATATAAATTGGCCATTTTGCTGCCAGCGGGCAAGAGACTCAAAGCCAATTAGTTGCCCTTTTTGCATGCATATCTTGGGTTGAAAATAGGGAGTAATCGCCTTATTTTTAATGGCATTTTGTAGTGATAATTCAATATTATTACTGCGCGCAAAAGCGTCACCAATTTCTGTTTCGAACAGGGTATAGCGATTTCCTTCACTCTTTTTAGCTTGATACATTGCAATATCGGCTTTTGACAGCAGCTCTTCGGCATTTTTGCCATGAAAAGGGTATTGGCATAAACCTCCACTTAGGCGCACCTGGTATTGCATGCCATCTATATAAACTGGCTGTGCTAATCGTTGATAGATAGTCTCAAGGACTTGTCTTATTTGGGTGATGTCTTTGCGTCGAGAAAAGATGATTAAAAACTCATCACCGCCCATGCGGCCTACCATATCGCTGTCGCAAGATAAATTTGATAGCAACGACAAAACTTCTTTAATTACCTTGTCACCAAAACCGTGTCCTTTTGAATCGTTGATAACTTTAAAGTCATCAATATCAAAATAGCCTAGCCAAAATCCATACTGACAATCGGCTGTATTAACCTCATGTATATGTTTTTCAAGTCTATCCATCAGTAACTTGCGGTTTGGTAAATTGGTCAAATCATCATAGTAAGCAAGTTTGGTAAGTTGCTGCTGATACTTTACTTTTTCATCACAGTCAGCAAAAACAGCTAGGAAATGTGGCGATTTCGTATCTTGTTGTTCAAGAGACGTAATGCGAACGTGTTTTGGGTAAATATGACCTTCTTTATGTTTATCCCAAATTTCGCCTTGCCAAGTGCCTGTTTGTTCGAGAGATTGCCATAATCGTTGATAAAAACCATGATCGTGAATACCTGATTTCATAAATCCAGCAGGCTTTTGATAGGCCTCATCAAAACTGTAGCCAGTTATTTTCTCAAATGCATGATTTACATAATAAATGCGATTATGCTCATCGGTGAGCATAATGGCATCACTAATTAAATCGAGCGCTTTATCAATAAACTGATTGGTGTAGTTATGGGCAATCGAAATATGCTCTGAGATTACAGCCAGAAATAATGATTGTTTTGCATGACTCAAACAAATAAGTTGAACTGAAATATCCTTTTGAACACCTTTTGCATCAAGCATGCGCCAACTAAACTTGCATTCGCCTTTATGTAACGCCTTAGTGATTAAATGTTGTGATTTATGCAATGATGATTTGCCGCAAGCCTGAGTTTTTGGTGATAGTTGATGAGGTGCAAGTGCTGTTACTTCTACTTCTGGGCTAAGTTGAAATAAAGTTTTAGCCGCGATATTTACATCAATAAAAGCGCTTCGTTCCATGATTATCATTGGTGTGCTTGAGCGATGAATAAGCTGCTGAAAATGAGATAATTTGGTTGAATCCGTTATTTGCTCGACCACCATTTGTAGCTTCCTTTATTATTATTTATCTAAGTCACTGTAGTAATGGTATTTTTTAGGTACAAGACGATACCCTTACGGATAACTCCGCTTAAACTGTATATGAGAGTTTTATCGTCTTTTATTTCAGTTGCAAAGTGTAAATCGTTGTAAACATCAAGGATTGCGCTTTTTGTATAAGCTTTGCAGTTGAAACTTGATCTAAGTCGCAAGTTTATAAAGGTAGAGCGCTAAAATATTGTTATTTACTCACTAATTTAGTGATTGGTTTGACTACACTCTCTTACACATTTAATTCAATTGACGAATATCGTCGTAATTTGCATCTCTACGGTATTGATGCATTGCAATTTTCATCAGGTCGATTGAAGGTGAATAATCACACCATCATGTTTAGCAACATGCTATTAACGCACCGCAAAATTAATCGTGAATTGATGCATTTCATCAATAGTATTGGCGAGCGTTTAGTTATTGTGGTGCCATGCAAAGATGAAAAGGCATTGGTCGATGGCGTAATTGTTGGAAAGTCACAATTATTCGTAAGAACCCCTTTTGAAACAGGTGTGACTAAATTTCCTGAAAACTTTTGTGCGCTTCATATTGAACTGGATCTAAATGCCCTTAAGCCATTTTTTACTGACCAACAAATTAAAACGCTGTGGCGAAACCTTGCTACAAATACAATCGAAAGTGTATTTACAAAGGACGCTGCTGAATTTAGTGAACTAGCATTAGATGTTTACCATTGTGCGGCAAAAGTGGACAGTGCTTTAGCTGTCACTGAATATAAAACGCTCGAAAATATTATGTTGGTTGCGCTTCACGATATGTTAAAAATATTTGCGTTTAAGCAAGTTAAACAAACAATAAATACCCGTAAAAATACCGTTTTTCGTGCACTTAAGTACTTAAAAGGGTTGCCAGGTAATTTAATCAGCGTAAATGACTTAGCAGAGCGAGCCTGTTGTTCAAAGCGGACGTTGGAATATGCTTTTAAAGAAACATTGAGTTGTTCGCCTAAGCAATATTTGAAAATAAGAAAACTACACCTTATTCGCGATGAGTTAAAAAACTCGCATAACAAAAGTGTAAAACAAGTATTAACGCAATTTGATGAAAAAAACCAAGCACGTTTCGCTAATGACTATTTGGTATTGTTTGATGAAATGCCCAAAATCCTTTAAATAACCTAACCAATTAACTTTGGATATTCTTTTATTTATAAGCCCCAAAGTGTTCTATCAACTTATAGCAACTATAATCAATTCATATTATTTGGAATATATGACTATGGTTCAGTTTGTTGGTGAATCATTTTAATTTCAGCAAATATTCGAATTTATTTACATCACACTAATAAAGAACCACACTTGAAGAAAAGTAAACTTTAACCTGAATCAAAACGTTTATTTAATAGGTAGATATGCTTGCTAATATATTAAGAAATATTGTTGATTATTATGAACAAGATCCCTTATTCAATATTTGCTGACCAAGATTTATTTGTTGCTCGAGCTGATGGAAGTATTTCATTTGATGATTTATATCAACATGTACTTATTCTGATGGGTGATAAAGAATTTAAATCGGGTATTAACGCTCTATATGATTTTTCAAAACTTACTGATTTCACTGGCGATCTGGCAAAGCTTGAGGCGTTAGCTGCTGGTATGTCTAGTGAGGATGTAATTGTAGAAAAGGCAAAAACAGCGATTCTATTACCTAATAAATTTGAACTTAATATTCATGGCGTTATGGAACAATATATGGCTATGACAGCAAGTTCACAAATTGATTATCGTATTTTCATGCTAGCTGAATTTGAACAAGCTGCAGATTTTTTAGGTTATGACTCACTGTTTTTAGAGGGGTTACTTAACTTCGCTTTTAAATAGTAAACAGCAATTTATCCGGATACCTCACTTGGATACTTTGCCATTTCTTTTGGAAAGCAGGCTTTAACGTTGGCAAGATCAGTTGCTAAGTCACCGCTTAATGTGATGGCATCCATTACGATAAATTCTTTCGTTCTAAAATCCAGAGCCATCGGCACAACAGGTACATTTGCTGCATAGGCAATATGCAAAAAACCTGTTTTCCATTCATCGGTTCTTTTTCGTGTACCTTCTGGGGCAATACCCAAAATTAACTTTTGCTCTTGGCGAAAAACGTCGGCAACTTGTGAAACTAGACCGTGTTTAGAGGACCGTTCTACAGCAATTCCACCCCAATTACGCAGCAGCACACCTAATGGCCAAAAGAAAATAGTGTGTTTACCAAGAAATTTAATTTCAATGCCTAATGCTAATTTAACTGCTATGGCAATCACAAAATCCCAATTAGAGGTGTGTGGTGCAACAGCGGCTACAAATTTGGGGTGATTTGGGAATGAACCTGATACACGCCAACCGAAAAGTGATAAAAAACGACGGCCAATAAAACGGCCAATTTTACTATTTGTGCGCGGGATCTCGGCAGGGATTTCTGTCTGCATTTCTATTTATTATTTGTACTTCAGCTTGTAACGATTTCATATTTAGAGTTTAAAGTCTAGTTATAGCCAAAACTAAGCCATAGCTAAAGGTTATGGGCGTCAAATATTCAATTACTGTTGCTAGAGAAAATTACGTGTTAGCGTGTTCATCTATATTCACAAATTAAATAAGAAAATGCTTAGAATATTACTCCTAATTTGTCTGTTTGTGCCATTCCTTACTATGGCAAAAAATCAAATTACGCTCTATGGAAAAGTGTTTAATGAGCATGCATCACCAATACATAACGCAAAAATAGTTGTTGGAGAAATCACAACATTTTCATCTAAATTAGGTGAGTTTAAAATCACAGTGCCAAAACAAGCTATTTACTCTCTTGATATTAGCGCAAAAGAATTCTACGAAATGCGTTTTAGTTATTCTTTATTTGAATTAAACGCATCAAATACTAAATCGGTTAAATTGGACGATTTCTTCTTGGTCGAAAAGAAAGCTGGTCGTGTTTTAATGGCGTTTGGCGGTGATGTAATGATGGGGCGACGATACGCAAAACCCTACTTCAATAACCCAGCGCTTATCAAAGAACAAACGGTCGAAGAAGATACCAAAGAGATTGTGCAGTATATGGCTCCATACCTGAAAAAAGCCGACTTTGCTGCAGTTAATTTAGAAACCCAAATTGCTGACAAAACACCAGTTCAAAGAGCACCTAAATCAGTTACTTTTTATTCACCACCAGAAACAGTAAATGCTTTAAAAATAGCGGGGGTTGACTATGTAACACTTGGAAATAATCACACATACGATTATTTGGATTCTGGGCTCAAATCTACTATTGAAACGTTAAAAAAATACAACTTGCCATATTCTGGAGCTGGGCAAAATGATCAAGAAGCTCTAAAAGCGCATCGTACTTTAATAAATGGAAATGCTTTTGGCATGCTTGGTTTTGTTGGATGGGAAGGTAGTGCTAATCCAAGTCAAACAGCTGATTCTCACAAAGGGGGAGCAGCGTATGGTTCGTTAAAAAATATTGTTGCTTCGGTTAAGCGTGAAGTAGCAGATAATAGAATAACCGTCGCTCAATATCATGGCAGTTTAGAGTATGAAGATGAACCGACAATGATGACTGAAACGCGTTTAAAAGCGGCTATTGACGCGGGTGCAGACTTAGCGATTGCCCATCACCCGCACGTTACACAAGGCTTTGAAGTATATAATGGTAAATTAATCGCCTATTCAATGGGTAACTTTATTTTTGATCAGTTTTTTTATGCGACGAATCATTCATTTTTGCTATATGTGTGGATGGATGGCGAAGAGTTTTATCGGGCGGAGGTTGTGCCTGTATATTTACAAGGCTATGTTCCAACACCTGCAACAGGTGAGCACCGAAGTCGAATATTGGCTCGATTAAATGACTTAACTAGCAAGCGTAATACTCATTTTTCACGAAATGCTGGGCATGGCGTTATTCTACCAAATAAGGTACAAGCAGATTTTGATCATGTGTCACTTTTTTCCAATGGTAAATACATTACTCCTTTGCCAAAGAATGCTTTCGAGGGACAAATTAGAAAGTTAACAAGTTCATCATCAAACAGATATCGATTAGGTGTTAATCTAATAAATAACAGTGATTTTGAGACTCACACAGCATTTTACTCGCACGATCGAGGATTTAACTTAGATCAAAGTGATTTTTATATCACTAATGAAAATGCCTTTAGTGGAGAATTTTCGCTAAAAAGAGATAGCAAAGATGCTAATTCCACTTTAGCAATGACTAATTTTACCCGAGTATACAGAGCCGGTAATCCGGCGAGTGTAAGCGCCATGATTAAAGGAAAAGGGAAGGTAAATATTTATTGGCAGGGGCGAAAAACTCGAGACAAAATGTTTGACGCGTTAAAAAATGGTAATAAACATTTAATCGAAAGTGTAGTCCTCACTGGAAACTGGCAAGAAATTGTCAGTGAGTTTAATACACCTCGTGTAGGGTATCGCAGTATTCGCATATTATTAGAGTTTGAATCAACAGACGAAATTTACATTGATGACTTGGCACTAATAGAGTGGCGCACACCATGGCTAAATTGGCTTCAACAAGCCAATTTCCACAATGGCGCGGGACAATCGACTTTTATAGGGTTTGAAACTCCACTTATTAGTAATGTTGAGTTGATGTTAGAGTAGCAATAAAAAAGAGGCTTAAGCCTCTTTTTTATTTATTAAAATGTATAACTGTATTGCATGGCGGCAAGGCTCGCATCACCATGAGATTCAAAGCCCCATGTTTGGCCGAAATCATCTTGTTCTTCAAAAGTAACTGATTCGCCATCAATAAAACTTACTGCAAAATCAATTTTATGCTGTTTGGTTGGTGAATAGCTTAGGCCTGCGCTATACCAAATTCGGTCGCTATCTGGGATCGAAATTGACTTATGCGCTGTATTTGTAGGTGTTGCATCATTTGCTATACCTGCACGGACTAAGAATGTAGGGGATAATTGGTAAGTTGCACCTATTGCAACACGGTAAGCATCACTAAAATCTTCCGTTTTACTAAATACTGCTTCTTCTTTACCCTCTACATAGGCAGCAAGTTCTTTAAAATCGCTCCAATCGGTCCATTGCACGCTGTAATGAATTGCAAATGTATTGGTTACAGCGTGGTACCCTGAAAATTCAGCAATATCAGGTAATGCTATGGCAAGTTCGCCAGGGACAATCGTACCTGCTAATCCACCTAATGCTGCTGGTAATTGATTAGAATAATCGCCTTTTAGATCTAAATCGACTTGCGAGCGATAACTTAGACCAAAGCGGTTTTCCGTGTTTACCTCGTAAAGAGCACCTACGTTCCAACCAAAAGAAACATCATCGCCACTCAAATTTGCTGCTTCAACGTTATTTGGTAAACCAAGTGGCGTTTGCCCTATATGGCGAATTAAATGCGCATCGGCATATACTAGGTTAAACCCAGCTCCTAGACTTAATGCATCAGTAAGTTTATATGCTGCGCTTATATTAAAGTTCACTGTGGTGAGTGCAGTTTCTCCTGCCAGTTGGCCTGCTGGGTAATTTTCATCAAACTCGGTGCTGAGCCCATAGTTTGAAAAGGCACCGCCTCCTAGCGTCATCTGTTCATTGATTGGCAAAACAAAGTAACCGGCAGGCACAATAGCAGAAGGTGCGATACTATTATCATTTAAAAGAGATGCATTAGTGCCATTTGGTGCACTTTCGCCTGTCACAGAAACATCAGGCGAAATATATGATACAACGCCGCTTACTTGAGCTCGTTCGATTTTTGTCATACCTGCTGGGTTACGTGCCACAATACTTGCATCATCAGCAATGGCAGCGTCACCTGCAAAGGCACGGCCAAGGCCAGAAGCACTATGTTCATTGAGTTGGAAGGCTCCGGCATATGCGTTGCTACAAATTACCGAGATAGAAATTGCAATAAGTGTTTTTTTATTAAGCACGGATAAAACTCTAATTGTGAAATTCACGCCAGTTTAGAGTAAAGCTTTGCCTATACCTGTAGTTTTTAGTGATTGATGTAACTGATGAGTTACATATGTTGAAAATAAAATAAGGGAAGATAACTTCCCTTTTTATTGATTATTCGATGATGTCTTGTGTGGGTAAATCAGTTTCATTTTTTTTAAACAGCAACATGTCTCTAATATTTTTCTGAACTGTGATGGCAGAAAATAGTGAGAGTGTATAAGCCATGGCAAAGAAGCCTTTCTCACTCAATAACATGTCGGCGTTATATAAGCCAATTGTTAGTAGCGCAATGGCAATGCTTAGCGATAGCCAACAGGTAACCGAATACGGTTTAGAAATTGGTAAAGCTTCTTGTTTGTCTCGCACTACTTTTTGTAACGACACTGCAGCAAACAAGCTATACAGTAAAATGATTAAATAATAGCCTTTTTCGTTAAGCTGCATATTGGCATTGAAAAGCCCAATTAAATAAGCGCCCATACCAATGATTAAACTTGCAAGAGCACTTAGTTTAAATGCGTTTGTTGGTTTCATGTTATCCATAATAGTAATCCTTGTTTTTCACTTGAGTGCCAACAAGTATTGCTAAATTACCAAATATGTAAACTTGATTGTTAAAAGTGGCCTATTTTTATCTATTTAGTATTAATATTTGCTTCTTTCCTGATTTTGAGTACGGCGAAACTGTTCAAATAACGATGGCTCCCACGGGCGCATCGCAAACAATATTCCCATGTGTTTTCTTTTTTCAAGGGATAAGCTGGAATCTTCTATGTTTAACTGTGCCGCTTCTTTTGTCAGCTGTTCTAATTTCTTTTTAATGTAATCAATAGATGTTTGCGAGTATCGACCGCGCAGATAAAAGCGCGATGCATCTTCATTATCAAATTTGTTTGCCATAAACTTGGTCATTACTTCGTTTTCCATAAAACGCTCTAAAGGCCCGTTTTTTTGCCAGCGGAAGTCTTGTGCAATTAGCGATTTATAATGATTGTTTGGTAATAACTGAATGATTTTAAGTTTGTCTAACTTTGCCATTAAGCGGATTGCTTCAAATTCGTCAATTTCATATTGCTCAATTATTTCATCAAATTGCCAACCATCACGAATACACACCGCGACAAGCAATAATTTAGGATCATCAACTAACTGTTGTTCTTGCTCTAAATTTAACTGTGATAGTTGAGATTGTTGTTTTTCGGTAAGAGAAAAGAGGTCAGTTAAACCAATATTAACCAGCTGGCAAATTTGTTCTAGTCGAGCTAGCGAGAAATTATGACTAGCAAACACACGCTTTACATTCGCTTCACTTAAATTAAGGTGCTTTGCTACATCACGGTAGGTCAGCTTATGCTGCTTTAATAATTGTTTAAGTGTGAGCGTAACACTCTTAATTTGGCTCATATTCATCCTTGGTATTATTTTGTGATACTTTAAGTCTTTAAAATTCATACTTCAATAGTTTTGGTTTACATAGATAATTCTTTCTCATAATTTGAAATCAGTTAAACGGAACCCGAAAGGATAAAAACATGAAGTTTATTAAACCATTAGTTATTAGTTCAGTGTTATTTACAACTATCTCATACCAAGCAAATGCAGCATCAGATAATTACAGTGTAGCGAGTAAGCATTCAGCGCTTGCAACTACCCACAGTGCAAAAGGCACTGCGCAGGTAGCAAGTGGCGTTGTTGCTGTGCCCTTGATTGCTGCAGGGAGTGTTGGCTTGGTGAGTTTGGCCGCTGGCGACAAGGTAATTCGAAGTGCAAAAGCTCTTGGCAAAACGGCAGATGAACCACTGGAAATTACTGAAGTTACCATTACGGTTGATCGCTCTCCAGCAGAGGCGATGAAAAAGAAGTGTAAAGATTAAAAGGACGTTAATGTATGAAATGGACGCATATACTTATCAGTTGCTTATTTATATCTAAGGCTGCCTTTGCTGGCAGCCAGCAACATAATAAACAGACGTTTCCAGCTGAAGATGTAAGTGCTTTTGCAAAACAAGTTGAGCATTATGCAGCTGGTAAAGGGGCTCGTGCTTTTATTATTGCAAGAATAGGTCAAGATAAAAAAAAGTTACCAAAAGGAGTTAATTTTACCCATTCAGCGTTAGCCATTTATTCTGAAATAGCGCTTGATAATGGCGAAACAGCAAAAGGGTATGCTATTTATAATCTTTATCAAAATGAAAAAGATAAAAACAAAAGCAGCTTAGTTACTGACTACCCTGTGGATTTTTTCTGGGGTGTGCCAGAGCTTACTGCAGGCATCATAATTCCAAATAGTGACTTGCAAACGCGTTTAATAGAAGCTGTTATCAATGGTGATAATGTAAAACTACATAATGAAAATTACTCATTGATATCAAATCCTTATACAACGAAATACCAAAATTGCAATGAACACTTATTAGATGTGATCAATTCAGCGATTTATCAAACTAGTGATAAGCAGCAATTAAAAGCCAGTACTAAAGCCTATTTTAAGCCACAGCAGATTAAAATAAGCCGTGCCAGATTAGCAATGGGTGATTTATTTATGGCAGGTATTTCGACTGATGATCATGGCAGTAAAGTGTATACCTCGACTTTTAGCAGTATTGCCCGTTATTTATCATTTTATGACCTGGCGAGTGACGCAGTAACAATGAGTTTTAATCAACAAGCACAGAAAATTTAAGTAAATATTATCAAACTAGTTAGCATTTGAAGTAAATAACGTAAGGTTCATAAATTGCTGGTTGGATTGGTAACTTGCACCAAGAAAATCTTGCCAGCCTTGCCATTCTTGATAAACCTCATTGGGAAGGATTGGCAGATTGTTAGCGATATAATGTCGTTTTGTTACATAGTCATTGATGCTTGAAAAGCGTTGAGCCTGTACCATTTCTTTTAATTTTGTAAAAGGTGGGAAAGGCTCTGTATCGTAATCCATTAAGCCAAGATAATCAGACCAACCATGCCAGTTATGTTTATACTTTTCTCGTGGTTTGCAAGGCAAGCGTTCATCACATTGTTTTGCTCTTTTTTGATAATCGGTAGCTGAGCAAAAGTTAAATTTTCTTGCTGCGCTTTTAGCATCATCGTAATTTGAATACAGTTTAGAATCTTCTCGTTTGGTACCTAAAAAAGCATACCAAGATGACCAAACACTAGCATAGAACTTAATGGGATTTGGTGGCAGCTTTTCATCTTTTTCTTTACGCTTTGCGAAGTATTCTAGTGAGCTTGTAATACCGAGTGCTTTTGCTGCATTTTGTGCTTCTTGATAGGTTTGGTAATATTCTTTTTCGTTAATACCAAGAAAATCGCCCCAACCTTGCCAGTGGCTCGCATAGAATTGTTCAGGAACTTTAGGCAACCGCTCATCAATTGATTTGCAAAACAGTTTATACGCTCTCGCGTTTTTAAAATTAGCTTTAGCTGCGATTGTTTGCGCGGTTTTATATTCTTGATAGAGTTTCAGTGTAGCTGGAGCCGTATTTAGAAAGTTATGCCAACCACACCAGTGTTTCCGATAATATGACTGTGGATTAGAATGCAATCGACTATCACATTGAAGGCGACGACAGCGATAATCAATTGCGCTGGAAAAATTAAAAGCTTGTGCAGCGCGCCTTGCTTCTTCGAATGTCGGGTAGAAGTTACGCTTGCTCATATCAAAGGGTCGCTATTTTTCCGGTTTGGTTTAAAGTTTGCCCCCAAATAAATGGAGTAGGTTGATGCATTTTTGTGCCGGTAAATTCAAAGCCAAATTCAATATCATCGCGTAACAATAAAGGCCCATCTAAGTCAACGAAATCAGCCTGTTGAGCAATTAAAAATGCTGGTGCCATGGCCAGTGAGCTTGCTACCATGCAGCCTGTCATAATTAAAAAACCTTGTCGTTTAGCTTCTTCTAGAAGTGCCAGCGCTTCACTTAATCCACCGGTTTTATCTAATTTAATATTGATAGCTTGATAACGTTTTTTTAGTTGCGCTAAGTCTTGCCGAGTATGGCATGACTCATCCGCACAAACTGGAATACATGGCTCAAAGTGTTCAAGCTCATTATCGCTATCTGCAGGTAATGGTTGTTCTATTAATGCAACGTTGAAATCTTTAAGCTGTTTAATAACATCCTTCAGTAAAGTAAACGTCCATGCTTCATTCGCATCAATGATAAACTTGCTGTCTGGAGCTGCGAGGTGAATGGCTTTCATTTTATCAATGACAGAATTGGCATCGAGCTTAACTTTAATCAGTGGCGCGTGCGCTAATCTCTTAGCTTCTATAGCCATCGCATCCTTAGTTCCTAGACTAATTGTTTGCGCCGTAGTTAGTGAACTTAAAGGGATATTTAATTTGCTGGCAATACTTTGATTATTTTTCTTTGCACGAAAATCCCAAAGTGCACAATCTAGTGCATTTTTCGCGGCGCCTGCAGCTAACTCATTAATTGCATGATGAATATCACTGATGTTAGCAAACGCATTACCAATTGAACTTATTTGTGCTTGAACAGTTTCCGTTGTCTCTTTATAACGAGCATATGGTACGGATTCTCCAATACCACAAACCTCATTATCTGTAATTGTGACAATAATGGTATCTGCATGGGTTTTTACGCCACGTGAAATCCGAAAAGGCTGTGCTAAAGGCCAAGAGTGTTTAGCCATTTTGATTGAAATTGTCATCACAAATTATCCACAATTGATTGCACGCCATGACGAAGAGGATCGACTACAGGCAAACCTAACTCATGACTTAAATTACGGCATATATCATTCGCTTCAGTTTCACTAACAGATGACGTATTAATGGTGATACCTGCTATTTTTACATTTGGGTTGGTAATGCTTGCAGCGGCTAAATTTAACTCAATGGTATGTTTTAATGTCGGTAATGGACGATTAGTAATGCCGCGCATTGTGGTACGTCCAAGTGCATGGCAAACCACGATAGCATCAGGCTGTGAACCATGTAATAAACCAAGGCTCACACCTGCAAATGCTGGGTGAGATAAAGAGCCTTGCCCTTCAATAATATCCCAGTGGTCTACTACATTGTCTGGCGAAAGGGTTTCTGCTGCGCCACTAATAAAATCAGCAACTACACAGTCAATAGCAAGTCCTTTTCCAGCTATTAATACACCACATTGACCCGTTGCTCTGAAGTCTACGTTCATACCGCTTTCGCGCATAGCACTCTCAAGAGCAAGCGAGGTATACATTTTTCCAACTGAGCAATCGGTGCCAACGGTTAATAAGCGTTTACCAGTACGTTTATAACCGGTACCCGTTGCAAACTTTTCAGAGGGATGACGAATATCAATCAATTTAACGTTATGCTTTTCACTATGTATCACGAGTTCATCAAAGTCAGTCAATTTATCGTGCAGACCACTAACAATGTCCATACCATTTTCAATTGCTTGAATAATAAATGGTAACCAGCTTTGGTCAATTTTACCGCCTGAATTAGCAAAGCCGAGAACAAAGGTTTTAGCGCCTTTTTCTGCTGCTTCAGATATGTTCATATCAGGTAAGTTTGCTGTTTCGCTACAACCAGGTAAGCGGTATTGGCCAACACAAAGTTCAGGTTTCCAAGTGGCAACACCCTTGGCCATTTTGATTGAGAGTGGATCGGTGGCATCACCAAGGAAAACTAAATAGGGAGCTTGTAACATAGGTGTCTCGTAATTCTTAATGTCGATATAACTACACTAAGTGAATGTTGAAACCTTGCCTATTTCAAAGCCTTTAAGGATCTATAACTAAAGGTTATAGGGTCAATATTTCAAACTGTTCTACACGTGCCCAGAGAGTATTTTGATAAAAGCTTTACAGTTAACCGAGAGGGGTTTATCGCTAAGGTGGAGCGCTTGTACATCAAATGTGAGGCTTGGTTTGAAGCCTGCGTATAGTGTGTCGTCACTTAAATTACCGCGGGCTGTAAATTCATCTACTACGCACACGCCGACATTTTGAGACACAAGTCTTGATGCAATAAAATAGGTTTGCACTTGAATCGAACTCGAAACACTGACTTCATTTTCTGATAACCGATTCCATAGCAAATCACCAAGAGGGCCACTGTCCCAAATACCTATAAGCTCATGATGTTCCAATTCCGAAGTTTCAATTAGAGTGTTGCCATTTTGAAAAACATGTTTCGGTGCGACTAATACCATCTCGCTTTTACAAAGCGGAATGGCGGAAATATTCGCAATAGGGGGCGGTGAGAACATAATGGCTAAATCCAGTTTATGTTCCAGTAAAGCTTGTTGCACATCTTCATTGTGAAGGGTCTGCAAATTAATATGCACCCCAGGGTAATGTTTTTTAAATTCACTGATCACTTGTGGAATAAGATCAAAGCCAAGGGCAGGTGTGAACCCGATATTCAAATGGCCAGAAGTGCTCTTTTTAATATTTTCCGCGGTATTTCTTACCCCACGTATTTGTTTGTAGACTTTATCTACCTCACTAAATAATGATTCTGCTTGTGATGTGGGAATTAGTCTCCCTTTTACTCGCTCAAAAAGAGCAAAGCCAAGTTGTTGTTCAGCATGTGCAAGTACTTTACTAACCGAAGGTTGAGACACATGAAGAAAATTTGCAGCGTTAGTAATAGAACCAGTTGTATAAATGGCATGAAATACTTCGATATGTCTTAGTCTCATAAATTACGCCTTGCAATTCAATTTAAAGCTTTTGGCTCATATTAAGTAAATAACAGTATATTGAATACTAACATGATTTGAGCAAAGTATAACTTTAGGTTATGGGCTGATAAAAAACTATAAATTGTTATTTTTGTGACCATCTGTAACGTTTATAAACAGAATCGAACAGTTAACCTGTTTGTTGTACCGTCACTATAAAAATAAATGGTAATCATTATGAACAACAAGGGAAAACATGCTTTTCAGCTAAGTACAATGGCATTCGCAGTACTTACCAGTCTGACAGTAAATGCTGAAGAGCAAACAAAGAATGACAAAGATATTGAGCGCGTAGAAGTGCTTGGTTCAAATATTAAACGTGCACAAGTTGCTGATACTTTACCGATTACTGTTATGAACAGTGACGATATTGCAGCAACAGGAGCAGCCACCGGTGAAGAGTTATTACGCTCAATTCCACAAATCGGTGAAATGGCATTCAATAACGAGCGTGCAATTGGTGGTGTAAATGATGCTCGAGGTGATGTTTCTTCAATAAATTTACGCGGCCTCGGCACTGGCAACACACTAACTTTGTTAAATGGTCGCCGTTTAGTATTACACCCTGGTACACAGACTGAAAATTTTGTCCCAGTATCTACGGTAAATGCAAATACATTGCCAGTCAGTGGTTTAAAACGGGTAGAAGTATTGCGCGACGGAGCCGCAGCTATTTACGGCTCTGATGCAGTCGCTGGCGTTGTTAATTATGTATTAAAAGATGATTATGAAGGTTCACGTATAAGTGTGAATCATGGAAGTTCTGAAGGTACAGCCCTCAGTCAAACAAGTTTGTCAGGGGCAACTGGGCTTGCTTTTAATGAAGACAAAACACATCTAACGTTGAGTTTAAGCCTTTATGATCGCAAAGGTATGCCCGCATCTGATAGAGACTATTCTGCATCACAGGATCGAAGCGAATACAGTACCTTACCAGAAGAATACATTGGTGATACCCAGTTAGATAACCGTTCTACATCAACTCCATGGGGCGAGTTTTCAACTAGTTCATTAAAGACATTCCATATTCAGCCAAATACAATGTCAGGTTGTGTCGTTGAATTGGGCGATGGTTTGTGTGCCGACAAAGGCAGTTTGTCTCGCGATATGCGTTATGATAGCGCAAATGAGCAAAGCATGACGTCAGATGTGCAACGCGCAAACTTTTATGGTTATTTAAATCATGAGTTGGACGACGATTTAACGCTTTTTAGTGAAGCGATTTATTATCAGGCTGAAACAAAACGCCTGCGTGAGCAATCTGGCAACTTAACTGCTCAACGTTTTACTATTAGTCCTGATGCTTATTACAACCCATTCGGAGAAACGGTTACGGTTCGTCGTTATCGTCCTGTTGATAGTGGTCAAAGAAATATTCAAGTAAAAGATACGAGTTTTAGGCTACTAACTGGACTATCAGGTTATTATCAAGATTGGGATTGGGAAAGTGCTGTGCTTTATAGCGAAGCAAAAACCCACGATAAGGCGCGAAACCGTGTGGATGCCAATGCATTTTTTGCAGCGGTTAATAGTACTGAAGCAGCTACAGCCTACAATATTTTCAATGGCGGCGATCCTAGCAATTTAAATTCCGGCGATGCAACAGCAAACTCCCAGTCAGTCATTGATCAATTTAGCGTAACGATTGATCGTGAAAGTAAAACCTCACTAGCCTTAGCAGACTTTAAAGTTTCGAATGCAGCATTGTTTGATCTCCTTGATGGTGAAGTAGGTATGGCAAGTGGTGCTGAATTCCGTCGTGAAACCTATGCTGATAATCGAGATCCTCTCCTTAACGGTAGCCAACCATTTATTGATACAAATACAGGTAATGTTCTTTCTGGCAGCAGTGTGCTGGGCTCAAGTGAAACACCTAATTCGGATGGCTCTCGAAATGTATTCTCTGCTTATGTTGAATTAGTTGCGCCGCTATTTTCCGACCGAATGTTTGCTAAGAGTTTGGAGATTCAACTAGCTGCTCGTTATGAAAACTTTTCGGATGTTGGCTCTGTAACTAAACCTAAAGTTGCTTTAAGTTGGATGCCAAGCGATTGGTTACAAGTACGCGCAGCTTATGCTGAAGGCTTTAGGGCACCAAACTTACCTCAAGTTGTAGAGCAAGGTATCTCACGATCGAATACACGTTATGACCCAGTGACTGATAGTTCTTATGGAATCACAGAAATTCGTGGGGGTAACAAAAACCTTAAGCCTGAAGATGATACAAACACATCGTTTGGTCTAGTTTTGATGCCATTCAACGACTTAACAATTACTGCTGATTGGTGGCAAATTGAACAAGAAGGAGTGGTGGGTATTCTGAACAGTCAAACTCACTTAATGTATGACTCATTACTTCGCTCACAAGGTAGTTCAAACCCAGATGTGATACGTGGTGAAGACAATGAAGTTATTCATGTGAATAACCAATATAACAACTTAAACCCTCGCGAAATAGAGGGTGTCGATTTTAGTGTTTTTTACGATTTAAAAACAGAGTTCGGCAACTTTGATTTTAAATTAAACGCAGCACGATTAATTCGATTTGAGCAAGAGCCAGATGAAATAACTGCAGAAGTTATTGCTGCGCAAGAGGCTGGAAACCCTGCAGTGCCAGAGTCTATAGTGATCACAGGGGCAGGTGATTTGATGAAACAAAATGGACGTCCAGAGTGGCGAGCCTATGCCTCACTTCGTTTTAAACGCGATCAGTGGTCATTAGGTTCAACGGCAAATTATGTGAGCGACTTTTACGATACAAGCACCACCACATCTGAAGGTGAACCATTACCAATTGATAGTTTTACAACCATCAATGCCTATGCCGATTATAGATTTGAACAATCAGGTTGGTTATCGGATACCCGTATTCGCCTGGGAGTACGCAATATCAATGATAAAAAACCACCTATTGCAGATGAAAGCTTTGGTTATTTTTCAAGCGTTCATTCTAATCGTGGCCGGTATTATTATTTAGATTTTAGTAAGTCATTCTAACTTTAAATATGTGATGTAAGCAGTAAGCGGCACCTAACACTTGCCGCTTTTTTCTCATTATTAAGGCAAATTATGTTATTCAAAAATACAATGCTCGCATTTTTATTGCTCTCAGCATCATCTATTTTAAATGCTCAGGTGAGTTTAGATGGTAAAGCAAATTGTCAAAGTGAAAGTATTTTTCTTTCTACTAACTTCGACACAGCCCGAGTAAATCATTGTGTGATAAAGCAAGATGATATTTCCATAAAAATAAAGCCAGAGAATAAACCTATTAATGATAGTCCTTGGTATGCATTTAAGTTACAGGCTAATTCTGAAAAACAAGTTTCTGTCAGAATTAAATATTATGGCGGTAAGCATCGTTATAATCCAAAGATCAGTAAAGATGGTGTTAATTGGCAGGCTGTGCCATTTAAACTTAAAAAAGGCGATTTAACTTTTAAACTAACCCTGACTGACACTCCAGTATATGTTGCTGGTCAGGAGATTATCTCAAACCTTGCATACAATAATTGGCTCGATATGCAAGTGAAAGAACATCAGGTAGAGCCAATATTACTTGGCAATTCTGTTCAAGGGCGCCCTATCTCTGCCATGTTAAGTAAAGCTCAAAGTAATAAATATATTTTAGTGATTGGCAGACAACACCCTCCCGAGGTAACAGGGGCTCTGGCTTATTTTCCATTTAGTGAATCCTTATTAAAAAATAAAGCTTTAAGAGCGTCTTATAATATTTTATTTGTGCCAAATATTAACCCTGATGGTGTTGCATTAGGTCACTGGCGTCATAACGTTAATGGAGTGGACTTAAACCGTGACTGGAAACAATTTAAACAACCTGAAACAGCCTCAATAAAAAACTATTTAGACAATATTGTAAATGCAGGTGGTAAAATTGTTTATGGAATTGATTTCCATTCAACCCATCATGATGTGTTTTATTCGATGCCGCAGGGAATGGGCTTAATACCTGACGATACAACAGTGAATTGGCTTGCACGCTTGGCAAAAGCAGAACCAAATTTTCAAGTAATTGAAAAGCCAGGGCATAACCCAAATCGTGGCGTATTTAAACAATGGTTATCAGATACTTATGGCGTCCATGCAATTACTTACGAAATGGGTGATAACACCGACAGAAAGATAATTAAGCAAGTTGCCATATCTGCAGCAGGCACATTTGCAGAAACATTACTGAGTTATCAGCAAACTCAATCTCAATAAGGGATGTTATGAAGTACATTATTTTAGCCTTAAGTCTTGTCACAATCAGTGTGAATGCAGGAGATAATATTGACTTTGTTGTCAGTAGTGAACGCGTTTTCAACAGCGATAAGCAAAAATTTGAAGCATTGGATGTAGCTGTGTGCGGCAAAAAAATATGTGCAATAGCAGGGCGTGGTTCACTTAAAGCTAATGCTAAGAAATATTTAGATTATGGCACTAAAGTAATTAGCCCTGGTTTTATTGATCCACATACCCACAGTCTGTCTGAACTAAGCAAGTATTCAACAAAAGCAAATTTAAATTACCTTACTCAAGGTGTCACCACCGTGATTAATGGCAATGATGGAAAAAGCCCTGAGTCAATTGCAAAAACAGCTAAACAGTTGTTAGAGCAAGGAATTGGCACAAATGTGGCATTTTTTATTGGTCACAATACGGTGCGAAATGCTGTCATGGGCCAAGCCGACCGAAAGGCAACACTCTCTGAACTGAAAAAAATGAAGATGCTGGTCGAGCAAAATATGCAAGCTGGTGCATTAGGGCTTTCTACCGGTTTGTATTATTTACCGGGAACGTTTGCAAGCACTGAAGAAGTAGTTGAGTTGGCAAAAATAGCTGCTGAATACCAAGGTATTTATGAAACTCACTTACGTGATGAAAGTACTTTTAATATTGGTTTTCTGAATGCAATAAAAGAGGCCATAGCAATTGCCGAACAAGCAAAAATGCCACTGCACTTAGGGCATATTAAGGCGTTAGGGGTTGATGTGTGGGGTCAATCAACAAAGGCTATCGAACTTGTGCAAGCTGCACAAAAGCGTGGTGTAAAAATTACGGCCGATCAATATCCTTGGCTTGCGTCTGGCACCTCCATTAGTGGTGCTGTGGTACCTAGTTGGGTTCGAGAAGGCGGGAAAAAAGCCACAATTGAACGATTAAATGATAAAACGCTCTATCAAAAAATCCACGCTGAAATTACAGAAAACATTCGCCGCCGAGGCGGGGCTGAACGATTACTTATTACAGTAACAGAGCAGCCTAATATCTCAGGTCAGACACTCGCTGAAGTTGCAAAATCTCATTCGAAAAGCCCAGCTGATACAGTGATAGAATTAGCAAAAGGGCCTGTTGTTAAAGTTGCATCCTTTAATATGTTAGAGCAAGACGTGAAAAACTTTATGGTTAAGCCTTGGGTTGTTACTTCATCAGATGGGAGTAATGGTCATCCACGTAAATATGCCAGTTTTCCTAAAAAACTTAAAACCTATGTTCTTGAACAGCAGCTGATGACTTTAGAAACATTTCTATTTCAAAGTACTACTGCAACTGCTAACGCATTAAATATTGACGATAGAGGTGCTATCAGACTTGGCTTAAATGCTGATTTAATTATCTTTGAGCCTACTTCTGTCAAGGTAAATGCAAGCTTTAAACAATGGAATATATTATCAACTGGCTTCAATGACGTGTTTATAAATGGTCAATATGTGGTTCAAGACGGTAATTATAATGGTGTGTTAGCAGGTGAATTTGTTAAACCACATACTCTTTAAGTAAAGCACCTCAAAAACTTTTCCGTGACTTGTTTAATTAAATCTTTAAGTCACGGAATGCTTATTAAACTAAATACAGGGTATCGTATTTGTATCATTCGATTTTAAGCATATATAGTTAATTGTATAACCCGTTAACTAATTTTGTTTATGAGTGCTTACGAATTTAAATTTAAAATACTACCGGAAAAAAACATAGTTGTTACTCAGTCAAGTGGCGCTTTAACTTTACCGAGTTATTTAAATGAATTTAAACGAATTAGCCTTCAACCAACATTCAAACGCAATATTAATTACCTACATGATTTACGCTGTGTTGATAGCATTGAAGGTTCATTGTCTGATCATGAAGAGTTTGCAAAATTTGCTGTTTCGATTTCATCAAGTAAGTCCACAAATGTGGTGTTTATCATTAACGATCATGCTATAAAAATTAAGCAATTTATCGAAGGTTATGTGCTGATGGCTTCGCGCTCAAACCGGCATTATTGGATTTATCCTGAGAGTCAAATTGATCAAGCATTAGATAAAGTTGATTTAATAGCGATGCCGCAATTTGAAAATGCTATTTAGCAAGGTATTTAAAGACTTTTAGCTGGACGCTCACTATATTGTTGGCATTGGGTTTTGCAAAAACTCTTAAACTGTAATCGGGGTTTACAGTAAATATAAAACTACCTCTAATCTAAATATGTTAGACTCTAGTTTTGTATATAATATGCAACACCTAGTGAGAATCTTATTTTACTGCATTTTGTTCTTATTTTTCGTTTGTTATGTTTGGATTAAAACAGATCTCATTCAAAAAGTAAGAAATTTATTAGAACCTACAGAAATCTATTTTACAGCTAGTGAATGGTATGAAAACGAAAGCGATGAGCTGATTATAATTCAATTAAGATCATCCAATACTTTCTTTTCTGTACCAAGGAATAGATTGATTAATGTGTCTCATACTTATCAACCATGGGCAGAGGAGGTATGGGATTCTTTCGCATATCATGTATTCTGGCCAAAATTTGAAGGTAGAAACAAAAAAAATATTTCTGAGTTTAAAAATAATTACTCGGATAAAATAATTCACGTTAATGTATCTGATTACAGCGCTGAGTCTAATATTAAAGATTATTCGCATCCTATTCATAATAGTTTTGCTTATGCAAAAAAAATTTTGACAACGGAACAACCAATTAAATATCTACAAAGATATGTTTTAGCAACAGGTACAAATCCAAATAGAGTAAATTACTTCTATCAAGTAGATATTCATTACAAATTAGCGCCTAGCGGTTTACCTTTGCAAATAGAATGCAAAAAAGCATTATCAAACAAAATAAAAAGAACAGAGTGTATTATTGAGTTTGTTTTGCCTAGCAAAGCGTGGCCAAAAGAAAGCTATGGTGGTAATAATATGCAAAATGAATGTCATCGCGGAATTGGTATCAAAATTTACTTTCATGAGAATTTATTGCATGAATGGGAAACCATTTTTGATAGAGTTTTAAATGATATGCTCGAACAGATTGTTTTATCTAAAATAGAATATACACATCAAAAGAAGACTTTGAACTTTGGTTGTTGGTAAACAATCAAATTTAGTGTTATTTACTATTCATCTGTTTTTTATAAGATTATTAAAATATTGTAATCTACTTAATTATATTTTGCTTACAGCATTAAGTTGTTTATAAATATAAAAGACCAAAGCTGCGTTTGGAATGCCTAAAGCCAAAATTAGTTTAATTAAAAGGGCTAGTTGGGGCACCTGAGCATACATAAAACCAATTACAAAAAATGAAATTGCTACTGTAAAAAAAGTGAGTATCACTGAAAGTCGTAAATTAAACTGTTCATCTTGTGCTTTCAGTATTTGCAATACATTAGACATTGTTATCCTTAACATTATTTAGATTATCCACAGCAAACTACTGTAGTAACTATAAAATATCAATAATTAAACTGCTGGAATCGTAGGTTTTTTATCAATCAAACTAATCATCCAGTACACTAGTAATACACCCGCGGCTGTGATTAAAACACCAATAGCATCAACCATCCCATAGTAAGTTGTAATGCTTGAATTATTCCCTAACGTTACTGCGTTAAAAGTCATAAGTAACACCATCAGCAGTGAGGGAAGTTGTATGACTAGCGCGCTTGTGAAATTAAAAGGATATTTTTTGCAAAGCGTTTTATATCCGATTAAAAAGCCAAAGCATAAGATTAATTTAATAAAGGTATCGTGCACACCTAACCAGATATACTCAGCACTGTTAGCACCTATATTTGGCTGAGAATTTAAAAAATCATTGATAGGGCTGTAATTCGCCGAAAAAGAAAAGATAATTTGCAGTGTTAACCATAGCAATACACCACAAATAATCGCAGGTAAGTACTTCATGTGCATCTCCATTGCATTTCTTGAATTGGTTTAAAGTAACCACACTAAACCATTATTTATAAAATATAAACGTTACTTATTTAAAAACTGGCGAGTAACCCCAGCATACAAGCTAGCAAGTTATGTAATGTATGAATACACGCTGTTATGCAAAAAGCTAATCTTTTAGAATGCGTTTCCCAAGTTAAAAAAGCAACTGTAAAAACAACAAACGGGAAAAAAGTAAATATCCCCCAAACTGGCATTGAAAGTGAATGTAAGCAAGACCAAACTAAAGCATTGATAAATACAATTGTCCAAAAATTATTTGTGAAGCGTTTGATAATTTTGAGAATTGGAAACATTAACAGTGTTTCAGCGAGTGGGGCAAATACCACAAATCCAAAAAAGTCGATTAATCGCCACGCTTCATCGGATTCGTCTGTATCGTAGTATGAACTGAAATCAAATAGTTGGGTAACAATTAATGCAACGCTTAATGCACTAATAAAGGAAATTAAAGCAGCTTTTATAATATACACGGCTTTACTTCCATTTGATTTAGTTAAGAAAATACATAAATCCATATCAGTATTACATGTTATTTGGCTTGGTTAATTATCACTTAAAATGCGCTTTCGTTGAGGTGTATAATCCCACCAAGGTTTGGCTTCTGCACCATTCATAAAGTCTGTAATTGACATAAACACATCGATAACACATGGGTCGTGTCTCGTGTTAGTTATGGCGCATAGTCTCTCATACATTTCAAAAGGGTCTTGCCCAATAAGATCTTCAGGGCTTTTAATCCCTAATAATTCAAGATCTAAAGCACTTGCTTTACCTATGTTTGGTAAGTCAGTTAATTTGTGAGTGTTTTCACGAATAACTTTTATTGGGTTCATTATTACTATTCAGCACATATATTAATTTATATTCGAACTACAACTGTTTTACCGATGAAATCATGCAATGCCCTTCGTTTTTTATTAAATAGCATGGTGATGAATTCAGATATACCCCAAATTAAGGCAATAATGCCAAATGCAATTACGCCATATGCTAAACCCTCAGGAATAGAACCCGTCATTTCATAAATGGTGGCAATAGTTATTAACATGATTACCCAAGAAGCATTTAAGGCCAATGAAACTGATTCTCTTCGTAGTGCTTGGAGAAGATTAATTTTATCTTCAGTTTCATTATTCAACACTTTAACTTGAGTTATCATTTTCCCGAGAGTTTGACCAAACATACCGTGCATCACAATTGCATATAACGAAAATTGCAACCCATTTAAAGCTTGAAGAAACCTGTCTCTAGAATCGTATTCAACACCAAATAGTAAACATTCAATGTATAAGATGACAGCGAATAATAAACCATCTATTAAAGCAGCCCAAAAGCGAGGCCAAAAAGTAGAGTATTTAGTATCAAGTCTTTCCGTTAGATCTTTTTCAAAGTTTTGTTTATGACAAGGGTCATCTAATAGCTTGATTATGGTTTCGTATCTGTCAGGATAAGCCTGTCTGTCAATATGGGCTTTTGCATCAAGTAATTCTTCATAAGTGTATTTAGAAAAGTCAGGTGTATATTCCATTATTTATTATTATCCCTTATTAAATGTAATTTTTTGACTTACTTTGTTAGCTTAAGTTTGAACGTTTTAGAAATCCATCAACAATTTAGTCAGAATAGATTAAAGCTACAAGCAAAATAAGCACTTCTCACTGACGAAGTTTAACGCACTATTCATTATTTATTTCGTGTTTTTTCATCAGCTTATAAAAGTCTGAACGATTGCGTTGTGCAAGTTTTGCAGCTTCTGACACATTTCCGCCTGAAAGTGCTAACACCTTTTGAATGTAGTCATACTCAAACTGACGTTTTGCCTCGTTTAAGCCAACAAACGCATTATGTGTTTCATTTGAGTCGGGTAGGGCTTTTGCAACTACGTCTTCGGTTATGATTTTGCCAGCGCTAATGGCAATACAATGCTCCACAATATTATGGAGCTGACGTACATTGCCTGGCCAATCATAACTTAATAAGCGTGTAATACTTTGCGGATTAAATTGTTTATCATCATTGGTGAGTTTGTTTAAAAAACGCGTTGCTAACAATGGAATATCATCAAGGCGTTCTTTTAAACTTGGTAAGGTGATAGACACCACATTAAGGCGATAATATAAATCTTCACGAAATTGGTTATCTTTAACCGCTTGTACAATGTTTTTATGACTGGCTGAAACAACACGTATATCAACGTCTTGCTCTAATTGGCTGCCGACTGGGCGAACTTTCTTTTCTTGTAATACGCGCAGCAATTTTACCTGTAAATCGAGCGGCATATCGCCAATTTCATCTAAAAACAGGGTACCGCCATTGGCTGCTTGCACAAGGCCTTGTTTATCACTAACTGCACCTGTAAACGCCCCTTTTGTATGACCAAAAAGTTCAGATTCTAGTAAATGCCCTGGCATAGCACCACAGTTTATTGCGATAAAAGGGCCATTCGCTTGCTCACTGGCTAGGTGAATGGCTTTTGCTGCAACTTCTTTACCACTGCCACTTTGCCCTTGAATAAGAATGTTTACTTTACTGTTGGCAAGCGCTTTAATTTGTTGCACCAATTGATGCATTTTCTCGCTTTGATATAACAAGCCATGGAAGTTATTAGGCTCAACACCTACTTGCTGTGTTACTTTACCTTCAAGCGTTTTTTCAATCACGTCCAACATTTGTTGACTGTCGATTGGCTTGGTTAAAAAGCTGACAAATCCTTGGTGCATTGCATCGACTGCATCAGGTATTGAGCCATGAGCAGTCATCATAATGACAGGTAAGCCAGTATAAAATTTCTTAATTTCTTGATTAAGTGCAAATCCATCCATATTGGCCATTTTGAAATCAGTTATCACTAAATCTATGGCTGTTTGCTTTAATATCGCAAGCGCTTGGTTGCCATTTTCTGCAACGGTCACCTGATAACCATGGCTCTCTAAACGGATTGCTAACAGCTCTGCAAGTGCAGTGTCATCATCAACAAGTAACAAGCTGGCGGATAAAGCATGATTGTTCATAATATTCCTTTAAAGAGAGCTTTCTAGGCGCTGTTTTTCAATATCAACTAATTTTTGTTTTAATTCAATTAGTTGTTTTTGCAATTCTAAAAGTTGTTGTTCGTGTTTTTGTGCTTTTGAATCAGAATAAAAATTGGTGATTTTTTGTTTGCGTAAATTCTCGGTATGCCATGTTAAAGATGCAAACCAAATTTGATAGTCGCTAGGCCAAATCGCTTGATTTTCAATATCACTAATAAGTTTTAGCTGTTTATTAGTTGAGTCAGTTTCACAGTAGTCACTAATAAACTGCGCAATTTCTGCATTTTCGATAACAGCTGAAGGTTGGTTATTTTCGCACACACTTAAAAATGCTTGCATCACTTGTGTGATAGGTTGATGCGTTAGTTGCTTTGTCTCAATTGGCTTCTCTACGGGCTCTTCGGTTAATGAGCAGGCTGAGATAAGCGCGATAAAACTAATTAATAATATATTTTTAATGATCATAATTGTCGCGGAAAAGTGATTAATATACTTGCGCCAGCTGTGTTTTCTAGCCATTTAACATCGCCTTTTAGCTGCTTAACGCACTCAGAAACAATCGCTAAACCAAGGCCCGAGCCCTGATTGTTTTGACTGTGTTCACTTTGATAAAACGGTTGAAATAATAAATGTGCTTCATCATGTTGTATGCCAGCACCATCGTCTGTCACGTTAAGCTCAATGGTATTGTTATTTTGCTTAATGTAAACATTAACGGAACTGCTTGCATGTATTAATGCATTACTTACTAACTGAGTAAGGATTAATTTGCAGGGCAAATAAGGCACTTTGCAATTAGCAGTGATATGCCAATACAAACTAACATTACTTCTTTCTATGGTATCACTTAAATGACGATTAATTTCTTCTTCAAGAGTAGATAACTGAGTTAGTTGCTGTAATCCATCAGGGTGGCTCGCTGCACTGTAGTTTAAAAGATCATCAATCATGCGTGCCAATTTCTCTACTGACTGCTGCACAATAGTTAAAATACGGCTTTGCTTTTCGGTTACATCACCAAGTAACCGGCTATTTAATAAGCTACTGCCTTCATTTATGGAGGCGAGAGGGGTTTTTAGCTCGTGGGTCACATGCCGCAAAAATGTTTCTTTTTGTTGTTGCACGCGTTTAAGTTCTAACCTTAGCCAATCAAGCCTTCTACCTAACTGTTTTAGTTCGTGGCTACCAGATAGTTGCACCGGTGTATCAAGTTGGCCTCGGCCTACCTCAGAAACCACAGTCTCAACCTGATCTAATTGACGGCATATTCTAAAAATTAAAAACGAACTAATAATCACAAGCACTGGCAGTAAAATAATTAAGCCAATTAAAAACTCAGTTTGTAAGTCTTTAAACTGTGCATTCTTTTTTGCTAATCGGTTATCAAGGGTTCGGTCAAATAGATCATCAAATTGTTTTAATTGAGTCACTAGATTTGCAAATTCTTCGGCGCTTTCGACATCAATTTTTATGGTTTGTTGCCATTTTGCAACAAAATCACTGCTCTGCAGTTTTATTTTTAAAATTTCGATGCGTTTTTGTGTGTTCTGCCATTTTTGATCGATCGATTCTTGTAACTGATCGCTTTCTAACAATTGATTGTTTTTGAGTGCTTTTTCAATCCCACTTACATCGCTTTTTATATAATTATAATCAAGTATAAGTTGTTGATTTTCATCATATATTGAAAGGGTTTCTTGTTGGTGGTAAGAGATGCTTTGCGCATACCAAAGGGTTAAAAAAACAATCGGTAATACCCCCACCAGCATGGCTACTAGCGCTTGTTTTTGTAAAGACTGAGAAAAAAATTGTTTCACTAAAAAAACCTTATTAAATGGTCACCAAATGAACATAACTTGATACATAAATCACACCTTACTGATTGTATTGTTGCAAATTGGCAACATTTTAACTTATTGATTTTTATGTATTTAATTTATCAAGAATTAGATGTGTTGCTATTTGGCAACACATTTTAAGCTGGTTTTTAGATGATTTCGCAAATTTAAAATATAAAGCATTGTTTTTAATGGTTTTTTCAAAGTTGGCACCAAAGTTGGAATATCCTAGTTGTCAGTGCGAAAGCATAAAACGCTAACAAGCTTAACAAATGTATTTTGGGTTAAGCAAAAATTAATCGATTTCCAATTTAGGGGGAAATACCAATGCAGATCAGAGCAATTGCATATGTAACAGCGGTTCTTGGTGTAGCAGCACTTAACACTCAAGCAAGCACTTTATTCAGTGAATTAGACCTAAATAATGATGGCTATATCTCTGAAGTAGAAGCGGGTGTGAACAGCATCTTATCAGCAGCATTCGAAGAGCTAGACGTTAATGAAGACGCAAAGCTAAGTAAAGAAGAGTTTGCAGCCTTTAAAGGCGAATAAATTAAAACAATGGGGAAGTGCGCTACTTTCCAATTTATTTGAATACCCAAAAGTAAAGATGAAAGGAAATTAAAATGAAAAAATTAGTAATGTCAGTAATGGTAGTTGCAAGTTCATTTTCAGTAGTTGCAGCTGATGATTTCGCATCATTTGATGTTGATGGTAACGGTGCAATTAGCATTGAAGAAGCGGCTACAAACGAAGCACTTTCTGAGCAATTCAAATCTCTTGATACTGATGGCAATGGCGAGTTAAGCAAAGACGAGTTTGCCTCTTTTAAAGGCGAGTAATCGCCAATCGAAAGTTCGATACTTTCAAACCAGTTTAGATACCCAAAGTGAAGATGAAGGAAGTTAAAAAATGAAAAAATTAGTTATGTCAGTATTTGTTATCGCAAGTTCATTCTCAGCTATTGCAGCAGACGACTTTGCAACATTAGATGTTGATAACAGCGGCACTATTAGCAAAGAAGAAGCGATGCAAAATGTATCTTTAGTTCACCAGTTTAAAGACTTAGATGCAGACAGTAATGGCGAATTAAGCAAGGAAGAATTTGCTAACTTTAAAGCGTCATAACGTTTAAGGCTCTAGATATCCGTTTTACAGTCGGGCTTACTTTACTCCTTGTCAATCAGTATGCCGAGTGAGTCCGACTTTTTTTAATTCAAAGAGTAGTATGTGAAATGAAAAAGGCAGTTATTCTCGCTATATCAATGTATGTAATGTTATTTGTCACAGTTAAAGCCGTTGCAGATGAAGAGTTTGCTTTGTTCGATTATGACAACAGCGGCACCATTAGTTTAGAAGAAGCCAAAATTAATCACACACTACTTGAACAATTTACACATTTAGACCGTGATAATAATGGCGAATTAAGCCCACAAGAATTTGCCAAATTCACAGGATAATCCCAAATCAACCCTCCCTAGTGCGGCCTGAACTATTTTTTGTTGGACATGAATACTTTTACGGTCGCACTATTTATATCTTTGCCTGAAAAATATCTTTTCTTTTGATATGGCTTATATAAGCTGTTTATATCGTTAATTTTAATAACTAATACCATGACGCCAGCAATTAAAGCGTTAGAAAAAGCCAAAGTTGGATTTTCTGTGCACCAGTACGAACACGACAGTAATGCAGCATCGTACGGTTTAGAAGCAAGTGAAAAATTAGGTGTAGCTACAGAGAAAGTATTTAAAACCTTAGTCACTAACCTTGATAGTGGCGATTTAGTGGTTGCGATTATTCCCGTTGATCAAAAATTAAATCTAAAAGCTGTGGCGAAGGCGAGTAAAGCAAAAAAAGCAAAAATGGCCGATCCGTTAGATGTAGAACGTGCTACAGGGTATGTTTTAGGTGGAGTGAGTCCGCTAGGCCAAAAAAAGCGCCTTAAAACCCTGCTTGATGAATCAGCTAAAGCGCAATCAACCATTTATATCAGTGCAGGGCGTCGCGGTCTTGAAGTTGAATTAAGTGCCACTGATCTTCTTAAAATCACTAATGGGCAATTTGCGCAGTTAAAAGCTGAGTAAGTTGATTACCAAAGCAATAACTACAAATATTTGTCATTGAAGTTTCATAATTCCATACAATTTTTTGTGATTAAATAATCTGGACTATACCAGATTGGAAAAGATGAAATGAATGAATACTTGTTATTGACGCCGGGCCCACTTTCTACCAGCGAGACAGTTAAGCAGGCTATGCTAAAGGATTGGTGTACTTGGGATGACGACTATAACATTGAGATTGTAGAGGCGATCCGTGCAAAACTCACCGCACTTGCGAGTAACACTCACGATTATACCAGTGTATTAATGCAAGGTAGTGGCACTGCAAGCGTTGAATCAGCACTTGGCAGTTTAATTAAAAATACCGATAAACTGCTTATTATCAATAATGGCGCTTATGGTAAGCGCATCGCTGAAATAGCAAAGTACCTAAATATCAATGCAATAGTGCTTAATTTAAATGAGACTCAGCTGCCAGATATGGCAGAGGTTGAAGAGCAATTACAAGCGCAAAGTGATATTACTCATATTGCAATGGTGCACTGCGAAACCACAACAGGCATGCTTAACCCGGTTGCAGAAATGGGCGCCCTTGCTAAAAAATACAATAAAACCTTTATATTAGATGCAATGAGCAGCTTTGGTGGTATTGAGCTTGATATGGCTGAACTAAACATAGATGTGCTTATAAGCTCTGCTAATAAATGTATTCAAGGTGTACCGGGTTTTGGTTTTGTGATTGTTAAAAAGGCAATTATTGAAAAATGCCAAGGTATTGCACGTTCACTTAGCTTAGATTTGTACGCGCAGTGGAAAACCATGGAAGAACACAATGGTAAGTGGCGTTTCACGTCACCGACTCATGTGGTAAGAGCTTTCCATCAAGCGCTTTTGGAACTAGAAGAGGAAGGTGGTGTAAAAGCCCGCTATAACCGCTACAAAACAAATCAACAGCGTTTAGTTGATGGTATGCAAGCACTTGGTTTTACCACCTTGCTAGCGAAAGAGCTTCATTCGCCGATTATCACCTCGTTTTATTCACCAAAGAGTAATCAATATAACTTTGACCTATTTTACAGTGCGTTAAAAGAGCAAGGGTTTGTTATTTATCCAGGGAAAGTATCTGATGCCGATTGCTTTCGTATTGGCAATATTGGCGAAATTTACCCTGATGATATTGACCAACTACTTAGCGCAATAGAGCGCAGTCGATTTTGGTTAGAAAAATAAAAAATCGCTTTAATAGGTCAAAAGGTAATAGCCAAACACTATTACCTTTTGCTTGTTAACTTACGGTTGTTTGATTGCGTCCCGCTTGTTTTGAGGCATAAAGTGCCTTATCAGCGATATCGATATTTTCGTCTAAAGAATTAGCTTCTTGAAATTGAGTTAACCCCACACTAATGGTTAATGGTCCATATAGTTTATCTTTTGACTGTTCGGTTACCGCATGACGAATGCGTTCTGCAATTTGAAAGGCAGCGTTACTATCAGTATTAGTTAAAAAAATAAAAAACTCTTCACCACCATAACGACAACTAATGTCGTATTCGCGTGTGCAGTATTGTATTTGTTCTGCAACGAGCTTAATTGCATCATCTCCTTGTTGGTGGCCATGTTGATCATTCACTTTTTTAAAGTGATCAATATCTAACATTACCACCGAGCATGTTTGCTTATTGCGCTTGGCTAATGCCAATTGATTATTAACAAGATTGTAAACCGCTGTGCGATTATATAAGCCTGTTAACGCGTCTTTGGTAGCAAGCGTTTTGTACTTACTGGTCAGGTTGATAAGTTGGCTGGTGAAGATAAATACTGTAAGTACCAAAATAAGTGATGAAAAATATACAAGAGGGTAGTAAAAGTCAGACTTGTAATAATCAACACGGCTAATGCTGCTTGGGATTGCGCTTAATTCATAGGTGATTACGATGAGCGAAATTGCGATAAATATAGCCAAGCCTTTATCCGCTTGATTAAGCTTTTCCGCACTGATAAGGCTGACAAATGCTAATAAAATACATAATGCCGAAAAGGTCATAGTGTAATTTACATGATTTTCAATGAAGGGAATTGAACAAATAAAAATAACAAATGCACCAATAAGCAATTTGCAAAGCCCGTCACTATGGCCTTTTTTACAGATAGTTAAGCCAAAAAATAAAGAGGTAATAGTGCCAAAAAGGTCTTCAATGTACCAACCTGTGTTGCCAATCTCTAAGGTCGATTTATTGAGAAAATAAAAGAAAAGTAATGAGCTAATAAAGTAACCAAAAAGATAGGGGGTTTCTTTGTTGTCTTTCATTACAGAGCGCAAAATAAATAGCGCGAAAATGCAGGCGATGATCTCGATGGTGGTACTCACACCCACTGCTTCTTGGTAACTGATGCTCATTCATTCTGCCGCACAATAATTAATGCTCTGAGTTTAGTAAAAATCCAGCATAGTTAAAATGTTAGCGCTTAAAATTTAAAGAAAAAAGAGTGTAAACTCAGCCCTACGCGTTAGTTTTTATTGGCCAATTACAATCATTTCAATGGCATCGTGTAACCAGTATTCAATGTTGTAATCGATTAAAATACCGCTTGTTTCATAACGCTGACGAATCACTTTTAAACACGGCGCGCCACTATTTTTTTCAAGGCTTTTGGCAACATCATCTGGCAGAACGGTAACACTTATTACGCATTCTTCGTTGTTAATATCCACATGAAAATGTGAGGTCATAATAGTGGTGATTGAGCCATTGAGCGGTTGTGATTCTAAATCATCAAAACGGCTGGCATCGCAGTTAATCTGCTCAAACATAATTGGTCGGCCATCAAGGCTGCGAACACGCTCGATTTTATATAACGTATCCCCACTAAAGTGCTGGTTAAGCGACACATTTTCTTGTTTATCGATACTCAATACATGGGTGTTTGGCGTAAAGCCTTGCTCTTGCGCTAATTGATAAAAATTAACCTTAGTTGCAGGTCGCCACTTGAGTTTATTGGGTGTAACAAACCAGCCGCGACGTTTTTGGCTGTAAATTAAGCCTTGTGCTTCGAGGCGGTTTAATGCTTCACGCACAGTAATACGAGTAGAGTTAAAGTGTTCTTGCAGCGTGCGCTCAGATGGCAGTTTATCACCAATAGCAAGTTCACCACTGGCGATATGTGTTTGAATATAATTTTGTATTTTTTGATATAGCAACATAGAAAGCGGCTTTTAAAATCTGCAGAAAACGAGGCCTATGCTATTAGGCCTAAGAAATATGTCAAGCGTATGAATCGCGCGTTAATTTGTATCTGCTTTTGCAGCAGTACCGGAAAGCTTAGCTAAGTAATTATCGAGTTTAGATGGCGCTAAATTGTTATCCTCCGCACGCTCTTTTCGCCTGATCCCGTTGCGAATAACATAAGCGCCAAGTGTTCGAAAGGGCTCGATGGGAAAACGTTCAAGGTTTTGGTTTACAAGGCCACACTTTTGCCATTCATCGTTCGTATTTAAAAGCATAGACGCGAGGATTTGCCCGCCTAAATACGATTGCACCACACCATTACCCGAGTAACCTGCTGCAACCACTACATTTTTATCGCACTCTTGGAAAAATGGAAAGCCGCTTACGCTGCGATCCGATGGGCCTGTCCAGGTGCGGTCAATTTCAAAGCCATGATCGCCAAAGAAATAATTAAGTGAATGTTGTAACTCAGCTTGATATTGGCTGGGTGCGTTGAATTTATCACTCATCTGATTGGCAAAACTAAAATAGTTACCGCCTTTACCGAGCATTAAACGGCCATCGATTGTTGTGCGGTAATAATTAACAAAGATACGCGAATCGATAACTGCTGCACCATGGTTAAGGTTAAGTGTTTTTAACCTTTCAGGCATCGGTTTAGTAATCACCATATCGGATGATACCAATACGACATTGCGCGAAAATTGCGGCATTAACTCTGGTAACCAGGCATTGACAGCAAATAACAATTTTTCAGTTTTAAGGGTTTTTATTGACTGACTTTTATCGCTATAACAAACGCTAATAGTCTCGTTTTGTGGTGCGCTTGCCTTTGCGTGGGAAATATAACGGGTAGATTCACTTATGACTATGCCCATTTCAATGGCAATACGGCGTAGCCCACGAACCAGTTTAGCCGGTTGCACACTGCCAGCGTGAGGTGAAAAGAGCGCCTGTTGATTCTGCCGTGATCCAGTATGTTTTAGCTGCTCTTTATTTACAACTTGCCATTGATTAAGCGAAACAGCGTCAAGGGCATTAAGACAGGGTGCAAGCACATCTTGCTGCGCAGTATTGGATGCAGTGATATAACAGCCATCAACACGTAAATCACAGTTAATATTGTGCTCTTTTGCGAATTTGGATATTGCATGAACGGCGTTTTCAGATTGTTGCACTAGCCACTTGGCTTGTGACTCACCAAAGCGTTTTTTCAAACTTAAATACTTTGTTGACCACGTCAGCATGGCGCCGCCATTTCGACCAGAAGCCCCTTGGCCACATAAATCTTTTTCAAGGATCACAATACGCGTGTTTGCTGAGCGCTGTTTAAGGGTGATTGCCGTCCAAAGTCCGGTAAATCCGCCACCAATAATCGCAATGTCATAAGGGTTTTCATCAATACTAGCCGAAGAAACAGAGATTGTTTCTTCAGCCATAGCTTGATCAAACCAAAAGGGTTGATACGTCATTATGGGCGTTCGCCTCTTGCTAAGCGTGCATTAATCTCAAAAAGAACCGGTTCAATATCGGCTAAACTATTAATCACGAAATGAGCACCTGCACTTGATAATTGGGCATATGCTTCGCGTGATAAAGCGCTTTGTTCACTTGCTGATAATGCTTTCCACTCTTCTTCACTTTTGCCCACAGCGTTGCCCGTCAGTGCCACACCGACTGTCCACATGCCCGCATTTAACCCTTCTAAAATACCGGGAATTGAGTCATCGACTTTTACACAGTGATTGACAGAATTGATTGCCAGCTTGTTAACATTTTCCAGTGCCATCCAAGGTCCAGGGCGAGAGCCCACAGTCAACTCGTCACTTGCCACACAGTAATCAGGGCGATAGCCATGTTCAGCTGCGGCAATTTCAAGTTCGGTCATTACTTCGCGCGGGTAGCCTGAACAGCTGCCTATTTTAACTCCTTTTGCTTGTAAGCGTTGTATCACTGGTAGCACTCCTTCGATAGGTGCTGAACGATCCGCAACTTTGGCTTTTTGTAGCGGCATAAATGTTTGATAAATATGGTCAATTTGTTCGGTGGTCATTGCCGTACCAAATTGTTCACACCAACGGCGATTAACAGTGTCGAGCTTGCCAAGTGATTCGATGTGATCCCATTTACCCATGCCCATTGGAATTCGTGCTTCTTCGAGCGTGATGTCAAAATCATAAGCCGATTTAAACGCTTCAACAAAGATGGTAGTGGGTGCAATTGAGCCATAGTCAACAACGGTGCCAGCCCAGTCGAGAATAAGCGCTTCTACTTGTTTCATAAAAAGTCCTTAATGAGTTGGTGCGAGCGACTTAGCATTAAGTGCTCGTTTAGAGGTGTATTTGTTAGATAAAATAATGCTGAAGTAGCAAAGGGAACTGATGACCAATACACTTGCAACCGCACAGATCCAGTAACTGGTAGCAATAAAATAGCTCAGCCATGACAGCTCTGGCTCAGCAAAGGTGCGATACAGCAAAATACTGACCGAGCCGATATACCCAGCAGAATCAGCTAAATAGAGTAGAAAACCCACATTGGCAACACCGCCCACGGCGGCAATCATGCGGTCGAATAAAAAGCAGTTGTAGGGGATATACGCGATATAAAGCCCTGCGCCAAGTAGCACCATCCAGGCTTTTGCATCTAAGATGCCTAATTCAAAGCCATAAGTGCTGGCACCAAGTAACAATGTACCAAATAAGATAAAACCATGATTGACTAAAAACGCGGTTTTGTTGTTTTTAATTAGTACCATCATGGCAAGGGCAATCAGCACGATAAATGAAATGCGAATGCCTGCGTAAGCAAAAATGGTTGGCTCTTCTCCATAACCTAACGCCATCCACAGTTCTGCTTGAAAGTTATCTAAAAAGTCGCGAAAGCCTGTGAAAAGTAAAAAGCTTAAAACGAGCGCTGTAATACCAAACCAATATTGTTTAAAGAAATTAAACCGTGCTTTGCCATCCATTGGTGTGCGTTTTTGCCTAGCAGCAATATCGCTTTGATCAGGTTTTGGAATGGCGTTTAAGCACACAACACTGAGCAATAATAAGGGTAAGAAGAGTAGGCCTGTTAGGGCAGGCATCCATAACTCTGAAACGCCTAGGTTGTTGGTAATAAAGCGGCCAACGGTTTTCACAACACCGGATGATAAAATAAAGGTGATACTTAAAATTGCACCGAGGATTTCGGTGGTGCGTCTGCCTTCTAAATAACTAAAGACGACCCCCCAAATCATGCCAAGAGATAAACCATTAAAAAATAGGCAAATAATGTTAAGGCCAATTGGCAATAGTGCAAATAACACCAGCGAGAGCTCTGCGCCTAAGATCATTAAAATGATGGCTTTAGCTCGCTGATCCGATTGCATTTCGGAAATCACTTTTACACCGATAAATTTTGCTAGCATGTAACCAAATACTTGGCTTAATACCAGCGCCACTTTAAAGCTTACAAGCCAGTTTTCTTGCTCAAATGCAAGATAGCTTGATGCGGCAAATGGCTTTCGAAATGCGTACATACAAAAATAAGTCATAAAGGCAGCGGAGGCTGCGAATAATACGAATGCGGGGCCTTGTGTCTTTTGTAACCAGTTAGCATTTTTAAACAACATAATACGTCTCGACTGCGTGTGAAAAAGGGTGCAAAGCAGCTGCTTTGCAACCTCGGTACTATCAACAAATCAGTGTTAATTTAGGGCAATTTATTCGGGGACCCATTGTGATAGTGTTATGTGAACTTAATGTGTAACTTGAGGGGTTAAGTTTGCACTGTGATGCACCCTTACCCCTGTTAGCTCGTTCGCGTTAAAAATGTTCGTTAGAACATTCGTTAAAAACGATAATTAAGGCCGAGCATGCCGCGAATACCGTAATATTCAACTTGCAATGGGCGACCTTGCTGACCTTGGTAATACATTAAGGGTTCGTTCGTTAAGTTATTAAGCTCAAGGTAAACCATGGCATCGTCATTAATTTGATACGAGGTAGTAAAATCAACGCTGGTATAGTCACCGTAGTAACTGTCGCTTTGTTTATCACTGCCGTGTTCTTCAATGTATTCGCCTTTGTGGTTCACAGCTAAGCGCGCAGCAAAGAAGGTGTTGTCGTAGTAAAGGGTAATGTTAAATAATTCATTGGCTTGGCGAGGGATGCTAACGACGTCATTGCGTTCTGGAATGGTCATTTCTGAATCCATAAAGGTCACATTTGCCATTACACCAAAGTTCTCAAGGTTTGGCGCAATAAAGCCAAAATCACGATTAAACGCAAGTTCTAATCCTATTAACGATGCATTGTCGCCATTTTCTGGGCGAATTAAATTAACGCCTTCACGGCCGTTGTAACTGCCAATGGAACTGCTTTGGAAAATAGGATCTTCAATATCTTTATAGAACGCGCCGGCTGACACTAAACCAAGGCGGTCAAAGTAATGTTCAAACATGACATCAATGTTGTTTGAATAGGTTGGGTCAAGTTCAGGGTTACCTGAAAACAGTTGGTTATCTGCTTCTAGGTAAGTTGCACCTGGCGATAATGAGCCAAAATCCGGACGGGCAAAGGTGCGCGTGAGTGCTAAACGCCAATTGGTCATATCACTCATTTTATAAGTGATATGGAGCGATGGCAGCACAGAGAGATAATCATTCTCGGCTTTACTTTCAACCACTTTGTCTTGATCGGCAAGGTAGGTAAAGCCCGATACTTCGGTATCGGTTTGGGTTAAACGCAGGCCACCAAGTATTTCGATTTGTGCATTTGCTTGCCATGTTGCCATACCGTAAATACTGGCATGTTGCTCGTTTACATCAAAGTTACGACCAAGGGCGCCACCATTTGAAATAAGCGCTGATTCACCAGCATCGAGCTTAAATTTATTGCGGTTTTGTGTCCAAAACTGTGCTAACGCATCCGTGGAAGCCACTTGAGAGAACTGGCTTGCGTAATCAATGCTGAGTTCGTTCAAGTAATCATTTCGACCTGGTTGGTCGCTTAACGCAAAGTCAGCAAGGGTAGGCGCATCGCCGTAGTTCTCACTATCCCATGCGTAAAATTCATCAGCAAATTCGGCAACGCGTTCTTTATCACGATACTTCAAACCGAATTTAAGTAATAAGCTGTTATCTAGTTGCCAGTCAAAATCACTGCTGAAAACGATTTTGTCTTTTTCATTAACGAATACTTTGTAGAGCTCTACCCATGCAAGCTTGGTATCGCTCGGTGACATTTGAAAGCCATTTGGCAAGTGGTTACTGATGGCATTCCATGGGTCACTGCCGCCGTCCACTTCGTTGTAGGCATAGTTTTTACCTGTGCCACGGTCTTCAAGGCCAACATAGCCAACGTTCTTTTGGTCAAAGCGTACAACAAAGTAACTGTTGTCTTCACCATTTGGCATATCGCCGTAGCGGAATTCATTTTCGTAACTCGACAGTGACCAAGAAAGTGTTTTATCAAAACCAAAATAATGTTCACCAGCAAGCTCACCGCCACGCATTTCGGTGATAAGTTCATTACGAATGTGCTGCACTTCAACGCGGTCTTTGTCAAAACGCATACGATGTTTGTAATGGGTTTCATCGTCGATTAAGGTACCGTACATTGCGCTTGCACTGACTTTACCCTGATCTAAGGTATACTCTAAAGAGCCATTTAAACCGTAGGTTTCGCGTGTGCCTGTATAGTCTCTAAGCTCTAAACGACGAATACCAATACCATCATTTCCGCGACGAGGTTCAAAGTTATCCGTCGCCCAATCACGTTTCCAAGCCGTGGCATTAATTAGATAACCGAGTTTGTCATCGGCGATACGGTCGCCATATAGCACACTCGCAGAGTAGTTAGTGCCTTCGGCAAGTTCATTTGCGCCCAGCGCGATATTGGTATTTAAAGTAAATTCGTCAGGGGCTTTTTTGGTAATGAAATTAACGTTACCACCAATTGCATCACCTTCCATATCCGGTGTGATGGCTTTAGATACTTCAACAAATTCAATAAGTTCACTTGGGAAAAAATCAAATGCGGTAGCGCGGCTGGTGGTTTCTTCTTCAGCGGTTGGTAAGCGATTGCCATTAATTGATGCTGAGCTCCATTGTGATGGTAAACCGCGCACAGCAACAAAGCGGCCTTCACCTTGGTCGCGCTCAATGGAAATACCTGGAATACGCTGTACTGCTTCTGCTGCATTTCGGTCTGGTAATTTGCCAATGCCGTCACTTGATATCACATTGATAATATTGCTTGCATTTTTTTGGCTGTTAGCTGCAGCCATTTCGCCACGTTGAATTTGACCAATCGCAACCACTTCTTCAATTTCATTGTTGGTGTTGTTTGCATTGAGGAAAATGGTTTCAAGTACTTTCATTTCATCATCTTTAACAGAAACGCTCAGTAACTTTGTTTGGTAACCCATATAATTAACTTCCAGTTGATACGTACCTGGTGTTAATTTAGGAAGTTCAAAGCGGCCATTAAAGTCGGTAACGGCACTGTTATTAGTACCAATGACTTTCACCATGGCACCTGGCAGTGTTGCATGTTGATCTTTTACAACACCTGTCAGTTTTGCTTCGGCGGCAAGAATGTGGGGGCTTGTTATCAGCAGTATACTGGCGGCAATACGCGATATATTTTTCATGTTAAGGCTTCTCAGTTAGTAAAATTATTATGGTCTAGACCAGAAACTAAGAAACAGTCTAACGAGGGTTTTTTACAAATCGGTTACGCTTGTGTGAAAAATAGAAATTATACTGGGTTTTTTATTTAATACATTGATTTTAAATGATATAAAATAAAGCAGTCACGAAGAGTATTGGTTGTAACTGCTTATTTGGAATTTGTTGAAGAGGCTTACAGCAAAGTGAAACAGCCTTATTAGATTTGCTATACCAGCAAGCTTGCGGGTCTTGGATTTGCTAGTAAATCGGCAAATACCTGCCAAACAGAGGTTTTATCTTGCATATTGGCATGTTTTTCAATGTAGGCTTTAACAATATCTTGGCCGAGGTTGTAATTAAGCACATAGGCACGGTTTGCTTTAATAAACCCTAAGCGCTGTGCTGCACGCTCTTTACTCACTAATGTGTATTTAACTAATAAATCGATTGCGTGTTGCTCTGATATTTCGCCATCGAGTAAACGTTTAGCGACCATATTGTCAGCATAAGAGAGTTTTTGCATTAGCGTTTGTACTTGATAGTAGCGCTCAGCCTTTGAGACATCGAGACCGGCAAGCACGAAGAGTACTTCTTTTTCAAAGGCCATGCGTTCATGCTTTGGAAAAACTACTTCAATTCCATAGTTAGCCGAGCCTTCAGCAAGAAGTGACATCGGGGAAAATAATGGATAAACACAATATTCCATCCAACCTTTTTCGTTTACAAGGTGTTTTTCCATCAATGAGTTAAACACATGGTGGCCGGGATAGCCTTCATGGGCAGCTAAATCGACCGCACGTGAAATATAAATCGGGAAGTCGGTATTCATTTGAATCAGGCTAAAGTTATCGCCTTTATACCAGTTATAGCCACTCCAAATTTGGTTTGTTACATACTCCAACTGAAAATTCTCGTTATCTGCAAGGGGAATATACTGTTTGGTAATCTCCCGTGAGCGCGCTACTGCGGCTTTAAATACGTCATCGAGTTTGTTTTTGGGGATTTCAAATTGCGCGTTAAATGCCACCATGCGTTCGCTCAAAGTACCGTCACCTGGCACTAGTTTTTCCAGTTCTAACAATACTTCATCAAATTCAGATTCTGTCTTATTTGGCGAAATGGCATCGTATAACGCAAGCGATTCATCATCGAAATTTGGTGCGTAGCCCGAAATTACATTTATAAAGGTCAGTATTGACTCACTTTGTTTTAATAAAAAGGTATGACGCAGTGAATCTAATTCACTTGGCGTTGTTTTTTTTAAGTTATCTACAAGCTCTGTAACCTGTTGTTGAATAGCTTCAAGCGGCTCTTTCGTTTTGGGTTGCCAGTCACTTGGGCCATAGTAAGCGTCAACATAGTCCGGGTGATGAAGGCCAATTGCCAGTACAAGTTTTACGTATTGCTCTGCAAGGGGATTTAATGACATCGCTAACTCATTTTGAACGTTAAAGAGGTTTGCATCTTAACGAATTTTAAAATTGTATACAATTAATGGAAGGGTAGTCGTAACTTAAATTACTGCAAATATTGCTATTACGCTTATCTCGCACTAAGGTGGCTAAATCACCTATTTTGCACAAGGAATAATCAGTGAAAAATACCCTACTTGTTGCCATCTCATTGCTTTGCAGTTTGCCTGTTACTGCACTTTATGCAGATAACCTAAAACAACCGCCAAAATTAATTGTGCAAATAACCGTTGATGCACTCAGAGGCGATTTACTAAACCGTTACCGCCATAACTTTGGCCCTAATGGTTTTAATTACCTCATCAATAATGGGGTTTATTATAAAAATGCACACTATCAACATGGCAATACCGAAACCATTGTTGGACATGCGTCACTTGCTACCGGTGCGCCGCCTTCGGTGCATGGCATGGTCGGTAATATTTGGTTTGATGAATCGCAATCGCGCATTGTTTATAACATTGAAGATGCTAATTACAATTTGCTGACGCAAGGGGCAGGTGTAAATAAAAAAACCGAAATTGATAGCACTCAAGCGGCGGCAAAATCACAAGGACGTTCACCATCAAATATTCGTGTATCAACCTTTTCAGATGAAGTTGTGATGGCAAGTGCAGGTATTGGTAAAGCATTTGCGGTTTCGGTTAAAGATAGAGGGGCTGTTGCGCTGGCTGGGCATTCAGGTAAAGCTTTTTGGTTTGATAAAGCAACGGGCACGTTTGTCACTAGTAATTATTATTATGAGACCTACCCAAGCTGGGTGATGGTTTGGAACAATCAGCAGTTACCCGCCAAATACAGTGGAACAGTTTGGCAGCCTAGCATTAAAAAAGACAATTTCACGCTTAACGATTTACAGCAAAAAAGTAAGCTTGATTTAGCTGGGTTTGGCAGTCAATTTCCACACCCTTATGGTAAAAAAGAGGACAAATACTTTACTACTAAGCTCACTCTCAGCCCAGCAGGCGATGAGCTCACTGCTGATTTTGCTAAAACACTGCTAGTCAAAGAAGATTTAGGCCAGGATAACATTACAGACTTCTTATCAGTCAGCTTTTCATCAAATGATTATGTGATTCATGTGTTTGGTCCTTCATCGCAAGAAGCAGAAGATAATCTAGTGAGGCTTGATCGCACCTTAGCTGAATTCTTTAAGCAGCTTGATAACCAGGTTGGGTTAGAAAATACCTTAATTGTACTTTCTGCGGATCATGGTGCACCTGAAAGTGCGGATTATGCGCATACTTTGGGTATTGATCATGCCAGTTATTTTGCAATTGATACGCTTATTAATGACGACATTAAATTGGCTGTTAAAAAGCGCTTTGGTCTGACAGATAAAGTATTTCGCACCTATGCACATCCTTATGTGTATTTAGATAAAGATTATATTGCTAGTAAAAATATAAAACTGGCTGATGTACAAACCTTCATTGCAAGTCTTATACGAAAGCAGCAGGGCGTTTATGCAGCATATGCCGAAACCGACATTTTACGAAATCAATTAGCGCCTTCGCGAATAGCACGTTTGGTATCGAATAATCATTTTGACGGTCGTTCAGGTGATATCTATATCGTGCTCAATGAACGAGGTTATGTGAATGATTTTGATGGCTTAACAGTATCATCAACACATGGCTCAGTGTGGCAGCACGATACTCATGTGCCGATTATTTTTGCGGGTTATGGCATAAAGCAAAAAGCGATATACCGCGCTGTAACCCCTTATGATATTGCACCTACATTAGCGCTTAGCGCAAATACCACTATACCCAGTGGTGCAGTAGGAGAGGCGCTTGTTGAAGTATTAACGGGGAAATAGAGACTTTTTCAAATAAAAAAGGGCTTGGCAGCAACGCCAAGCCCTTTTGAGATTACACTTTAAATTGAGCCACTTGATTTTTAAGTTCACTGGCGAGGGCTGCTAATTCAGTACTTGCACTACTCGTACTGGCTGCTTCTTGTGCTGTATTATCTGAAATGGTCGAAATATTCACAACATTTCGATTTATTTCTTCATTCACACTGGTTTGCTCCTCAGCTGCTGTGGCTATTTGCGCTGCCATGTCATTAATAGTTGCAACTGCTGTTGTGATTAAATCTAACGCTTCACCAGCTTGAGATGCGTTGGCAACGCTGTTTTCTGCTTGTTGCTTGCTTTGCTCCATTAGTAGTACAGCATCTTTACTGCCACTTTGTAAGCTTTCAATCATTTGCTGAATTTCTTGAATAGAGCTTTCGGTACGAGATGCGAGTGAACGCACTTCATCTGCTACAACCGCAAACCCACGGCCCTGTTCACCTGCGCGAGCTGCTTCAATCGCTGCATTGAGTGCTAATAAGTTTGTTTGTTCAGCAATGCCGCGAATAACGTCGAGCACACGGCCAATTTCTTGGCTATCGTTTGATAGTTTATCAATTGAAAGGGATGCAGTATCAATTTGTTGTGCAAGCTTATCAATACTCGCAACGGTTGATGCAACCACTTGTTGGCCGTTTTCAGCTTGATTATTTGCATCTATTGCACCTGATGCTGTGTCAGCTGCATTACGCGATACTTCATTGGCAGTAATTGCCATTTCGTTCATGGCCGTTGCGACCATATCGGTTTCTTGTCGTTGTTCAGTTATAAGTGAGCTGGTGTTTTCACTAGATTGCGCCAACATATTAGACGCTTGATGCACTTGCTCACTTGCATAAACCACTTGCTGTAGGGTTTTGTGAAAATTGTCAATTAAAGTGTCAAAGGCGTGGCTAACAGCACCTAGCTCATCTCGTGATACAAGGTTGGTACGTTTTGTTAAATCGTTTGAAGATGAGATTTGATTGATTGATTCACGTAATGTAAGTAATGGGCTGATAATGTTTTTGGTAATTATCCAGCTTAAAAAAGCGGCGATAATAGTGACGATAACTGCAAAGTAAATTGATGCAGAGACGGAAGATTCGATGCTTTCTGAAGTACTTTTTTCAATGATTCTTTGCTTGCTATCAATTAAGTCATCAAGCGCTGTGAACTCTTCTCTAGCAGTTGCGGCTAATGGGCTTAAGTCTGATTTGTATTTCTGCCATGCGGTAGTAAGTTCTTGTTTGGATGAATCAGCCGATAATGATTGCAACAACTGCAAACTTTGATCTAAAAAACGTGTGGTTGAGGTTTTAGATTGCCTGATCATTTGAGCAAGGCGATTGTCGATATTTGGGTCTTTTGCTTGAATAGTTTCAAGAGAATCAAATAAAGTTTTAATATTATTGATTCTGTCACGCATTTTACTCATGTTTTCATGGTAGTTGTCGCCAAGCATTATGCTGCGATTTAAACGAGAAACATAATTAGTGTCACGATTGATTTCAAGTGTAGTTACTTCCAGTGCCACCGAAACTTCACTGTATTTTTTAAAGTTTTCATTAATCGTTGATAGCTTATAAATTTCAAAAGAAGCAAATAAAATCAAAGCTAACAGTAAGGTGCCTGAAAGAATATTTATTTTATTTCGAACAGAAATATTTGAAATCAATGTGCTCATATACGCGATCCATGGGTTATAAGTATTATTTATGCTAAGTAACAAGTTTAGCCTAGCTTATTGTATCGACATATTATCTAAAGTATTAATAGTAAAAGATGGAATTAATTGATAAATCGCAATGAATAAAAAGATTTCCCTTATTTTAGGCAGCGGTGGTGCTCGCGGTCTTGCACATATTGGTGTTATTAATGCGCTAGATGAGCATAACTTCGAAATTTGTTCGATATCAGGGTGTTCAATTGGTGCGCTAATTGGCGGAATTTATGCTGCAGGTAAATTACCTGAGTTTGAGAAATGGATATTAACTATTGATAAGTACGATATTGTGTCGTTACTTGATCTTGCATGGGGCAATAATGGCTTAGTAAAAGGCGATAAAATTATCAATACCTTAAAAACCATGGTTGATGATCTTACTATTGAAGAGCTTCCTATCGCATATACTGCAGTTGCCGCTGATATTCTTAATGGCAAAGAAGTATGGCTTAACTCTGGTCCATTATTTGATGCGATAAGGGCCTCTATTTCTCTGCCGCTTTTCTTTACACCCGTTGAAAGAAACGGGAAAGTATTAATTGATGGTGGGGTGCTTAACCCAGTACCCATTGCACCTACCTTTAACGATGACACAGATCTGAAATTAGCTGTCAATTTAGGCAGTGAACTAGCAATGCCTCCGGAGCCTATCGAGAAGCCTTTATCCCACAGTGAAAGTTCGGCAATTTCACGATTTATTGCCTCCTTAAAATTTGATAAAGAAGAGAAAGAAGTTAATAAGCTGGGAGCATATGAAGTGGCGGACAAAGCCTTCGACGCTATGCAATCGCATTTAGCAGCAGCTAAATTGGCAGCATACCCTCCTGATGTACTGGTTGAAATTAGTCGCACTGCCTGCGGTACCTTGGAATTTGATAAAGCGGCAGAAATGATAGCGCTTGGGTATAAAACCTGTATTAAAGCTTTAAAAGATAATTACCTTATTTAAATTGCGGGACTATGGGTTTAATGAGTTTAAGCGAGCTTTATTAGTGTTAGCAGCTTGCTTTAAGCGAAGTCGTAACTGCATAAAGTGTTTGTCTAACTGGTCTGGATGTTTATTAAAATAACGCGCTTCATCCAATGCTGTTTGAAACAGCACAGCATTTTGCGAAACTAAGCTATTTTCTTCAATCTCTTTTTGCCAATGATTTTGCCACGCAAAATAAAGATCATAGGCATCAACTGGGTTTTGTTTTAATGTTTTACGCGTTTTATGAAAGAGATACCATTCTGAGTTTTTAATTAAACAAAGTGTACTTAAATATAAACTTAACAATTGTTTTCTGCTAACAAATACAATTATTAATAATGAAATAATCACTAGGCTTAAAGCCCATTTTTGTTGTTTAGTCAGCGGCGCTTTTTTTACAACCAAATGATGTTTTTTACTGGATACCGTTTTAATACTGTCGCTGCTTGGTTGATAGTAGCGAATTTCAATGTTTTCGAATTTGCTATCGCCAGTTTGCAGTAACATAATATTTTGAGATTGGGTTACTGTGCTTAAAAGTTCGCCTTTACGAGCGTTCAGATTATCATCTACATGATTTGACATAGTGTAACGTTTCAAACTAGGTGTTGATCCATCACTCAATAAAGGTGGAATAAAAAGCCCCGAAGTACCGCTAACTTTTACTGTTACTTTACGGGTTAACACACTGCCTTTTATAAGTGGTTCAGGTGCTTGTACCACATCTTCTAAAATGATGTCTTCTGCAATAATAAGCGGAACTAACTGCTTTGCTACTTTAGGTATAACTGCTTGAATTTGCACTTGTTGTGGCGGGATTTTATGCGTTAAATTTTGTTTGTTTTCGCCCATGTAATGTACCGTTATTGCAGGTATGGTGATGCTATAATTACCTGCTGCCATCGGAACAACCGCATACTCCTTCATCACCCCAGACCACGTAGTGCCATTTACTTTATTGGATATCGGGTATGCACTTTTATTTGTATTTACACTAATGAGATTAACGGCATCAATTTCATTGAAATAAAGCGGTTTTGTAAGCCATGTTGGGACAAGTACTGAAACTTTAATATAGTTAACCTGCCCAACAATTTGCTTTTTTTGCGATAGCGTGACCGTGACATTCAAAGTGGATGCATATGTGCAAGATACAAATGAAAGTAAAAAAACACTGAGTAAAACGCGCATTACTTACTTCCTTGTGGTTTGTTTAGATCATTTGCAAACTTAGTCGCGAGGAATTCCGCCATATCTGTATTCACTGAGCGCATCCACTGCTCTTTGGCATCTTGTGAAAGCGTATCTGATACCTGATACTCAACAAATTCACCCTCACTTGGCTTTGCTAATTTTGTTGGTTCGTTATCAATTGCAATATTTTGTTCAAGATCCTCATTGCCAGCTTGTGCAATTACTAACTGATATGCTTGTTTTGCAATGGCAAGATTATGTTTGGCATCGTGATGATTTGGAGATGTGGCTAGTACTTGCTCAAATGCTTGAATAGCAAGTAAGTATTGATGTCCTTTGAGTAAGGCTGTGGCGCGATTATAAAAACCTTCGGTGGTGCCAAGTGTGGCATAAAGTTCAGCCGCTTTTAGATAATTCCCATTTTCGTAATAGGCATTTGCCTGCCACTTAGGATCTGTGAAAAGCTGGGCTGCTTTTTCGTAGTTATGTTGTTTAAACGCAATTATGCCTTGCTGATCTTTTGTGAAAAACCAATCAAGGGGATTTGCTATGCTTTGAGGCGCAAAACTAATTAAACCAATAGCGATGAAAACTAAAGGTAAATTTGTGATTGTCTGTTTTTGATTAGACAGAACAGATGTCCAGCCTTTTCGGAACCACAAAAGCACTAGCAGCAAAATAATTAAGCTTACATGCCACGCCATATCTTCGTACTCAGTTGCATTGCTGTGCTGAAATTGCGCGTAATTTTGGTCTGCTAAACGATTTATAGAAACAACATCCTTGTTATTAATCGAAACAGAAACGGTGTTAATAAAGTCAATGTAGTCAATGTAGTCAATGTTGAAGTTGTTTGGTTTATGGATTAACGGTTGGCCTCGTGTATTTATAAGTAAATTGCCTGTTTCATCAGTTACTACGCCGCCTTTTTCTGTTGCAAATTGCCACCAAATGAAAGATGTTTTTAAATTGTTTAATGTGGTGAGTTCAGTCTCAGAAATGCTATCAGCCAGTACTAAGATACTACCTCCAAGTGGTGTTACTTCCTCTCTAGCAAGTTTAACCGCAGTTGCTAAATCATCATTTGAAATTGATTGGTTGTTAGGCATTAACTCAGAGCTTAATGCGTCAATAAAAGGATCAAATACTCGGTTGTCAGAAGTAAGAGGCAACACACGATGTGTACTACTGGCATACACAATTAAACTGTGCTTTGCGCCGCTTCTTAACGCTAATAAATCTTTTATTTTCAATTTTGCATAGCTGATACGACTTGGTGAAAAATCGTTAGCATTCATCGATTGGCTAAGTTTTAAAACAATCGCTAATGGTGCATGGTTGTTTACATTGTTATTTAAAGGGCGCCAAGTAGGCCCTGCACAAGCAATACTCAGTAAAATGCCAAGCAGCATCGTAAAATCAATAGGCTTAATTTTGTCATGCCAAGTGTGTTGTGGTGTGAGTGCATGTTTTAAATGGCTTGCAATCACGTTGTCGTTTTGCTGTTTTAGGTAGGCATGTTTTCTAATAATGCGAGCTAAAAAAAAGACTAGTGGGATTGCCAATAAATAGTAGGGTCGCAAAAAATGAAAAGCCAAAATAAGATCAACCATCTGCCTTCCTTAAGTTACCAGCGTGCAAAGAGAGAGCGATAAGATAGATTAGCAATGCAAACAAAAGTGGCAGATGCACTAAACTAGTATGCTTTTGTGGTTGTGGTGAGTCGCTTTCTGAGAGGGTGATTTTATCTATTTCACTGTAAATACGCTGCAATTCTGCTTGGTTAATTGCACGATAAAATTGCCCTCCCGTTATATCGGCAATGTTTGCAAGTGTGTCAAAATCAACTTTGTATTGTCCTTCACCATGTTCATCTCCAATGCCTATGGTAAAAATTTTAAGTTGCTCAGTTTTAGCAATATGTGCGGCGTTAATAGGCGACATTCTTGAACCAGTATCGGCACCATCGGTCAATAAAATCAGCGCTTTGTCTGTTACTTTTGATTCTTCAAACGATTTAAGAGCAAGTCCTATCGCATCTCCAATTGCAGTATGCGGCCCGGCCATTGCAACACTGGAATCTGCGAGTATTTGCTCTGCGATATTTAAATCTTCAGTAAATGGCACTTGCAGATACGCACGAGTACCAAACACAATTAAACCAATCCTGTCATTATTGCGTGTGTTAATAAAGTCAGAGACTACGTTTTTTACTGCATCTAAACGCCTAATCGGTGTTTGAGTATTGTTATTAAAGTCTTGCTCATCCATAGAGCCAGATAAATCAATCGCAAGCATAATATCGCGACTCATAATACGTTTATTTACTTCAGCCTCTAATATCACGGGTTTCGTGGCTGCAATGACGCAACAAAGCCAAACTATTGATGCGAATAATATATCCAATTTAGCTTTGCTATGAACTTGGCTGCCACTACTAATGTGTGCTTGAGCAGCGTGTGCTGCAAGCTTAAAAAAAGGAATACGATAAGCTAGGGCTTTTTGGCGGTACTCTGGCAATAGTTGATAACAAAGGTAAGGTAGTGGCAAGAGTATTAATAGCCATGGGTAGGTTAAATCAATCATTAGCCACCTCATAACAATTTAGCCAGTCAATGGCAGTTTGCTTTAGCTTATCTAACTCGTTTTTTTGGTAGTGATTAAAGTTTTTAAAGTGCGCAATACCCGTTGCTTGTTGATTTAAAAATGCAGCCCAATCGTCACCTGTCAGTGAGGCAATGTCGGCTCGTTGGTAATCATAAAGCGCACAACGTTTTAAAATACTGCTTATTGTGAGTGCTGTGAAATCAACCGAAAGCGTATTAATTAGTTCAATAGCATAAAAACGATGCTGTCTTTTAATAAATCGACGGTGGGTGAGCCATTTTTTCAAAAAATAAACGACCAATACTAAAATCGGCACAGCTAACCAACCTAATGTTTGTGGGTACCAGCTGATAGGCTCCGGTTGAGATACAGGAGTGATTAACGCCATTAGTTGATAAAGTTCTAAGCCTGCTAAATCGTCCATAAAATGCTATCGGGCTAACGCCTGTTTAAGTTGTTCAAAGCTATCTAGACTGGCACAAAACGGAATAACCGTAATGTTTGGCCGATTTTGCCAGCTTTTGATTTGTGCTACGCGGTCTAAAAATACTGCATTTAACGCGTTATGTGTTTTTTCATTAAACGTATTTAACAGCATTTGTGAATCACCATTGCTCACATTTAAACGCATGTTTTTTGGCAATGATTGCGTTAGGCTGTCGGTGATAAGGCACAATATAACGCTATTGTGATTGGCAATTTGACTAAGGTATTGCTCGGTTGTCTCATCAACTTCAGAAAAATCACTTAAAACTACAACAATTTGGTCATGGCTTATCAAACGCTGAGCTGCTTGTAGAGGCGTATTTAGGTGCATAACGGCTTCGGTATTTTTGCAGTTCACGTTAAGCTGGCAGTTAAATTCACTTAATAGTGAAACAAACTGCTCAATTGCAGCAGGGCGTTTAGAAGGTTTTAGACTGGTAACGGTGTGATCATTAAAAATAACCCCGCCAATACGATCGCCTTGTGCAACCAAACTGTAAGCAATTAATGTTGCAAGCTCACTTGCTGTAACCGATTTCATATTATGTTTTGAGCCAAAAAACATCGAAAGCCGTTGATCCACAATTAGCAGCGCAGATTTGTCTTTTTCTTCACTATAGACCCGAATATGTGGCTTACCGGTGCGCGCTGTAACTCGCCAATCAATAGTGCGAACATCATCCCCAGCCCGATAATCACGCAGCTCTTCAAAACTTAAGCCACGACCACGGATCCGCGAGCTATGCCGACCCGATAGTACACTTTTGCTGTGTTGGCGACCCAAAAAATGAATGCTTTTTGCCTTGCTCTGCAAACTTTTTAAATGCATGAAATCAGTATGAATACGCGGATCTAACTTATTCATTTTATTATCTCTAGGGCAGTGCAACGAGAGATATAATTTTATCGATAACGTCATCACTTGATATCGCCATTCCTTGCGCTTGATAACTGAGTGTAATGCGATGGCGCAAAACATCATGAGCGATGGCGCGAATGTCCTCAGGTAGAACATGGTCACGTTGGTTGAGCCATGCATGGGTGCGAGCACATTTATCTAATGCAATGGACGCTCTAGGCGAAGCACCGATATCGATCCAGCTTGCTAATGTGTCATCGTACTTATTTGGGTATCGCGTGGCATCTACAAGGTCGGCCATGTAGTGCGTCATTTCGTTGATTACCAAAATATTAGCGATTTCTTCTCTAGCTGAAAAAATAGCGTCTTGACTAATTTTTTTAGTTACTTCATTCAGAGAATTATTACTTGTTATAAGGGCGTGCTGTTCCTCTTTTCTGACTAATTCGATAATGGCAACTTCATGTTCAATGGCAGGGTAATTTATTATTACATGCATTAAAAAGCGATCCATTTGTGCTTCAGGTAAAGGGTAGGTGCCTTCTTGCTCTACTGGGTTTTGGGTTGCTAACACCATGAAAAGCGGCGGCATTTTATGAGTTTTACCTGAAACTGTGATTTGTTTCTCTTCCATCGCTTCAAGTAATGCTGATTGTACTTTTGCAGGAGCGCGGTTTATTTCATCGGCAAGCACGATATTGGCAAACAAAGGGCCTTTATCAAATTTAAATTCTCCGCCTGTATTTGTTTGAAAGTAAATTTCAGAACCAGTGATATCTGAAGGTAATAAATCAGGAGTGAATTGAATGCGGCTAAATTGGCTATCAAGATGATTGGCAAGGGATTTTATGGCACGGGTTTTAGCAAGACCAGGCAAACCTTCAATGAGTAAATTGCCCCCCGCAAGTAAACCAATAATTAACCGTTCAACCACCTTATTTTGGCCAATAATACTTGATGCAACTGCGGCTTGTAATTGCGCAATTTGACTATGGCAATTCATATTCAACTCCTTGAAAGCTTACGCTTAAACTAATGTGCAATAAATAATCATTATTTTCCACTGTTTTGATGATTTTATTTGCAGTTAAATCCATAACTTAAGAAGCCCTTAAAGGGTTCTTTTAATGCGCTACTACAATCTTTATGAAATAAAACAGCGTTTATTTATCAATCTATTAGCAATATCTATAGACTTCGGTTAGATTATTTTTAGGGGCAGTATAGATTTTTAATTTCTACCTGTACGCAATAGCTATTTTTAAGTAGCGGGTTAAGTTGTCGACACTACATGCTAGGGAATGCAGGTGCTTACACATCATCTTTAAGGAGATAAACGTGTTGTCATTACGAACGAAAACCAAAAAACTAATGCTTGGCGTCACTTTTGCGTTTGGCTGTTTAGGAGCGCAGGCGGCGGATAAACCCAACTTTTTAGTAATTTGGGGAGATGATATTGGTGTACACAATATCAGTAAATATAACCATGGCATTATGGGTTATAAAACGCCTAATATCGATAGAATCGCCAATGAAGGCGCGATGTTTACCGATTCATATGCACAGCAGTCTTGTACCGCAGGACGCGCGTCATTTGTTTTGGGTCAGCATCCATTTCGTACCGGCTTACTCACAATTGGTATGCCTGGTTCTGATCATGGTATTCCTGATTGGGCGCCAACCATTGCTGACCTTTTAAAAGATAAAGGTTATGTGTCTGGCCAATTTGGCAAAAATCATTTAGGCGATCAAGACAAACACCTACCTACTGCCCACGGTTTCGATGAGTTTTTTGGTAACCTCTACCACTTAAATGCAGAAGAAGAGCCAGAAGGTTATTACTATCCTAAAGACCCTGAATTTCGAAAAAAATACGGTCCTCGCGGTGTGTTAAAAGCCACTGCTGACGGCAAAATTGAAGACACAGGCCCACTGACTAAAAAGCGCATGGAAACCGCAGATGATGAGTTTCTTGCGGCAGGTTTAGATTTTATGGAGCGTGCGGTCAAACAGAAGAAACCGTTTTTTATGTGGATGAATACATCCCGCATGCACGTGTGGACACACCTTAAAGAAGAGTCTGTGGGTGTGACGGGCAAAGGCCTGTATCCAGATGGCATGGTTGAGCACGATAAAGCTGTTGGTGTTCTACTCGATAAATTAGATGAGCTAAAAATTGCTGACAACACTGTGGTTGTTTACTCAACAGATAACGGTGCAGAAACTATTTCTTGGCCGGATGGTGGAACCACGCCTTTCCATGGTGAAAAAGGCACTACATGGGAAGGAGGTTTTAGGATCCCATTAATGGTGCGTTGGCCAGGCGTTATAAAACCAAACACTATTTATAATGACATCATTTCTCATGAAGATTGGATGCCAACACTGCTTGCAGCTGCTGGTGAGCCGGATCTAGTTGCTAAATTAAAAAAAGGATATCGCGCCAATGGTAAAAAATGGAAAGTACATTTAGATGGTTTTAATTTTTTACCGTACTTTCAAGGAAAAGCCGATAAAGGACCGCGTGATTCTATTTATTATTTTGGTGCAACGGGTGAACTTAACGCGGTGCGTTGGAATGATTGGAAAATTCACTTTGCGACATTACAAGGTGGTATAAATACTGCTGTACGTGAAACACCTGCGTGGCCATTAATTATTAATTTGCGTGAAGACCCTTACCAAAAAGGAGCGCTTGAATCTGCAATGTATTTAAAGTGGTATGCTGAAAATACCATGTGGTTGTTTGTACCAGTACAAGAAAAAGTTATGGGTTTCTTATCCACAATTCCTGAATATCCCTTCCAAGCAGGTTCTAGTTTGACTGCGAGTAATATTAGCTATCAAACATTTGCTGTGAAAGACGCCATGAAGCGTTTGAAAATGTTAGAAACAATGGCACCAAGAAATTAATTTTTGAATGTAACGCCGACCCCTACGGCGTTACTTTTTTAATACATAGGAAATGTTATGACAAAAATTACGTCACACTTTAAAAAGTGCCTTGTTGCACTGTCGCTTTCGACCGTTGCTATCACGGCGAATGCGGCTGAAAAGCCAAATATTGTGGTAGTTTGGGGTGATGATATTGGTCAATCTAATATCAGTGCTTACACTCGTGGTTTAGTTGGCTATACCACACCAAACATCGACAGAATTGCTAACGAAGGTATGATTTTTACAGATTACTACGGTGAACAAAGTTGCACTGCCGGTCGCTCTTCTTTTATTACTGGTCAATCCGTATTTAGAACGGGCTTATCTAAAGTAGGTTTACCTGGGGCTGAGCTTGGTCTTAGAAAAGAAGACCCTACCATTGCGACTTTGTTAAAGTCGAAAGGCTATGCGACAGGGCAATTTGGTAAAAATCACTTAGGCGACCGTGATGAACATTTACCAACAGCGCATGGCTTTGACGAGTTTTTTGGTAATTTGTATCACTTAAATGCCGAAGAAGAACCTGAAAATGTTGATTACCCGAAGGATCCTGAATTTAGAAAAAAATACGGACCTCGTGGAGTTATTAAATCATCAGCAGATGGCAAAATTGAAGATACAGGACCGCTGACCAAAAAACGTATGGAAACAGTGGATGATGAAGCGACTGCTGCTGCAATTGATTTTATGCAGCGTCAAGTTAAGAAGAAAAAGCCATTCTTTATGTGGTGGAACGCTACGCGCATGCACTTCCGTACGCACATTAAACCAGAAAGCAAAGGAATTTCAGGCCAAAACTTTTATGGTGATGGCATGGTGGAACATGATAACCACGTTGGTCAGATTTTAGATGAAATCGATAAGTTAGGTATTAAAGATAATACTATCGTATTTTATTCTACAGATAATGGCCCGCACTTAAATACTTGGCCTGATGCTGCAGCAACGCCTTTCCGTGGTGAAAAGAACACAAACTGGGAAGGGGGTTGGCGTGTGCCTGCCATGGTGCGCTGGCCGGGTAAAATCAAGCCGGGTTCAGTTTCGAACGAAATTATGCACCATATGGATTGGATGCCAACATTACTCGCTGCTGCTGGGGATTCTAAGGTTAAAAACGACCTATTAAAAGGTAAGCGTCTTGGCAGCATGAATTATAAGGTGCACTTAGATGGTTACAACTTCTTACCACATTTGACGGGTAAAGAGAAAAAAGGACCACGTAAAGAGATTTTCTATTTTTCAGATGATGGTGATTTAACCGCACTACGTTATGAAGATTGGAAATTTATTTTTATGGAACAACGAGAAACTGGGACATTAAATATTTGGGCTGAACCTTTTATTCCATTACGTATTCCACGTATTTTAAATTTACGTCGCGATCCTTATGAAATTGCACCAATAACCTCAAATACGTATTACGATTGGATGATCGATCGCGCTTATATGTTAGTGCCAGTGCAAGATTATGTTGCCAAATTCTTAGGTACATTCAAAGAGTATCCACCAAGACAAAAGGCAGCGAGCTTTAGCCTTGATCAAGTTATGGAAAAATTAACTACGCCTGTTAATAATTAATTTATTCAGGATGTTAGGTAAGCTTTCTGTTGTTTGAAAGCTTACCTATATTGTTAATGATTTGTTTGAAATAAGATCATTTATTTCTTTTGAAGATGCGATTTCTGTTTTACACTGTATTAATGAAACAACAGCAGTGACAGCTCGTTTGTTTACTTTTTCTTTTACGAATGGATTCATGGGGCTAGGGTTTTATTTTTGTTTCATAAAGTCATCTCTTTTTGCTTAATTTTATTATTTGCAATCAGCAATGCATATTCTGCTGAATACAGCCGCTATCTTAAAAATTACTCTGTAGAAGAAGGGCTCTCTCAAAGCTATGTAAATCAAACCATTCAAGATGATTATGGGTATTTGTGGGTTGCAACAGACTATGGTCTGAATCGCTTTGATGGTTATGAGTTTGAGCAAATAAGCGGTCCAGATAATATTTTTGCAAATGATGGCATCATTGCAATAAAAAAACTAAAAAATGGTAAGTTAATTGTAAGTACTTACTATACTGGTGCATATTTTCTTGATCCTTTAACGCTTGATGTTACTCGCTTTTACGATGGTAAGTTAATAGAAACAAAAGATGAGTACCTTAGCGTTGAAGAGGTTATTGAAATAGATGACAACTTATGGCTTGCAATTGGTCGTCATCTAGTTTTGTATGATACTTCAACAAACCAAATGAAAATTCAGTTTTCGCTCGCAGAAGTACCTGATTTAATTCGCGCATTATATTTGAAAGATGAATATATTTATTTAGGCACTTCAAAAGGACTGTATGTTTATCACATAGAAACTGGTGGCGCTGGCTTAACACATCATAAACCTTCCGAACTGCCAGACACCGATGATAATAACAATGTTAAGTATTTAGCATGGGATCATCGATTGGGGTTATTGGTTGGCACAGTAGAAGGTTTATATGCAATAAAGCCACATGAAGCAGACTCGAAACCTCGTATGCTTATCCCTGAATTAAATATTTGGGGTGTTGTGAGAAATGCAAATGCTTTTTATATCGCAACAGAAAAAGGCTTATATCGATTTGACCCGATTAATTTAGATCTAAACCTTTTAGCTCAATTCTCTAAGCGCCATCCCTTAGTAAGTAATAATGCGATAAAGGATATTTATCAAGATGATAGTGGCCTTCTTTGGCTTGCTTCAGAATCTAAGGGTGTTTATTACTGGCATCCGGATTTACAAAAATTTTCAAGCTTTAGTAAAGCATCCGGAATAGATTTATCAAATTCTTCAGTTATTGATTTTATTGAAATCGAGCCTGGTATTTTATGGATTTCCACTGAAAATGGATTAACTAAGCTCAATATAAAAACAAAAGAAACAAAACATTTTTTTGTTGATAGTAATCCTAAAAATAAGTTTGGTAATCACTTTATCACAAATGTTTTTGACGCTGGTGATGGCAAAGTATGGCTGGTACATTCAGAAGGGTTAACGTTATTTGATACAGTCAAGGAAGTAGTGGTACCAACGAATTTATCGGCGGAATTGAATAAAGAGTTTTCAGAATTATATGCTTATGGCACATATCCTATTGATAATGGTCGTTTCATTTTTGTTAGTTACAAGGGTCATTACATCCTTGATACGGTAAATAACAGTTTAAAGTCACTTCCTAATTTAGATAAGCATTTTGATACCGAGCTATCGATAGGGTTTAAGAAAAGTTTTGTTGATGATACAGGTGTTCTTTATACCGTAGGTGGTGAAATCTATCATTACAATTACCAAGAAGATACTTATCAATTAATTCATCAACTCGAAAACTATCAAGTACATGATTATAAGTTCGCATCCGATTGGGTACGTGATGCCGATGGCATCGTCTGGATTGCTTATAATGCACATGGCATTTTAGCATTAGATGATAAGTTTCAAGTGCATAAAGAAATTACTTTTGCAGATGGCTTGCCTGATAATCGAGTATTTAGTATTACTCAAAGCGATAATAATTCGTTATGGATTAGCTCACAAAGTGGGTTGATGAAATATGACAAATCACTAGATACCATTAATCAATATACCCATGAACAAGGATTAATTAGTGATGAAGTCTATAACGCACCACATAAACTTAAAGACGGTCGTATAGCGTTTACTTCGCCAGCAGGCATTATTTTGTTTAATGCAAACGATATTGAAAAAGTCGGTAAAGAGAAACCTGTAAAACTATTGGATGTGGAAGTTAAATCGCGTAATAGCAAAACAACTATTGCCAGTATTTTAAAAGATGATTTTTCACTTGAATATGATGATTTTGGTTTGAAATTCCATTTTTCAAATTTTGATTTTGCTAACCAAAAACAAATCAAATATCGTGTGGAACTCGATGGCCCAAGCCATGTTAAATATGATAATTACACTAAAAACAACATCGAATTTACACGACTAACACCAGGTAAATATACATTTAAAGTCGCTGCATACTCTCTTAAAACTGGGTTGGCAGGTAAAACTGAGAACTTCAATTTTGTTGTAAAATACAATCCTTGGACTTCACCGCTTGCTATTATTTGCTATTTACTAGTTTTAATTATTAGCTTTATTTCAGTGTATGTTAGACGTGTTAAACAACAGCATATTTTACAGAAGCTACATGATGATTCGATGGCAGCTAAAGAACGTGCTCGTTTAGCACTGGAAGCAAGTAATAGTGGTGTGTGGGTATACAACAGTCAAGATCACAATATTTATCAAGAACGCATCACTTCTGATCTAGGTTACGGCAAAGAATTGGACGGCAGTCTACATGATCATATGACGTTAATTCATCCCGAAGATCGAAAACGTTTAGATACTGAATGGCGAAACTTCTCACAGGGAAATTCTACTCTTTGGGATGTTACTTACCGGATGTTGTCAAAAAGTGGGGATTGGATTTGGTACCGTGATATGGGTAAGCTTTCCAAAGAAAGTAATACTGACGGAAGCCCTGTTTATACTGGGACGTATACGAATATTAGTGAAACAAAAAATAAAGAGATGCAAGCGCGCCTATATGGCGAAGCGCTTCGTAAAATGAATGAATGGCTGATTATTCTCGATAGCAAATTCCAACTTGTTGCCTCAAATGAAGCTTTTAATAAACGGTTTTCCAAAAAGGGAGAAGATGCAAATCAGGAAACCTTACTTGCCTTATTTAATGAAACGAAACAAGCTGAGTACCGTGAGCAACTGGCTAAGTTAAAAGTGGGCCAACACCTTCGTCGTGAAGAGGTTTGGGTTTTTGATAATGAGCACATTGATGTGCTGTTATCAATTTCAACGATAGGCGAAGAATATATTTCCAATTACGTTGTAGTGGTGACAGACCTTACACAGCAAAAAATCGCTGAGAAAAAGCTAAAACAAATGGCAAATTTCGACCATTTGACGCAACTTGCCAATAGAAGTCTAATAAATGATCGCATTGAACAAGCAATTCTGCATGCCAAGAATAAAGTGGTTGCTGTTTTGTTTATTGACCTTGACCGATTTAAACAAGTAAATGATTCCTTAGGTCATAGTATTGGCGATAGGTTATTAGTTAAAGTTGCAGAACGTATGTCTCGAGTTGTAGGTGAAGAGCATAGTGTTGGCAGACAAAGTGGCGATGAATTTATTATTCTGTTTGAGGATGTAGTTTCACCCGAAGAAGTTAGCCAATATGCGAGTGATCTTAATAAACAGTTAGAAAAACCTTACAATATTGATGGCAATACCATCAATATAAGTTCATCGATTGGCATATCCTTCTACCCGTTTGACGCAGAAACCACCGAAGAGCTTATTCAAAAAGCAGACATTGCAATGATCCACGCTAAAAATAGTGGCCGAAATTGTTATCGTTTCTATACAGAGCAGCTTAATAAAGATGCGCGTAATCGTGTACTTTTAGAAAATGAATTAGTGAATGCTGTAAAGCAAAACCAGTTAACCAACTTTTATCAACCTATTATAAATACCCAGTCACAAAAAATGGTAGGTGTAGAGCTATTGTTACGTTGGTTCAACAAAGAGGAAATGATATCCCCAGGTGTGTTTATTCCACTGGCAGAACAAATTGGCCAAATTGTGACAATAACCGAGCTTGCTTTAGAAAAAGCTACTCGGGAGTTAAAAGACTGGCTTGCCAATGATCGCAACCGCTATTTATCAATAAACTTATCAGCCCTGCATATAGGTCAACCTAATCTTGTTAAAAGTTTTGTGGATATTCTCAATAGCACCGCCGTATCTCCAAGACAAATACGCCTAGAAATTACGGAAGGGATCTTGATTGATGATACGTCCAATGCGCTTGAACAATTACAACGCTTGAAAGATGCTGGTTTTAAGCTGTATTTAGATGATTTTGGTACAGGTTACTCATCCCTTACTTACATTAATCAATTCCCGATTGATGTAATTAAAATAGATCAAAGCTTTATTCGTCAAATGCTTTCCAGTAAGACAAACCAAGCTATAGTTCAAACTATAGCCGTACTTGCTAAAAACTTAGGTACTTATTGTATTGCAGAAGGTGTAGAAGAGCTAACGCAAGTAACCGTATTAAAACGCTTGGGCTGCTATAATTTACAAGGGTTTTACTTTGCAAAACCTGTTCCTGCAAGTACATTTTTAAGTGAAGAATTTCAATCAAATGTAGAACGTAAAATTAGCGCTTGCAAGAATGCTTAAAAAAAGGGGCATTTAAGCCCCTTATACACGAAGGGAGTGTTAATTTAGGGTTTCTGTAATAACAGTATCGATCACATGAATAACACCATTAGTAGTGTAAATATCTTTAGAAACCACATTTGCACCTTGGATCTGTAGGGCAACTTGTGGCAGTGATACTTTCCACCAAACATTATTTACGCCATCACCTTTAGTTTCTCCTGCAGCCATATCTTGTGCAAAGAAGTATAAAGGACGACCCATAAATGCCGCTTGTTTAGTGCCATCAGCACGTGTGATGATGCTTAAACCTTGAATGTTATCTACCATTTCATCAGTAACCATTACTGGTGGCCACGCATCTGCACATGCATCAATACATGTACTGCTAGCTTGACCAAGGTCGTTATCGAACACATATAACGTATAACCTGCTTTGGCAGAACCATTACCACCAACAAGCATTTGATCTGTTGCATCATAAGCAACTTCATCAGACGCCGAATTGGTTGATTCGGTGTAATTGATTAAATCTACTGATACATCATTGTTTGCAAGAGTGTCCACGGCTTTACCATTTGCGGCAAACGCAGAAACCGAATCAATTTCAGCTGCGACAACATGTTGAAGTAATACATTTGTAAGCGCTGTGTTGTCAGCAAGAAGTGCTGAAAGCACATCATCAGGGATTTTATCAAAAGCAGCATTAGTTGGTGCGAAAACAGTATACGATTTAGTTTCATCAGCTAACGCATCAACCAGATTTGCAGCTTGTAATGCAGTTACTAATGTAGAAAAATCTGGGTTAGATACAGCAACTTCAACAATGTTTTGTGTTGGTTCACCTTTAATTGACGGCGGTAAAATTACTTGGTCAACAACATGAATTACACCATTACTTGCAGCTACATTGGCAGCAGATACTTTTGATGTATTGATATATAAATCAGAACCAGATAGTGATAAAGCAGCCATTTGTGTATTAGCCATAGTGACTTTGTTATTTTCACTATTCGCAACTGCAACAGCACCATCCGACATGACTTTTGCATCAGCGATTACATGATAAAGTAACACATTCTTAAGGGCTTCAGTGTCAGCAAGTAGTGCATTTAACGTACTTTCTGGAATTTGTGCAAAAGCGGCATCAGTAGGAGCGAAAACAGTATAGGTAGCTGATTCATCAGCAAGTACATCAGCAAGGCCTGCGGCTGCGGCAGCAATTAATAATGTATTAAATGAACCAGTTTTAGACGCAACCTCAACAATGTTACCAAAAGGCTCAGGCACAGTTACATCGCCTACAATAACAGCATCAATTACATGGATAATTCCGTTAGTAGTGTAGATATCTTTGGTAATTATCTTTGCACCACCGAACATCAATGAATCTGTTTCAGAATTAATAGACACAGGAAATTTTGCGCCAGAGGCTGTTTCTACATCCACACCGTTTAACGTATATGCCGTAACCGAATCAACTTCGCCCATAACAACATGTTGCAATAGAATGCTGCTCAGCACATCTGTATTTTCAAGCAAAGTATTTATGGTTTCTTCACCTAATAGTGCAAAAGCATCATCGGTAGGTGCAAATACGGTGTAAGACTTTGATTCATCAGCAAGTACTGTATCTAGGTTTGTTGCTTGTAGGGCGGCAACTAAGGTGTTAAATGTGCCTGCGCCAACAGCCGTTTCTACGATATTTGTAGTTGGCATGTCTTTGTCTTTAGGTGGCATCAAAACAGCATCGATAACATGAATTATGCCATTGTCGGCCATAATATCCGTTGCGGTAACTGTCACAGTGTTAACAAGCAAACTATCACCGCTTAATGATAAGCCAACATAATCGCCATTGACCATTTCAACCTTTGAACCTGCACTTGAAATTGCTGCAGATGCATCCACTTTGTTACCAATCACATGATAGGTAAGTATATCTGTCAGCGTATCTGTATCAGCTAGTAATGCTTCTAAAGCGCCTTCGGGTAGTAGTTCAAACGCGGCATCAGTTGGCGCGAACACAGTAAAATTCCCGTCAGTGTTTGCAAGGGTTTCATCAAGACCTGTAGCCTCTAGTGCAGCAACAAGTGTTGTAAAATTTCCATCATTTACTGCAACATCAACCACGGTAGTGGCTGCAGGCTCTGGGATGGTTGGTATTTCGACTTTTTCGTTGTTGTCATCGTCATTACACCCAGTTACCACGAGCATTGACGACACTAATAGTGCAGTTTTCAATAAATTTCTCACCGTGTTTATCCTTTTAAATAATTAACTGGCGAGATTTTGTACGCTTAAAAAATTTAACTAGATCAAAGATTCTAAAATTATTCATTTTTCAACTAATAAAAGAGGTTATTCTATGAAAGATAAATAAATAGATTTTTGTAATATTTCAGATTGTTACTAAACTTAAAAATAGGGTTTTAATACTCTGGTATTTCGCAATTGCAAGGAAAGCGGCATGCATAAAAATTTAATTAGAATCGCAATTGTTGATGACAGTAAAACCATGTTATTAACATTAAAAGCAATGCTTAATGGGCTCGGTTACCCCAATATCGAGACCTTCTCTTCTGCGCGCTTAGCGTTTGGAATAGTGGAAAAGGATGTTAATGCGTTTCACTGTATTTTAACTGATTTAAATATGCCAGAGTACGATGGTATGGCGTTTATTCGTCAACTTGGAGAAATAGGTTACCCCGGTGGCGTTGCTATAGTTTCTGAAATGGATGAGCGGGTGATTGCACTCGCTGCTGATTTAGCAAAAATTCATCATATTAGGTTAATTGGTAATCTCTCAAAACCTGTCAGTATTAAGCAAATTGAAATGGTGTTAGACCGGCTTAGTACGCTAAACGTCGTTAAACAACAAACGCTGCAATACCTTTCTGAACAAGAGCTAATTGATGCCATCGAAAACCAACAAATCGAACCTTACTACCAACCTAAAATTAATAGCATTACAAACCGAGTTGAAAGCCTTGAAATTTTAGCGCGTATTGTCAAACCAGGACACATAGATGCTATTTTACCGCAGCATTTCTTACCAACGGCAGTTGCTTTAGGTATCGAAAATATTGTCACATTCCAATTGGTCGAAAAAGCTGCAAGGCATTACTCAGAACTGAAAGTTCTGTTTGATCATGATTTTAAATTAGCGGTTAATCTTTCACCAAAGCAAATGCAGGATTACTTTTGTGCTCAGCAAATGGCCACGATTTTATGTGTTAACGGCTTAGAACCTAATCAATTTATTATTGAAGTAACTGAAGAATACGCACTTAGAACACCTGAACAGCTAGAAACACTTAACCGCTTACGTATGAGTGGCTATGGCATTGCGCTAGATGATTTTGGTACCGGTTTTACTAATTTAAACCAGCTTAGAACATTACCCTTTACTGAAATAAAAATTGATCGCAGTTTTATTTCAAGTATCCGTGATGACAAATTTTCGCAAGTTATCGTTAAGTCATTAATCGACGTGGCAAAAGAGCAAAAAGTAGAACTAGTTGCTGAAGGTGTTGAAGATGTTGAAGATTTAGAATACTTGCAAAAGAGTGAAATTGGTATTTTACTGCAAGGGTTTTTTATTTGCCGTCCTAAACCAATTAAAGAAGTCATGCGCTGGTATGCAAAATGGAAACAAATGACCGAAACACCTCTCTAAGTGTACTTATAAATAACAGTTTAATTGAGATATAAAATCTGAATAAAAAACAACCTTAAACACTGTTCTTTGTACTTAAACCACTATAAAGTAATGTTGTTTTTATGGCTTTAAGGAAAAAGCGAATGAAAGTAACTTATCCACTTATCACTTTTACAATTTTATCTTCACTGACTTCTTTTAATTCAATAGCAGCCGATACTGCTGACATTGCTAAAAAACTGCAAAACCCAGTTGCTGATATGATCAGTGTGCCTGTGCAATTTAATTATGATCAAAATATTGGTTTAAACGATCAAGGCGAACGCTGGCTTACCAATATTCAGCCAGTAGTCCCATTTGATTTAAATGACGACTGGAATTTAATATCGCGCACAATTATTCCTGTTGTTAATCAAGATTTTGGTAATTTTACGGAATCAGGTATTGGTGACATAGTACAAAGCTACTTTTTTTCACCGAAACAAGCTACTGATAATGGCTGGATTTGGGGCGCTGGTCCTGTTTTAATGTTTCCTACGGCTTCTGAGCCTATGTTTGGCACTGAAAACTGGGGAATAGGGCCTACGGCAGTTGTATTAAAGCAAGATAACGGTTGGACATATGGCGCTTTAGCTAACCACATTTGGGGCTTTGGTGCAGATAAAAACAAAGGTGAAACAGATGTAAATGCGACCTTTATACAACCCTTTATTGGCTACACATGGCCATCTGCAACATCGCTATTTTTAAACAGTGAAACAACAATTGATTGGGAAAATGATGTTGAATCAGTACCTATCAATTTGGTTGCAAGCCAAGTAGTTAAATTTGGTGACAATGTATTTAGCATTGGAGGTGGTTTGCGCTACTGGACAAAATCACCAGAACCGGCAGCCGAAGGGTTAGGCGTACGCTTAATGGTAACTTGGTTAATTCCTCAGTAGATTTCATTAATGTATTAGTGATCTGAGAGCTTTAAAACTACCGGATCACTAACCAATCTTTAACATGGTCATTAATAAAGCCACTTTGACGGTAAGCTTTTTCTATTTGGCCTTTTTCGCGAAGAATCGAAAGGCCTTTCTCAATTATTTCATAAATCTGTTTATTTTCTTGTCTTGAATTTGACACTACAAAGTGCCGACTGCCAGGAAGCTTAACTTTAAAACCTTTGATTGGCACAAATCGTTTGCCGTCCTGTGTGAAACTCAGGTCACTTGTATTATAAAATGCAGCTAACATCACATCGCTACGACCCTTAATAATCATATCAGTCATCTGTGTGAATTGACTTACATTATCAAGGTGTTTAAAGCCAATCGCCGACATAATTTTCCAGTCAACTTGCCAGTGTTGGTTTGATATAGCGTGTAACTGCCTCAAATCAGCAAGTTCAGTTACAGCAGTTGCTTTTTTATTTTCTTCAGAAGTATAAAACCCAGCTTCAGCCTCGCCATTGCGAAGCAGTGGTGAGGAAATAAATACACTTTCTTTAATCGATAACGAATCCGATTGCCAAACAGCGGTGACACTTAAATCTAACATGCCTTGCTCTAATAATCGTAAACGTCTTTTATAATGGTCTGCTTGAACAAATTCAATTTTACCATCATAACCGCCGTAATAAAGAGCCTGTAAAAGCAATACTTGTTCGATTACATCACGATAGGCAAGTGGTCCAGAGTAATCAGTGATTGATTGAATAGGGCGGTTGTTTATGAACTGTTCTACATGCGTCTGTCCTTCAAGTTGAACACCAATGCGAAGAGCGGCATTAACATATGGCGAAACCAAACAACATAACACTGCACAGAAAAGCCAAATACGCATCTTGAATCCTTTTACATATATAAATCCTATTTACAACAATGATTTAATCATAATTATTTTGTTAAAGCAGCTTTAGCGTTTAATTTTATAAAAAATAATCATTAGGTTAGAAGTAGGTTGAGTTGTAAATAAAGTCATAAAAAACAGCAATGGAATAAAGGTTTTCAATTTTTATATTGTATCTTGCTTATAATTCAGGCACAGTTTCCGTACTTACCTTTTTGGAGTCGACGCCGACATGAACAACTAACTCCCATACAACACAAACATTTTGTTTTCTGTTCGGGATTAGTGGGCGTTACTTCGTCGATTTTCTATAAATTTTTTGTATGTTTTAACAACATAAAACTACGGCAATTAGCGCCATAACGCTTATCCCGTTTTACTTTTGTAAAGGGAGGCTGTTATGCCACACATTATTATTTCAAATTTCACTAAGCAACTTGGCAATAAAGTTTTATTCAATAATCTTAATTTGACACTTCAAAACGGTGTTTATGGCATTGTTGGTAGCAATGGTTCGGGCAAATCGACATTTTTAAATGCATTAAATGAAGTAAATCTGGGCACTAATACCATTCAGTTGTTTGGTATGAGTATTTTGTTTTCACAACTATCAACAATACCAAATCAAAATATAGCTCAATATCTAGGTGTAGATAAGCAGCTAAAAGCGTTTAATCAAATCGAAGCGGGTATTGCAAATGATACTGACTTTGAATTACTTAATGAACAATGGCATTTACCACATAAAGTGAATGCTTTATTAGCTGAGCTTGGGTTACCAGAAGACCCTTTTATGTCATGTAAAAATTTAAGTGGGGGGCAATTAGCACGGTTAAAATTGCATTTATGTTTTGCTAGTGATGCAGACATTTTACTTTTGGATGAGCCTTCTAATCACTTAGATAGTAAAGGCAAAGAGTGGCTGATTTCATCCATAAACAAGTTTAAAGGGCTGGTGTTAATTGCAAGTCATGATGAGCAGGTATTGAATTGTGTAGATAACATTTTGCACTTTAATAATAACAGTGTTCAAAGTTACCCTATGGACTATCAAACGTTCAAAAAGCACTTTACCAGTGAACAGGTGTCTTTATTAGCTAAAATAGATCATGAAAAGGCGGCGCAAAGAAAGCTTAAAAAAGTAGCTCAGCAAAGCCTCGAAAAAGCCCAGCAGCGTGCTGCACAAGGGAAGAAATTACGCGCGTCAGGCAGCCAAGCCAAAGTGCTATTAGATGCTAAAAAGAATGCTGCCGATAAAACAAAAAGCAGGCTTATATCGATGCAGCAACATCGATTAAGTGATGCAAAAGAAAAACTGGCAAACCTCACAACACAGCAATCTTCGTCTAAATCACAACATTTTTACCTTAACCAAGCGGAGCATCATAAAGAGAGTACTTTGCTTACAATAGAAGATTGGCAATGTGCCTATTTAAATAGCTCAAGTGTCTCGTTTACAGTAAAACAAACAAATCGAATTTGGCTAAAAGGGCCAAACGGTTCAGGCAAGTCAACGCTATTAAAAGCTCTCACAGATGCAGAAAGTACCTCGCCATTTATTACTTTTAAAAGTGGTGACATTACCTATTTAGATCAACATTATGTGTGGTTAGATAGGTTTTCTTCAAGCCTAGACGCCTTAATGACGATATCTAGTAATTTGACCGAGCAACAAGCAAGAAGCTTGCTTGCAGGCGTAGGTTTTAAAGGTGATAAGGTTTTTTCAAACACATTAAGCTTAAGCGGCGGTGAAAAAATGAAACTGGCGATGTTATGTGTAAGTTATGCCAAAGAAAATGCGTTATTACTGTTAGACGAGCCTGACAATCATTTAGATATTGAATCTAAAGCGCAATTAGCAAAGGCGTTATCAGCATATCAAGGCGCTTTTATACTTGTAAGCCATGATAATTACTTTGTAAATTCATTGAATATCAATATGATAATAGATATACAGGTTGGGCAAACTTTTGCAGTAAATTAAAAATGTTGCTCTGTAGTAACATTTAAAGTATTTCTGAACAAAGAGCCTATTTATTTTTGCACTGCAATACTATTTTAAGGCGGTGTGTTATTAGTGATTGCTTGGTAAAGTCATACGCGTATTTTTACCGCTAAATCAATGAATTCATGACTTCAGCACAGGTGCCTTTTGCTTAAATTAAGACGATTAACAATTGATGATAAAGACGCACTCGTTAATTATTTAAACGATGCGTCTGTCACACAGTATTTATCAAGTAATATTCCATCTCCTTACGCACAAGAAGATGCAATTTGGTTTATCACCAAAGGCAGTTTAGAAAATGCGATGGTTAGAGCAATAGAACGAAACGATAAATTGTGTGGTGTCATTGGCGTATATTTAAAACAAGCTGAATATGCGCATAGCGCTGAAATTGGTTATTGGTTAGGGAAAAATTTTTGGCAACAAGGGATTGCAACTACTGCGGTCAAACTATTTGTTGATGATATTTTTAGTAAAACACAGATTTCACGTATTTATAATCCGGTAACGAGTGCAAATATCGGGTCTATCCGAGTTTTGGAAAAAGCAGGGTTTGTAAGGGAAGGGGTGTTAAAACAGTCTGTTAAACATCAAGGCAAATTGTATGATGAATACCTTTACGCCATAACAAAATCGTTTAAAAGCGAAGGTGATTAGTAAAACACCTTCGCTGTTTATTGTTAGCCTAAACTCGGGCTAAAAAGTTAACTCACAATTTTTTCCGAGCTCAGGTGAGTTACGCTTTACCCTTTTCAGCGAATTGTAAAAGAGTATCACCACTCATGCGGTAACCAATCCATTCATGTTGAGGCTCTGCACCCAGTGACTCATAAAATTCACGTGATGGTGTGTTCCAATCTAAACAGCTCCATTCAAATCGACCGCAGCTTTTATCAACAGCGATTTGTGCTAAGTGTTTTAATAGTGCAATGCCAGCACCCTTACCACGATGCTCTGGTGAAACATAGAGATCTTCTAGGTATAAACCAGGTTTAGCAAGCCATGTTGAATAGTTGTAGAAGAACACAGAAAAACCAATTGCTTTACCCTCTAATTCACAAATTAAACCGTGAACACCAGAGTGCTCAGCAAACATAGTTTGTTTAATGGTGTCAGGTGTGGCTAATACTTCATGTTCAGCTTTTTCATAAATCGCTAGCTCTTTAATGAAATACAAAATTGTGTCGACATCGTTTATCGTTGCTGGACGAATAGTTAAGCTCATGGAAACCTCATCTAGAAAATTTGCAGCTAGTTTATGTTTAAATGGATAATGAAACCAATGCATAATAAACATAAATACATGAATATTGATCATAATTATGAATGTAAAACAGTTTGATTTAAATTTACTCATCTTATTTCATAAACTTTATTTAACAGGCTCTGTAAGCCAAGCTGCAGATGAAATGTGTATAAGCCAGTCTGCATTTAGCCATGCTTTAGCACGTTTAAGAAAGAGTTTGAACGACCCGCTTTTTGTCCGTGAAGACAATCAAATGAAACCGACAGAGCGCGCGCATTTACTTGCTAACTATACGGAAAAAGCACTGCCGCTGATTGAACAAGGCCTTAGTCGTGTCGCACCATTTGAACCGCTAACAAGCGAAAAAACCTTTCGTATTGCAGCAACAGATTTCTCAGAGTTTTGCTTATTGCCTAAATTAACTAAGCATTTTGCAACCGTTGCACCTAAAGTAAAATTGCAAGTTTTACCAGCAAGCCCATTGCCAGTGAAGCAACAACTTTCGCAAGGCAATTTAGATTTTGTTCTTGGTTTTCAACATAAAGATAGCGAAATGGAAGGGGTTAAACACTTAACTTGGTTAAGTGATGAATATGCAACCTTAGTGTGCCAACATCATAAAGATATCAAACAGCAAATTACCTTAGAGCAATTTTTAGCTCAAAAACATATTTTAATTGCACCATGGGGCGAGAATGCTGGAGTTGTAGATCACGCACTTGCGAGTTTAGATTTAACTCGCGACATTGGTGCTCAACAAGCGAGTGTTCTCGTTGCTCCCTATTTACTGCCTAATAGTGATTACGTGTTAACCATGCCTAAACGCATCGCTACCTTAGTAGCGGACGACTTAAAATTACAAGTTCTCAAACCACCTATTCATATTCCTAACTATTTTTTACAGTTGTATTGGCATGCAACGAAGTCAAATAATGCAGCAACTACGTGGTTTGTAGAGCAGGTTGAAAGGTTATTTGTTGAATCGTGAAATCAAGTAATTCACTAAACATTGTTAAAAAGCCAGTCTGATTGACTGACTGGCTTTTGCTTTAAAGGCTAGTTTTAAATTGAGTGTGTGCGAGTGCTTCTTCAGATTCCATCTCACCACGGTGATCTTTTGCTAACTTTTCATAAAGTAACGGCAAAACAATTAAGGTGAAAAAGGTACCAATTAACATTCCCGCGACTAAGATAATACCAATACTGTTACGGGCTTCTGCACCAGCACCTGTCACTAATACCAGTGGGAAATGACCTAAAACGGTGGCTCCCGTTGTCATTAGTATTGGGCGTAATCGGGTTGCTGCAGCACCTTTTACCGCATCCAACTTAGATTTCCCTTCAAGCTGTAAATGATTAGCAAATTCAACAATAAGAATACCGTTTTTAGCAATCAAACCAATCAGGGTTATAAGACCAATTTGGCTATAAATATTAACGGTTGTTAGTGATAAAAATGGCAACATTAATGCGCCTGCAAGAGCAAGGGGCGCACAGCCTAAAAGCACCACAAGAGGGTCGCGGAAACTATTAAACTGAATTGTTAGTAAGAAATACACCACTATCATTGAAACAAGTAACACACCAACCATGGTATTACCTTCTTTGCGCAGCTGACGCGATTCACCAGCATAATCAATTGAGTAATGTTTTGGTAAAATGTCAGCAGCAATTTGCTCAATCGTACTTAAACCTTGCTCTTTTGTGATGTGTGGCAATACACCAGCTAAAATTCTAAATGAACTTTGCTGGTTAAAAGAACCAAGTACACGCGGGCTTGTGAAAGTACGCAGTGTCGCAAATGAAGACACAGGAATAAGTTCACCACTGCCTGTACGTATTTTCATGTCGAGAATGTTTTCAGGATTATAACGTTCGTTTGCGCCAACAATGGGGATAACGCGGTATGCTTTACCATCTTTGTTGAAGTAATTTACAAAGTTATTGGACATTAAAATACTTAGCTGATCGTTTACTGACTGTAGGTTAAGCCCTAAATCGGCAATTAACTCACGGTCAATTTCAAGCTCTGCTTGCGGTAAATCGATTTTTAAATCGGTGTTTACAAACATAAAGCTGCCACTTTCATTGGCTTTAGCAATGATTTGATCAGCGTACTCTTTCATTACTTCAGGTTTGTCGTTTGCACGTAATACTACTTCAACATCAAATTGCCCTGCAGTAGGCAGTGACGCAGGTAAAATAGGGAACAAACTTAAACCGGTAACACTACCAAGTCTTGCGTATAAATCAAACAGCAAATCATGTACGGAGTTTTCGCGCTCTTCGTATGGTGCAAGTTCAACCCCACCAAACCCGGCAGCCGCAGTAATAATTTGCCAGGTAAATTTCCCGCCTTCCGTTGCATTCATAACTACTGCAGTGTCGTTCATTTTAGTTGCAGTATATTCTTGTGACGATTCAGGCGGTGCTTCAACCACGACTTGAATACTGCTTTGATCTTCAATTGGCGCCAGCTCTTTTTGTGACAATAAGTAAAATGGCGCTGATAAAAGTGAAAACACAATTGCCACAAAGAACACCTGAGGGCGAAGTGCAAATAGCTTATCAAGTGCATTAAAATAGAACGCTTGTAAGCGGTCAAAGTAGCCATTCACTTTTTGTGTTAATTTACCTTCTTTACCACCTTCAGCATTTACCCATGCACTCATAATTGGCGACAAGGTCACGGCAACAACCCCTGAGATTAATACTGCAATGGCAAGAGTAAAAGCGAATTCGCGAAACAAGAACCCTGTTAGACCTGTCAGAAAACCAATAGGTGCATAAACCGCTGCTAAAGTAAGCGTCATCGCAATCACTGGTACTAATAATTGGCGCGAACTGATAAGTGCTGCTTGCCAACGAGGGCGACCTTCGCGCATATGACGGGCGACGTTTTCTACTACAACAATGGCGTCATCTACCACTAAACCTACGGAAAGTACTATCGCGAGTATTGTGAGCAGATTAAGTGAAAAGCCCATCATGTAAATTACGGCAATGGCGCCTAATATAGAAATTGGAATAGTGATAAGTGGCACCATAGCGGTTCTAAACGAGCCCATCATGGCAAGCACTACAATCCCTACAAGCAAAACGGTTTCGCCGAGCGTGGTAAAAATCTCTTTGATTGAGTCACGCATGTACAAGGTACCATCGTAACCAATTTCAATGTGTAAACCATTCGGTAAAACATCGTTTATTTGATCAAGTTTTTCGTAAAGTGCATCACCAATAACAATTTCATTTGCTCCTGGTAATGCCCACACAGCTAAAAATACAGTGTCGTGGTCATCTAAACGGGCAGTAACCATACCTTCAGCTTCGCCAATTTCAATTTTGGCAACGGTGCCTAAACGCAGTTGGACTCCATCACTTTCTTTGATCACTAAATTTTCAAAATCAGCAATGCTTTTAAGCGATGTATTGGCCATCAAATCAATGCGCTGACGACTATTTTCACTATAGCCAAGGGTGGCAATAGTGTTATTTGCTTGCAGGGCTTGAAATACATCCACAGCACTTACGTTATAAACTGCGAGTTTGTCAGTATCTAACCAAATACGCATTGCGGGGTCGCGGCCACCTTCTAGCGTTACTTTCTGAACGCCTGGAATATCGCTCATTTGTGGCACAATGTTACGAGTTAAATAATCACTTACTTCACTGCGGGGTAAGTCTTGCGATTGTACATCGAGGTAAAAAACGGCGTATGGGCTATCAGCACGTACAATTTGAATTGCAGGGTCTTCTGCACCGGTTGGCAGCTCAAATTTTATTTGATTTAGCTTAGTTGTGAGCTCCGCTAATGCATCAGTGGTGTTGTGATTTAATTCTAGCCAAGCAGTTACCTTGCTAAGACCTGCTGTGGTAATTGAATCAACATAATCTACCCCAGGTACTGTAGAAGTTACGCGCTCGATTGGTTCTGTAACGTACCCTTTTACAACATCAGCAGCAGCACCGGTATAAACTGTGTTAATTACAAGCGATGCACTTTCTATTTTAGGGTATTGCTGGACTGAAATTTTTTGCGCAGCATTGATGCCCGCTAATACAATTAGTACAGAGAGCACAATGGCTAATACCGGGCGGTTTACAAAAATATCCATAAAGGATGGCTTATTTTCATGTAATGCACTCATTACAAGCCTCCAGTATTTGAGCTATCTTGTGCAGTTTCGGTGGTATACACCAATAAGTTTTCTTTTAGTTTGAAGGCACCTTCGCTTGCAATAAACTCACCTGCGTTTAAACCACTTAAAATTAACTGTTGAGCCGCATTTTTATCGCCAAGTACAACTTTAATTGGCTTGGCACGCCAATTTTGTTGTTCATCTTTTTCAAGCTTATAAACAAAATCACCAAAGTGATTGCGTGTTACCGCATTCGTTGGCACAGATACTGCGCTCATGGCTTCAATAGGCACAAAAACACTCACAATTTGATTATGATATAAACTGTTATTCTCATTACTTAGTTCAGCACGATAACTTTGTTGGCGAGAATTGATATCGATATTAGGTGCCGTTGCAATAATTTTCGCGCTGAGTTTATTACCTTGAGCCGCTTGTTTTATTAAAGCAATTTCTACCGTATCACCGATGTTTAAACGGGGTAGGGTTTGCGGTACTGAAAAGTCCACCCAAATGTTAGCATCTAAACCAACAAGCGTTGTAATTTGACTATTCACATCTAGCAGCTGGCCAACTTGATATTGATTTAAGCCAATGCGCCCAGAAAAAGGTGCCTTAATTGTCTTTTTATTAATGATCGATGTTAAATTTGCAACTTCCGCTTTTGCAACGCTTACATTTGCATCAGCTTTATCAACTTCGTCTTGGCTGATACGTTTTTGCGCTAAAAGTTTTTCAACGCGCACAAGTGTCGACTCTGCTAGTTTAAGGCGAGCTCGAGCTGCACTTAAATTAGCTTCTTCAATGCTAGTATCTAATTTAATTAGCAACTGGTCTTTTTCTACAATGTCACCAGGTTTAAAACCAATGTCAGTGATGGTCCCTGCATATTCGTTGCTTAACGTTAAAATACTCGGCGCTTGAACTTGACCAACTACTTTAACAGTTTTGACATGCTCAACGGATTGCGCATAAGTACTTTTAACACTTGCCGATGGTTCAGGAAAAGATTCGGCAAAGGCAATCATCGCTTGTATTTGGCTAAATTTGGTAATGCCAAGTCCTAAGACAACAATGATTATAAGGATAATGGCTGCGAGCCAGCGTTTAATGTTCATACCTACTCCATTTGTAATGTTCTAACGCAAATTTAAATTAATTAATTCTTTTTCAATGCGAACTAACGCCGCATCGTCAATGGCTTGTTTCCACGGATAGGTATTAAGTAAACGTACCGTGCTTCTAATAATAGGGTGATTTAATGACATTGGTTCAAAAAGCGACTCTGTGCCCTCGGTAATTTGTTGAGTTTGTCTAACGCGCTGTACTTGTTCGTATCCAACTGTCATGGCCCAGCCACTGATGATAATTTCCTCAATAACTTCAGATAAATTAGGCACATCTTTAAGCTCACCCGAGCTGATACCTTCAGTTAGAGTTAATTTGAATGCATGCTCGCAACAATTGCAGGCTTGGATCATTTTCTCTGTCCACATGCGAGAAGCGCGCTGAATAACGGCTGTGTTGGTTGCATACGATTGTAACTCGTAATCAAAACTAAAGCGTTGCAACGCCTTTGGTGAGACTAAGCACACAGCAAGAATTTTTTCAGGTGTCGGTAACGGTAGGTTAAGTACCGTTTGAAAGACTTTTGAAAAATGGCTAAATGACTCACACGCTAATGCCAAAACGATGTCTTCTTTACTTTGCACAAATTTATAAACCGAACCCATGGAGAGCCCTGCAAGGCGAGCGACCTTGGCCATAGTGAAATCTGTTACAGATGATTCGTTAATGCATTGCTCTGCTGCATTTAAAATCATCTTTTCTTGCTCTTGTAAGCTGTATTTTGGTGCTGGAGCCATATTGATACCTTTACAATTCTCTTTGGTAATTGTGTTCGAATGGTATTCGAATGGCGTTATTCTAGTTCAGCTAAGGTTAATGTCAATTAAAAATGCGCAATTATTGCTCTTGTTTTATTTGTAGTAAGAAAATTAAAAATGCTTTGTAAAAATGTAAGTTTTGAAGGTTGGTAAATAAAAAGTTGATGTCAGCATAGGCTCTTTGTATAGAGACTATGTTGTATTTAATGAGTATTCATAATGAAACGATGAGAATCAAAACTGATCAATAAATTTTCTAAAACTCCAAGTTATTTAGCAATTTCAAGATGAATAGTGAAAAACAAATTACGTTAATTGAGAGAGGTATGTTCAAATATTGACCTTAATTATGTTTTTAAAAACCATTATAAATACTATTTATAATGGGTATTGTTATGGTAAATCTTGCTATTGTTCTTAGCATGTTACAATCGTAGAAAATAGATATATGGTGAAGTTAGCCAATTAAAAATAGGCAACTGTATATAAGCAATTGCCCATATATAAAGCGTTTAACGCAGTATTTTTTTGAAAGTTAACTTATTAGTAATAGTAATTATTATCAATAATTTAATGGGTGTTTGATGCTTTGCTTCATCATAGTGACCACTAAGGTTATCAATTAGTATTAATTTGCTAAATTTTTTATGTTTTTTGAACTCTACAACTTCGTAGGCTAGTTTAAATCATGTAAAATAATTAGTTCATATCTTTTCAAAAACACGTCGAGAGTTTTTTATGAGTTTGTATACAGAATACATGGCGGAAATCCAAACCCGTAAAGCGGAACTTGGATTAAACCCTAAGCCAATTGATAGTGCAGAGCTACTATCTGAAATCATTGCTCAAATCAAAGATACAACAAATGAGCACCGTGAAGATTCATTAAAGTTTTTCATTTACAACACGCTTCCAGGGACTACTCCTGCTGCGGGTGTAAAAGCAGCATTCTTAAAAGAAATTATTCTTGGTGAAGAGAGTGTTGCTGAAATTACAGCTGAATTTGCATTTGAGCTACTTTCACACATGAAAGGTGGTCCTTCAATCGCTGTATTACTTGACCTTGCACTAGGTAACGATGAAGCAGTTGCAAAACAAGCTGCAGACGTACTAAAAACACAAGTATTCCTATACGATGCGGATACAACACGCTTACAAGACGCATTCAAAGCAGGTAATGCGATTGCGAAGGAAATTCTTGAAAGCTACGCAAATGCTGAGTTCTTCACAAAACTTCCTAACATTCCAGAGAAGATTGAAGTTGTAACTTACATTGCAGGTGAAGGTGATATCTCAACTGACTTACTTTCTCCAGGTAACCAAGCGCACTCACGTGCTGACCGTGAACTTCACGGCCAATGTATGATCACACCTGAAGCACAACAAGAAATCGTTGCGCTAAAAGAAAAGCACCCTAACGCGAAAGTAATGCTTATCGCTGAAAAAGGTACTATGGGTGTAGGTTCTTCACGTATGTCTGGTGTGAACAACGTTGCACTTTGGGCAGGTGAGCAAGCAAGCCCTTACGTTCCTTTCATCAACATCGCACCTGTTGTTGCAGGTACTAACGGTATCGCGCCTATCTTCCTTACTACGGTAGATGTAACGGGTGGTATTGGTCTTGACCTTAAAAACTGGGTTAAGAAAGTAGACGCTGACGGCAACACAGTTACTGATGAAAATGGCGATGCAGTATTAGAAGAAGCTTACTCAGTAGCAACAGGAACGGTATTAACTATCGACACTCAAGCTAAGAAGCTTTACAACGGTGACAAAGAGCTAGTTGATGTATCTTCTGCTTTCACACCACAAAAAGTTGAATTTATGCGCGCAGGTGGTTCTTACGCGGTTGTATTCGGTAAGAAGCTTCAAACACTTGCTGCTGAAACACTAGGTGTTACTGCACCTGCGGTTTACGCACCTTCAAAAGAGATTTCACATGCAGGCCAAGGCCTTACTGCTGTTGAGAAAATCTTTAACCGTAATGCAGTAGGTGTTCAGTCTGAAACGCCACTACACGCAGGTTCTAACGTTCGTGTACGTGTAAACATCGTAGGTTCTCAAGATACAACAGGTCCTATGACGTGTCAGGAACTTGAAGCAATGGCTGCTTCAACGATTTCTCCACTTGTTGATGGTGCATATCAGTCTGGTTGTCACACGGCATCAGTTTGGGATTCAAAAGCGCAAGCTAACATTCCAAAACTTATGGCGTTCATGAACAAGTTTGGCCTTATCACAGCGCGTGACCCTAAGGGCATCTACCATTCAATGACTGACGTAATCCACAAAGTATTAAACGATATTACTGTGGATGACCGTGCAATCATCATCGGTGGTGACTCACACACGCGTATGTCTAAGGGCGTAGCATTCGGTGCTGACTCTGGTACGGTAGCACTTGCTTTAGCAACAGGTGAATCGGCAATGCCAATTCCTGATTCTGTTAAAGTAACGTTTAAAGGCAACATGGCTAAGCACATGGACTTCCGTGACGTAGTACACGCAACGCAAGCACAAATGCTTAAGCAATTTGGCGGTGAGAACGTGTTCCAAGGTCGTATCATTGAAGTTCACATTGGTACGCTAATGGCTGACCAAGCGTTTACTTTCACTGACTGGACTGCAGAAATGAAAGCGAAAGCGTCAATCTGTATTTCAAACGACGAAACGCTTATCAAGTCAATTGAACTTGCTAAGAGCCGTATCCAGATCATGATCAACAAGGGTATGGAAAACGAAGCGAAGACACTTCAAGGTCTTATCGACTTAGCTGACGAGCGTATCGCAGGTATTAAGTCTGGTGAACAACCAGCACTTGCACCGGATGATAATGCTAAGTACTACGCCGAAGTTGTAGTTAATCTTGACGAAATCGTTGAGCCAATGATTGCTGACCCAGACGTAAACAACGAAGATGTTTCTAAGCGTTATACACACGACGTTATCCGTCCGGTTTCTTTCTACGATGGCAAGCCAGTTGACCTTGGTTTCGTTGGTTCTTGTATGGTTCACAAAGGTGACATGCAGATCATCGCACAAATGCTTCGTAACCTAGAAAAACAAAACGGTTCAATCGAGTTTAAAGCGCCACTTGTTGTTGCGCCACCAACATACAACATTGTTGATGAGCTTAAAGCTGAAGGTGATTGGGAAGTACTTGCTAAGTACGCAGGTTTTGAGTTTGACGATAACAATCCGAAAACAGCTGCACGTACTAAGTACGAAAACATCCTATATCTAGAACGCCCAGGTTGTAACTTATGTATGGGTAACCAAGAAAAAGCAGAACCAGGTGATACTGTTATCGCAACATCAACGCGTCTTTTCCAAGGCCGTGTTGTAGCAGATACTGCAGAGAAAAAAGGTGAATCACTACTTGGTTCAACACCATTAGTAGTTCTTTCAACTATTCTTGGTCGCTTCCCAACAATGGCTGAATACACAGCAGCTGTTGAGGGCATTGACCTAACTGCGTTTACGCCACTTGAAGAAGAACTAACTACTAAGTACGGTTCTGAGCAAGCAGTGCCAGTTAAAATGGTTTAATAAACCGATTTAACGAAAAAGCGCGGTAAGTTATGCTTACCGCGCTTTTTTATTGCATTTTGCTTAAACTATTAATCTTTTCGATTAACTGTACCTTATTAAAAGGCTTATAAAGAATACGATTCTTAATAATCCCACTATTGTCCGGTGCGTTTAGGTAACCTGAGATAAATAAATAGTTTAAGTTAGGCACTTTTGTTAACGTCATTTCAATAAAAGTAATGCCATCTGTATCGGGCATTAAAACATCACTAATCACAAGGTCGACCTTGTTTTCTGCCAATATTGTAAGTGCTTCTTTAACACTACTCGCTTCAAAAATACAGGTCGTTTCATTTTCTAAAAATGATTTAACTAGGAAGCGTATATCGAATTCGTCATCAACCACCAAAATATTTTTGTAATGAGTCTGCATTACAAGTGGAGGATAATCATTAGTCTCTGTTTGTTGGGTTTTGGATTCTGAAACAACAGGAAAGAAAATAGTAAATGTTGTACCTTGATTCTCTCTTGAAAAAACATCAATAGTACCGCCACTGGCTTTAATAAACCCATAGCACTGTGAGAGACCAAGGCCATTACCAAATTCTTTTTTGGTAGTAAAAAATGGGTCAAAAATTTTGTCGACATTTTCTTGCGATATTCCACAGCCATTATCAGTTAGCGTTAATTGAATGACTGAATTTGTATTTAATTGATAAAAAGACACTTCGTCTTGGCTTAGTAAGCGATTTTTCGTTGAAATTGTAAAATGACCCGTTGTTTTGATTGCATGCATGGCATTAATTGCCATGTTTAGCAACAAATCTTCAAATAAATGCTCTTCTAGTTGGGTTTGTTTCAGGCTATCGTCAAGTTCAAGACTCAGTTTTACTTTAGTGGTTAAAGCAGTCTCAAGTAATTTTTGGTTTTTACGAATAAGATCATTTATGTTAACAGAGACGGGAAAGCGATTACTGGTTTTAGCAAAGGTTAATAAATTGCTGGTAAGTTTTTGTCCTCGTTCACAGGCTTTTTCAATTGCTTCCATGCAACTAAGCGGATCTTTATTATGGTCGGTTATTAAGTTTGTGTATCCTACAATGATGCTTAAAATATTATTAAAATCATGGGCAACCCCACCTGCAATATTTCCCAATGATTCCAACTTTAGACTGCGATTTAATAACTTTCGTTGTTGATCGTGCTCGGTCATATCTTGAAAGTTAGCGATAAAATGTATCTCGCCATTTGACGTGGGAGGCATACATGCTACAGAAATGCGGATAGGAAAAATGTGACCATCTTTGTGTTTTGCTAACACATCACGTCCTAACCGGTTGTTAACAATTTTAGATTGACCAGTTTCAATAAAATGCGCCAGCTTTTCTTTGTGTTGCCCAACATTATCTGTCAGAACATCAATACTTTGGCCGATAATTTCGCTCTCGCTGTAACCAAAGATACTCTGTGCTTCAGGATTGAAAGAGAGAAGCTTACCTTTGGCATCAGCGGTGAAGATGCCTTCTAACATGGATTCAATAATATGCTTTTGCTCTGCTTCGCGCAGCTCGATCAGCTTTTGCTTTTGCTCAAGTTCTGTGATGTCCTCGCCTTTGAAAATGAAACCAATGATCTCCTGACCTTTTGAATAGTAAGGAATATAAGAAGCTTTAAGAGTTTTAGTGGAATTATCTGAAATCGTGATATTTTCCGTAAACGAAACAACATGACCCTTTAGTGCATAGTCGATGCGGCTTTTTAATTTTTGTTCGAAAAACGTGTCACCAAGAATATCACTGATTGTTTTATCAATAACGTCTGATTTGCTTTTCTTATGCAGATCTAAATAAGCCTGATTTACAGCTTTAAATCGATATTCAAGATCTAAAAATGCAAACATATCTCGCGAGTTTTCAACAATGCCTTTGTATTGTTCAAGCTCTTGCATCTTTTGATATTTATCGGATAGGTTAATGATAAAAACAATGAATTCTTGATTACTTTTATTAAATATTGAACCACCAATTAATATTGGTACTAGGTGTCCATCTTTATGCCGATAAGCTTTTTCAAAAGGGGTCCAAAATCCTTTCTCATTAGCTTCATCAATGGCATGTAAATCAAGCGTTAAAAATTCCTCGGGTGTTAGATTTTTCCAATCTATTCGACCTTGTTCAAGGTCTTCTTGTGAGTAACCGATCATGTCAAGCAAAGTTGAATTGGTATCGATAATTTGTCCAGTTGCGGTTGAGTGAATAATGCCGATGAAATTTGATTCCTTCCATCGTTTAAAGCGCTCAGCCTCTGCATCGAGTTTGGAATTAAGTTCGGTTAATTCAGCAATCGTATTATGCAGGAATTCCTCTGTTTTAAATTTTTCTGCGTTTAATCGATTAATTGCCTGATACACTTCCGACACTTCTAACACATTTGATTTTTCGTTGATTTCGACATTATGTCCGTTAGAAGTTGCTTTTAAAGCATTAAGAATTGATAAGAATAAGCGAGAAATGTTTTTGCTAAAATAAATTGATATAAATGCTGAAACAACCAAAGTGCCAATTAACACACTGTAAGCAAGTTGTTTAAATTGTTCGATATTTTGGAACACCTCTACTTTATCAATTTTAACAACCATTCCCCAATCAGTTTCTGGAATATGATGAGATATCGCCAGTACTGGAATATCCCTGTAATCAACATAATTAGGGAAAAGGCTATTTGTACCATTCATAGCATGAGTGATGGGGATTTCTAAATTACTTTTAGGAATTGTTAACGATAATGCCACCGTTGGATCATGGCGTGTTGGGGTTAAAAAGAATGCATCGCCATTTTTATCCCGCGATGCAAGCACTATTTCGCCTGTATCACCAAGCCCTTGGTAGTCACTTACAATATTTTTCAGGCTTTGGTCGTTAAAGGTAACAGTAATATACCCAATTAATTCGTTTTCAAAATAGATAGGATCTATCAGTATCAATAGCTGCAATTCAGCAATAAAATGAAGTTTTACATTAAGAGTATTACCACTGTGTTTTAAATCGTCAGGTTTAATCAAACTCGCTAACTCACTTTGGCTAGAATAAATTAGCGACTTCTTTTTGTTGTAAACAATGATGCCATACACATTTGGACTAGCGTTGATTGCATGTTGGCTAATTTCTTGAATACGTGTAAGCAGTGTTGGGGTTGATTCCGTATTTGCTTTTTTAAGCAGCTTTCTGAATTGGGTTCGACTTTTAATTAGGGCGACGGCGTCATTTTTATTGGCTAACAAACTTTTAATTCGAGCATGATTAATATTTGCAACCGTTTGCAATTTATTTACAGACTCGTCGAGTAACAGCTGACGTTCAAGGCCAATGTATATAAAATTGAAAATAACTAATGGTAAACTGGTTGAAAGTAAGACAACGATCAGAATTAATGTTTTTAATCTCATATTTCTACCAATTAAATAGGTGTTAAAGCCAAAGCTAATGATCAGGCGTTACATTGAGTATAGTTAGGAAAAAATTAATTTTTCTGTCCGCTCACTTTTCTTAATTAATCAAAATTTAATAATCTTAGATACCGGCCCTCGTTTGAATTTTCCTTTGCCTAAAATTAGGCTTTGTAAATCATCCGTTGAAAGCGGTTTTGAAAGTAAATAGCCTTGAATAATACAATTACCCTTGTCCCTTAAAAAATCTAATTGTTCTTGCGTTTCGACCCCTTCTACTATCAAATTAAAATGCAGTGACGTTGCAAGGTTAAAAGTGGCACTAATAATTGCCTGTGCTTTCTTGTTATCGGCAAGTTGGCACACAAAGCTGCGGTCTATTTTTATTTCATCAAAAGGTAAATCGACGAGTTGGCTGATGGAGGAGTAACCCGTACCAAAATCATCAATAGCGAGCTTTACTCCATATAACTTCAATCGCGAGATAGCGTACAAAGCCTCGGATGTCATTTTTATTGCATTACTTTCAGTAATTTCTAACGTTATTTGTTTTGGTAAAACCGTATAATTTTGAAATAAATTGACTAATTTATCTGCGAACGCTTTATCCAAGTTTTGTGCTGAAATATTAAAGGAGCATGACAGATGTGGATTGTGAAGTAACAAGCTGTGGATTGATGTTAAAGCATTATCGATAAAATAAAGCGTATATTCATCAATACGATTATTTTGTTCCACAGCTGCAATAAAATCAAATGGGCTAATAGCACCAATATTGGGTAAATTGACACGCGTTAAACACTCGATACCAGTAATTTTTTCAGAGTCACTGTCATATTGAGGTTGAAATACAGGGTAAACATAATGGTTACTAAACCATTGTTTTATATTGTTTTCATGTGAAAGTAGCGTTAAGTCGACAGGCATTTTTGTGTTTTGAATACGAGATTGTTGTTGTAACTGAGAATCCGCTTTAGCAATTAAATCTCTAAGTGCGTTAAATCGAATTGGTTTTGATAATGCACCACAAAATGAAATTTTGAGCAGATTTATGGTTGATTGAACTGAGTTAATTGTGTCTTGATCAGTACCCGACATCAGCGCAAGGTTACTTTTAAACTCTAAATTTGATAGGTCCAAAATAATGTCTAGCGCATCTTTTTCTGGCATATAGATATCAAGAATCAATAAGTCGGTTTCTTTTAATTCTGAAAAATTTATTTTTGAGTGGTCAGTAAAACCGTCAAACTTGAGATTGAGTAAGTCAGCAAACCCAGCAAATAATGCTATGTATTCTTGGTTGTCATCTAATACTACAAGTCGTTGAATGTTCATTTCAAACTCCTATCAGTGAGAAACCGAGTTGTGTGTTAAAGCTTCGATTGTTTGCAGCAAGTCGTTTAATTTAAACGGCTTTTCCACAAACGCATCAAAGGGGTATTTCGTTTTAATATGGACATCACCTGAAACGAGTACTTTATGAATATGCTCGGGTACGTGACGAGCAACATCGTCCCCCCGTAATTGAGCTAAACGGTAATCTATAAATAAAATATCAGGGGGGGTATTTTTACAAAACTCGATTGCTTTGAACTCGTCGGTAAATACATTGACCTGATAATTCTGCCCAGAAAAAAAGTGTGTAAAAATATCCGTTAGGTATTGCTCATCGTCGACATAAACTATGCTAGTCATAGCCGTGCTCCTGATTATAAAGTAATGGCGGGAAAGACACTTCGAAACGTGCTCCGCATTCGGTATTGTTAACTTTGATGTGTGCGTTATGGTCTTCTAAAATACCTTTAACAACTGACAACCCCAGCCCGGTTCCTTTATTTTCTGACTTAGTGGTCACAAAAGGATCAAATATTCTCAGTTGAAATGATTCATCTATACCACCGCCTGTATCCTCAATGATCACAAGGGGTGAGTGAGCCTTATCTAATAATTGAACGTTGATTTTTTTGGTGAGTGAGGTCTCTACGGCATCTATTGCGTTATTGATAAGATTGATAAGTACTTGTTCAAGCTCAATATGCACCCCCCAAACAGAAATATTCTCAGCAATTTGGGCTGTCAATTTGGCGTGATATTTTCTTGCTCGTGGTTGGGTAAGAGAAATGGCATCTTTAACCACTTCACTTAAAATAACACGTGTTTTACATGGAATTGTGTCGGTACTAGAAAAGCGTTTTAAATTTTTAACTATATGAGAAATACGGTCACAAGAATCAATAATAGCTGAAAGCTTTTCGTCCTGATTTGGTAATTGGTACAGCAATATTTCTGAAAAGCCTGAAATAATACCAAGTGGATTGTTGATTTCATGGGCAATGCTCGCGGCAAGCTCACCTAGCGCAGAAAACTTAGCATTTTGAATGCTTTTTCTTCGCTCTTCTTTATATTTAATTTGCGCAAGTTTGTGCTCATGGATATCTTGAACTGTCCCAAAAATAATGCGTTCATCCACGAAGGGTTCCTTTTTTTTGCCGGTGAGGCGAAGCCACTTAGCGGGTTGTTTTTCTCCTGATGTCTGAATTTCTAACTCAAATGGGGAACCTGTTTTTATCGTATCATCTATAGCCTGATGCAGTAGTTTCGAGTGTGATTGTGAAAAGAGTGATAGTCCTTGATTAAGAGATATTGAAATTGGTCCGGCAGATTTTAAATCAAAAATTTTGCTTGTTTCAGCGGTGCAAAATATTTCGTTCGATTGTGTATTTAGCTCCCAGCCTCCCACCTTAGCTACAGTACCTGTTTCATGGAGTATTTCTAGGTTTTTTTGATTAGCTTGCTGGTATTGGATTTGTTCAGTAATGTCTTGACGCAAAGCGATGTAAGATTCGATTTGGTTATCAATATTAAAAAGGGGAATAATGATGCTTTTAACAATGTAGTATTTGCCATTTTTAGCACGGTTAGTAATTAAACCTGTCCATACACTGCCAGAAGAGATTGTTTCCCACATTTGTGAGAAGAAAGCACGACTGTGATAACCTGAATTAACAATTTTATGTGTTCGTCCCACTAATTCGTTTTTGTCATAGCCACTAATATCACAAAATTTTTGATTAACTTCAGTGATCACACCTTTAACGTTGGTTTTAGCAAATATAATATTATCTGAAACGGCTTTGTAGAGTTGTGAATACTGGCTAATAGCTAAACGTTCCTTTGTAATGTCTCGTGCTGTAGCAAAAATACTATTTGATTCATGGTCAAATGTTGCTTGCCAACTTAATATTTTAATCTCACCATTACTAACACAGTAACGATTTTCAAAGTTTACTGTATCGACGCCATTACCGATGTTTTTTAATTCATCAAGGGTTTTATCGATATCGTTAGGATGTATAAAAGAAGTGAAAGGCTCTGAAAGTAATGTTTCTTTTGGGTAACCCAAAGTGTCAATAAAAGCATCATTAATTTGAAGGAAATATCCGTCTAATGATGCGATACACATTAACTCATTTGAGTAATTAAAAAAGCGTTCAAACATTACGCTTAACTCCCAAGCTATACATTAGCGATTTATAAGTGTTTTACAAAACGTCGCAATGTTTTCTACAGACTTACCAGCTAGCCATAATCAACAGGCAAAATTAAAAAATGCATAGAATATATAGTGCTGAGATTTGTCTATAATTTGTCTGAGATGTTTCTGTAATGTTTCTACGAATAATTTTCATACCTAAGGTTGATAGTGTGTATTCTTTACTACTGATAGAAGACGATGAACAATTAGCTGAAGTGACAAGTGCTTATTTAGAATTAGAAGGTTTTCTTGTTGTTAAAGCACACAATGTAGAAGTAAGTTGGAATCAGATAACAAATAGGTCCTTTGATTTAATTATTCTAGATTTGGGGCTGCCTGACGAAGATGGATTAGTGTTACTTAGAAAGCTAAAAGCAAGTGGTACCACTACGCCGATTATTGTCTCATCTGGCAGGGCCAGTGATGAGGATAGGATTGCTGGACTTGAATTAGGCGCCAATGATTATTTAGTAAAACCTTATACGATTAAAGAGCTATTACTGAGAATAAAACTCTTAGTAGGTATGCATAAACCAAGTAAACGAGAAACAAAACAACTTAAATTAGGCAATTTCGTACTAGATTTTGCAAATAAAATTGTTATTGATGAAGCAACGAATGAAGTTAATTTAACTCTTCATGAACAGTCTGTATTGTTCCTGTTAGCTGAAAATTCACCTCGCATTTATTCAAGGGAAGAGATAATAGATGCGGTTAGTATAAGCGAGGGGCCAAACTCTGTTCGCGCTGTTGATACAACGATTTGTCGCTTACGCAAAAAGTTAGAATCTAATGCAAAAAAACCAGCCCATATTAAAACAGTCAATGGGCTTGGCTATAGGGTCTTGCTGACAGCAAATTTATAAAAAATCAGTTAAATTTGATAACCAAAATGTAAGTGTCTACGCTGTTGTAATTATTCGTGGTATTTGCGAATAACTGCAACTTTACCATTTTCAATTTCGAGCACTTCCATCATTACATTTGAATACTCAAGCGCTTGATTGTTTTGTGGGTGAATACCCTTAGCATCCGAGGTGTAGCGGATTGCGACAGCTGAATCATTAAAAGCAAATACATTGAGCAGTTCTGAGTTATATTCAGTATGCGCACCTAAATAAAATGTCATGCCTTTTCGCATCGCTTCTTTACCATCAGGCAAACGTGCATCATCGGTAACATAAGGTAGGTGTGAGTGACCCACATCGTCAGTAAGAAAAGCCAAATAAGCTTCAAGTTCTTTCGTTGTTGCGTTTGGTGCTTGAGAAGCAACCATCGCTTTATAGTAGTCTGTTGCAAATGTTTTAAGATCAAGTTGCTCTGCGTTTGCGAGCACATTTGGTATTGTGAACAATGAGAGTAAGCAAATAAATAGTAAGCGCATTTTAATTCCTGTTGATTTGGTTAATACCTAATCTAGCGACTAACTATTTTCTTGCCAAGAAAAATAAAAGCTTAGAATTATTTTGTTACATTAATCGCAAAGCAAAATAACTTAACCAATAGCAAATAATCACAGTAGATGTATGTATAAATGCTCGGAGGAAAAAAGGATACTTGCTCACATCTACCTTCAATTTACTCGATGCTATTACGGCTAAACTCATCACAAAAAACCAAGGTGTACAAACAAAAAAAACTTCTTGTTTGATTACACTCACCGCTAAATCATGAAGTAGCCCACTGATACTAAAGGTTAAAATTAGCGCGAGAGAGTGCGGTAAAAAGTGCGTTAATGGTATTTGAACTTTCGTAGCTAAGTAATAGCCCCAAATTGGGTTCCAATATAGCCAAAATTGTGAAAAGTTTTTAGCACCAAGGGCATTTTTGAGCATGTTAGTTAATGAGCCAGATGCACCGAGTGGTACACCATTACGGCGTTTTACATATTGTCTAAGGGATAATTTTCTAGCCATTACTAGACATCTAAAGTAACAATCCATTAGTAATGGGCTGAAAACGACTCGCGCTGTAAATGAGTGACTGTGCAGTCAATTGTTCAACCCCATATACCCAGGTTTCTATACCATGTTTAGCTGCAACTTTTTGCAGTAGTAAATCGAAATCCCCATCGCCAGAGAGTAAACACACCACATCAACATTAGGAGCATGCTCTAAAACATCAATGGTAATACCTACATCCCAATCACCTTTTGCTGAGCCATCAGCACGTTGGATAAACGGTTTGAGTTTTACATCAAAACCAATGTGCTTAAGCGCTTTTTGAAATTTATGTTGTTGGTCGTCTTGGCGTGCAATTGCGTAAGCATTAGCGAGCACAATCTCGCCTTGATTTGATAATTGCTGCCATAATTCACGGTAGTTAAATTGGCGTTGATAAGCCTGGCGTGTTGTGTAGTAAATATTTTGAATATCTACAAAAAGGGCGATTTTTTTCAAAATAAGTCATCGTTTTGAGTTTTGTTTACTATAGCAAGCATCGATTGAGAGTAACAGCGTAGCGATGCTGTGATATAATTAGCGTTTTGAAATTTTGAGTAATCACTTTGTCTACAGCTTCTTGTTTCTCCCAAACGGCGCTATCGCCAGCACTTTTGGAAAACTTAACCAGTTTAGGTTATACATCCATGACCGATATTCAGGCGCAAACCTTGCCACTTATTCTTGCAGGTAAAGATGTGATCGGGCAGGGCAAAACAGGTTCGGGTAAAACGGCTGCGTTTTCACTTGGCTTGTTGCATAACTTAAATGTTAAACGTTTTCGCGTTCAAGCAGTGGTTGTGTGCCCAACTCGTGAACTAGCCGACCAAGTAGCGGTAGAGATACGAAAACTTGCGCGCGCTATTCATAATATTAAAGTGCTTGCGTTATGTGGTGGTGCACCAATGGGGCCACAAATAGGCTCGCTTGAACATGGTGCGCACATAGTGGTGGGCACACCAGGGCGTATTGAAGAACATTTACGAAAAGGCCGTTTGAACTTAGACGAAGTGAATACCTTTGTGCTTGATGAAGCAGACCGAATGCTTGAAATGGGTTTTGAAGAATCCCTTAATTGTATTATTGAGCATTTACCGGCTGTTCGCCAAAACTTGCTTTTCAGTGCAACTTACCCAACTAAAATCGAGCAGTTAGCACAGCATGTGATGGGTAATCCTGAAAAAATCGTGGTAGAAGCAACACATGATCACAGCTCAATTAGCCAATATTTTTATGAAGTTGAAAATAACGAAGCTCGCTTAGATGCGGTTAATCGTCTGTTACTTAAGTTTCAGCCAAAATCAGCCGTGGTGTTTTGTAATACAAAAAATGAATGCCAAAGTGTATGCGATGAATTAAGTCAGTTTGGTTTTGATAGCGCAGCGCTACACGGTGATTTAGAACAAAAAGATCGTGACCGTACTTTAGTGCGCTTTGCAAATAAAAGCCTCACAATATTGGTTGCAACTGACGTTGCGGCGCGTGGTATTGATGTCGACCATGTTGATATGGTTATTAACTATCATATTGCCCATGACCCTGAAGTGCATGTTCACCGCATTGGTCGTACAGGCCGTGCCGGTAATAAAGGCATTGCCTGTTCACTTATGAGCTATAAAGAATCTCATAAGGTGAATGCCCTTGAAGACTATTTAAAGATTGAAGCAATACCCACTGATTTGCCAAGCGATGATGTGTTTGCTAACCCAATTGAACGCGCACCTAATATCACACTACAAATTGATGGTGGTAAAAAAGCAAAACTTCGCCCGGGCGATATTCTGGGGGCTCTAACTGCAAATAACGCAATTAGTGGTGATCAGATTGGCAAAATCAAAGTAACTGCAATGGCATCATTTGTTGCAGTTGACCGTAAAATGGCAAATTTAGCGGTAAAGACAATTAGCGAAGGTAAGATGAAAGGGCGCAGCTTTAGGGTTCGTAAAGTTTCTAATTAATTTTTAATATGGCGATCTACTTTGTAGTATCGCCACTATAACCCATGCTTTGCGTTATAGTCTTTGAGAGCTTTTCTTATTTTATCGACAAGTATTTTGTCTGTTTTTAGTCCAAATGCCATACACCCTTCGGCATCGCTTGGTTTTTTAACTTCATATACTTTTTCAACATCAGAAGCGGGACGCTTGAAATGGCGCAGGTTTTCTTTCATTTCCCATTCTGTTTGTAACACTAAATCAACGCGCTCCGCAAAAAACTTACGTGTTCCAGCATAAGGGTCGCCTGTCACATCTAAATTAACACCATTGATAAAGCCTTTGGACAACAGATATTCGTGATCACTTTCACTTTTTTCAATGGAAGTAACGTAATTACGAGCATCCTCAATCGTATTGATATTGATATCTTTTCGTTTGGATAATTTGTAAAGGTGAACTTTAACAGGGCCAATCAGCGGGCAAATCCATTGAAACTTGTCTTCGCGGTCTTTGGTACGGAGTATTGTATAAATAAGCGTGTTTTCATCATTAGATGTGAGGATCATCGAGCGAGCCCAAGGGTAAGATGAAATGGTGTATTCGATGTTAATGCTGTCTAAAACTGCTTTTAATCGTTCAGTTGCAATGCCAGTAATTTCACCATTTTCGTCGGTGTAATTAAAGGGGCGCCATTCTTCAGTCACTACATTAAGCTTGGTGACAGCGAAAGACATCTTTGCAAAGATCAAAAATAGAAAAACTACACAGTTTAAAACAACCCGAAACACACTAATCGCAACTCCTTAAGCAAATGCGATTATGTAATTTTAGTACGTTATCGCATAATTAAATTCAAATTTAAGAACAATTTAATCCATTTTTAAGCTTCACTATATAACGTTGTATTACGTTTTTAAACTAAGAAATAAATTCCCAAAAAAGAAAGTATTAAAAACTACATTAATTGTACGTTGCAAGTGAGGTTATGGATTGATTTAAGGAGATTTAAATACAAAGAAACAGACACAAAAAAGGGCGTACAGCCCTTTTTATAATATACTTAACTTTCAGAAGTAGCATTTTGCTCTAACGCTAACTTTTCTCGCTCAGCCTTAGATATATATTTTGGTTTATTACTTTTATTTACTTTATCGTTGGCTTTTTTGTCTTTCTTCTTGAGCTTTTCGTAGATTTTTTTACGACGGTTCATGATTATCTCAATAAATTTATCTTTGGTTATTTTAACACAGCCAGTTAAAAAGCAATCACATTATTCACTCCTTAAACTTAAATTGTATAAAAGTGCGGCATGATCACTCCCGTTAACGGGAAGGGTAGAAAAGCTGTTAAGTTTAACTGAATTGCTAAGTAAACAGTGGTCAATTGTAATTCCAATCAATGAATATAATGAGTTGGGTAAACTAAACGGAGCCCAAGAAGCATAATGGCCTGAATTATCATAGCAGCTACTGTATTGCGTTATTTTGGGGAAATGTGTTGAGTGCGGGTTTGTATTAAAATCGCCAAGTACAATGGTATGTTTTACTTTAGTTTCACTTTCTAATAAGTTTTTAAGTTGTGTCAGCATCATATTGCGTTTATGCCAAAGTGTTTGTGTTCTTGGTGATGGGGGATGCAGTGCAAATACTCTTACTTTTGTATCACCGACAGCCAGTATAAGTTCAATTATTACGCCGCGTACACTGCTTTGAAAAATGTGGTGTTTTTGGCGAGATAGTATTGGGTACTTCGAAATAATACCTATGCCATCCGGAAATCCCTCTATTTCAGCTGAGCCATAATCAAAGTAATCGCCTCTTAAGCTAATGAACTCGGCTCTGTGGCTATCATTTACTTCAAATAGTACGGTGAGCTCCGCTCTATTCGTTGCAAGTGTTTGATAGAAATTATTAATATTTGGATTGTAGTAATTTAAATTAAGCTGAAAAACGCTAATAGCAGGCTGAACTTCGCTTACTGAATATGAAAAAAGTGGCACCTTTGTAAATAGCAAACCAATAGATATAAACGTAAGCAATAAGCCAAATTTAATATTAAAACAGAGTAATAGAAATGAAATTACGCTGGCAAATATAATCAACTGGGGTGTGATACTACTGCTCAAATCGAGCCAGTAGAGCATGGATGCAAACGATGAGTTTGACACTAAAACAAGCAGCACAATAACACACCACATTAAAATCAGAAGATTTTTAGCCATATTTCTCATTTGTCTTTTAGTTAGTGTAATAAGTATAGGAGGTGATTAGCTATGATGATATTTTGACTTGGTATGGCGGTAGTGAAGCGGCATTAGGGGTTTTCACATGCGTATAATCAATGACGTCTGAAAGCTACTGGCAAAATAAAGAATCAGTATCGTTATGCGCTAAGTCAAATTGGCCTACTTCCGAAGAATGAACATTCCTTTTTTAGAAAATAACACCTCACCAGTTTTACCTTGATAGAGGCAATGCGATCAAAGTGCTTAGTTATTAAACAAAGTCGAACAAGCTATGCTTACTAAGCTGGTTTTATTTTTAAAAGAAATAGAAGTTCCTAAACCACTGTGCTAATCTGCGCGACCTTTTTTTGCTTAGGAGTTTTCTATGATTGTTGGTTTTGATTATGGTAGTTCAAATTGCGCCATGGGCGTAATGGATGAGTCATCACCTAAGCTAATTCCATTAGAGCAAGGCAAACCCTATTTACCTTCTACACTGTACGCGCAGCACAATAGTTTGATTGTTGATTATGTCGCTAAAAATCTGTCTAAAAATGCCGAGCATGAACACTATCTAGCATCACGAAAAGGCTTATTAAGTGGCATTCCTTCGATTCGTGCTGATTTAGACTTAGCTTCACATGAAAGCGGCATTTACATTGGTAAAGAAGCAATAGAAGAATATATAGAATTCCCTGAAGAAGGTTTTTACGTCAAATCACCAAAATCGTTTTTTGGTGCAACAGGACTAAAAACAGAGCAAATTGCTTTTTTTGAAGATATTGCAACAGCCATGATTATGGCGATAAAAAAGCGTGCTGAAAGCCATTTAGGGCGTGAATTATTGCAAACGGTAATAGGGCGACCGGTAAATTTCCAAGCGGTTGGTGGTGAAGAAAGTAACCAACAAGCGGTTGAAATTTTAACAAAAGCTGCCAAGCGTGCAGGTTTTAAAGATGTAGAATTTTTATATGAACCACTGGCTGCTGGTATCGATTTTGAAACATCACTGAACCAAGACAAAAAAGTCCTCGTTGTTGATATTGGCGGTGGTACATCCGATTGTTCATTTGTGCAAATGGGGCCTTCATTTCGTGATAAGCATGACCGTTCGAACGATTTTCTTTCTCATAGTGGTAAGCGAATTGGCGGGAATGATCTTGATATTGCCCTTAGTTTTCATAAGTTAATGCCACAGTTTGGCTTAGGCACACAAATGAAATCTGGGCTACCAATGCCTCATCCACTGTATTGGCAAGCCTGTAAAATAAACGATATTCATCTACAAAGTGAGTTCTACAGTGATGCAAATCACCGAGAATTAACTCGCTTGCTACGTGAAGTAGAGCAACCAAATTTGTTAGCGAGACTGATAAAAGTATTAGAGAATAAACAATCTCATCAGCTAGTTAGGCAAGGCGAGCTGGCAAAAATTGCGCTTTCAGAAGATACTGAGCACACGGCAGATCTTTCGTTTATTGAATCATGTTTAAAGCAATCAATTGTAAGTAATGATTTAAGCGATGCGATAAATGAGAGTCTTAAACAAATGGTAAATTTAGCCAATGATGCGATTACAAGTGCAGCTACACGCCCAGATGTCATCTACTTAACGGGTGGCAGTGCACAATCACCACTTTTGAAAAAAGCATTACAACATGCCCTTGGTGATATCCCAATGTTAAATGGGGATAACTTTGGCAGTGTGACTGCGGGTCTTACAAAGTGGGCGCATAAACTCTATAAATAATTAAAAAGCGCTTTATTAAGGTTACAAGTGATGTGCCTTAACACTGACAATGGTTGCTATTAGCGCTTTTCTTTGTTTATAGTAAAACCTACTGCTAAAGGAGTTATGCAGTAGGTCGATAAATAAACAACAATTTTTTCAAGGATGACATATGGAATCTTCAATCCATTCAGAGGCTGAACAGGCTGTGATGTCTGTTCATGCAAGCCGCAAAATAGATTTACTTTTACTGTTTTTGCTCAGTATTTTAGTTGTTGTAAATGCTTACTTAGCCCACTATGCATCGATAAATCATGCCGTTTTTAATGTGAAAAGTAAGCAAGTTGCATTTGTGTTAGCTGCGACATTTGGTTTGCCATTTATTTGTTTTGTCACAAGTCTTTGTTTTCCGGCAATGCGGAAATTATCAAACCAGCTAAGAATGTTTACCCTTACTTCTGCAATTGTCTTTGTTTCTAACATGCCATTGCTGGCGTTGGTTTTTTAAATAATAAGCCGCTGTTAAAGGCGGCTTTATTGACTGTTTCGATTAGCTTTTAGTAATAACAATACATTCACTGTACGTTATTGCAGTAATACTGATTTTTTCAGCCCTGACGAGAGTGCCATCTAGAGCCAAAATTTGCTCATCCCCTTCGCTTAATTTCAATTCACCTTGGTATACATACACCATTGTTTTACCTTCGGTATGGTAAGTTTGCCCCGCTTGAAGCTTTACAATATGCATATGAGTTGTGCTATCGAAGGTGTCAGTTTGCGTTTTATCACCGCCATAAATATGGGTTACACCGATACCCTTGGGGTTGTAATGTTTATATGCTGCAGGACGACCAAACTCTTCTGGAAGCGCCCAAATCTGTAATAATCGGTTTTGAGAATTATTGGGGTTAATCTCATTATGTGAAAAGCCTTCACCACCTGCACGTTGAACTTGGGTTTCACCAGCTTTTAAGCTTTTACCGTGCTCAAGAGAGCCTTCATGGGTTACTTCACCTTCTAACATAACAGTAATGACATCAATTTCTTTGTGTGGATGCATTGTGGTATCGCCAAAAGGATTAAACTTTGCATCTGCTAAGTAAACAAATTGTCCTAAACCTTCAAAAGTGTTTGGTGATTTATGATTGCCAAATAATCGACTATCTGTAACTAAACGGTGCTCTGTTAAACCTCCAAACCCGCCAAGTGGCAGTGAGTTTCTTGTAAGTACTTTCATTGTGTTTCCTTGTAATTATTCGTGTTTAACCAATGAAGTAATATTAGGGTGTTTTTATTGTTCAATAAATATAGGTTTTTGGTTAACATAAATCCATAATTAACAACAATGATGTGTTATGCAAGACCTAAACGATATGATGGTATTTTTAGCTGTTGTTGAAACAGGCAGTTTCACACTGGCCGCTGAGCGTTTATCAATGCCTAAAGCTAATGTGAGCCGTAAAGTAACAAAGCTAGAAAATACGTTAGGCGTTACACTTTTAGAAAGAACAACACGTACTCAAAGGTTAACTGAAGCAGGTAGGGCCTATATTGCTCATTGTAAGCGGATTTATGATGAAGCTGAGTTAGCAAAAGGCGTTGCAGACAAAGCCCGTAATTCTATTTCAGGTCCCATTAAACTTGGATGTTCTGTGTCAATTGGGCAAGAAATTCTAAAACCCAATATTGCAGGGTTTTTGGCAAAATTTCCTGATGTTGAATTACAACTTAATTTGACCAATCAGCGAGTGGATATGGTCGAAGGCGGTTTTGATATGCTGATCCGTATAGGCAAACTGAGCGATTCTAGTTTGATTGGTAAAAAGCTGGGATGTGCAACACGCAGCCTTTATACAAGCCCAAAATATTTAGCATCATTAAATGTCGAACCTAATCTCGAAAACTTACATCGGTTAAATTGGTTGGTGATGAGTAGCAGTGTAAGTGCCCAAGGCATTACACTTTTTAATGCTAACAAAGAGAAACATGCATCATTTAAAGCAAAACTGATTGTTGATGATTTTAGTGTGATCAAACAAGCAACAATTGATGGTTTGGGTATTACTGTAATGCCAAACTATATGTGCCAAAAAGAACTTGAATCAGGAAAACTGGTTAAGGTGCTGCCAGATTGGCAACTGGAACCTTCAATGATGTATGCGCTTTATGCAAAAAATCGCGTTAATCTACCCAAAATTAATGCGCTTTTAACGTTTTTACAAACGGTATTTGAAAACAAGTTAGCATGCTAATAAAACTAATAAGGGAAGCAATTGCTTCCCTTTTAAATATTAGATTTAAATCATGTTAGGTATAAATACTGAAAAGATCCGCATTTAACCAAAGGTGAACTAATATACTTGCCGCATAACCAAGGGCAATTACTGGCGCCCATTTTAAGTGGCCAAAGAAAGTATAGTAACCACGTGCTTGACCCATTAAAGCAACGCCTGCCGCAGAGCCGATAGACAGTAAACTACCACCTACGCCGGCAGTAAGGGTGATTAGCAGCCATTGACCGTGTGATAATTCTGGTGACATCGCAAGTACAGCAAACATTACCGGAATATTATCGATAACCGCTGAAATAATGCCTAAGAAAACGTTTGCCGTGGTTGCAGACCACCCGCCATAAAGAACTTCTGACATTAAAGTAAGGTATCCAAGGAAGCCTAAACCACCTACACAAATAACAATACCGTAAAAGAACAGTAAGGTATCCCACTCGGCGCGCGAGACTTTCGCAAATACGTCAAATGGCACAACACTACCTAATGTTTCTAAGCGTTTTTGGTCGCCTTTACTCTCTGCAAGCGCTTTTTTACGCGCAAGTGAACCTGGCAGAGTCATGCGTAGGAAATAACCAAAGAACTGTAAGTAACCTAAGCCCATCATCATGCCAAGTACAGGTGGTAAGTGCAGTAAGCTATGACAAAGTACCGCTGTTGCTACAGTAAGTAAGAACAGACATAAAATACGAATGGCACCGCGTTTTAGTTCTACGTCTTCTTGTGCCGCAGCGGGTTGTTTACGTTCAACAAAGAAACTCATAATTGCCGCAGGTACCACGTAATTGGTCACAGAAGGGAGGAAAAGGGCAAAGAATTCAAAGAACTCAACTTTACCAGCTTGCCACACCATTAAGGTGGTGATATCACCAAATGGGCTAAATGCACCGCCAGCGTTTGCGGCAACGACAATATTAATACAACATAAGTTGATGAATTTTTTATCACCTGCGGCTACTTTCATGACAACGGCGCACATTAATAATGCAGTTGTTAAGTTATCGGCTATGGGTGAAATAAAAAATGATAACCAACCTGTTAGCCAAAAAAGCACAGGGTAACTAAACCCTTTACGCACCATCCAAGCACGCAGTGCGTCAAATACACGGCGTTCTTCCAATGCATTTATATAAGTCATAGCAACAAGCAAAAATAACATCAGCTCAGCAAATTCAAGCAAGTTATGCCTAAATGCAGCTTCTGTAACGCCCGGTAAGCCATTATTTATGTAATAGCTTCCTATTAAAATCCAAATGAGGCCTGCGGCAACCAAAACAGGTTTCGATTTGCGCATATGGAGTTTTTCTTCAAGCATTACTAACGCATACGCTAATACAAAGATAGCGATACAGATAAAGCCAACGGTACTAGTTGTTAAATCAAGAGGTTGGCCACCTACAGCAGATGCGGCCATTAATGACGGTGTAAACAGCGAGAAGCTGAACAGGAGTAAACACAAATACAGCTTATTTTTCATGGTGAAGCCTTGTTCTAAAATTGCAGCGTTTGTTAAAAAGCGCGCGAACAGTAACACAAAAAATTAACAAATTGCATAAGACAGAGGTCTAAATGGCTAAAATAATGGTTAATATCGGAAATAGATCAAAAGAATGGCTAATATGCTCACGATTTACTAGCGATTTTATTAAGACGAAGTGAGCAAGATGAGTCTTTGAAAATAAGTCTTTTAAAATCAAGATTATTTATTAGTTGATATAAAAAAGCCCAGCAATGCTGGGCTTAATTTTTGGTAATTAAATTACCAAATACGTACGCGCTCTTCAGGTTTTAAGTAAAGTGCATCGCCTTCTTTAACGTCAAACGCTTTATACCATGCATCATGGTTGCGCGGTGCAAGTGCACGGAAACGACCAGGTGCGTGTGTACCCGCACGTAATTGGTTAAGCATGCTTTGCTCAGTACGCTTTTCTTTCCATACTTGTGCCCACGCTAAGAAAAAGCGCTGGTCGCCAGTTAAGCCGTCAATTACTTCAGCTTCTTTACCATTTAAGCTTAACTTGTAAGCATGGTATGCCATAGCAAGGCCACCTACATCACCAATGTTTTCGCCAAGGCTGTTACGGCCGTTAACAAAGTTATCAGGAATTGGCTCGTACTTGCTGTATTGCTCTGCAAGTTTATCTGCTTTTGCTTCAAATGCTGCGCGATCTGCATCAGTCCACCAATTACGTTGAATACCGTTGGCATCTGATTTAGAACCCTGATCATCAAAACCGTGACCCATTTCATGGCCAATTACCGCGCCGATTGCGCCATAGTTAACCGCTGCATCTGCATTTGGATCAAAGAATGGTGGTTGTAAAATTGCTGCTGGGAAAACAATCTCGTTAAATGAACTGTTGTAGTATGCATTTACACGTTGTGGTGTCATGCCCCAACGGTTACGGTCTGTTTTTTCAAGCTCTTTAGCTGCGCTTTCAGCACGGAAAAACTGACGCGTGTTTTTAATATTGCCCATTAAGTCGTCTTTGGCGATTTTTAAGCCATCAAATTCTTGCCATACATCTGGGTAACCAATTTTAGGGTTAAATGCAGCAAGTTTTGCTTTTGCATTTACTTTGGTCTCTTCACCCATCCAATCTAAGCCATCAATACGCTCACCCAGTGCTGTGCGCAGATTTTCAACCAGTTCAGCCATTTGTGTTTTAGATGATTCTGGGAAGTAACGATTTACGTATACTTTACCAATTGCAAAGCCAAGTGATTCAGTGTCTGACATTTCGCTGATTGCACGTTTCCAACGAGGGCGAGGCTCTTGTTGACCGCTTAATTCTTTACCGAAGAATTCAAAGTTGTTTGCATAAATTTCTTCAGAAAGAAGGCTAGCATTACCGCGAATTGCGTGGAAAGTTAAATAGTCTTTCCATACATTAAGGTCTTCACCGTTAATTAGCGCGATCATTGCTTTAATTGGCTCAGGTTGAGACACATTTAACTGAGGTACTTTATAGCCTGTTTGTTCAAAATACAGATCCCAGTTAAAGCCAGGGTATTCTTTTGCTAAATCAGCACGTTTAATTTGGTTAAGCGTCAAGTCACGGTTACGACGCTTTTCACGTGGCCAGTGGCCTTCTGCAATTTTAGTTTCTAACGCTAAAATTGCTTTTGCGCGTTCTTCTGTGTTTTCAACACCCGCAAATTTTAGAGCGCTGGCAATATGTGCAACATAAGCATCACGTGTTTTTGCAAAACGCTCACTGTCTTCTAAATAGTATGAACGATCAGGTAAACCTAGACCGCCAGCACCCATCGACATCTCATATTGGTTTGGATCTAAACGGTTAAACCACATGCCACCCCAAATTGGCGAAGACACACCCGTTAACCAAGCATTACCAAATAGTTTTGTTAAATCATCCGTACCTTTAACAGCACTGATCTCATCTAATAAACCTTGGATTGGTGTAATGCCTTTTTTGTTGATTGTTTCAACGTCCATATAGGCATTGTAAAAGTCAGCAATAAGCTGCTCTTCAGCATTAAGATCTTCACGGCTGATAATATCGTCGATAATTTCTTTTACTTGCTTTTCACTGCGCTCAGCAAGCGCTGTGAATGCACCAAAGCGTGTTTTGTCGGCAGGCATAATGTAATTGTCGTACCAAGTACCACTTGCATACATAAAGAAGTCATCGCCTGGTTTAATTTCTAGATTACGTGCTGTTAAATCAACACCAAAGCTACCTAATTCCGCTTTGTTTTGAGTTTGATTTTCGGCAACTACTGGCGCAGCAGCTTGTTGTTTTTCTACTTTAGCTGTTTCAGCTTGTTGGTCACCACAACCACCAAGAAAGGCAGTTGCAAGTGCAACTGCTAGCATTGATTTTTTCATTAAGATTTCCCTTAGCGTTTATTTTTTCTATTTTGCGTTAAAAACAGCAAAACTTAGCTTGTTTTTAACCAAATTAAGACAAGATAGCAAATAGAACACGTTTAATAGCGCGCTGTTTTGTAAATAAATATGTCGGTAATACGATTATTACCCGTTAGTTTGCAATGCAAGTGAATTAACGCCATCCAAATCTAAGCAAATGACTTTATTACGGCCATTTTCTTTTGCTCTGTAGAGTGCTTTATCTGCATTAATGATTGCTGGTTTTAATAAACTATCTACTTGTGAAATACCAAAACTTGCCGTAATTGAAAGTGCATCATGGCATGCTGAACTGATCCGGGTATTTTCAATTTGTTTTCTAATATGTTCAATATGCTTAAAAGCGTTTGCTAAATCTTGTTTTGGTAAAGCGATAATAAATTCCTCTCCACCTAAACGCGCAACAATGGCATTTTCTGGAGTGAATTTTTGCAAAATATCAGCAAATGCAACCAATACTTCATCACCTACTTGATGGCCATATTGATCATTAAACTTTTTAAAGAAATCGATATCGGCAATGGCAATACACATCGGGGTATGACAATTCTTCTCAGCTAATAAACGTTCGACGGATTGATCAAAATAACGGCGGTTATAAAGTTGAGTAAGGGGATCTGTATTAGCTTGATATTGCAACTCTGCTTGTTCTTTTTCAATACGCTCTAACACACGAATTCGATAAGAAATGATGAATGCTAGCATAAACGATTCAAGCATGATGCCGATGCCAACACCGTGACTTGTGACGTAGGTATTGGGTAAAAGTCCTTTGTAATAGCCAATTGCGAGTAAATTAAAAATGAAGAATAAGCTGTGACCGAGTAAAAAGTACTTTGCTAATGGATTGCCCTTTCTCAAAATTGAAATACTAACACTCAGTGTCACAGCTATCATAATTGCTGCTAAGGTACTTGCAGGCTTTAGTGCAGCCACAATGTTGAACATACCAAAAACGAGATCTAAGAGAATGATCACAAGTACAAAAAGTAAGGCTTTATGTTCGGTGGGGTATAAGCGTTTTGTCTCAAATATGTTCATCATAAATAAGATTAAAAAACTGGGCATTGTTAACAACGAAAGATGTAAATGCATCATTGATTGACCATAAACACCAAATAACGTCGCTAAAAAGCCGTAAGATAAAGCAATCCATGTTGTGCCTGATACTAAATAAAGTGCATAGAAAATATTTTCTTTTTTGCGAGAAGAAATAAATAAGATGATGTTGTACAGCATCAGCGCGAGCAACATGCCGACCATAATCGCGATATCGTAGTTTTCGCTGACTAAAGCATGTTTTGAGTTTAATTCATCGTATAAACCAAGAGTGAACCATTGATGTGAGTATACATCACTTTTTAAATAAATATCATGTGAGCTGTATGCCGCAAGTGTGATTGGAAAAACGGCGGTGCCGCCAAAGAGCAATGGCTGGGCATTATTTTTGTTAAGTTGAATTGTATGTTGCTCAATTACTTCATCATTGGTCAACTGGAATAGAGAGAGTGTTTCGGTATGGTATGCCTCAGGAATATGCAAAAAAAGTTGCTTGGCAGATGACGAACTGTTGGATATAGAAAATCTAACCCAGGTTGTTTTAGCATCTGTGCCTAATGTTAGGCGATTAGATGCCGCAATAAATTGTTTGCTTTTAATTTCGTCTAAGCCTTCACGGCGTGACTTATCAACATAGTAATGTACTTTAAATTCACTTAAAGATGTTGCTGAATCGTCAATCGCAATATTCGCACTTGTTGAAAAACTTAATAAGAGTAAAAAAAATACCGTCATAAGGGGTAATGGTATGTGTTTTTTTACTATTTATGCCATGGATTTGGTTAAAAACATAACACAAGCTATTACATCAAACGCAAAAAGGCATCTCTTTTGGCTATGTAAGTAAATTACTAATTAATAATGTTTTCCAAATCTTGTGAATTCTGTCTGTAGCATTGCAATGTGAATAGTCGTAACTTGTACAACGCATAGCACACAGCGGCAGTAATAACCGAGTAAACAATGCCACTGAGTGCACCAAATACAATGCAGAGGCTCAAAGCAAATCCTAAAATACATTCAGCACGATATGCCTTTACTAAAAAAGCAATAAATGCGATTGCAATAATTAATATTCCAACATAGTCGGCGTAACCCAAATACACACTACCTGAAATAGTCGCGCCATAATTAAATGACAGCAAAAAGCCAATTAAAGTAAAGGTAGTGGCTTTTGCTCGTTTACGGGCATTTTGCTTAAACCGAGTTTGAATCAAACAAAGGCAACTATATACAAAGGTTGGCATTAAGATAACTGTTAACCAGTTAGGTAATTCAAATGAGTAAGGATAGGTTGAGAAAGTATAAATCGTTAAAATGTTGTGATTAGCCTCAAAATTTAACAGCGATAGCTGAAGCATTGCTGTAAACGCTGTGACACTCCAAATAAATTTGTTTTTTAACATTTCCCACACCAAGTAACATCTTTTTTTATTCTTTAATGGCAAAAGTCGCGCCAAAAATAAAATCATTTAAATTCAACATCCTACATTTTAAGTTGATTGTGTGTTTTGGGTGTTTAGTTAGATTTTAGTGAACTTGGTAAGCAGAGTTAGTCTTTTTCACAACTTTCAATGATATAATTTTGTGACTTTGCGCTTAATTACATTAACTATGGCATTTTCAGATTTTCGTTTAAACAAAACGCTTTTAACTACACTGCAACAATTAAATTATTTAGAGCCTACACCAATACAGCAATTGGCGATCCCTGAAGTACTAAAGGGCGCTGATTTAATAGCCCATGCGCAAACAGGCACAGGCAAAACGGCGGCCTTTATGTTGCCAATTATTCATCATATTTTAGAACAAAATGAAGTCTCATCTTTACCAAGTAAACAAGTAAGCGCACTTGTATTAGTGCCGACAAGAGAACTCGCTCAGCAAGTTGCTAAGGCTTCAGAAAGCTATAGTCAAAACAGTCAAATTAGCGTTGCCTGTTTATATGGTGGGGCAAATATTGGCCCGCAAGAAAAACAGCTCGCAAAAGGTGTACAGATTGTGGTTGCCACGCCGGGTCGATTGCTAGACCATTTAATTAAGGGCACTGTCGATTTATCCCAACTAACCCATTTAGTGTTTGATGAAGCCGATCGCATGTTAGATATGGGGTTTATCGGAGAAATCAAACGCATCATGCGACGTGTTCCTGAAAAAAGGCAAACATTATTGTTCTCAGCTACGGTTGATGAGCATGTAATTAAAAATGTAAGCCCATGGCTAAACAACCCACAACGAATTGGTGTCGATGCGCCAAATACGGCAGCAACCAAGGTTGAACAATTATTTTATGCTGTTGATGAAGAACGTAAACGCGAATTAATTGCTTACACCATAGGTAAAAATAACTGGCATCAAGTGCTTGTATTTACCCGTACCAAAAATTATGCCGATGAATTAGCAAAAGAACTCAATAAAGATGGGCTCAAAACGCAAGCTATTCATGGTGACAAGTCACAAGGGGCTAGAAATAAAGCGTTAGAGCAATTTCGTGATGGTGAACTGCGTGTGTTGGTTGCAACCGATGTTGCTGCGCGAGGCATTGATATTCCAACGTTAGATTTCGTTATTAATGCTGAATTACCTTATGTAGCAGAAGATTATGTGCATCGAATTGGTCGAACAGGGCGAGCAGGTAAAGCAGGCACAGCAATTTCATTGGTTGGCTTAGATGAAAACTGGTTGCTTGAAGAAATAGAAGTACTTCTTGATGAACGCCTTACCCCGCAATGGTTAGCTGGATTTGAACCAGATCTTACTCGTGAACCTAAAGATAATCGTAAAAATACGGCAAAATCACGAAAGCAGCGTGATAAAAAACGCATTTTGGGGCAGCGTAGCACGCGTCGTCGCAAAAAGAACTAAGTAAAACTAGGTCCTAACTTTTTGAGACGTGTTTCATAAACTGAAATTTTTTGAAATGCGTCTCTTATTTTAAGCCTCTAATTAATTCCACTTATATTCCTTTCTAAACGCTCAATCTTAAAAATATTAGTCAATTAGCTTAGCTATTTTACTAATAAAATTTTCTTTTAATAAAAATAAACTATTTTGAAAAAGGTGTCGTATTAAATAATTGCTTTGCTAGCCAATCAATGGGGCGTTCATAATGCTAAAAAACCTTCCTATTTTGCTCAAGCTACTGCTAATTCTACTTATACCAAGTGCATTATGTGGCATGCTCATTTACCAATTAAATAAAACCAGCGAAGTGCAAATCACAGCTCAATTTGACATCAATAAGGTGATTGCGCTTACACAAGGGCTTAATAACGTTGCGCACAACTTTGCGGTTGAACGTGGAATAAGTGCCGGATTTTTGGGCTCGCGAGGAGCAGAGGGCAAACAAGCCCTTGCGGAGCAACGCTTAAAAGCAGATAAAGCAGCGGAAGCATTATTACTTGAGCTAGATAAAATTAAGACGCTATCACTAAATAAGCATTCGATTGAGGTGATTAACACCTTAAAAAAACAATTTGCAGAACGAGAAACCGTTCGATCAAAAGTGGATACACTCACAAGTGATTCAGATTTCTTTGCTTTCTATTCCTCACTAAATGCCAATGCCATCACGCTTACTGAAAAGTTATCGGTGTATATTACCGAGCCGACTTTAGCCGCTAAATTCAAAGCATCAATTCAACTAATCTGGTTAAAAGAGCATTTAGGGCAAGTGCGAGGAGCGCTTAATGGTATTTTTGCTAAAGGAGATTATGCGAAAGAGCGCGCAACCCAGGTTAATCAATTTTTGGCACAACTAGTTATTAGAGAAAGACAATTTAAGCACTATGCAAATGATGAATATTTGAGCCTTTATGAGACACTTCAAAGCAAAAAAGAAGTCGAAAATGTAAAATCAATGACGTCAATATTTACTAATAACGTAGAACTTCGAAACCAAAACAAAGCGCTAAAAGTTTTACTAAGCCAGAACGTTGTTAATCAGAATGAACTGTTAGAGCTTAAACAAGTTTTAAATGAGTTGAAGCCACTTGTATCAAATGAAATCTACCGTTCATTATCTGGTGAAATTAATTCAATACAGCCTAATTCTGAGATTGCGACTAAGAATTTAAAACGAATTAATTCACTTTTATCTACAACTGTAGTGCTACCAAAAGTAGATGCTAAAACGTGGTTTTTAAATGCCACAGAGGAAATAAAGCTTGTAAATGGTTTAATTCAAACACTTTCAAGTGAAATATCAACTAAGGCACAGCAAACCTTAACTAATACCCAAAAAACAATTGAAAAAGCGCTCTACACAGTCTTAGCTTTTCTTCTGATAAGCCTTGTAATGGGTTACCTTATTGCCCGTTCAATAAAACTTGCACTCAATCAGATCCAGCAAACAATCGAACAGGTTCAACAGGATAATAATTACAGCTTAAGAGTTCCTTTAAAACAAAAAGATGAAATTGGCAAAACCGCGGATAATATAAATTCATTGCTTGGCAATTTAAGAATGGCATTTGATGAAATAACCACAATGAGTGATGCATTAGCAAATGGACGTTATAGTGATATTAACTGTAAAGGCAGTTACACCGGCGATTTGGCAAGCTTAGTTAAACAAATCGAAACAGCAGGTAGGCAAGTAGGTACAGGTGTTGGCGAAATAAGTTCGGTGATGTCAGCTGTCAAACAAGGTGATTTTTCTAATACCATTCAAGCTGATTTAAAAGGGCAATTGGGTCAACTAAAAGAGGATGTTAATAATACAGTAATCATCTGTGACCAATCATTTAGTGCTATTACATCCGTTGTTACAGATTTGGCTCATGGTAATTTGAACAATCAATACGCCAATGATTTGACTGGTGAGTTTGGTAATGTACTCAATGCTGCAATTCAATGCCGAGACATTTTACAAAAAACAATAGAACAAGAAATTCAACAGCTGGTGGATGCTGCTTCCAAAGGCAAATTAGACGTTCAAATAAAAGAAACCGGTAAAGAAGGGTGTTTCTTGGCGTTAACTGTTGGCATAAACAAACTCCAAACTCTAAATCGCCAAGTGATCGGTGAGGTGGATAAGGTATTTGCTAACTTAGCAAAAGGTAGTTTAGCCACAAATATAGCGGGCAACTTCGACGGTGCTTATGCCCGATTACAGCAAAACGCAAACAAAACGATTTTAACCCTAGAGCAAATTATTGAAAAAGAAATTGCGAATATTGTTGACGATTGTTTGACTGGTGAACTCTCAACAAGAATAAATACACATGGTAAAGAAGGCTTCTTTCTCTCATTAAGTCAGTCACTTAATAACTTGGTATCTCTCAATCAAAATGTCATAAGTGAGTTGAATTCGGTGGCAAATTCTCTTGCTAATGGCAATCTCAATGTAAGTGTTGTTGGTGACTATAAAGGCGAATTTAACTCTTTGAAAGTTAATATTAATAAATCACTTTCAGAACTTAGCCAAGTGATAGAAGTTGAAGTGCAAGAGGTGATAAACGAGCTACAAGTAGGCAATTTAGATAAACGCATTGACAGTGAGAATAAACAAGGCTGTTTTTTACAGTTAAGTGACGGTGTTAATCAGATTATTTCTGTTGTGAGTCAGGTTCTGAATGATTTAGATAGTCTATTTGAAAACTTGGTTTCAGGTGATTTAACCGCTCGCGTAACAACACATTATGATGGGCAGTTTAAGCGTCTTAAAGAGAATGCGAATAATACGGTCAGCAAGTTAGACTCATTACTTTCTAATTTACTTACCCTTGCACAATCAGTATCGAACAGTGTGCATGAAATTGCCCATGCTAATGAAGATTTAAGAAGACGGACAGAATCGCAAGCAAGTGCAGTGGAGCAAACCAGTGTAAGTGTTCAGCGCGTTAATGAATCTGCAAAAGTAGCTCAATCAAATCTTATGGATACTGAGCAGTTGATGCTTACAATGCAAACTAATGCGAAAAGTGGTCAAAATATAGCCTTTGATGCTAAGGCAACTATGCAACAAGTGAGTGCTTCTAGCGAGCGAATTAAAAATATCATAGGTGTGATTGATGAAATTGCTTTCCAGACTAATTTACTTGCTCTTAATGCTGCTGTTGAGGCCGCAAGAGCAGGTGAACATGGTCGTGGATTTAGTGTTGTTGCAAGTGAAGTTCGAAATCTTGCTCAGCGAAGTGCGCAATCAGCAAACGAAATCAAATCACTTATTACATCTAGTGTTGAACAAGTAACTCAAGGAAATCTTCATGTTGATAAATCAAGTGAAGCGTTGGTGGGTATTGCAAGTTCAATAACCAATGCAAATGAAAAAATGGAAGAAATCGCAGAAGCTAATAAACAGCAAACGGCAAGCTTTAACGAAATTAATATTGCGGTAAATAATATTGAGCAAAGTACACAACAAAATGCAGCAATGGTTGAGCAAATTGCAAGTTCGGCAGCTGCACTTAACGAAGAAACAAAACGTATGGTGGAAGAAGTTAATTACTTTAAGGTAAGTTAGCATGAAAAGGAAAATACCTTTTCATGCTAACGTCTTGGTGTTGCTGTTTAATTAAATTCAGCAACTAATTGGGTATTATCAACATCTTGCTCAGTTGTTGGGATCCACTTCATTAAGCATTGTTCATCTTTAACACAGGGGTCAGTTTGTGCTTTTAAGAAAGCAACAACGGCATCCACTTGTTGGTCTGTGTATTCAACAGTTTTAAGTTTAGCTGTACCCGCATTTTGTAACTGAGTTAAATGGTTTAGCGCTTTTTCTGTATTTGCTAACCAATTTTCAGTTTGTAACCCAGGTTGTAAAGTACTTGGATCGTAATTAGCAATCGAAACTGCTGGATTAAGATGATGTTTTACAACCTCTTCTAATGTTGCAAAAGCACCGCTGTGGCCGTATGGGAATGTTACTTCGATATTGGTTAAATGCGGCGTTCTAAACGCAAAACGATCGCTATCAGTTTTAGTTTCACGAAAGCGGCCAAAATCTTCATCACCATTAACACCATCGCCTTTGCCACGGCCAATTTGTGGCATGGCAATAACGTGGAATGATTCATCCGTCATAAAGTCACCTGAATGACAAGATGCACAATTAAACCCGCCATTTTCATACGACGTATAAAACAGTTTTGCACCAACTAATTGTTGTTCGGTTAGTGCATTATCATCACCTTCCACAAATTTGTGCCAAGGTGAGTTAATTAATACTTGCGAGCGCTGGAATTCACCAAGTGCAAACGCAATGTTGTCATAAGTAATTAATTCTTCTAAAGACGTTGTGTCGGCGCTGGTTTCAAAGCCAGTTATAAACGCGTCAAACCAGCCATTGCTTGAGAGTTCATTCGTTTTTCCTTGCAATCGAGTAGCAAGTTGATCTCGCAATTGTTGGTTTGTTAAGCCAACGGCAAACGAAAAGCCACGCATTTCTTCTTTAGAGGTTACAGGGAAGCGAGCCTGTGCAGCCGATAAGTTATTACCTGCAAAAGTGTCGAGTGTATTAAATGGGCTATCAGGCGTGCGAATATCTTGACCAACACCGTTGAGTGTTGTGTCATCTGACAAGCTTTCTACACGACCATCATGGAACATTTCTTTGTTATAAAACGCAATGTTAAAAGTTGATGGCGCATTACGCGGTACTGTTGGACCACCATCTGCGTGTTCTGCGGAGGGTAAATGTTCGCGGCCAGGGCCGAGAAGCTCAGGGTTAATAGCATCAACACCAATTGGAAGTGCTAAGTCATCACCACCGCCAAGAAATGGATGATGGCAACTTGCACATGCTGTATCCATATTGCCACTTAATGATTTGGCGTAAAACAATTGCATACCAAGTTGTGCGATAGGCTGGTCAATTTGCGGCAATTCAGCAACGTGTTGTGATAAGCCTTTTAATTGATAAGGTTCAATTAAAGTACGCACTTCACTGGCTAAATTGGTTTCAACATCAGGTTCTTTTACGTTGTTATCATCGTTACAACCAAGTAACGATGATAACACCACTAATCCTATAAATATCCTTTTCATTTGCGCCCCTATTTTTATTTTAAATTTAAGTTAAGAAGCGCAATATTAGTAGAAAGTAACAATATAGCAATAAAATCTGTTCTATATATTCACATTAGTTAGACTGCAAAAATATAAATCTATTAATGAATAAAATTAAACAATTGTTTTATTTTATAAAATAGCCAATTGTGTGCCACTTGCCGTCATAATAAATCATAGAAAGGGTTTCGTTACTCTGTGGTTTATTTTCGTACTGAGTATTGAATTGGAAAACTTTATAGCGACCTTCTGGCATACCAGGGAGCTGAGAATGTTCTTTTGCATCAATCAAGGAGCGGTTTACTAATTTTCCTAGGGGAAAACGTAATTGTTCTAAAGCTGCTTGCCATTGTTTCTCATTTAGAAGATTTTGAAATCTTTCACTGGTACCTTGCCATGATTTTGCATATTCGCCGTTATCTATTAATGCAAGCCACTCATTTGCATCCTGTTCTATTTCGAGCTGATTTGCCATCACGTTCATTGAAAATAACATAAAAAAAAGTAAGTATTTCATACTTAGGTTGATCCTTATATTTTTGTTTTTATTGGTTTATTATAATTTTTTTTGGGTTTTACTGACAGTGCGAGAGTTCCTATAATCGCTGTTTTTTATATTTTAATTTAGCTTTTGCGCCCATTTTGTATAACATGGGACGTAGTGCGCGTCTTAATTTTGGGAAAAGATAAGCCAAAGTGGTGAGTTTGCCACTAAACCAAGGCATTGCTATTTCTTCTTTGTCATTAATTGATAGTGCAACAATGGCATTGGCAACATCAAGTGCACTACTCATAGGCTGTGAATAGACGATATCTTCCACGTCGTCTATTTCGTCCATAATAAAACCGGTATTAATCGGACCCGGAGATACAACTGCCACTTTGACATTGTATTGTGTTAATTCATCGAACAATGAATAGGTAAATGCTCTTAACCCTGCTTTGGTTGCAGCATAAACTGCGGCGCCTTGCAGTGGTGCTCGACCCGCAAGAGAACCTACCATGACGATTGCACCATTATTTGATTTTTTAAGATAAGGTAAACACAAGCTGGTTAAGGTAAGTGGTGCTGTTAAATTGACCTGAACCATATTAGTCACTTGTAAGGGTGACAGACCTTGAAATTCCCCACGATGATGCAGACCTGCATTATTCACAAGGACATCTATTGAACCAAAGGTGTTAATTACGTCATCAACGAGCGTAGCAAGGTTATTAATATCACCAATATCACAAAGGAATATTTCGGCATGAGCATATTGGTTAATTTGTTCAGCAAGTTCTTTTAGTGGGCCTTCATTCCTTGCGACTAGCGCAACATTCGCTCCTAGTTTCGCAAATTGTTTCGCTGTCTCAGCGCCGACACCTTTAGAAGCACCTGTTATTAAAACCGTTTTATTTTTATAATTATTCATTTAAATAGCCATTCAAGGTACATTAAAGCAAGACTGTTGTTTAATTTATATGAAAATGTATGGAAACACTATTAGCACTTATTGGTTTGTTAATCACATTATTTATCTTAGGCGGTGTGACCGTAGCATGGATAAGCTTTGCCAAAATACGAAGTGCAGATGAAAAAATAAAGGAACTGACACTTGCAGTGCTTCATTTAAAGTCGCTGGTAAAAAAATTAAGTGATAATGTTGCTGAAAACCAATTGAGCCAATCTCCGCCCACTGAATTTGAAAATGTATCTCAATCGGCACAACAATCTTCGAAACCAATATTGCACGAAGGTTCACCAGAATATCAAGCAACAGAAACAGAGAATCTAAAAGCTGCCGCTACGAATAAGACGTCTATTAAGCAAGTTAATAAAACTAAAGTAAGCTTGGCTGAGCGCTTAGAAATGTTTCTAGCTAACAATGGCTTACTTTGGATTGGTGGGGCAATTCTCGCCCTTGGAGGTGTGTTTCTTGCGAAGTATTCAATAGAATCTGGGCTTATTTCAATTACTGTAAGGTTAATCATTGGTGGCGTTTTTGCCACTTCACTAGTTGTACTGGCAGAGTATCTCTATCGCAAACATCATGGAAGTGCAGAGTATATTACCACCTGTGCGGCGCTAGCGAGTGGCGGAGTGATCACTGGCTTTGCTTTAGTGCTCGTTACCTTTAGCTACTATCAGTTTATTTCACCTTTTATTGCGTTTGTAGGACTTGGTGTAATATCGCTTTTAGCCACAGCGTTAGCACTTCGGTTTGGTCCATTACTCGCGGTAATAGGTATTATTGGCGCTTATGCGGTACCTGCATTAGTGAGCACAGGCAGTAATAATGTGTTTGCTCTTCTATTGTATGTAAATTTTGTTTCACTGGCTGCTATTTGGGTGGTTCACAAGGTAGCTAAACAATGGCTATGGTGGCAAAGTTTTGTCGGCCATTTTTTATGGTTGAGTATAAGTGTTTTTATCGCGGATAAAGCCGATATTTGGATAATTTTAGCGACAATTTTCGTTGGCTTGTACTTGTATGTAGTTTCAAGTGTTTTGGGCTGGCGATTGACTCGTATTAATGTAGAAGCACTGCCAATAAAAATCTTATTAATGCCAAGAAAAGAACAGTTAGCAATTGTGCTAAGTGTTTTCCTACTTTCATTATTTTATATATTGCACGGCTTTAATAGCAGTTTAATTATGGTCACCATACTATTAACCTGTTTGTGTTTATACTTACCACTTAGGCACAGTGCATTTGATTCATGGCCATTTGTGTCATTACTTTTTAATTGTTTTGTCATTCTAAACTACCCGCCGCCAATTGAATTAACTGACTCAATGCTTATTTTTTCAGGCATGTTTTTATTTGCTCAGGTGACGGCGATAAGTTATTTCGTGTATGCAGTTGTTTTTCAAAAGGTACATAATGAGCGGCCAAGTTTTAGCTTGCTCTTAGCAACAGCACCCGTATTACTGTTTGCTCTTTCGTATATTGTTTCTCCGAAAGAAGTTGAAACAGCGTTGTATTCACTTTGGACGTTTTATTTGATGTCGATAGCCGCCTACGCATTATGGCAAACAACTAGGTCCAATCATGTTATGGCGAAAATTACTTTCTGGATTCTGGCAAATACTAATTTGGCTTTAGTCGCATCCATGTGGCTAAATGCGAGCACATTAACGTTAGCAATCTGTAGTCAGCTTGTACTTATCGCCTATGGTCAAAAACGCTTTAAAATAGAGCTGCCATTGTGGTTAAGCAAAATTGCACTAACACTTGTGATGACTCGAATTACGCTTTCGCCATGGACTGCAAAGTACAGTAATGAAACAATTGTTGGTGTGCATTGGAGTTTAATTGTTTTACCAATAATAACAGCCTTAGTGTACTTTGCTTATAGACTGCATACCAACCTAGCACTAAAAAAATGGTATGAAGGTGCTTTAGTTCATTTAGTTGCGTTGTTTGTAACAACTGAAACAAGTTACTTGTTAGTTGGACGATATCCAGATTTTAATAATCTTAATTTTGCTGAACTTGCTGTTTTATCGATGAACTGGCTAGTGCTTGCTGCTGTGTATAGTTGGCGATATAAATTAAATGAGCGAAAGCTTTACTTATATGCTGCGTCAGGACTTACAATAGCAAGTGCTTTGGCGCATGTGGTGATTAATACAGAATATAATCCGTTTTTAACGTCTATTTCAGTAGGGGAATACTTCTTTTTAAATTGGTTACTAGTAATTTGGGCGGCACCTGCAATAGTACTTGGCATTGTTTATCACTTTAATCTTCTGCCAGGCATCTTAGAAATTAGTAAACAAAAACTACTCTTACCTTTAATTACAGTCTTTGGTTTTTTATTTATAAACGGTGTGATCCGTGACTATTTTCAAGTAAATCAAATTTGGCTCAGGCTTGCGACCAGTCAGGCTGAAATTTACGCCTATTCAGTGGTATGGTTATTGATTGCTGCTGGCTTTATACTTTTAGGGCAACAGAGGAACAAAGCAGTACTTTATCAATCCGGATTTGCTATATTGCTGGTTGTAATATTAAAAGCATTTTTGTTTGATATGGCGCATTTTGATGGGCTTTATCGAGCGATTTCGTTTATTGGTTTAGGTTTATCGTTAGTTGCTTTAGGCTGGTTATTTACTCGTTATAAGCTGTCTAACAAAGAGGATGTTAAATGATCGTTCTGATCATCATTTGTTTTATTATGTGGCTTTTTATGATGTGGCTGACATATTCAAAAAAGTTAAACAGTGTTAACCACTTAATCACGAAATCTGAGGGTGTTTTGTATGTTCGAGATACGCCTATTGCAAGATTAATAAAAGGTTTGTCGGTATCGGTAGCAATAGATGAAATAAGGCAAATCGAAGCAACGAATACGCATGTGATTCTTCGTACTGCAAAAAGCTCGGTTGATCTTTTTATCAACCATCGTTTTATTAATAATGTACTTGATTATCTCAAAGAAGAATTGGATGAAATCGAGATAAAAGATTTGCGCCCAATTGGTAAGTAAAGCGCTATTTACTTAGCGCTTGCTTTAATTTACTACCTGCTTTAAAACTGACTTTATTTTGCCCTGCAATCGTTATTTGCTCACCTGTTTGTGGGTTTCGCCCTTGTTTTTCTGGGTGATAGCTCAATGAAAAGCTGCCAAAGCCTGGTAATTGCACTAAATCACCTTCAGATAAAGAACGAACAATACTATTCATTAGGCTTTCTACAATTAGTTTGGATTTGGCTTTTGTAATGTCATTTTGTTTTGCAATTTCATCTATTAATTGGGATTTATTCATAATAGCGCCCTTAAAAAGCGGCAAAGGCTAATCGTCTGTTGGCTAGGAGTCAAGTATTCTGCAGTTTGTAGCGCACTTTCTTAGCAAAAAAAGTTTGATAGTAAATGTGATCGCGTTTTTGTTCAATTGCGTAAATTACCAATGACAGAGTTAATTGCGTTGTTGGAGGAATGTATGGAATTATTAGTTTCTGTATTAGCCTATCAAAAAGCCCGTGATGAAGGCAGAAAAGATCCCGCTGAACGAGATTTTGAATGGGCAGAGCTAAACTTAAGTTACTTTGAAAGTCATAAATGTGAATTAGGTTTATGCGATAGCATTGAAAGCACAACTTCTCCATTGGATTAACTGATTTTTGAAAGGGAATTCAAACGTGTTTTTGTTTTTAATCCATTCAACATTACTTCTAAAGGTGTTTATTAAATAAACGAATATCCACACATCTTTATTTTTACTTACCGTTCGAAATCAATTTTAACCGTTTATCATTTTTAGTTTTTCAAAATGTTTCAGGTTGTTATGGTTTGTGAATCAAAACAACTAAAACGGGTAACACTATGAAATCAGAAAATGCTATCAGCGCAATTGGCGATACTTTTTTAGCGCCAACAAAAGCGTTTAACGGATTAAAAGAAGCAAAAGGCTGGTCATGGCTGGCAATCATATTAATTTTTATTTTTGGCGTTTCAGCGCAAGTAATTTATTTCAACTCAGTTGATCAAGCTTTCTTTGTTGAGCAACAAGTAGCACAAATGGAACAAAGTGGCGATTATAACCCAGCACAACTAGAACAAGCTGAGGCGATGACCGCACAGCAGTTCCCAATGATGTGGATTTTCTCTGCAATTGGTGTGTTGATTGGTGTACCAACCATTTTTTGTATCTTTGCGCTTTATTACTACTTGATTGGCAAACAAGATATGGATTGTCATATGAACTATGGCGATTGGTTTGGATTTACTGCATTCACCAGTTTACCAACTATTTTCGCTGCAATGGGTACTATTGCCTTGGTGTTAACAGCTTCAACCGGTGATATTCCGATGAGTGTCTTAACATTCGCTTCACTTAATCAATTAGTATTTGGCTTTGAAGCAAACCATGCGTTTGCAGGGCTATTAGAAAGTATCAATATTTTTTCAATTTGGTCGTTGGTACTAACTTATGTTGGCTTAAAATCTTGGACAAACTTTAGCAATAACAAAGCATTACTATTTGCATTACTACCAAGCCTGTTAATTTACGGTATTTGGGCAATCATTGCAGCACTTTAATGTGCTGCTTTTTTTCAGGGGTTGAAAATGAAAAAACTTGTAATTGTAGTGGTTGCTATCGCCGCATTTGTTGCACTGATTGTCAGTCAGCAAATCAAAGGAGACAGTAAAGTACCTGAAGTTAAAGTAACGATTGCAGAAAAAGGTAAAATAAAAGATTCCATCTTGGCATCAGGTACACTGGTGTTTAACACACAAGTACAACTTCGCTCAGAAGTTACAGGGCGAGTAGAGCGTGTATTTGTAGAAGAAGGGCAACGAGTTAAAAAAGGCGATATGCTAATGCAACTCGACACCGAAGCCTTTGAAGCTGAAGTTGACCGTTATAAAGCGTTAGTAAGACAAAGCGAAATTGATATTGAACGTGCACAAACACAACTCAAAAACTTTGAATCACAGTTAAAGCGTCAAAAAGAATTATATGATGTTGGTCTTTCGCAGCAAGAAGTTTATGACAATGTAAAAAATGCGAAAGAACTCGCTGAAATTGATGTGGAAGCGCGCAAAGAATCACTCAATCAAGCAAAAGCATCACTTTCTATTGCAGAAGATCGTTTAAGTAAAAGTGTTTTTAGAGCAACTATGAGTGGTTTGCTTGCCTCAGTAGATATTAAAGAAGGCGAAACGGTCATAGCCGGTACCACCAATATTGTCGGCTCTGATCTGATGTTACTTGCTGATCCAAGTAAAATACTTGCAGAGCTTAAAGTTGATGAAACGGATATCGCAAACATTAAGCTCCATCAAGAAGCTGAAATTTATGCAGCTGCCTACCCAAATAAACCGTTTATTGGCCGAGTCATTCATATTGGCACTTCAGCAAAACAGTTTGCAGGTTCGCAAGGTCGTTCATTTAAAGTAAAAGTACTATTGAATACTGATGAGCGTACACTTTATGCCGGTATGAGTTGCCGCGCTGAAATTGCTACTGCAATAGGCGAAGATGCAATTAAGTTACCTATTGAAGCCGTTCAAAATGAAAAAGACAAACATTATGTATGGTTGTTAAATGATGACAATACAGTGACAAAGAAATCTGTTGAATTAGGGGTTTCATCAGATATTGAACAAGCTATTGAAAATGGTGTAAGTGCCCAGCAGAAAGTTGTGATAGGGCCAGCTCGTGCAATTAGCAAACTAAAAGAAGGCGAAAAAGTTAAGATAAAAGCGGATGAAAAGGACAGCAAAGATGTCAGTGATCGCGCTTAATAACATTCGTAAAGAATATAATATGGGCGAGCAAACATTTCGAGCACTCGATGATGTGAGTTTAACCATAGATGAAAATGAATATTTGGCGATTATCGGTCCTTCTGGCTCAGGTAAATCAACGCTAATGAATATTATCGGTTGCTTAGATGTTGCCACCAGTGGTGAGTATGTATTACAGGGTAAACCTGTAAAAAAAATGACAGAAACGGAACTTGCTGGTCAACGGAATAAAAGTGTGGGGTTTATATTTCAAAGCTTTAACCTTATTCCCCGTGCAAGTGCATTAAGTAATGTAATGCAGCCGCTTATTTATCGCTTTATTTCAGCAAAAGAGAGACAAAAATTAGCGACAGAAGCCCTAGAAAAAGTGGGACTTGGCGACAAGCTCAATCATTTGCCATCACAATTATCAGGCGGCCAAAGGCAACGTGTAGCAATTGCAAGGGCGTTGGTAACTAAACCGGATATTTTATTAGGGGACGAACCAACCGGTAACTTGGACAGTAAAACAACTAATGAAATCATGGCGTTATTTGATGAATTACACCGTGAAGGGCACACAATTATTCTGGTTACTCACGAGCAAGAAATTGCTGAACATTGCCACCGAGTGATCCGTTTAGTCGATGGTAACGTGGTATCTGATACCCGAAATTGCGAGGAAAAAGCATATGTTTAAATCATTTCTCGCGATTATTGAGGGTACAAAAGCTGCTCTGCAAGCAATTCGTGCAAATGCCATGCGAAGCGCACTTACTTGTTTAGGCATCATTATTGGTGTTGCGGCAGTTATTACTGTGGTTGCTGTGATGCAAGGTTTTACTAAACAAATTAACGACCAACTTGCTGATATGGCACCCGATGTGACAACCATTAAACCTTATACAACGCCACAACAAGAAATGCTTGGTAAGCGCTCGTACCTAACAGTGAATGATTTTGAAACACTCAAAGGGAAAGTAGAGGGGTTTGATACGATAACAGCACAAATGATGGCATTTCGTTTTCAAGGAGCTGTGGAGTACAAAGGTGAAAGCCATAATACGCGAGTAGTGGGGACGGAGTCGAATTACCAAAAAGCCTATCGCATTTATCCTGAATCGGGTCGCTACATTCGCCCTCAAGATGATGAAAAACGCCGTCGCGTTGCGTTTATTGGGGAAAGTTTAATTGAAAAATTAAAGCTACCTAAAAACCCTGTTGGCGAATATATAAAACTTGGGGGAGAGTGGTTTCGAATTATTGGTGTTGCTGAAAAGCAAGGTAGCTTTTTAGGGTTTGACCAAGATGATTACATTAATATTCCGATTAGCACCATGCAATTGCTTGAAGGGAATCAGCGCAAACCTTATTTCCAAATTATGTTTCGCTTAAAAGCTGATGTTGATGAAGCCAAAACACTCGCGCAAATGAAACGAATCTTGCGACAAAATCATAAGCTAACAAAAGATGAACATGATGATTTTGAATTTGAAACGGCTGAAAAGGCGCGAGAAAATATTGATAAATTTACCGGAAGTGCAACAGCCATTACCGCAGGTATCGTAGGTATTAGCTTGATTGTCGGTGGTATTGGTGTGATGAATATTATGCTAGTTTCGGTAACGGAGCGCACGCGTATTATAGGTACATTGAAAGCATTAGGCGCAACACCAGGCTTTATAATGCTGCAGTTTTTGGTTGAAGCGGTGGTTTTAAGTCTCTTTGGTGGCATTATAGGGCTTGTGACAGGATATGGCGCTGCTGCTGCAATTTCCGCAATTGTACCCGGTATGCCAGATGCGTACATTCCGATGTGGGCAATTTTGTTGTCATTTGGATTCACTTCAGCAATCGGTGTTATCTTTGGATTGGTACCTGCAATTAAAGCTGCAAGACTCAACCCCATTGATGCGTTAAGATACGAATAACAAGTGGGCATTAAGGAGCTTAAAATGAAAAAATGGTTTTTCGCTTTACTGGTAAGTACATTTTTAGTTGGTTGTGACTCAAATGAAGTGGGTGATGTATCACTAGGTATGTTTACAACTAAAGATATTAAACTCAATCATTTTAAAGACCCAATTATCACTGGAGTGACATGTCATGTTGCTTCTATTGAAGCCAATTTGAGCCTATCCGACCCAAGTGATAGCTCAATTGCATGCAGACAAACAGGCCCAATTACCAAAGAGATGATTGCAAAAATAGATATGTCGGATTCAGGTGAAGTGATTTTTAAAAAATCTAAAAGTGTCTTATTCAAATCAATGAAAATAAGGCGCGTTTTAGATAAAGAAAACCAAACCTTGATGTATCTTGCTTATTCTACAAAAGAAACTTCTGGTAGTTTTAAACACAGTTTATCGACGGTGCCACTGTGGGGAACTAAAGCGTATAATTTCCAAAGCATAGAAAATTAACTTTAAATTCAGCTTTGCTTTGTTAATGTGTAATTTTGAATAAAAAACTAAATAGGAGATTTTGATGATTGTTTTAAACCCAACCGGGTGTAATGCATAAATAATTTCACCCGGTACCAATTACCGGGGTTAAAAGCCCCTTTTTTAAAATATTTAAGGGCATAAAATGATAAATATTAACAAGTTAAACCTTATTGGCTGGCAGCCATTCTTTCAACAACAATTAAATATGGAAGAGTGGTCAGATACCATACCAGTACGTGTAATTGAGCAGCATCGTAGTCAATTAGTTGTTGATAATACAGAGCAGCTACTAATGTTGCCAATAACAATGACAACATCAAAGTGTGTTGTGGGTGATTGGCTGTTACTTGATGAAGCGCATCAATTTACTAGGTTACTTGAGCGTAAAAGCTTATTTTCACGAAAATCAGTAGGCTCACAGCGTGAAGTGCAACACATTGCTGCGAATATAGACGTTGCATTTATTATGTGTTCGCTTAATGATGATTTTAATTTGAATCGGATTGAACGCTACCTAGCATTAGTGAATGAGGCTGAATGTGAAGCCGTAATTATTTTAACAAAAGCGGATTTAGTTGATGATTGCGAGCAAAAGCAAGCATTAGTACAAGGGTTAGATCCTCTATTAAACGTTGAAGTAATTAATTGTTGTGACGATAAAGTGAATGAACAACTTGCACCTTGGCTAAAACCGCAAACAAGTATTGTATTGCTTGGTTCATCAGGTGTTGGTAAGTCAACTTTAAGCAACACGCTTTTAGGTGGAAGTGTGCAAAATACGGGCGCAATCCGTGAACAAGATAGTAAAGGACGGCACACAACTACCAGTCGTCATTTACTTATGCTTGAAAGTGGTGCGGTCATTATTGACACTCCTGGCATGCGTGAATTGCAGTTAGCCGATGTAACTGATGGCATTGAGGCGACGTTTAAAGATATTGAAATGTTATCAAATAACTGTAAGTTTGCGGATTGTAGTCATACAGCCGAACATGCTTGTGCAGTGAGAGCAGCAATTGAATTGGGCGACTTAGCGGAACGTCGATTTTTGAACTATCAAAAATTACGTAAAGAAAACCAATTTAATACAGCTTCTTTACAAGAGCGGCGGGCACACGATAAGTCACTGAGTAAATATTACAAACGTACTCAGAGCCAAGCGGTTAAATTAAAACGATTAGATTAAAAGGGAGCAAATGCTCCCTTTTTTATACTTTAAACCGATTTACTAACTGCTCTAAATTTGACGCGATACCGACAAGGCCTCTAGCTGTTTCGGCTGCTTTTTCTGCGCCAGCAACAGTTTGCACTGCCATTTCATTAACTTGGCCAACACTGTCTGTAATTTGCTGCGTTACCACATTTTGCTCTTCAGAAGCTCCGGCTATTTGCATATTCATATCTCTGATGGTGCCAACAGAGCTTGAAATAGAATCAAGAGCCAAATTGGTTTCATCCGCTTTTTCTGTTGTGATACGAGCACTTTCTAAATTGGCATTCATTTGATCTACTGAGGTTTTAGCTTCGTTTTGTAACTTATGGATCATGGTTTGAATTTCTTCAGTACTTTGCTGCGTGCGACTGGCCAAACTTCTCACTTCATCAGCAACTACTGCAAATCCCCGTCCTTGCTCGCCTGCACGTGCAGCTTCAATAGCAGCATTGAGAGCAAGTAAATTTGTTTGATCTGCAATTGCTCTTATCACATCAAGAATTGACCCTACAGATTCAGTTTCGCTTTCTAAATTCTTTATTGAACTACTAACTAATTCAATATTACTGACGAGGTTATCAATAGCACTTCTTGTATTATCAACTACTTGTTTACCCGTATGGCTTTGCTGATCAGCATTTGTCGCTGCATCTGCAGCAAGTTGCGCGCTTTGAGTGATCTCAGCAACGGTAGATGCCATCTCATTCATTGACAGCACGGTTTGATTTAGCTGCTCCATTTGGTGTTCAGCACCTTGCATTGAACTTGCTGTATTCTCATCCAAAATAGTCGTTGCACGAGTAAGTTCTTTCGTGGCTGATTTCAGGTTATCAATAATATGTCTTAATGTTTCGACCATTTCGCCCATGGCTTTATAAATACCTGTCTCATCACCATTTTTAGAGAAGGATATAGTGAGGTCGCCATCGGCTATACGATTTGCAATATGTTCAATTTCAATTGGCTCGCCGCCAATTGGTTTACGTATTGTTACAGTAATAAACCAACTAAAGAATGCGCCTACAAGTACTACGATAACTGATACAATAATAATCGTAGTTATGGTGCTTTCGCTCTGAGATTGTACAAGTGGTCCTAATGTGTCTTGATCTTGTTTAACTGATAATTTGACTTGTTCAAGTTCAGAGGCAATTTCAGGGCCTACTTTGTTAAGTACACCTTGAATAATCAAATTACGTTCGGTTATGACTGCATTAACATTATCAATTCCAGCTACATATAATTTGATTAATGTAGTTGCTTCTTCTAATAGAGCACGCCTGTTTTTAGATTGTGTATTGTCATCGAGGTCTGCAAGGTTCTCGTTTAAAGCACTAAATTCTTGTTTTGCTCTTTGATAATCTTGTTGGGTATTGGTGACTAAAAATTTGGTGGTATAGAGCCTGCCTAGCAATAGTTGCTCTTGAACCAGTGCTGCAAAATAGGTGACATCAGTGTCCCCATCTTCATAAGCGGTTCTAATTATTTCACTGATGTTTTTTCGAATTTTAGCGCCATTTGCATCTAACTCTTTTGATACGATGTCATTGCGCTTATTAAAAAGTTCGACAACTTTATAAAAACCGTCTTCATAGGCAATTACTTTATCGTAAGAGCTGTGAATTAATCGTGAACGTTCTGGTTCAACAATCTCTTCTTTGGCTTGTTGCAACAGTTCGTTAAGTTGCTTTTCGCGCTCTTTAAATTGCGCAACGCTTTCAGGGTTTTGCTCTTTTAAAAATTTAAGTGCATTAAGCCTAATATGAAGCAAGTTAGACTGCACCATGGCTGCTAAGTTACTGTCTCTAGCAAGTTCACGATATTCTACAAAATTGGTATATCCTCTACTTAAACCAAAATAAGCGATTGAAGCAAGCAGAACCATTAAGCCAATCATGGCACCAAATGATATCGATAGTTGCTGAACAAGTCTTAACTTAGTAAACATGGAACCTATCCTTCTATAAAGAAGTTTTTAGGAAAAATTTAAGTTAAGTATAGATAGAAAAAATCAGAGTAATGCTAAAAATTCAGTAATGAAAACAGAATGATTTTACTTAGGGGATTTTAAAGTGGTAAAAAATTGAATGCTTTATAGGAAATAATAGTGCTTTGAAATAGTAAGAAAAAGAAATAGCCAGAAAATTGAACTAGCAATAATTTTATTAAAAAATAAAAACGCAGGACTCGCCTGCGTTTTAAAAAGTGTGATTTTGAGCTAGAGATTAATGCTCAAAAAGTGCTGAAATTGATTCTTCGTTGCTTACGCGACGAATTGTTTCAGCAAGCATATCAGCAAGAGTAAGCACTTTAATCTTATCGATTGCTTTAAGCTCATCTGTCAGTGGTACTGAATCAGTTACAATTACTTCATCAATTACTGAGTTTTTAATGTTTTCAGCAGCTGCGCCTGATAATACTGGGTGTGTAGCGTATGCAAATACACGGCGTGCACCATGCTCTTTTAAAGCTTCAGCGGCTTTACATAATGTGCCACCAGTATCAATCATATCGTCAACGATAATACAGTCACGACCTTCAACATCACCAATAATGTGCATTACTTGCGAAACGTTAGCGCGTGGGCGACGCTTATCGATAATCGCAAGATCCGTGTCGTCTAGTAATTTTGCAATTGCACGTGCACGAACTACACCGCCGATATCTGGAGATACAACGACTACATCTTCGAAGTTCTTAGCTTTCATATCTTCAAGTAGAATTGGGCTACCGAAAACATTATCAACAGGTACATCGAAGAAACCTTGAATTTGCTCAGCGTGTAAATCAACCGTAAGAACACGGTCTACACCTACACTTGAAAGGAAATCTGCAACTACTTTCGCGGTGATTGGTACACGAGCACTACGCACGCGACGATCTTGGCGAGAATAACCGAAATATGGGATAACCGCAGTAATACGACCAGCTGATGCACGACGAAGTGCGTCAACCATTACGATTAATTCCATTAAGTTGTCATTAGTAGGCGCACAAGTAGATTGTACGATGAAAACGTCAGAACCACGTACGTTTTCGTTAATTTGAACGCTAATTTCACCGTCACTAAAACGACCAACTTCAGCGTCACCAAGATCAATGTATAAGCGTTTTGCAACTTTTTGAGCTAACTCAGGCGTTGCGTTACCAGCGAAGAGCTTCATGTCTGGCACGGTAGGTTTCCTCAGGCACTTTTTTGGGTAACGTTAGTTACCAATAATTAATTTAGTTTAGTACGTAGCTCCGAATGTGCTGGAGATATGTTCGTACTTCTTGCTACAAAGCCTTGCCAAGTGTCAGGGAGCATATTTAACGCTGCTTGGGCTGCGTGTTGTGTTTCAAAACTGACAAAACAACATGCGCCGGTACCTGTCATTCTCGACGGGGCGTATTTTAACAACCAGTTAAGGGTCTTTTCAACCTCAGGATAGCGCTTTTTCACTAACTCTTCGCAGTCATTGCGATGATTAACGCTTTGCCAATGGCTTGATAATTTAGGTGTATTACGTGGTAAGTCAGGATCGTTGAAGATTAATCCTGTACTAATATGCACATTTGGGTGAACTACTAAGTACCATTTTTCGGGTAATTCAACAGCTTCAAGCTGCTCACCAATACCATGCGCAATCGCAGCGCGACCATTAATAAATACGGGAACGTCAGCACCAAGATGTACACCAATATTAGCGAGCTCTTGCAATGATAAATTTAATTGCCAAAGTGAGTTTAGTGCAAGCAAGGTAGTTGCTGCATCGGAAGAGCCACCGCCAACACCGCCACCACTTGGTAAACGTTTATCAAAAGAAATTTCAGCGCCTAATTTACAACCAGTCGCTTCTTTTAATGCAACTGCTGCTTTGTAAATTAAATTATCACTATCATTTAGCCCTGAAATTTGTGTAGTTAATACAATTTTGTCGCTCGTGTTAGTTTTAAAATGAAGGGTGTCACCATAGTCTAAAAACACAAACAGTGTCTCTAGTTCATGATAACCATTTTCTAAACGGCCATTTATATGAAGAAATAAATTGAGTTTTGCTGGAGCAATTAAAGAAAGTTCGTTTAAATCTGCCATGAATATACTTTTAATTTAAGTTTTACACTGCTGTGGGTTAGCGAAATTGAATAAGGCAGCCAATAACCACCGTGCTTTTTATAATCATTGTACGAAATTTGCCACTGCTCGCCCTTAGAATCAGTTAACGTAGCTTGGTTAACTCGATTTAGCTCATCGGAAAGGTACTGTGTGGTGTTTGGTAATCCCTTTAACCAATTAGGATCATCTAAAAAAGGCAAGTTCATACCTGTTAACCAATAAACTAATTGTTGCGCATTTTTTCCGGTATGCGTTTCGCCATCAAGTTCAAGAGTCGCTTGTTTTGCCGTTTTTTCGAGTGCTAAAACAGATGTACCGACAAAACTGGTGAGATTTAAATTATCTTTTTGTGGGGTAGTGGACCAAAATAAATTCGCACTTTGTCGTTTGTTTGGTTGAATAATCGCCAGTTTTCCTTGGGCTTGCCAAGTATCCTGTTGAAGTAATTGTCTTTGCCAATTTTCTTTTACTGTCGCATTATCGAAGTATTGACTTGCACAGCCACTCAAAAAGACCAAAAATATGACAAATATCATGCGTAATTGCATCAAATCTTAAATCCTTACTTTTTTTATTGACTTGATTTACGTAAAATTAATCGCTTTAAAACGTGCTAAAAACAAATTGTAGACATAATGACCATAGTTGCTTTAGGCATTAATCATAAAACAGCATCTGTTGAACTCAGAGAACGCGTGGCGTTTTCACCCGAGCAAATCGATGTTGCCCTTTCTCAGCTTTGCCAACAATCTGGTGTAAATGAAGCCGTTGTTGTGTCTACCTGTAATCGTACAGAACTCTATTGTATCCTTGAAAATCAACATCCCCAAGTGCTTATTGAGTGGTTAGCGCAATTTCACAAAATTGGTGAGAATGAACTGGCTGAGCATATTTATCAGCATCAAGACTTTGCGGCTATCCAACATTTAATGCGCGTATCGGTCGGGTTAGATTCATTGGTATTAGGTGAACCACAAATACTTGGTCAGATAAAACAATCCTATGCTAAAGCGAAACAAGCAGGGGTTGTTAATGCATTACTTGAACGCTTATTTCAGAAATGTTTTTCAGTAGCGAAACAGGTGCGTACCGAAACAGATATCGGAGCGAGTGCCGTTTCTGTAGCTTATGCTGCGGTAAATTTAGCAAAACACATCTATGGTAATTTAGAACCAACCAAAGTGCTCTTGATAGGTGCAGGCGAAACAATCGAGCTAGTTGCACGTCATTTATATCAAAATGGCTGTCAGCATATGACGGTTGCCAACCGCACGTTATCCAGAGCGGAAAATTTAGCTGAAGAATTTAACGCTAAAGTTGTGCCTTTAGCACGCGTGCCGGAAAGTTTAATTGAGGCTGATATTGTGATCAGCTCCACAGCAAGTACCTTACCGATTATTGGTAAGGGAATGGTTGAACAAGCTCTTAAAGCGCGTCGATATAAGCCGATGCTGTTAGTAGATATTGCTGTACCGCGCGATATTGAAGCGCAAGTGGCAGAACTTGATGACGCATACCTTTATTCAGTTGATGATTTACAAGAGATTGTTAATCAGAATATGGAATCCCGTGAGCGTGCGGCGGCTGAAGCTGAAGAAATCATAGTAAATAAAGCCAACGAATTTGTCACTTGGCGAAATGCGCTAGATTCCGTCGATATAATCCGCAGTTACCGCGAAAATATTGAACAAATCAAATTAGAGTTAGTACAAAAGGCGCAAGGTCAGTTAAAATCAGGTAAAGATCCAGAGAAAGTATTAAATGAGCTTGCTAACAAATTAGCAAATCGCATTATACATTCACCTACAAAAGCGATTAAGCAAGCGGCAGAAGAAGATGATATTGCCAAGCTTGCACAAATCAAAAAAGTTTTAGATTTAGATAATTAATAGGCGTCAAGCTTAAATGAAAGAATCCGTTTATAGAAAGTTAGAAACGCTGGTTGAGCGTTACGAAGAAGTACAAGCACTGTTAAGTGACCCTGAAGTTATTTCAGACCAAGACCGTTTCCGTTCGTTATCAAAAGAGTACTCAGAACTTGAAGAAGTAACAAAAGCATTTAATGCGTATCGTCAAGCTGAAGAAGATGTTGCAACAGCAGAAGAAATGCTAAAAGACAACGATCCTGATATGCGTGAAATGGCACAAGAAGAATTTAAAGAAGCCAAAGCCAATATTGAAGCGTTAGAAGATGAACTTCAAGTGCTTATGCTACCGAAAGATCCACGCGATAATAACAACGTATTTTTAGAAGTACGTGCAGGTACGGGTGGTGATGAAGCTGCTATTTTCGCGGGTGATTTATTCCGTATGTATAGCCGTTACGCTGAAACACAAAAGTGGAAAGTTGAAATTGTGAGCACGAATGAAGGTGAGCACGGTGGCTTTAAAGAAGTGATTGCCAATATTTCTGGTGATGGTGTTTACGGAAAACTTAAATTTGAATCAGGTGCACACCGTGTTCAACGTGTTCCTGAAACAGAATCTCAGGGGCGTGTTCACACCTCAGCATGTACTGTAGCGGTAATGGCGGAAGTACCTGAAGCTGAAGCAATTGAAATTAACCCGTCAGATTTAAAAATCGATACCTTCCGTGCATCTGGTGCCGGTGGTCAGCACGTAAACAAAACTGACTCGGCAATTCGTATTACTCACTTACCAACAGGCGTGGTTGTTGAATGTCAGGATGAGCGTTCGCAACATAAGAATAAAGCAAAAGCACTCAGTGTACTTGCATCACGCTTACAACAAGCGGAAGATGAAAAACGTATGGCTGCCGAAGCAAGTGAACGACGTAATTTAGTTGGTAGTGGTGACCGTTCAGAGCGTATTCGTACTTATAACTATCCGCAAGGTCGTGTAACAGATCACCGCATTAATTTAACACTTTATAAGTTAAATGAAATTGTTGAAGGTGATTTAGGCTCAATTGTCGATCCGCTTGTGCTAGAACACCAAGCAGATCTACTTGCAGCGATGGGCGATGAATAATTATTCACTTGAACAAGCACTTGCGTTTGGCGCAAGTGCTTTAATTACGACCTCTGAATCCCCTAAATTAGACGCTGAAGTACTGCTTCTCGCGACAATCAATCAATCACGTACCTACCTTTTTACATGGCCTGAAAAAGAACTTACAGATGATCAGCAGTCACACTTTTTTACTGCGATTGAAAAACGTAAGTTGGGCGAACCTGTGGCGCATATTACACAGTACCGTGAATTTTGGAGCCTAAATTTTAAAGTAAGTCCCGCGACATTAATTCCGCGTCCAGATACCGAAACGCTCGTTGAACTTGCATTAACCAAAGCCTCAGAAAACACAGGTAAATTACTTGATTTAGGCACGGGTACGGGTGCGATTGCGTTATCGCTTGCCAGTGAACTACCGCAATGGCAAGTAACTGCGGTTGATTTTAAACCGGAAGCAGTTGAACTCGCTAAGCAAAACAAACAATCACTCAAAATTGAAAATGCTGAAATTTTACAAAGTGATTGGTTTAGTGCGTTGAGTGATTCACAGTACGATATTATTGTCTCAAACCCACCTTATATCGACCCTCAAGATCCTCACTTACAACAAGGTGATGTTCGTTTTGAACCGCTTTCGGCATTGGTTGCTCAAAAGCAGGGCATGGCGGATATTGAGCATATAATAAAAACAAGTCGTAAATATTTGAAAGCAAAAGGCTGGTTATTGATTGAGCATGGCTACGATCAAGGCCAGTTAGTACGTGATTTTTTTGCAAAAATGGCATATAAAGTTATAACAACAGAGAAAGATTTAGGCGGCAATGACCGTGTAACCTTAGCCAAATGGGACCCAGATTAGTTATTTAATTCGGTGCGTTAGCTAAGCAGTCATAAGGGGTATGGATAAGATGGCAAGTGATTTTTTATTTTCGGAAGAATCAGAGCAAACACCTGAGCAAGAAAATAATTGCGGTACTTGGAAAGTATTAATAGTTGATGATGAACCCGAAGTTCATGCCGTAACAAAACTTGCACTGAGTGACTTTTCTTTCCAAGGAAAGCGTTTAGAATTTATTAGTGCGTTTTCAGGTAAAGAAGCTGAGCAAATGATTCTAGCGCACCCTGATGCCGCGATTGTATTACTCGATGTTGTAATGGAAACGGACGATGCAGGGCTTAAAGTCGCGCAATATATACGTGAAGAAGCTAAAAATAATCATGTACGTATTATTCTTCGTACCGGTCAACCAGGTCAGGCACCTGAACGCCATGTAATTGTTAATTACGATATTAATGATTACAAATCTAAGACGGAACTTACCGCACAAAAACTGTTTACAGTTGTGATGTCGAGTTTGCGTTCTTATCGCGATATTTTATCTATTGAACAATCAAGGCAAGGGCTTGAGAAAATTATTACGGCATCTCGTGATATTTTTTCTGCTCATTCAATGGACACGTTTATCCACGGTGTAATGCAACAGCTGACCTCTATTCTTGGATCTGTTGATGAAGCTATGTATGCCACATCACTTGTTGCCAGTAATCCCAATGAAAAAGAGCAAGAGCTGATAGTCTTTGCAGGACAGGGCGAATTTGAACAAAGTGAAGGTAAGCCTGTTAATAGCGTGCTTTCAGAAAAGCAATTAGAAGCATGTAAAGAGGCGCTTCAAAATAAAAGTATTGTTTATAAAGAAGATTACTTATTTGCGTATTGCTCTAGCCGTTTTAACCACAACTCAATGCTGTATGTGTCTGGGATCCCAAAAAGTTTGACTCAGACACATAAAGATCTTATTGAAATCTTTTCACAAAATGTACAAATTGCTTATGAAAATGTGCAATTACAGTCTGAAATTGAAGATACACAACGTGAAATCGTTTACCGCTTGAGTGAAGCTGTTGAGCAACGTTCTTCTGAAACAGGCAATCATGTTAAACGTGTTTCGTTAATCAGTTATGAACTAGCAAAAGGCTATGGGCTTACCGATAAAGAAGCTGAAATTTTGCGATATGCTGCACCACTTCACGATGTGGGTAAAGTGGGTATTCCAGATACCATTTTACATAAGCCTGGCGCGTTAAATGATGAAGAATGGAAAGTGATGCAAACTCATGCCATGAAAGGCCATGATATTTTATCCGGCTCACGTCGTGACATTATTCAAGCTGGTGCTATTTTGGCACGTGATCATCATGAAAAGTGGGATGGTACTGGCTACCCGCGCGGCATTAAAGAAGATGAAATTCATGTTTATGGCCGCATTGTTGCGTTAGCAGATGTTTATGATGCATTAAGACATAAGCGTTGCTACAAAGAAGCGTGGACGTTAGATCAAGTTATTCAAGAATTAACAGAGCAAAGAGGAAAGCATTTTGAACCTAAATTGGTTGATGTTTTACTCAATAATATCAATACATTCGAACAAATTTTAAATAATTATCCAGAGTAGTAAAAATGGAATATACAGCGTTAAAACATACCCATATGTTATTGGCATTAATCAGTATTGTGCTTTTTTATACCCGTGCTTTTGCGAGAATAAAGCAGCTGCAATTAGCTAAAAACAAATTACTTTTCATTGGTAGTCACAGTGTTGATACATTGTTGCTGGTTTCAGCTGTTGCACTTGCAATGACCTTAGGCTTAAGTCCTCATAATCAACCTTGGTTACTCGAAAAGATTATTTTAGTTGTTGCTTATATTGCAGTGGGTATTTTGATGGCTAGGCAAAAACACATAAAAGGCCAGCTTTCTTTATTGTTACTTGCAACAACGGTTATTTTTGCCATTTTCTATCTAGCAAGGTTTAAAACACCATTTCTTTTTTAAAGGCTGATTTTTCAGCCTTTTCTTTTATCTTTTAAACAATTCTATTTTCACAAAGTTAAAAAGCGTTAAAGTCTTTTTGAGCTAAAGCATAAAGTTAGTCTCTATTCTTTATCTATTCTGCTGTGAACGTTGGTATTCATAGTAAAACACGATAAACTGGCAGTAATTTTTAGTAACTATGAGACCGAAGGGTATTGATGTTTGATATCTCTGAGGAAGAATACACAGCAGCAGTCGAAGCGCCAGTATTTACGTGTTTAAATCATGAATCATCATGGCTAAATAAATTCGATCATCTTGCATGTAAAGATAAACTTTCTGAACTTGTCTTAATGGCGGTTAAAACACAAAAATCCGAAAACACAATCGAGCAGAATCTAAATTCATTGTTAGATAGTTTTTATAGTGATTGGGCTTTTAGTGGTACCAGCCAAAAAGTACCGATGAGTTTATTAAACAGCGTTGCTTACACCTTACATTATCGCACTGGGAGTACAATTTCTCTTGGTATGATCTTAACGTATGTAATGGAACAACTCGGGTTTGATGTGGAAATGCTGGTCTTTGAAAATGATATCCAGGTATTACTCGAAGTAAGCCAAGGCGAAGGCTATTTAATTGACCCATGTTCTGGCTCCCAGCGTTGGTATATCAAACCTGAAAATGATGAAGACAATAGCCTTGAAAATGCATTTCAGCAATTATTTGAAGAAGACGTTGAGAAATTATTTTTAGCACATCAAAAATGGGCTTTTATAAGCGAAAAGCGCTACGGCGAAGCATTTAAATGTGTTGAAAAGTTAATGGTCTTAACGGGTGGTGATCCGTATGAGCTTCGCGACCGTGGCTATTTATTACAGAATCTAAACTGTGACGAATTAGCTAAAAAAGACTTTGAAAAGTTTATTGAAGAATGCCCTGATGATCCATCAATTGAGCTATTACAAAGCCAAATTGAGGAAATGGATAAGCATCTTCGCACCATTCATTAATCAAAAACAAAAATACAGGAAGCAAACTAATGGACTCTCACTCGGTTATGTTCACAAACGACGCAGTCGTTATGGGCATGTTGGCCATTATTTTAGGATTTGTTTTTTATACATCTAATCTTAAAAGTGGTTTTTGGGCAAAATTTTATAAATATGTACCAGCGCTTTTGATGTGCTATTTCTTACCGTCATTATTAAATACATTCGGCATAGTGGATGGTGAAGGGAACAAAGTATATACGGTTGCTAAATATTATCTGTTACCTGCGTGTTTAGTGTTATTAACATTAAGTATTGATTTAAAAGCGGTTGCAGCGCTCGGTCCTAAAGCAATTATCATGTTTTTAACAGGTACGGTAGGGGTTGTAATCGGTGGTCCAATTGCGCTTTTAGTGGCAGCGACCTTTATGCCAGAATTGTTAGGCGTAGATGGTGCAGGCGAATTATGGCGTGGTATGGCGGCACTTGCTGGCAGTTGGATTGGCGGTGGCGCTAATATGGTTGCGATGAAAGAAATTTACCAAGCCAATGGTGATATCTTCACAATTATGGTGACAGTAGACATTGTTGTAGCCAATATTTGGATGGCAGGCCTGTTATATCTTGCGGCGCGCCACAAAGAAATTGATAAGCATACCGGTGCAGATACCAGTTCTATTGATAAACTAATTGATACAGTAACCCATTTTGAGAAGCAAAATTCACGTAAACCAGAGCTGCGAGATTTAATGCTATTAGTCGCGTTTGGTTTTGGTGCAACAGGTTTTGCGCATCTAATTGCAGACACTGCAGTGCCTTTTTTCCAAGCGAATTATCCTGAACTCGAAAAGTTTTCACTGCATTCAAAATTATTCTGGATCATCTTTGTTGTAACAACAATAGGACTTAGTTTGTCATTTACCAAAGCACGTCAATTTGAAGCCGTAGGTGCATCTAAAGTGGGCGGTGCATTTTTATATATTCTTGTTGCCACTATTGGTCTTCATATGGATATTGGTAAAGTTTTTGAAGCACCTAAATACGTGATTATTGGTTTAATCTGGATGGCTGTGCATGTCATTTTATTATTTGTTGTTGCTAAGCTAATTAAAGCGCCTGTTTTTTATGTTGCAGTAGGCAGTAAAGCAAATATTGGTGGTGCAGCGTCAGCACCCGTTGTGGCTTCTGCGTTTCATCCGGCATTAGCACCTGTTGGGGTACTCTTAGCTGTGTTAGGTTACGCTTTAGGTACTTATGCGGCTTGGTTCTGTGGACAGGTCTTACAACTCGTTGGAAGTTAATAATTCAGTTAGGAATTTGAATGAATACACAAATTATCAAAGTAGGTAACTGCGACGTTGCCAACGACAAGCCATTTGTTTTATTTGGCGGTATGAACGTGCTTGAATCACGTGACTTGGCAATGCAAATTGCTGAGCATTATGTAGAAGTAACATCAAAGCTTAATATTCCATATGTGTTTAAAGCGTCATTTGATAAAGCGAATCGCTCATCAATTAATTCATATCGTGGCCCTGGTTTAGATGAGGGTCTTAAAATATTTGAAGAAATTAAGAACACTTTTAATGTACCGGTGATTACAGATGTACATGAACCATATCAAGCAGCACCTGTTGCTGAAGTTGTTGATGTGATCCAATTGCCTGCATTTTTGGCTCGTCAAACAGATCTTGTTGTTGCAATGGCTAAAACAGGTGCAGTGATAAATGTTAAAAAACCACAGTTTTTAGCACCTCACGAAATGCGTCATATTATTAAAAAAATTAATGAAGCAGGTAACGACCAAGTTATTTTATGTGAGCGTGGTTCGAGCTTTGGCTACAATAACCTCGTTGTTGATATGCTGGGAATGGATGATATGAAGCATCAAGCGCCCGTTATTTTTGACGCAACTCACGCATTACAACGCCCAGGTGGACGTGCCGATTCAGCAGATGGCCGTCGTGCACAAGCAGCAGAACTGGCAAGAAGCGGAATGGCATTAGGTTTAGCAGGTTTATTTATCGAAGCTCACCCTGATCCTAATAGTGCAAAATGTGATGGTCCGTGCGCACTGCCGCTTGCAAAGCTTGAAGGGTATTTAAGTCAAATGAAAGCGGTAGATGAGCTTGTGAAAAGCTTTGAGCCATTAGATACTTCTGCAAGTTAATAACTTAAAAAAACACCGGCAAACGCCGGTGTTTTTTTGTAATTAAAAATTCATACTAGCTGTTTACTAACTTCAAAGTTTTAAAAAAAGGCAATCTCAAACAACGCAGGTTCAGCTTTTATAGCGTTTAAATTCCTTCGATTAGAATTTTCACTCGAACTCTTTATTAGAAATGCTTGAACCAAAATTTCCAATAAAGTAGAGTATTTACGTCTTATTTTTATATGGAAATTGAAAAATGTTAAGATCAATCACACTTTCACTCGTTGCACTTTCTTCACTTACTCTTGCAGGTTGTGGCTCTACACCACCGATTCAAGCACAAGAAAAAACCATAGCATACAAAGGAAAAACGTATGTTTTTGGTGGTCAGTACGACACAAAACGTAATGAAGTACAGCTCACTGTGAATGGTGATCCAGTAATGAAGGGGCGTTTTCCGCCGTACACACCAACACTTAACTTAGATACAAATTACCAAGATGTGAATGTTTCAAGCTATTGTTACTTTAGTTCGGTATTGAATAATCAAGGTGGCGTTTTTGGTGCGGTGGCTGGTGCAATTCAGTCATCTAACTCTAAATCTGGCGATAAATGTGAAGTTAAAATTGCTGGTGAAATTGTAGAAAGCCTTTATTTCTAATTAAAAGAAAGTGTAGCCAATGGCTACACTTTTTTAATGTTAATAGTAACGTAACTCGTCAACTTTGCCCCAAAACACCCTGTAAGAAAACGCCGTATACGCTAAAATTGTTGGCACAACAATTAATGCTCCCCACAGTAAAAAGTTTAGCGATTCTGGCGCTGCAACAGCTTGCCAAATAGTTAACTGCCCTGGAACGATTTCAGGGAAGAAGCTAAATGCTAAGCCAAAGAATGACAGTGAAAATATCAGTAAGGCAAAAATAAAAGGTAGGCTCGCTCCAATATTAGGCTTGCACTCTAAACGCTTTAATACAAACCAACATAAAACAAAAAAGCTCGTACAAATAAGCGGGATTGGAATTAAAATCAACGCATATGGGAAGGTAAACCACTTTAAATATATTTCAGGTGAGATAAAGAGATTCACTAATGACACCGCAAAAATACCCAGAAAAGTGATAATAACGGTAGATTTACATACAGATATTGCCTTTTTCTGCAGCGCACCTTCAGTTTTCATTACAAGCCATGCACTACCAATAAATGCATACGCTGCGGTTACACCAATAGCACTTAAGACTGCAAAACCATGGGCTTCAAAACTATTATTAAACCCCATTACATATAAACCAAGCATATAACCTTGAGCAAGTGACGCAAGAAGTGAACCTAATTTGAACACGGTATCCCAACTTCGTTTATGGGCTACAATGGCTTTAGCTCTAAAATCAAATGCAACACCTCGCATAATTAACCCAATTAACATGAAAGTGCAGGGAATATAAAGTGTTTGCAATACAATGCTGTGCGCAGTGGGAAAAGCAATTAATAGTAAGCCAATTGCAAGCACCAGCCAGGTTTCATTGGCATCCCAAAAAGGGCCAATTGAGGCAATCATGGTATCAGCATCTGTATCATTATCTAGAGGCAATAAAATACCGACACCCAAATCATAACCATCTAAAACAGCATACATTAAGGTCGCTAAGCCCATCAGGGATACAAAAATCACCGCAAGTGTATTTTGATCAAACATATACATTCTCTCCATTTTGTGAAATTGTTTTGATAGGTTGTTCTGCCATATCAAACTCTTCAATTTCTACTGCACGGCGTGCCATTAAAAACACAGTGTGAAGGTAAGCGACTAGTAAGACGCCATAAACACTTAGATACATTGCTAAGCTAAAGCCAACATTTGCTGGGGCAATTTGAGTTGCAGCGTCCGATACTTTTAATACACCACTAACAAGATAAGGTTGTCTGCCAATTTCCGTTACATACCAACCTGCAAGGGTTGCAAGCCAGCCTGAAAAGGTAAGTAATACAAAGCTACGCATCAACCAATTTGGCAATTTATTTCGCTTTTTAAGCTGATAAACACCAAACCAAGAGGCGGCAATCATCAATAAACCAAGGCCAACCATAATTCTAAAACCGAAAAAGACAGGTTTTACAGGAGGGTGCTCGCCAATAAATTCATTAAGCCCTTTAATTTCACCTTCCCAGTCATGGGTAAGAATAAAACTGGCCATGTTTGGAATACCTATCTCGAAGTGATTAGTACGGCTTTCTTCATCAGGGATGGCAAATAGCAATAATGGAGCGCCTTTTTCGCTATGCCAAACGCCTTCCATTGCAGCAATTTTTTGCGGCTGATACTTGAGCGTATTTAAACCATGCAAATCACCTACAAATGCTTGAAGCGGAGAAAGCACTGCTGCAACAATTAATGCGACTTTTAGTGTTAGTTTTGGGGCTTGTTTGTCATCACCTTTTAATAATCGATAACAACTAATACCAATAATTAAAAAACTTGCAGTTAAGCCTGATGCAAGCAGCATATGAGCTAAACGGTATGGAAAACTCGGGTTAAAAATTATCGCAAACCAATCTGTTGGATAAGCAACCCCATCTCGCATCTCAAAGCCTGTAGGTGTTTGCATCCATGAATTTAGGCTTAAAATCCAAAAAGCTGATAGCGTAGTACCAAGAGCAACAATAAAGCATGCAAGGGTATGGACTTTCGGTGGCACGCGTTTAATACCAAACAGCATAATGCCTAAAAATGTTGCTTCTAAGAAAAATGCAGTGAGCACTTCATAACCGAGAAGAGGGCCTGCAATATTACCGACCTTTTCCATAAAACCTGGCCAATTTGTGCCAAATTGAAAAGACATCGTAATCCCACTAACCACTCCTAAAGCAAAGGATAAAGCGAAAATTTTCACCCAAAAACGATATGCACGCATCCAAACAGGATTACCTGTCATATCAAATCTGACTTTAAAAAATACTAAAAACCAACATAAAGCGATGGTAATAGTGGGAAATAAAATATGAAAACTAATGTTGGCCGCAAACTGTATGCGTGAAAGCATTAATGTATCCAACATAAACAACCCCCAAAAATGAGGCTATCAATACTTATTCCTTTAAAAAATGTATTGAATAGCACGACGACAAAAAACACCTTATTTGGTGCACAAAAAAAGCGGTATGGTTATTTACCATTACCGCTTTTTAAAACCTTATCTTTAAATTCGAGTACTTTAACCACACCAGAGCCAAGCTTCATTAATGTGGTTAACTTCTCAGGGCTCATACTTTGTAACTCACTTGCCCAGACTGTTATTGTTTCAAGTAAATCATGGATTTCAGCCATTTTATCTTGTGCATATGCTTCTTCGGCATTTGCAGGCTCGTCGATAATAGAAGCGCGCAAGAGAGATAGGGTTGGGTCCATCTCTCTTTTTCTGCGCTCTTCGAAAACTCGATTTGCTAACTCCCAAATATCACCAGCAGGTGCGTAATAGTCTTTTCTATCACCTGGTTTATGAATAACAGATACTAAACGCCATGACTGCAGCTCTTTAATTGCCATACTGACATTACCGCGAGAGATATTAAGTGTCTCTGACAAATCAACGGCACTAAGGGGCTGTTCACTCATGAGTAATAATCCCATGATTTGCCCAATTGTACGGTTAAATCCCCAACGACTGCCCATTTCACCGCAGTGCATTACAAAACTTTCGATTTTTGGTGTTAACAACATTCTAAACTTTCAATAATTTCTGAAACTTTAAAATTATAGTAATTGTATACTTGATGTAGATCAATCTTTTTATTCAGTTAATAGAAATTAAATTGAAGGGCTTTTAGTTTTATTACTGATTTAGGTGAATTCATGATGAATTGAATTGGCTAAAACGGAAGCAAAAATAAGGTGATTAATACAAGTGTCATTAATATGGGTTAAATTTAATTTGGCAGTACAAATGTCTTTATTGAGCTTTTATAAATTAAAACGGTTGTTATGCTTTTGGTGTTCATCGCAATTTTAAGTGTGCATTGATGGATTTAACATTATAAATGACACTGAAAACTTCCTTTTTTAGACTGTAAATTAGACAGTTATAAATATTAATTAAAAAAGGCGTAAAAATATTGTTTAATAATTGGTAATAATACTTCTATACTCCTTATGAAATTTATTGATGTGCAGTATCCATGTGGAATAAAACAAGCTATTTAACCTTTATCACTTCTTTTTTATTTAATGCATTATTACTTTTATTAAGCTCTACAACTTATGCTAATTACACAATTGGTGTGATTGGCAAAACTAAAAATGATAGTTTTTACATTCAGTCGTTTAAAGGGTGTGAAGCTGTAGCCAAAAGCGTACCTGATTTAAGATGCATTTATGATGGTGCTGACGATTTTCAAGATATTCGTGGTCAAGTATTAAAAGTAAATCGTCTGATTGATAATGGCGTTAATGCATTACTCATATCAACCACCGATTCTGAGTTTTTGGTGAATGGTGCATTAAAAAGAGCCTATGATAGAAATATTCCTGTAATTACGTTTGATTCAGACTTACTTCCGCAACATCATGATTATCGCATGGCTTATGTTGGTACAAATAACTTTGATTTTGGCGTTGCGCTAGGTCAATACATCAAAGATCATGTCAAAAATAAAAATACGGTTTGTATGCAATCGGGTCATCCATCCACACCTAACTTAAACGAGCGTATAAAAGGTGTTCGTCATGCGCTAAGTGGGCAGAGTATTCAACCTTTGAAAGGGCAGCAAGGCTGGTATGAACACGAGCTATGCCCACTTTATAGTTTAGGTAAACGCGGTCTGGCATTAAGTCAAATGGTAGGCAAACTTAAATTAGAACCTTCACCAATTTTTGTGGCAGTTGCAGGCTTTGCACAATTTAACCCGCGTTATATTGAACAAATGGCACTTTTTAAAAATAAGATCAAAAAAGATCAAGTTGTTATAGTGTCAGCGGATACAGAAGCGATACAACTAAAAGCACTTGAAAAAGGCCTATCGACGGTAAATATTGGTCAAAAACCGTTTGATATGGGTAAAAAAGGGGCTGAATACCTCTATCAGTTTTTACAAAGCAAAGAAAAACCCAAACAAGAATTTACTTATTTAGGCTTTCATTATTGTGATAAAAACAATGCACAAACGTGTACAGTAAATTACTAATGCACTGATGTATTAATGTGCTGGATTTACAGCATTGGCACTATTGAACACACTAAAAGCGCGGCCATAAGCCAATTAAATAACTTAACTTTTATTGGCGATTCAATAAATCGCTTCATTTGTTTACCTAATACCAACCAGCAGAAAATGGCCGGAAAATTCACAAGTAGAAATACAAGAGTTACAAATAAAACAGCACTTAGGGTTTGTTCGCTTGCGTAGATGGCATTCACACTTATTGCCATTGTCCATGCTTTTGGGTTAACCCATTGAAAAATTACAGCCTGTAAAAAAGTTAATGGTTTTGGGTTTGCACAATCGTGCTTAACAACATGGTTGTTAGCAATTTGATAAGCCAAATAACTTAGGTAGATAATACTTACCCATTTTAATATTTCATAACTTATTGGAAAAAGGTTAAACAGTTTTCCAATACCAATACCGACAAGTAAGACCATCATGGCAAAGCCAAACGTCACACCAAATAGATGATTCAGTGATCGCCTGAGACCAAAATTTAATCCTGAACTAAGCAACATTAAATTATTAGGGCCAGGTGTAATGGAAGAGACGAAGCAAAACGTGACGAGGGCAATGAGTATTTCTGTATTCATAGATTATTCTCCAGTTGATTGAACAAAAGAATAATTTACTTTTAACGCAATTTGGCATCTTATATTGTTATCTATAAATTATTTGAACAATTTTAATTAGCCATGGATAAATATAACGAACAAATATTGTTTGAATTATCTCGCAATAGCAATATTTCAAACATAGAACTCGCTGAGCGGATCGGATTATCACCCTCGGCCTGCCTAAGGCGTGTTCAGGATTTAGAACGCAAAAAGGTGATAACAGGCTACAAAGCAACGATTGATACTGAGCAGTTAGGTATAGGGTTTAAAGCATTTGTGACCGTAGGATTATCAGTGCATACAAAAGCTGCACAAACACAATTTGAGCAAGCAATTACATTATCAAAAGAAGTACTTGAATGTCATAACGTTACCGGTGCTTTTGAATATATTTTGCGAGTAGAAACTGCAGATTTAAAAAGTTATAAGCAATTTCATACCAATGTATTGGGTGATATTGAACAAGTGGCGACAATTACAACGCATGTTGTAATGGCTTCGGTAAAGGATTCTTGAGTAGCGAGCCATAGTGCTAGCAATGTATTTACAGCTCTACAAAGAAAATAAACTGGTTTCTGGTTAGCCTAATACTGTTTCTAGGTAATTGGTTGTTAGTAAGGTTCATTTTGAGAACAGTTTTACTTAGCCACTTAACAAATAATGTAAAAGTCTTTAAATATCTGAATTTTGATTAGTTAATACAATTTAAGGCAATAGCTATATTATTTAGTTATGTAAAGCATTCTGTTTTGACATAAATCTGTAATAACAAAAGTGCCATTCATACCGATTGTTAATAAAGTGTAAAAAAATATTGTAAATGTACCCAAATTGGTTATTTTGTGATCGGAGGTCACTCCTCCGATCACAAAACAATAATTAGGAACTCACAGTATGAAAATAATTAAAATAATAGCTTATGCGGTGATGTTGTACGCAAGCAATAGCTTATTTGCTAATCAAGGACTCGCCTTTATTCATGGCACTGGAAATCAAACGGATGCTTACAATGATTACTGGACAGGCGACTTTGTAAACTCCGTCAAACAAGGCCTTTCTAACACCAATAATGTTACAGTGATAAATTGTGACTTTGATCAGTACATGTGGGATGCGCGTGCATCCGGATGTTTAGCTGAACAATTAACTGCATTTATCGACAGTAAAAATATTACCTCGCTTACCCTTATTACCCATTCAAATGGTGGCAATGTAGTACGCTGGATTTTATCAAACCCTACTTGGGATAGCCGTTTTGTAAAAATCATTAATACTGTTTCCAAAACAATTGCTTTGGCACCTTCGTCAGGCGGCACGCCTTTGGCTGATGCGGTAACTACGGGTAATTCATTTGAAACAACACTTGGCTGGATTTTAGGCTATTCAAGTGATGCGGTTAAACAGCAGCAAGTTGGCTGGATGGCACACTACAATCAAAACTGGTTGAATGGCACACCAAATAGGCCTGCGCTTAGCTCGCAATTTGAAGTAGTGGTTGGTAGTGATGTGGATTCGGCGATTTGGGACGGTGATAGTTATTGTGGTGGTTATCAATATCAAGTTGCTTTGGAAGTAACCCAAAACTGGTTGGATAATTGCTCAGATGGTTTCCTTGAATGCAGTTCACAATCTCTTGCTGGGAGCGTGTGGTTTAAAGACAAAAACCGCACAAGAGGCAGTGAGCCATTAAGTCACCATCAAAGCCGTCGTAAATGTTTCAACCTTGATGGTCTTTTACGTAACCGCATTTAAGGAATAATAATAATGAAAAAACTAACCTTATTAACGCTTTGTTGTGGTTTAGTTACTGCTACAAATGCATACTCAAATGACGTTGTATATCAATTTAAACAAGTACAACCGCGTGTTGAAAAAAATATTACTCAATCAATTACAAGCAATGAGTATTGGATGACTGTATCTGGTAAGCAATTAAGAAATGGAGTCGATTTACCACTTTCTGCACGTAATAGCTTTGTTCGTGTTGCGCCAAAAATTACCCATAAAAAGGATGAGCAACCCTACATCGAGCCACTTGATGTGCGTTCACTCAAGTTAACATCAGTTGATGGGCTACAAAATGAAGAAGGTTTTGCTGAACATGTATTTGCCCAAAAAGAAATGGATGATGCAGGCTTTTCAGATGGCAGTGTTGCGCTAAAGGTGAAATCAAATAGGGCGTTACAAAAGTTTGTGCTTAAAACTGAGCAATATCTTGATGATTCATCGCACTATTTGGTGCATGTAAAAGAAAAAGAAAGTAATGCAATTTTAAATGTGGTTGCTGCAAATGAAATGAAAAACACATCAAACTTGTTTGCGCTGCAGTCACTTAAATTTACTGATCCTAATATTAAAGTAACTCATGTTTCAGCACGTTTGAAAAGCCCAACAAATCAAACGGTTGATGTAAATGTTACAGACGATGGTGCTAAGTTTAGTGAGTCGCTTGATTATGTAGGTGCAATTAGCGGTTTATATGAATTAGAGCTGCAAGTTGATGCTATGCAATCAAATATGCCAATTAAACGCGCAATCAAAGTACCATTTGTAAATACTAAACAAACAGCCAAAACACTGCCCGATTATAACTTTAAAGAGTTGAATAATACGGTAAGCGCATCTGTTCCATTAGTTGTTAATGAGCCGGGTAAATTTAACATCCAAGCGACTTTACAAGGAAGTGATGATGGAAAGCGTTTCCATAATGTCGCAACAGTTGAAATGGCTAAAACATTTTCAAGTGATGGTAATTTTGATATTCCATTTAATGTGAGTAGAGGTTTTAAGGAATACCGACTGACAAATGTGACTTTAAAAGATCATAGTCGTTTACTTGTGTTAGAAACACCTAAGCCACAACATCAATTGAAACCTAGACTACTACCTCAATTAAACTAGTCTAATAAATACGCCAATCATATTGGCGTATTTTTCTTATTTATAAAAAATCACTTTAGAAATATTACGTTATACTCAGTAAAACACATTATTTAAAAGGGCCAAACAATGCTGTTAACGGTAAAGCAAAAAATAACTTTTGGCTTTGCATCAGTTGGGATCTTGCTTGCAGGTGTATGCGTGTTTTTCTACTTTTCGCTAGCAAATATTGAACGCGCCTATTTAAATATTAAAGAAGAAGCTTTGCCCATTCAGCGTAATGCGGATGATATTCAATCTATCATTTTAAATTACACCAAAAATGCCAATGGTATTTATGGCGCTTCTAAGCTCAGCACAATTGAGAAATTGGCTAAGCAAAATGCACAGCTAAAACAAAACCTACTTGCAGTGTTAACAACAAACACAACGAACTACGCCATAAATTTAGAAAATTTAAATCAACAATCCCTTGCGTTAATTGATGCCGCTGAAAAACTCGTTTTAAACAAGAATGCATACATAGCAGCTAAGAAAGAAAACAAAGTACTGCTATCCAAGCAGATAGAGCAAATTAAAAATAGCTCAGATCTACTTTACGATTTAGAAACTATTCCTGGGTTAAATGGGCGGTTATTAGAAGAGGTTATGGGCACAGTAGTGCGTATCGACGATATGCTGTTTAATCTTACGGAACTCACCAATGCGCTTGCTCAAACACTTGAAAGTGATACTCAGGAAAAACACCAAAACGATACACGCTTTTTAATTGCCAACATTAAAGATAATTATAATTTTTTATTGCAACAATTAACGTCGTTAGAGAGTGGTGAGTTTAAACAACAATTTGAACAAAATTTAGCAATATTTAGCGAGAATATAGATAACCCTGGTGAGTTATATTTACAACAAAAAATACAGTCAGATAAGTTTGAACAAATTGAAGCTAGTTACCAAAAAATGGAAGCACTTTCAGAGGCGATTTCAGATTCTATTCACTCAATAAAACAAGAAGCAGGTGACATCGTAAATCGCTACCAACAAATTGCAGATAATAAAATTGATGAAAATAAAGTGTTATTAATTTCCATTGCGATTGTATTTTTGTTAGCTGCCATTGTTATTGCAACACTTACCATCAAAGCAATTATCACACCGCTTGGCTTTATTAATGATTCACTCACTAAAATCGCTAACGGTGATTTCTCATCAAATGCAAAAAAATTGAATGACGATGAGTTTGGTGAACTAAGTGACAAACTTAACCGTGTTATTAGTAACTTAAAAGAGTTAATTAATGATATTTTTGCCCAAGTTGTATTGCTTGAAGAGCGACTTGAAAACTCTTTAAATAGAAGCAACACAGTTTCTGCAAATGCGCAAAAACAAATTGAACGGGCAAAACATACAACGTCTCTAGCCGAAGATGTACATGCTAGTGCCGATTCGGTGAATATTCAAACAAAACAAAGTAGTAACGATATTTTAGACGCAAGTAAACAAAGTGATGCTGTGCTTAACCTTGCGACTCAAAATAGAGAACAAATACAGTTGCTTGCATCTAATTTAAATACTTCAGTAAAACTGATGGATGAGCTTTCAACACAATCAAGTAATATTGGCAGCATTTTAGATACCATTGTTGCAATTGCGGAACAAACTAATTTATTGGCATTAAATGCTGCTATTGAAGCTGCTAGGGCAGGTGAGCAAGGGCGCGGCTTTGCGGTAGTTGCTGACGAAGTTAGGTTGCTAGCATCACGCACGCAAGAGTCGACGAAAGAAATTGCGCAAATGATTAACCGTTTGCAAACGGGGACAAGTGAAGCGCAAAATACAATAAATCAAGGGCAAGAAGTTGCTATTACCTGTACAGAAAGAAGTGCAACATTAACAGCTGCTGTAGACAGTATTGAGCAAAGCCTTTCTCGACTTTCTGAGCAAAGTAATCAAATAGATAGCGCGAGCGCAACACAAAGTGCCATGGCGCAGGATATAGTTAACCGCATGCAAGAGGTAGAGCAAAGTGCTGAACACAATAGTAATGAAGTATCAGCGCTTAGTGAAAACATTCGTCAAATAAACGAATTAGGGCATAAAGTTAGCGAGGCGCTAAATCGCTTTAAACTATAAATCTCGGGCCATTAAAATAGGCTTTATAAGTAAGGTAACAGAAGCTTTTGAACATTCACCTTAGCATTGAGCCGTTTAGCAATTAAATAAAGCCCGGCAATTTTTCGATGAATAAATAGCGCATCGACAGGTGGTGTGTGCCATTGATCTCTTTGTTTATTAATATTTTGGCTTTCAATTCGTAAAATTGATGCAATAGCACAAGTTGAGAAATCGTATTCTCCGTTAAAGCGTAATGGTTGTGATGCGATTTTAAATAAATCGATTATTTTATCTAAATATGCAACATCAATATGTTGTTTAAAAAATCCAATATCGCGGGCTGCGCGTTCTATTTGGTCTTTATTTTCTAGATAAAGTGCTTTGAAAAGTGCTAAATAACCAGAGGATATATCAGCTGATATTTCTCGCGTTGCGCCAAAGTCTAATAATCCAATAGTTTGGGTATTGTCATCATATACATAATTAGCAAAATTGGGATCTGTTTGCATTAAACGAAGATTGAATAATTCGTTAAAAAATAAGGAAAACAAATTTTCAGTGATGTGATTTCTAACAGATGGAGGTAGTCCTGCTGTTTGTTCAATCGGTATTCCTTCAATAAAACTCATCACCAGAATATTTTCATTGCTTAAATCGTGCACTTTAGGCAGTGTGAAACACGTGCTATCTAATCGTTTTTCAAACAAGTCAATGTAATGCGCTTCACGTATGTAATTTGCTTCATTTACCAGTTGCTCTGCAGTTTTGTTTAACAATGTATCTAAATCTACTTGTTTAGGAATAAGGCCTGAGAGTTTTAAAATGCGGCCAAGATTAGCAACATCACTTTCTATTGCATTCTTCACACCTGGATATTGAAGTTTTACGGCGAGTTTTTTGCCTGCATCATCATCATGGGCTATATGCACCTGGCCAATTGATGCACAAGCAAATGGTTTAAGATTGAAATAAGCAAAATTATTTACCCATTCTTTTCCCCATTCGTCACTTAAAACCGATACGAGTTGCTTGTGGGGCATTGCATATGCGTTATCACGAAGTGTCGCTAAAATCTGGCTGAGTTCGGGTGATAAAAATTCACCCGCATCCATCGAAAGTAGTTGCCCTAATTTCATAGCCGCACCTCGCATTGAGGCCAGCTCATTGGCTAATTTTTGTAAATTACTTGGTGTTAGCAGTAAGTCAGAAAAGGTCGGTTTTTGCCCACCAACAAATTGTTTTGTGCCATTAACTGCAATGTTGCTAGCAACTTTAGCAAACAAGCCACCTAATTTAGTTGCTCTACTAAAACGCGAGCTAGGCACTTTTAACTCTTTTCTGACCATTTTGCCTCCAAATAAATTGCAACAGGCAATACGTTTAACCTAATCAATAAGTTTAATTAAAACTGATATTTAAGTTGTTTAGAGACGTTGGTGTGTTTGGCAATTTAATCAGCAAGGTAAATAAGCAATTCATAACAGTCATAAAATCTATCAATAGTTTTATCTATGCGCTATTAGAATTGCTTATTGACACCCTTGCGGTTTATAAATGTTTTTGCAAAAACTCTGTGATTGCGGTTAGTGTTTTAATTCGATGCTTTTCAAAGCTTAAATAATGATTACCGTCTTCAAGTTCTATATATTCGACTTGCTTATCATAATCTTTAAGTTCATCAAACATCTCACGACTATGGGCTACAGGAACCACTTTATCGTCACTGCCATGTATCAATAAAATAGGTCGATTGATTAATTTTGCAAAATTTACTGGAGACTGCGATTCTAATATGTCGTCGTCAGTACCAAACTGTGCCTTAATAATTTCTTTATTCTCAAAGTATCGAGCTTTTGATACGATCATTTCAAGGTCTGTTACAGGAGCGAAACTTGCTGCGCATTTAAATGTTTCTGGGTGCTTAACTAATGCCATCAATGCAGCATAGCCGCCATAACTTGCACCGACCATGCAAATTCTATCTTTATCTGTATAACCCTCTGAAATCATCCATTTAGCTGCGTCTTCAAGGTCATTTTGCATTTCGTTACCCCAATTTTGTAGGGCTGACATTTCAAACTCATAACCATAACCAGAGGAACCACGGAAGTTAGGTTGTAAAACTGCATAACCTTGGTTTGCAAACAATTGGCTCCAATAATCAAATCCTGAATAATCTCGTGCCATTGGTCCACCATGAGGCAAAATGATGGTAGGAAGGTTCTTCTGACTTTCTACATTTGGCAGTGTTAAATAACCTTCAATTTTTAAACCATCTCTAGCTGTGTAAAGTACATTGGTCTTTTTAGCAATAACCTGCTCGGTAACCTCGGGGTAACTTTCAGAGAATATATTAATGGTGTTGGCTGTTCTATCGCCAAAGTAATAGGTGCCAGGATCTTTTGGTGAACGCTTGTAAGCAAGGTATTTTGTGCCATCGTCACTAAAATCAAAAACGGTGATTTTATCTTCAGGAAATGCAGTATTTAATGCTTTTTGTAAGTTTTCTCTGTCTTTATCCCAATATACTCGACCGTTAACTAAGTTTGAATGTGTAAAGCCAATTACTTCACCAGTAATATTTGAGTAAATTAAACGCCCATCAAAATCATAATCTGGATCAGCAAAAACAAGTTCGCGCTTTCGTTCTTTGTTTGAAATATCAACTTTGTAAAGTGCTTTTTTACCGTCTAATAAGGCTGTGATGTAAATGATATTTGGGTTTTTATCAAAACCAATAACAGATATTTCATCACGACTAAAGACTTCATATTCAAAGAGCTCATCTGATTTATAGCTGTCTTTTTTAAAGAATTTATAGCTTATTTTCGTATCATCGATTGCAAGACCAATTCTAACGTTCCCTTGGCGATCAGTTATCCAGTTCTTCACATCCTCTTTACAGCGCATAATACGCTTTCGTTTTCTATTGTTTACATTTACTTTGTAAACACTTGGGCAGTTATGAGTATCAAACGCAGCTGCTACTAAAATATGATCATCATCTTCTGGCAGAAAATTAATAACATTATCTTGGAATTGTGGGTCAATTGATTCTCTACCTCGCTTCGGACTGATTAATCGCTCTGGTTTTTGCTTTTTGCTATTTAAATCATATTTGTAGAGTCGTGTACTTGTATATTTTAGTGTTTGTTGTTTGCTGGTATAGCTTACACCGAGCAATAACACATCATTATTTGCCCACTCGACCCAATTTAATATGATATTTAGATTATCACTTTTTATAACAGGTAAATCTTTACTCGTACTGGTATCTAAAACTCTTAAAACCAATGTGCCTTTAAAATTTTGCAGATATGCAATTTTATTTCCATCAGGGGATAAGTTAACGTCTTGAACATTTGGTAAAGATGCAAATGATTTAATTGGCAGGGGATTTGCCTGTGTAAAAGGGGTAAATATAAGTAAAATAGCAAGCAAACGATTTAGCATGCTACCTCCATGTATATGCTAATTAATATTTCGCTCTTGATTTTAATAGATATTTTTTTAAATTAAAACTGATATTTAAGCTGTGCAGAGAAGTTCCTTGGTTCCCCTACAAAATAACGATGGTTACCGAACGCGTAATCAGCGCGCTCTGCATAGCGTCTATCAAATAGATTTAAAACTGCAACAGAAAGGCTAAGTTGCTCATTTACATATAAGCGAGTGCGCAAGTTGCTAACAGTATGACCTGCATATTGCTGAGTGTTTTCAGCATCTAGGTAGTAACCGTCGAGATAACGCGTTTCATATTGGGTATTAACATTTTCCGATACTTGCCAATCTATTTGCGCATTAGCGATTAATCTGGGCGAGGTATCAATTTCATTGCCTTTAATGCTCGGTCCATTTTGCGGATTATTTTGATAAGTATGTTTAGCGTAACTGGTATTCAATCGTGCCTTAATATTACCAGTAATATGCCAATTTAGGTCGAGTTCGATACCGCGATGACGCGTATCTAAGCCATTTAAGTAATGTCTATCAGCATCTTGATAAATGGCATTTTGTTTTTCTAAATTATAGACATTTAGTTCGCTGAAAAAATTGCCATTAACAAAGCGTATGCCAAACTCTTGTTGTTTAGCATCAACACTTTCGATGGTGATGTTTTGTTGATTGTTTTGCAAACGATATAACTCAGCCGTATGTGGTGCTCTAAAACTATCATCAACTTTTACAAAAATTAGAGTGTGTTCATTTACTGCATATGAATACCCAACACTGTAGCTTAAATCGTTAAAGGTATTTGATTGATTGCTAGGGCGAGTATAGCGGCAACCACCAAAGCCGCAGGGGGTGCCATCGTCTTTTAAATTACCGCTTGCCAAGTTGTTAGTATAATCGTATTGGGTTAAATCATAGCGTAAAGCAACAAACGCGTTATGCGAGGATGATAATGCCATATCCAATTGACTAAAAAGAGCATAATTTTGGCCAAATACGCTGTAGTCGTAGTGCCTTCCTTTAGGTAAAACAGCGCGTAAAAAAGCAGAGTCAGATTCTGTCTCATTGCTCTGATATTGCAGCACTTCGCCCTTGGTTAAATCAATATCACTGCCAATTTTTAATTTAAGCTTGTTACTGATAACGCCAACTCTGTTTATTTGCACCCCGACACTTTGTTGTGAGTTTTCTTCAACAGGTGTGCCAGGTAAAAAATGCATTAAAAAGTCCATTTGGTTGTAACGCAAATAGGGTGTTATTTGCCAAATTGACTTATCTAACTCAAGTTGGTTGTTAAAACTATAACGTAGTGACAAGCTATCGCGATAAGCATCTGGAAAAGCATTTATTTTAAGCAAAGATTTATCTTGGTACGCATTCTCACCTTGTTGTAAATAACCGGCGGTATCTTGCGTCAGATTAGTTAAAGTAAAATGATGGGTGGATTGCCAATTGCCGAAATTGTGTTGTGCCGCGGCAGATATTTTTTGTTGCTGATAGCCTGAACTTTGCTGAAAACCTCCATCAGAAGTTACAGTAACTGCAGCTCCAAAAAATAGATCATCAAAGTCATGACTATAGTTTCCATTAAATCGATAAAAATCATCACTTGCGATATCGACAATTGCCTGTGGCGTTTGATTATAAAGAGTGTTTGTTAAATTGATAATGCCATGAATTGCATTAGAGCCGTAACGAGCAGAGTTATTACCTTTTACCACTTCAATTTGGTCGCTAATTTCGAAATGACTATCAAATAACTGATTTACATTACAAAAACCAGGTGCACGTAAACTGATGCCATTTTCAAGGGTTAAAAACTCTGCGCAAGACCCAGAACCTGTCAGTACTGGGGAGCGAATAGAAAGCAGAGATTCTTGCCCATTTCCACGGCTCAACCAAACACCCGAAGCAAGGTTTAACACTTGATTTAAATGTTCAGCATTAATTGATTCGATAGCGTCTTTTGCAATAACACTGGTGTTACCGATGAGCTTGATATGGCTTTGCGCCGAACGGTTTGCGGTAGTTACAATGGTTTCTATATCAGTATTTTCGTTATTTAACGTGTTTGCGTTCACATTGAACTGGATTGCAATAACACTTGTTATAATTGTTTTTTTAAACACTTTTCGCACCAAACTAACCTTTAATCGCAACTTGACTGTAAATTGAAACTCGGCACATTATACTGCATTAAGCAATTAATCGATCTACCGTGAAATAATAATATGTATCAAAAAATGAATAAGTTACCGATATTGGGGGCGGCAATTTTTGCAGCTTTGAGTTGTTCTGTTCAGGCAAAAGTTGAAGATCTATTTAAATCAACCTGTGCCTCGTGTCATGGTGAAGCATTAACAGGAGGCATGGCAGGTTCACTCGTTGATAAGGAGTGGATAACAAAAGGTACTGATGAAGCTCTTTCGAATGCAATTAAGCAAGGTATCGCAAAAGCGGGAATGCCAGCATTTGGCGGTGTTTTAAGTGATGAAGAAGTGCGCACTTTGGTTGTTTATATTCGCGAAGCAGGCGCAAAAATTGAACAACAAAAAGCACCTGAGTCACAGTTAGGAAAAGTATTTAAAACAAAACATCATACCGTTAGTACACAAGAGATATTAACGACAGATGGCATTGTTTGGGCGCTTGATTTTTTACCTGACAACAGTCTTCTTTATACCCTAAGAGAAGGGCAACTTTGGCATGTTTCAAAAGAAGGTAAAAAAACATTAATTAAGGGCACTCCAGAAGTGTGGCATAACCGCCAAGGCGGTTTACTTGATGTTTATCCAGATCCTGATTATCAAAGTAATGGCTGGATATACTTATCGTTTAGTCAACCTGCAGGTAAAAATGAGGCAGGTGATGAAATTGCTTTTACAAAAATTGTACGAGGTAAAATTAAAGACGGTAATTGGGTCGAACAACAAACTTTGTTTGAAGCAAAACCACAGAACCGTAAAAACAGAGGCTGGCATTTTGGCTCACGTTTTGCCATTCAAGGTGACTATTTATTCTTTACCAATGGCGATGAGGGTCATCAAAATGATGCTCAAGACATTACCACTCAAAACGGAAAGATACATCGAATTTTCAAAGATGGAAGCATTCCAAAAGATAACCCGTTTTATAATGAAAAAGGGGCTCAGAAAACGATTTGGACCTATGGTAACCGTAACCCGCAAGGTTTAACTATTAACCCTACAAACGGCCAACTATGGTCTACTGAGCATGGTCCTCGTGGTGGTGATGAATTAAACCTAGTTAGTAAAGGTGTTAACTATGGCTGGCCAAAGGTTACGTTTGGTATGAATTATAATGGCACCCCAATTACTGAGCATACAGAACTACCGGGTATGCAATCGCCAATACACCACTGGACACCGTCGATCGCCGTCTCTGGCATTAATTTTTATAGCGGTACGCAATTCAAACAATGGCAAGGTGATTTATTTGTCGGTAGCTTAGCGAAAAAAGAATTACATCGTTTACGTATCGAAGATAATAAAGTGGTCGAAGATGAGATTATTTTAAAAGGCCTCGGGCGCATTAGAGATGTAATTACAGCACCGAACGGTTCACTTTATTTAACCATCAATGATCGCGATAAAAACCAAAGTAAGATTATTGCGATTACTGAATAATTACTTATAGAACAAGGCACATTTGATGAATGTGCCTTGTTTTACAATTTGCGCGAAACACAAATTTGAACTAAACATTAAATAAAACAATTAGTGTTTAGCCATGCCTGAAGTATCTTTCCCCGACAATCAAATCATTGTATCTAAAACGGATACCAAAAGTATTATTACCTACTGTAATGCCACCTTTATTTCTATCTCGGGTTATCAAGAGAGTGAGCTAATAGGCCAACCTCATAACATTATTCGTCACCCCGAAATGCCAAAGGGGGTATACAAAATGTTATGGCAAACCATTGCTAAGCAAGATGAATTTTTTGGACTGGTAAAAAATCGATGCAAAAATGGTGATTATTATTGGGCGTTTGCCAATATTAGCCCCTCCCTCGATGCCAATGGCAAAACCATTGGTTATTACTCTGTCAGAAGAAAACCAACTGAAAACCTAATTAATTTATTGGCGCCAATTTATGAAAATATGCTGAAAATAGAACAGCAACAAAGCGATAAAGAAGCTGGTATGAATGCCTCTTGGCAATATTTACTGAATGAATTTGATGGGTTAGGAGAAGATTATGTGGCAACGTTACTTCAATTCTTTGAGTGAACCCAAAAATGTAGTTTCTGCAATTTTAATTTTACTTTTATCCTTGGTATTAGCGTTTGGCGAAGGGGGCAACTTATGGTGGTTAATGTGCTTACCTGTATGGCTGATGATTAACTTTTTTATGATTGAGAATAAACAGCAGAATGTAGACCCGCTGCTACAAAAAATTATAACTGCAAGTGAGCGATTAGCAGAAGGTGATTTAGAAACGCGCATCACTAATATAAACAATTTTAGCCAATACGCACCGCTTGCTTGGAATTTGAATTCTGCAATAGATCAAATAGAGGCATCATTAAGAGAAATGCAAGCGTGCTTTAAAGCAGCAAATCAAAATCGGTTTTATCGTAAATCACTGCAAAAGGGCTTAAAAAAGGGCTTTCATGCAAACTTGGCTATAATTGACCGCTCCATCGATTCGATGAAAGAAGACTTTATGCGTGCAAGGCGCGATGCCACCTTAAACGAACTTTCTGCTAATAAAGCTGACAACCTTATCGATAACTTAAGTGCTACCCAAAAAGATTTAAACACCATCGCGCATGATATGACTGAGATCCAAACATTATCGCAAGAGTCACTCAATATCACTATGCATAATAATGATAATGTGGGTGTGCTATTTAATACGATTGAACGCTTTGCTAACGACTCAAGCTCTTTATCACAAACAACTGTGGAATTATCTGAAGCCGGTAAGCAAATTACAGAAATGGTAACCATTATTGTAAAAGTAGCGGAACAAACTAATTTATTAGCGCTTAATGCAGCCATAGAAGCTGCACGTGCAGGTGAGCACGGTAGAGGCTTTTCAGTTGTTGCTGATGAAGTAAAAGTACTTGCTGAAACCACAAAAAAAACAGCTGGCGAAATAGGCTCAATAGCAGGGCGCTTTACATCTGCTTTAGAAGACGTTTTGAGTCGTTCAGATGGTATGGCGCACGCCTCAACAGAGTCGAAAACACTAATTTCTACCTTTAGCGGTGGCTTTGAAAAAGTAATGCGTGCATCGCAAGAAGTGTATGAATTGGTTTCCAATGTGCATGCAATTTGTAATGTAACTTTAACCAAGGTGGATCATACTTTATATATGCAGCGTGCTTATTGGGCGGTTGAGCATAACGATGCTCGCAGTCAAAATGCAGAACAAGTGATGGTAGATGATAAGTCATGTCGATTTGGTCATTGGTATCATAGTGGTGAAGGGGCACATGAATACGCTCATTTACCGTGTTATTCAGAAATAGACGCACCGCATAAAGCCGTGCATGAACACGTGCATAATGCCCTTGCTTTGTTAAATACCGATTGGCAAACCAGCAAAGAATTTCAAAAACTGTTACAAGCTGAATTTCAATATGCTGAAATTGCCAGTAAAAAATTAGTTAATTTAATGGATACGCTAGCTGAGCAGAAAAAACATTTTGAATCGAGCTCTGCTACTGTATTAGACACTGAAATAGACTTGTTTTAAGTTATTAAAAATAATTGTTTAAGAGGCCTATTATGCCTTTATTTTTGAGGGTATTTTGGTGTCAACTGCTTCATCACAATGAAAAAATGAAATAGTTTCAGGTGTTACTCTCCTTCAAAAGCTAACCCACCGCTTACACATATGTTGCGCTAAAAAGTAACCACTTTAATTTGGACTTAGTTTGGGTGTTTTTTTATGTTTAGGATAGGCCACACACTACCTAATTGACAATACGCAAGCTTATGCATAAGTGATTGCCGAAACAGACAGCCTTGGCAGCCGATTAAAAACCTACCTTTACGGTGATGACTTAATCAGTCAAACCGACAGCAATAACACCACAAACACCTTCCACTATGATGGCCTAGGTTCAACGCATTTACTTTCAAGTGATACCGGTGAGCAAAGTGACACATACAATTATTTAGCCTTTGGTGAAGTGCTGAATAAAAGTGTCGCTACCGACAATAATTACCTTTACACTGGTGAACAATTCGATGGAGATTTAGAGCAATACTACTTACGTGCTAGGTATTATGACCAGAATTTAGGTCGTATGACTCAAATGGACAGCTGGCAAGGGCGTCAAGCTAAACCAATCAGCTTAAGTAAGTACACCTATACAGCGTCTAGTCCAGTCCATTTTGTTGATCCAAGTGGTAATACACACGATTTACCTGGATCTACAGTAACATTTAGAGTGTTATCTACTCTTGGCAATCGTTCAATGCACTATTTAGGTAAAACCTATAGCCGTGCGTTATTTGGTTATAATCGTAAAGATTTGGCACAAGAAGTGTTTGGTATTGTAGGAGAGGCTTTGATGGATGAAGTTCTCGCAGCATACAAAGAAATGTTAAAAGAAGGCAGGCAAGGAAGCGCTGCTAATAAAGGTACATGGGCTCACTCTAAATTTGAATCACGAGTTAAAGCGATGCGAACCAATTGGAAAAAGTATAATATCACGATTGGTTTAGAGGAGTTTAGGAAGTCTGATGGTACTCTTGCTGATTTTAAGAGGCAAAAAGATATTTTAGGGCTAGACGTTAAAGTCTACTATAAGGGTGCTTTGGTTTTAGCTTATGATTTGAAAACAGGTAGAGGCATGAGCAAAAAACGAAGAGGTAGACTAAAACTACATTTTAAAGGTGTTGAAGTGGTAGAAATTATGGTGACCCCAAGAAGAGGCAAAAAATGACGACGTTAGCCCAAATAAAAAAAATAGCTAAGCAAGACTTTATTCCTGCGATGAAAGCGCGTGGTTTTCTAGAAAGTAGTAAATCGGCAATGGTTTTTTATAAAAAGCACCTTGATGATATTTTTCAGGTTATCATGTTTGATTTATTGTCAAATAAAGAAGATCTAGAAGTATTGGTATTTTCTTGGGTTCCCGAGTTAAAACAAAGCTATGATATGAAAGAGTTCCCAAAAAAACTTGTTATCACAAATGGTGGCTCATTAGATAAGAATGGGTTAAGCGAATCTGCAGATTATTGGGAAGTAAGCCAAATAGAGTCAGTAGCAAGCATTCTAAATGAGATTATAGTTAGTGTTGATTCTCACGCTATACCTTGGTTAAATGAAATAAATTCTCGCGTAAAGCTGGTTGATGCGCTCTTTCCTGATGTAAGTTGTCGTCCAAACTTTACTGAAAGAAAAGAAAGAATATTAAGTAAATCACTGAGTAATTTAGACAATTAAAAGGATATTTTATGTCAAATACCCAATAGAAGAATATAAAGGCCACCTACCTTAATTAGCGTACTGTGAACACTTAGAAATAAAGCAACGACCAAATGTAGCCAATGCTCGCGCATTACTTGCATAAGCCTAATCAATCCAATTTTCATATACTTTTTCAAGAAAGTAGGTGCCCTTCATAAGGGTTTTGAAACATATGACACAATTTACCGCTCAATTTTGTAACGCACTCAAATTTATCAATTTAACCAAGGTTACGAATATGTGTAATTGCAGATTGGCAGACGTTATAGTGATTTTAGAGTGGGAGGCCTTTTTCCTTTTGTTTTTCCTTATTTCCTTATCAAAAGGCTATCGTCACCCAGATGGTATTTATAGTCCGGAAGGGGTTTATGGTACTTTAATTCCGCCTTTTGCTGATACTACGCAAAAAGCACTAAAACAAATACTGTATGCTAGACCAAGAAACAGACAAGTAACTCATTTTGTAACTGTAGATAATGATGCTCGTTGAGATCACCGGACTTTAGGCTCTGAGAGCGTTATAAGAGCTCCAAGACGATCAGAGGTTCAAGTAAAAGTTGTTTATTCTGGTATAAATCTAATGGATTTAAAATGACTAAAATTAAGTTAGAAGAATTAGCTGAAATAATCATGGAAGATAACATATTCGCTTACTCAAATTACATTGCACCATATAAGGTACTTAAGTCCTTTTTCTTAGATAACTCAAGCAGTTTAAATTTTGATAAGTTCTACTTAAATGAAATTACATATAAAGAGCTAGTAGTAATATTAACATCTCGAACAGGGAAAAGAGTTTTAGATAAGGAGTGGCCTGATGAGTTAGATAATATATATAAATGGGAAGCTTGGCTGGGTTTTCTTAAATATAAGATTCCTTACACTGAAGGACTTGATTTTATATTGAAGGAAAATGAAGCACTTAAAAATTTAAATGAATCTTACAATAGTAATAATGATGAAGAAATACAACAGAGGCATCTCGAGTATATCGAAATAGCTCAAGAACATCTCAATTTTATCAATTACTACAGAAAGCCTTAAAGGGTAGTGTTAGCGAAGAATATAAAGGCCACCTACCTTAATTAGCGTACTGTGAACACTTAGAAAAAAAGCAACGACCAAATGTAGCCAATGCTCGCGCATTACTTGCATAAGCCTAATTAATCCAATTTTCATATATTTTTTCAAGAAAGTAGGTGCCCTTCTTAAGGGTTTTGAAACATATGACACAATTTACCGCTCAATTTTGTAACGCACTCAAATTTATCAATTTAACCAAGGTTACGAATATGTGTAATTGCAGATTGGCAGGCGTTAAAGTGATTTTAAAGTGGGTGTCATTGTTATTTTATTCTATTTGATTTTATGTTGGAATCTGTACAAGGTTCTATTGACAGCGCTTCTAGTCAAAATGGTGGTAAGGAATACAAGAACAAAGGAGCTTTTGGTGTAGACGCCCATAAAAGACTTGAAAATATGGTAAATGCATGGGAAAAATCAAATCCACACTTAAAAATTGGAATTAAAGTTACACCTGAAACATACGTAAGCAAAGGTGGGGCTAAAGGAGTTAAGGCCGGCCGTTTTCCAGCAGGGTCTGTAAGTATAGATATAGACATTTCTTATAAAGGAGAGACAGTACTTGGGATAGACTTAAAAACAGGTAAAGGCAGGGATAAAAAAGGCATTGAAAACCGAATGTCCCGTTACCGAACTAAGAATTTGGTTCAAATTTTCTTTGAGGTTAAATAATGAATAAGAATGAAATAGAGAGAAAAATATTCAAGTACTTGAATAGTACTTTTTCAAAGTATGGATTTCTTAAGGATCTCAATTCGTTAGCATTAATAAGAAGATTCGATGAAGTTCTTCAAGTTGTTTCATGTAATTCCGTAAAAGGTTGCGTGTCCAACCCTGATGGCTGGCAAGTATACATCTATCTCGACATATGGATTCCTGAGTTCTCGAAACCTGATTCTTTCAAAAATGCTAAAAGTGCGATAGAAATAGCTCCGATTAGCGAAGAGGTAAGAGCTGGTGTATTGGGGGCTTCTCTTCCTATTTTAGACCTAAAACCAGAGTGTGGTTTTCAAATACCTTCAGATTTTAAAACTGCGTTTGAAAAACTCGTTGATGAGAAAATACTACTTTGGTTAAGTGTGTTTAGTACTAAAGAAACAGTAGTAAAATATAAAAAGCCTGACGCTTATAACGATGGCGTTGTTGCTAACATAATAGATGCAAGTAATTTTTTAAATCAATTTCAACAAACCAACGTCAAATATCTTGAAGAATATACAATAATAAATGTAATAGATGAGCAATTTGTTGAAAAAGATATCACGCCTATACTAGCAGCTAAATTAATGGAGATGCAGTTTAAACTGGTTAAAAATATAAAGTATGATGGTTTATATCGTATAGATTTGGGAGATGGTTGGGTAGCAGCCGTAATGTTTGGTCCTGCTAACGAAATCACACTAGGTATTGAGTGTATGGTTTACTGTAGAGGGTTTTCTCAAGAAAACTGGGAAGAATACCGATTTAACCAGTGGGGTATTGACCAGGCGTTTAAGAATTTGTTGATAAGTGATAACCTCTGCCAATTACCACACACTACTCTTGCAAACCATATTAGTGATAACGTTTTTCCAGAGGTAATTGGTACACTGAACCAAATGCTTAATAAATCGTATCTAAGACAGTACATTGAATCTAATTATCGATACGGTGCAGACGATTTTACACAAGATGAATTACTGGAGAGATTAGAGGCTTTGCCTGTCCCACGAATAATACAGCTATGAATCATGTAGAGAATCATTGGGGTCGCGTCTTGCTTTTTGCCTTTTTACACACAGAAAAAAGCAAAGCAATCCCCTTCTGCACAGATTCTAAACAGAAAATATAAAGGCCACCCATCTTAATTAGCGCTAGCTTTCTATCAAAAGGTGGCTTTATGGCAGTTCCGCGCCGCAATCAGGTGAGTTTAGTTGATACACCTTACTACCATTGTGTTTCTCGTTGTGTACGTCGCGCGTTTTTGTGCGGTGAAGATAAAGTAACAGGGAAAAGCTATGAACATCGAAGAGATGTGGGTAGAGAGCAAGTTACTTGAAATAAGCAAAGTATTTTGTATTGATGTATGTGCGTATGCTGTAATGAGTAACCACACTCATATCGTACTGTGCGTAGATGAGGAAAAAGGCTCACACAAAAAGCCGTTATTTTACGCTGGCATAAACTGTTTAAAGGCAACTTACTCACACAAAAATACTTGTCTGGCGAACCACTTAATCCAGCTGAACAATTCACACTCGACGAAATGACGCAGGTGTTTCGAAATCGCCTAATGGACATTAGTTGGTTTATGCGAGTACTGAATGAAGATATAGCGCGCAAAGCTAATTTTGAAGATAACTGTACTGGCCGTTTTTATTCGCAGCCATCCATGGCGCTCACCCTTCGGGCTGCCTAGCGGCATTCAAACTTTTTCCCTAAAAGTTTGTGGGAAGGACGCTTTAAATCGCAAGCGTTATTGGATGAAGCAGCGCTTGCAGCCTGCATGGCCTATAAAACTAGGGTCAGAGTAAACTTAATTCCGCAACCACCTATCGCTATGATATGCGTAACCGCATGGTGAAATATAAAGGCCACCCACCTTAAAATCAGGTTACCAGCTACGGCTATGATAAAAATGGCAACCGTGCATCACAAAGTAACAGTAATGGCACCAGTACTTTGTATGCGTATGACGATTTAAATCGTCTTACTAAGGTTAGTCACTACAATGCCCAAGGTGTTGCTATCAATGAATTTAGCTATGAGCTTGATAACACAGGGCGCAGAACTAAGCTAACTGAATCAACAGGTAGGGCAAGCACTTACAGCTACGATAACCTTTATAGATTAACCAGTGAAAGTATCACAGATGCAACAAATGGTAACAGCCAAACCAGCTTCAGCTATGACAAGGTGGGTAATCGTTTAACGCAAACGCATAACACAGTAGTCACGAGCTATGTGTATGATGATAACGATAGGCTAACGAGTGAAGCTGAAGGCACGGATGTTACCACTTTCTCCTATGACGATAACGGCAACACCTTAAGCAAAGACATTAACGGTGCGCAAACCACCTATCGTTATGATATGCGTAACCGCATGGTGGCGATGGATGCAACAGCAACCAATAACGGCACGCAAGCGAATTACCAATACAATATTGATGGCATTCGCACCAGCAAAACGGTTAATGGACAGGCAACACACTACCTAATCGACAACACGACAGCTTATGCACAAGTGATTGCCGAAACAGATAGCCTTGGCAGCCGATTAAAAACCTACCTTTACGGTGATGACTTAATCAGTCAAACCGACAGTACCAATACCACAAACACCTTCCACTACGATGGCCTAGGTTCAACGAGAAGCTTAAGTGATGACAGTGGCGAACAAAGTGACACCTACGATTATTTAGCCTTTGGTGAGTTACAAAACCAAACAGGCACCACAGACAATAATTATCTTTATACAGGTGAGCAGTTTGACGGTGATTTAGACCAGTATTACCTAAGGGCTAGGTATTACGACCAAGGTGTAGGGCGTTTTACCCAGCAAGATGCATGGATGGGGCGCGATGGCGAGCCTGTTACCCTGAATAAGTATTTGTATACCCATGCAGATCCGGTGAATGGCATTGATCCGAGTGGGTATATGACAATAGGTGGTCAAGTTACAAAAGGCCAGTTGATAAACAACTTAGTATCCATGAATCTAAACCAAGCGTACAGAGTCACTTTAAAGCGAGGAGCGAATCGTCTTATGTGTGCAGTGGTAGAGGAGGTTACTGAAGGTGCTATTAATCATGGTATTTATATGCTTTTAGATGGATCTGGGGTCTACACAGGTCAATCAATTGATATTGATAATCGAATTGAAGAGCATAAGAAGGACACTAATAAAAAAATTAATGGCACAATAGCAAAATTCCATTTCCCTTTTCAAAGGGGTACTAAACGAATACTTGAGCAAAAAATGATAGACTTGGTTGAGGAGATTTTTGGTAAAAATCGATCAACAAACAAAAGAAAAGAGATTGCAAAAAATCCAAAATCGAAAAGTAAAAAGTCAGTTAGCAAAAAATTAAGGCGGATTTTAAACTCGCTTGAGTTTTGTAAGTAAATAACAATTAGAAGAACAATAACTTTTACAGAGCAGATATTGAATGTTAATAAGTCATGATTTAATAGAGCAAAGAGAACGCGAAGGTTTATATAACTTGGTTGTCCGAGGAGCAGTTACAGAAGAGCTGTTACAAGATATAAAAGGAAAAGAGTTTAAGTCTGTATTTCTTAGAGCAGGTAACTACCCATCCCTAGAGTTTCTGTGCGATATTGAAAGCGATATAAAAGAACTCGTGATAGCCTGTGACCAGGTAGATTGGGAAAGCATTTCTAAGCTGTCAGACTTAAAGGGGCTAGTATTTGACAGTGCCTATAAAATTGATCTTGATTTTTCATGCTTCAATTCTCTAAGAACTCTGGGTTTTTATTCAGGCAAGCAGATTGATGACAGCATTTATAATATTCCTTCATTAGTTTCTTTGACAATACATAACTGGGTTGAGAATGACTGTACGAAACTTGAAAAATTGGAAAGTTTGGAGTCTCTACGACTGTACGATAGTAGAAAGTTAGAGAACTTGAATGGCCTGGAGAAACTTGAAAAGCTTGAGGGAGTAGAAATTGATGGGGCCAGAAATCTAACAAATGTAGACGCGATTGGAAGACTCAGTAAACTTAAAAAGCTTTTTTTTGTAGGGTGTAAGAAAGTAGAATCTTTTAGCTCAATTGCCAATAATTCAGAGTTGCTTTGGCTCTGTTTAACCAACTGTAATGAAATAGATAATTTACAGTTTGTCGAAAAATTAGTGAGCCTAGACACCTTCGGGATTAAGGGTACTACCATTATTGATGGTCGTTTAGATATGCTCACTCGTTTACCGAATTTAAAAACTTGTGGATTTATAAATAAGAAACACTACAACTTAAAGATGAAAGAATTAAAGAAAATATTAGAAGAGCGGTGGGGAGATAAAATAAATGAAGTCGATGATTTATGGGTAGCACCTAACACGTATGGAAGTTAGGTTCAGGAAATTTACAAAAAAATAATATAAAGGCCACCCACCTTAACTAGTAAATGGCGATAGCCAAACCAGCTTTACCTATGACAAGGTGGGAAATCGTTTAACGCAAACGCATAACACAGTAGTCACGAGCTATGTGTATGATGATAACGGCAACACCTTAATCAAAGACATTAACGGTGCGCAAACCCGTTACAGCTATGATATGCGTAACCGCATGGTGGCGATGGATGCAACAGCAACCAATAACGGCACGCAAGCGAATTACCAATACAATATTGATGGCATTCGCACCAGCAAAACGGTTAATGGACAGGCTACACACTACCTAATCGACAACACGACAGCTTATGCACAAGTGATTGCCGAAACAGACAGCCTTGGCAGCCTATTAAAAACCTACCTTTACGGTGATGACTTAATCAGTCAAACCGACAGTACCAATACCACAAACACCTTCCACTACGATGGCCTAGGTTCAACGAGAAGCTTAAGTGATGACAGTGGCGAACAAAGTGACACCTACGATTATTTAGCCTTTGGTGAGTTACAAAACCAAACAGGCACCACAGACAATAATTATCTTTATACAGGTGAGCAGTTTGATGGTGATTTAGACCAGTACTACCTAAGAGCCAGATATTACGACCAGAATGTCGGGCGTTTTACTCAGCAAGATGCGTGGATGGGGCGCGATGGCGAACCTGTTACCCTAAATAAGTATTTGTATACCCATGCGGATCCGGTGAATGGCGTTGATCCGAGTGGGTATATGAGGTTGGATAGCCTCACGTTTGGTCAGTCAATTCAAAGTTCACTAGCAGGAATAAGGACAGTAAATTACCGTATATTCTTGCGTGAGGCAGTCGATGGTGCATTGTGCCTTCTAGTTGAAGAAGTTACTGAACAAGTTATCGGTGAAGCATTCAGTGGTATATATATTTTTTCTGATGCTTCAAATGAAAACGTCCCTTATATTGGCCGTTCAGATAATTACGGTAAACGTAAAGCACAACATGATGCGGTAGACAGAATCAAGAAAGAACTAGTAAAAGCTGAGTTAGTTGTAGACAATATATTTGAAAAATTTAACTTTTCAGATAAAAAGAAGCAGGTTAAAAATCAGTTTAGGTTATTGGAACAATGGTTCATTGATTATATTGGATTTGAAAACTCTTCAAATATACGTCGAGAAGTTGCAGTATCACCTAAATCTAAAAATAGCAATGAGATTAGGAAGTTACTAGATAATAAAATTAATATTTGTGACGCGAAAGTAAAAAAATAACCATGAATGACATTTATACAGATGACTTAATATACATATCGAAAAGTGGCTGGTGCCGTTTGTACAATTGTTTAACTGAACAATCTTTTGAACAACTAAGGAGTTTGCAAATTGAAAAGCTTAGTTTGGAAGTTGGAAACTGGGAGGATTTAGGGCTATTAACCAAGTTAAATGGAAGCTTTAAGAAATTAGTTATTAATAAGGTTCGCGTCGATTGGTGCAGTATCTCGAAATTGGATGAATTAGAAGAGTTATATTTAACCGATTACTTAAAAAACAAAGTTGATTTTTCAAATTTTAAAAATCTTAAGAGTTTGTGGATTGATGGGCGAGAAGAAAACATTGAGCAGATATATACAATTAAGACACTCGAAAGTGTAAGGTTGGCAAATTATAAAGAGGTAAACCTGAGCAAGCTTGAGAAACTTCATAACTTAGTTACTTTAGAGCTGGTTGATTCAAAAAAATTGAGTAGTCTGGAAGGTATAGAGTGTTTTACTAAGCTCCAAAAATTAAATTTAGTATGTTGCACAAAACTTGTAGATGTTGATGGTGTTAAGTCACTTTCAAAATTAAAAATGCTACGAATAGACTCTTGTAAAAAAGTACGACTGACTGATGACTTTTCGACGCTTAAAAACCTTAAATATCTAGGTGTTTTTAGGCAAAAAGAAATAGTATCTTTGCTGCCTTTTAAAGACTGTCGTTCATTAGAGATACTTTTGGTAGCTGACTTAAAGGTAACTGATGGAAAAGTACAATTTATTAAAGAGTTACCGAATTTGAAAAAATTAATTTTTCAGCATAAAAAACACTATGATGAAAATCTAACATCTTTTAAACGAGAGCTGCTAGAAAAGTTTGGGGACTACGAAATTATCGAAAAGCACTTCTCAATGGTTTAAATATATAAAGGCCACCCACCTTAACTAGTAAATGGCGATAGCCAAACCAGCTTTACCTATGACAAGGTGGGGAATCGTTTAACGCAAACGCATAACACAGTAGTCACGAGTTATGTGTATGATGATAACGATAGGCTAACAAGTGAAACTGAAGGAACAGATGTTACCACCTTCACGTATGACGATAACGGCAACACCCTAATCAAAGACGTGAACGGCGAACAAACCCGTTACAGCTATGATATGCGTAACCGCATGGTGGCGATGGATGCAACGGCAACCAATAACGGCACACAGGCGAATTACCAATATAACATTGACGGTATTCGCACCAGCAAAACGGTTAATGGTCAGGCCACACAATACCTAATCGACAACACGGCAGCTTATGCACAAGTGATTGCCGAAACAGATAGCCTTGGCAGCCGATTAAAAACCTACCTTTACGGTGATGACTTAATCAGTCAAACCGACTCAAACCAAGTAACTAACACCTTCCACTATGATGGCCTTGGTTCAACGAGAAGCTTAAGTGATGACAGTGGTGAACAAAGTGATAGTTATGATTATTTAGCCTTTGGTGAGTTACAAAACCAAACAGGCACCACAGAAAATAATTATCTTTATACAGGTGAGCAGTTTGATGGTGATTTAGACCAGTACTACTTGCGTGCGCGCTACTATGACCAGAATGTCGGGCGCTTTACTCAGCAAGATGCATGGATGGGGCGCGATGGCGAACCTGTTACTCTGAATAAGTATTTGTATACCCATGCAGATCCGGTGAATGGCGTTGATCCGAGTGGGTACATGAGTTTGGTCTCCTTGAATACTGCACAAGCAGGGCAAGGTGTATTAATCAATATTGCTCATCAGCATGTGTTTCGAAAAGCCTTTAAAAAGGCGGGGTGTGAAATTGGTTTTGCATTAGCTGAAGAAAGTATTAAATACGGTATTTATGTGTTATACGACTATGTTGGGCAAACGGGCGAAAGCGTTGGAATTGACAACAGGCACTCTCAGCATTTAGAAGAGGCAAAACATAAAGCATCTAAGGCTTGGAAAGCAAACACGAAGGTCATCGCAAGATTCTTCGTTGATGGAGGAAGTGGAGCTTTAGACAAAATGGAGCAGTTTATTATTGATATATTGGAAGCGGAAGGACATGATTTAAGAAATGAAAGGCGAGTTATTGGAGATAGTCCTGACCGAGATAAAATTAGGAAAGAATTTAGAGCCTTAAAGAAGTTAATGTGTAATTAAGGAGTGTATGAAATGGCATATTCAGCAAACTTAGATAAGTGTAAAGAGGAGTACCCATTTAGTTTTTGGTACAGTCTTTATGAAAAAGGAATAGGTAAATACTCTAAAGAGTACTGCGAGGAAGTAAGAGATATTTTTGATGATTTAATTGAACGTTTAAAAGCTGCGGAATCGTTTAATTCAAATGACTTGAAAGTAGAAGAAGTTAAAAAAGCCGTTTTATCGTTAAATAAAATTCGAGATACCAAGCCGTTCTTGATAGAGACTATGGAACGTGAAGAGTTTTGTGATCTTTTCGATAGTATTTGTGAAGCCGCAGAAATAAAAAAGTTACCTTCGGATTTTACTTTGCAGTGGAGGAATTGGTAAACGGAACGAGATATAAATACGGACAGTAATCATGGGGGGCGCGTCTTGTATGAATATATAAAGGCCACCCACCTTAATTAGCGTAAAAGCTAGGATGTGACTAAGCTTTAATCAACATTAGCTTGCTATCAAAAGGTGGCTTTATAAAATATATAAAAAAATATATAAAAGCCACCTACCTGAAAATCTTAAAATCAGGTTACCATTTACGGCTATGATGTCACTACTTTCTCCTATGACGATAACGGCAACACCTTAATCAAAGACATTAACGGTGCGCAAACCATCTATCGCTATGATATGCGTAACCGCATGGTGGCGATGGATGCAACGTCAACCAATAACAGCAAACAAGCAAATTACCAATATAACATTGATGGCATTCGCACCAGCAAAACGGTTAATGGTCAGGCAACACACTACCTAATCGACAATACACAAGCTTATGCACAAGTGATTGCCGAAACCGATAGCCTTGGCAGTCGATTAAAAACATACCTTTACGGTGATGACTTAATCAGTCAAACCGACAGCAATAACACCACAAACACCTGCCTTGGTTAAACAAGAGAATAAAAGGGGTCAGGTCTTGCATTGTGCACAATGTCTAGTATCGATAATGAAGATTGTAGTGGCATAGTTAATTTTGAAACCCATTAAGAAAGAAGTGTTAGGATATTGGTTTCAAATTTTGTACCTAATATATGTAAAAATTATTTGATTCTATAAAATGATTTCTCTAGGATAGCTTCCTTTTTGTCAAGGAAGGTATCCCTATGTTTATAAAAAGTATTAGTAAAAATATAATAATTTGTTTTGGCGCATTTTCGTTAATAGCATGTGGTGGAGGCTCAGATAAAGGAGTTACAACCCCACCCGTTGTTAACACTAACTATACTGTTACTTTAAATGTAACTGGAAATGGAAGTGTTACTACAGATAAAACAAGTTATTTGTCAGGTGAAATAGCGCAAATTACAATTACACCAGATGAGCAACATTTGTTTGTTGAGGCAGATGGTTGTGGAATGATGGTTGAAGAGTACCAAACACACTTAACACAAACTCAAACCTTCTCAACCGGATCTTTAAATGCTAATTGTACACTTAATGTTAATTTTGCACCCCGCATAAAATTAGTTGATGTTATTACAGATGAAGCGTTGTTAAAATGTGCAATAGGTGAAGAATTGTCACGTGAATTTGCTGATGAAGTTAGTTTTTTGTCTTGTACGGATACAGGAATCAAATCGACATCAGGTATAGAGAATTTAATTCATTTAGCGCATGCTCAGCTTGATATTAATGAAATCGAACAGATAGATTTAAGTAATAATAAACAATTAGTTAGCTTGCGAGTTGGCCAAAATAAATTAACATCGCTAGATGTTACAAATAATAATTTATTAAACCACTTAACTGCAGATTTTAATGAGATAGCTGAATTAGACCTATCTAATGCACCGTTCTTAATTACTTTAAGTGTTTACTCTAATAAAATTGAGCAGTTAGAGCTAAGCACTAATCCAGCGTTAACTTTTCTTAACCTTGGTTCCAACTTGATTAGCAGTATTGATTTAAGTAATAACAACGAGCTTATATCCCTTTATGCTGAGTCATTATTTATCACCGAAATTTCTTTAGATAATTTATCAAGCTTAAAATCATTTTCTGTTGATGGCAGTAATATTTCTAGCATAGACTTTTCAAATAACCTCGAGTTAGAAAGAGTGAATGTAGGTGCTAACCCACAACTTACTCAAGTTGATGTAAGCATGTTAACGAACCTAAAAGATTTGTTTATTGAAGGTAATTTAGAAATTGGGAACTTTACCACATTAGATGTAAGCCAAAATACAAAATTGGAACGACTTTGGTTAGAGAGACAAAAACTCTCGACTATTGATTTATCAAATAACCCGTTACTAAATGAGTTAGATGCAAAAATGAACCAATTAACATCTATAGATTTAAGTAATAATACAGCGCTTACAACTCTAGATTTGCGAGATAATCTGCTGACTCAGCTGGATTTAACAAACAATGTTAATTTGGAAGTTGTGTATTTTGATAATACCGTAACTTGCTCAGGCGAAAAATGTTAGCACGTTAAATGTCGTAATTGGCTACATTAATGAGCGCTTATGTTGCTACCTAAATCTGCATGTAAAGCAACGTTACATGCAGATTTAAAATAATAGGTATAAAAAGAGAAAACACCATTTACTTTTGCTGTGTTAGAAAACAAGTGAACATTAGATTAGTTATAGATTTAAGTTCAATTTTATAATGTATCCCGCTATTCTTGTATTAAGAGAGTTAAGTTCATTACTTACATTAAATAACGAGAACATAGCAGTTGTCTAAAGTATGATTGACCCCGTATATGATGTGACACTTAAAAATCATCTTGTTATTGTTAAGATTTCAGGTGATTGGAACATACAAGCTGACATTGGTTATTTAACCTCGCTTGATGAAACTATATCGCGGGTTAGAAATGTACCTTGGGCGCTTTTTGCCGATTTACGTGGATGGCGTGTAACTGAAGAAGTTATTAATTATAAACATAATAAAACTATTCAACTCGCAAGAAGTAACCAAAAAGCTGAGTGCTGGTTGGTAGACAGCATAGAGCAAGGTCAGCATATTCAACATCATATCGAAAATGCACATATCCCGTTTATAAAAGTCACTACGATGCAAGAGGCAGAAGTCTGGCTCAGTAATTTCGACTTAACACTTTGATAGTTATATTTGAATATAAATATTTAGGTAAGGTACTTAACCTAAATTGACTTTAAACTTTCTTATTTCACACTTAGTTATAGATATGTTTATGCAATCGTAGTTATAAATTTGCAATAACCTTAGTTCCAATAGTCATTGCAAGATTTCGTTTGATTTAGATTATTATAAATCTAACTTTACTGTTACGTTCAAATTGGAAGACCTACTTGCCTCAATATAACTATTTTTAGCAAATTTGTTACTAAGTGGAACAGATCTGTATCGCACCAAATTGAGCGTCATATTGCAATCATTTGATGTTCGTGAATATTGATTAATCTCGTATGTTTTATTTGAAAGAGCAACAAGCTCATGGGTTGGAAAGGTGTAATCGCCATTATCATCAATATCATAATTTTTTTGTTCTTTTATGAAGGTATAATCTTGGCAAAAAAACTGTGACTCTAATTCTATTTGAGTGTCACGCCAATAAGGTAAACTCCACTGTAATGGAATCGATTGATTCTCAAAAAATATATCGTCTACAGTAGGAGAGGAAAGTATGACTCTTTCTACCATTTCTACACGCATTGGGATTTTTGAGCCATCTAAGCGGTGAAGTGTAATTGTAAAGGTGCCTATTTCTCCACTTGTTGGTATCTTGGCAGTATAACTAAAATCAGACCAAACACCTCTCAAGCTGAAAATTGGCCAAACTGCTTCTCCAATTTCTCTTTCTTCAAGTCTTACTCCTTTTTCTCCATCGAAGCTTGCTGTTAAATACTCTCCATCACTTAAATAAATTTCCGGTTTTAGGGTGCTATCTTCCCGCATTACTACGTTTATATAAGCAGAAGATTCATTATCTTCGTCGGTTTCGTACACATATGCTTTCATGTAAATATTTTTGGTACTAACACTTGTTGAATCAGTATTTCCACAACCCGACAGAATTAAAATCATTATCAAAGATAACAATAAATTGAGTTTCATATAGTTTTTAATTTTTATTTAAAAAGAGATTATTATATTAACAAACTGAAAAAAATTAATGCATTACAAAATTAACCTCATTGACGTTGGTTATCATTAGAGATTATTAGTAAGTTAATGAACTATTTTTTATAGTGGAGGTTGATAAACTAAGCAATCATCAATATTCCAAGTGGGTGTATATAGAATGTGAAAACGATTTGGATTGAACTTCTTTAATTTATCCGGGGTAGAGTCCCTTATAGAAGAAAATAATTGTGTTTAAAATATTATGATACTGAGAAAAAGGCGCTACTGTGAGCGCCTTTTCAAATGGTGATTAACGATTTTCTTCAGCTTCTTTTTTCGCTAAATATTCATCGTAAGTACCTTGGAAATCGATAACTTTCCCGTCTTTAATTTCCCAAATGCGAGTTGCAAGTGATGATACAAATTGACGGTCGTGAGATACGAAGAACAAAGTACCTGGGTACTGCTCAAGGGCTAAGTTAAGAGATTCAATCGACTCCATATCCATGTGGTTTGTTGGTTCATCCATTAGCAAGATGTTTGGTTTGTGCATCATTAGCTTACCAAATAACATGCGGCCTTGCTCACCACCCGAAATAACCTTTACGGATTTTTGAATATCGCTCTGTGAGAACAGTAAACGGCCTAAATAACCGCGAACAACTTGTTCGTCATCACCAGGCTGTTGCCATTGTTCCATCCATTGGAAAAGTGTCATGTCTTTTTCAAAATCATCAGCATGGTCTTGCGCGTAATAACCAATATTGGCATTTTCAGACCATTTAACTTCACCACCTTTAGGTGCTAAACGATTAGCGAGCGTGTGAAGTAGGGTTGTTTTACCTGCACCGTTTTCACCGATAATTGCAACTTTCTCACCTACTTCAACAAGTGCCGTTAAGTTACTGAACAAGGTGTCATCATAACCTTGGCTTAAGTTTTCAAGTTCTAATGCATTTCTAAATAATTGCTTAGATTGTTCAAAGCGAATAAATGGGTTTTGACGGCTTGATGCTTTAACTTCTTCTAATTGAATTTTATCAATTTGCTTTGCACGTGATGTTGCTTGTTTTGCTTTAGAAGCATTTGCTGAGAAGCGAGAAACAAACTGTTGTAATTCTGCAATCTGTGCTTTCTTCTTGGCATTATCTGAAAGTAGACGCTCGCGCGCTTGAGTTGCTGCAAACATGTACTCATCGTAATTACCCGGGTAAATACGAAGCTCACCAAAATCAATATCTGCCATATGCGTACATACTGAATTTAAGAAGTGACGGTCGTGCGAGATGATTATCATAGTGCAGTCACGCTGATTTAAAACATCTTCAAGCCATTTGATGGTGTAAATATCTAAGTTGTTGGTTGGCTCGTCGAGTAACATGATATCTGGTTCAGCAAAAAGTACTTGTGCAAGTAGCACACGCAATTTCCAACCAGGGGCAACTTCAGACATCAAACCATAATGCTGTTCTGTCGGAATACCAACGCCGAGCAATAATTCACCCGCTTTAGCTTCTGCTGAATAGCCATCCATTTCAGCAAATTGCGTCTCAAGCTCAGCAACAAGCATACCTTCTTCTTCGCTCATTTCTGGAAGAGAATAAATACGGTCGCGCTCTTTTTTGATATCCCATAGCTCTTTGTGACCCATAATTACGGTATCAACTACGGTAAATTGCTCGTACGCGAACTGATCCTGATTTAGTTTTGCAATGCGCTCATTAGGATCATATGAAATGTTACCTGCGCTTGGCTCAAGCTCACCACTTAAGATTTTCATAAATGTTGATTTACCACAGCCGTTAGCGCCAATTAGACCATAACGGTTACCGTCACCAAATTTAACCGAAATATTCTCAAAAAGTGGCTTTGCACCAAATTGCATGGTGATATTGTTTGAACTAAGCATTGTTTATCTATAACCCAATAAAAATTTGCGGCATTTTATCACCATATAGCAGCACAAAATAGCAAATGCAGCGTTTATTTTAATAAAAGAAAAGTAGCGCCAATTTAGCGCTAATGAAGTAAATTGCTGCAAGTTGAAGAAACAAAATCACTAAATAATGAATCAAGTTCACCGCTGGCAAGTACTGTTTCAAGCGCCTTGTTGAACTGCGCCATGAATGTTGGCGAAATACTCTGTTTATTGAAAATAAAATGAATATCAGCTTGTGAGAGTAGTAAAGGGTGAATATTAACGTTTTTATGATTTTGACGGGTTATTTCACTGCAAAGAACAACGTCATCATCAATCACAATATCAACGCGATTTTTAGCCAACATTTCAAGGCGTTTGATGGTGGTTTCAGAAAAAATAAAACCGTTATAGTCTTTTTTGGCATGTTCTAATTCATCACCGTACCAGCCAGCAAGGTTAACACCTATGAGTTTACGATTTTTAATAATCTCTTTAAGAGAAATGACGCTTTGTAGACTGCTATCGTTTTGTCGATAAGCAAAGCGATTTCGTTCAATACGGTATTTTTTAGAAAAATGGAAATCTGCCTCTCTTTCAGGGTTTTTACTTGCACCAAGCGCAATATCAAAATTACCCATGCTCAATTCAAATAAACTCCGCCTTTCAGGAAATTGTAAAACGATTAAATCACAATCCATCTCAAGCAATACCTTTCTTAAAAGCTCGACATCAACACCGCTTGGTTCTTCATACTGTGAATAACGAACATAAGGGTACCAATCATTGGTAATTGATAACTTAAGAGGTGTATTACATTCAATTGGTTTTACGCTATCTAAGGCAACTACACTCAATGAATAAAAGCTGAAAAAGAGTGCAATACAGAGTTTAAACATAGCGGCCACTTAGCAATAACGTTATTGTAAAAGTATATACATAGTGAGCATTTTTGCTGATGTAATCTGTGATTTGCCTTTTGAAAAATCAATTTAAAAAGCGATATATACATTAACAATGAAAAAACAATATAGTAATTAATAAATTGTTGTTACTTAGCAAGCGTTAAACTTAAATTAAACAATGTAGTAAATAACTCAGTGAGATGATTTATGTTACTTATGTTACAAAAGCGGTGTAACCAAACAATGTATCGCGTAAAGTAAGTTTAGCATTGTGAAAATTATATAGGATACTTTATGTCGCATTCGCACCACCATCATCACCATGGCGATAAACAACTGTCCTGGGCTGTTGCGATAAACATTGTATTAACCATTGCACAAATTGTTGGTGGTGTACTTGCAGGCAGTATGGCGTTAGTTGCAGATGCCCTTCACAATTTAAGTGATGCTGGCGCTATAGTTATTGCAATAATTGCGAGGCGTATTGCGCGTAAACCTGCTTCAAGTACCATGAGTTTTGGCTATAAACGTGCTGAAATTATTGGTGCATTAATCAATAGCTCAACATTGATTGTAGTGGGAGCCTATTTAATTTATGAGGCAATAACACAGTTTTTAGAACCTAAACCGGTGGATGGCTGGATAGTGGTTTATATTGCGGCGATTGCGCTTGTTATTGATGCAGTAACGGCTTGGTTAACTTACAAAGCAGGTGCTAAAACTAACTTAAATTTAAAAGCCGCTTTTGTACATAACTTATCAGATGCTTTTGCATCCCTTGTTGTGATTGTGTCAGGCAGTTTGATTATTCTTTACCAATGGTACTTGGTCGATTTAATCGCAACAATTGTTATATCCATTTATGTGATTTATCACGGAATTGGCTTTGCCAAACAAAGCATTGTTATCTTAATGCAAGGTACGTCTTCAGAAATCGATGTTGATGCAGTGCATCAGGCATTACTTACACTTAAAAATGTAAAAGCAGTGCATCATCTGCATGTGTGGCAATTGGATGATAATACACTTCATCTAGAAGCAAATATTGAACTCACTGATCAGGATCTTAATTTAGTTAAGGCAATGCTCAAAGAGGAGTTTTCAATTAGCCACTCGACCATTGAAACCCTCTTAAATGAGCAATCATTTGATGCGTGTTATTTACCAAACACACAGAAATAGTTATCGGTTATTACAGTTTGGTGTATTGGCCATTTTAGCCTGTTGATAGGTTTCCCATGCACCTATTGAGATAAAGCAATAGCAAAGTAGTTCTAAGCCTTCTTGGATGATTGTTTTTACGACAAAAGCATCTTGGCTAACTACCTCTCGCCAAAAACTACCCGTACCAAAAATACGACTAAAAATAACTAAAACCACTACGCCGACAATCACCTTACTCATTGCAGGCAGTTTTAATAAATTGACAAATTCACGCAGACCTTGTTTTCGTTTTCTAGAAAAAAGATAAAGAACAGACAAAGTAGAAATCAATGCAGGATAAAGCCAAAAGCCGTGGCTTATTTTATCGAACCAAAAATCACATTCACGAATGAAAAGTGCTGTAAAAAAGCCAAAAACCAATAAGCTGCCAGAGCCAATATTGCTAATTTTAATCGCTTTATAAAACAAAATATTAATAAAGATTAGTGCTAATCCCTGAAGGGTTTCAGTCATTGATAGTTCAGGGATCCCTTTTAGGAAATAATAATCTAAACGGACGCTTAGATTAACCATAAGACAAACAGCAATCACCGCAAGAATATAAATTAAGTTCCATTTAACAACAGTGCTTGATGAGTGATTTGATGAAAAAGTTGAGAGAGTATTCACAAGTAGCGTTCCTGCTTTTAGTACGTTTGGGCAGTTTAGGGGGGTAAATGTATGGGGTAAATGCTTCTAATGTAATACTTCGTCGGAAAGTGTAAGCGACTGTAATAAAAGGTTAAACGAACGTTAATAATGTAGCAAACTAAACCTGTTTACTACATTAATCTAACTTTTGCGGCGTTTATGCTAATGTACGATTAAAAAGTGCCACCGCTTGTTGATACATGGTGATTGCAAGAGCGGCATCATAGCGGTCACCTTCATCACGCATAAAGGCGTGCTGTGCATTTACTTCTTGCCAGTTAAAATTGATACCGCTTTGCTGGCACGCTTGGTAGAGTTTGATTCTTCCTTCAACAGGTACATGGGGGTCTTGTTTGCCAAAAATAAAGTGAATTTCGCCTTGAATATCTTTGATGCGTTCTAACGAATTATTGCCACTATTAGCAGGTAAAGTATCGCTGTGAATATCGGTTGCATATAAACAAAATGCCGATTTAATATTGCCATTAAGTGCTGCTCGATAAGCAAGATGGCCGCCAATGCATACGCCAATCGCACCAACATTACCATTACAACCTTCGAGCGTTTTTGCAAATTCAATTAGCGCAACTGTATCGCTGTCATGTGATTCAAGAGGTTTGGTCCACTTGTCATTATTACCTTTGTCCTTGCCATCATCATCGTAACCAAGCACTGTACCTATCGGATTTAGCTCATGAAATACCTCAGGCACTAATACATGAAATCCATGACTGGCTAATATTTTTGCAGAACGTGCGATAGGCGCTGTTTGTTGAAAAATTTCAGAATAAAAAATTAAGCACGGATAATTGCCCGTTATAGCAGGAGAGTAACGATAGGTACGCATTACACCTGTGGGTGTATCTAAGTCATGTTGATGCTGTGAAATAATCATAAAGCTGTCTTAACTAGTAAAATTATTGCTATTTTAAAATTTACAAAACCGATTTGCATATGAATTAAATTAATAATTCGTTTATCGCACCGGCTTTTCAAGTTCACCAAAGCCATCATAAAGTGTATCAATTTTACTTTGCAGTAATGTTTGTGCGTCATAAAGGCCTTGATTATAAAAAGACGCTGCGATTTCTTTAGCGATAAAATCCAGTAAAAAATCTGCATCGAATTGACCTAATTCTGTATCTAACTCTGCTTCAAAATAGTTTTGTAACTTCTCAATGCATAGCTGTTTATCGTGATCGTTTAGTGTGATTGTCATGTATTGTGCTTCTATTATTATTGATAAATTTTATTTAAATCCGAAAGGTTAACTCTTTTGATTGCCGCAAACAATTAAGCGACAAAAGCATGCTGTTTATCGCAAACAAATTGGCATTATTTTACTAACAGCTAGAATAGATGCAAATAATTATCATTTATAAAAAGTAAAGTTATGAACACACTGAATTTTAAACATGGCTTTTATGCTTTGTTTCTGCTGATAAGCTTATCGCTCACGGCAAAAGAGACATCTGTGGATTTAATCTATCCTGATGTAAGCCAAGTAACAGAGCCGCTGGCACTTTCAGGCACTATAAAATCAAAACAACAAGCAAATGTGACTGTATTAGAACAAGGTGTAATTGCGCATATTTTTGTAGAAGCCGGACAAAATGTTAAACACGGAGACCCGTTGCTTGAATTAAATAATTCGCTTGCTATAGCACAATTAGCACAAGCAAAAGCCACCCTTGAAGCATCTAAAATAGCGCATCAAGAGGCAGTACGCTTATATCAAGAGGTACTTTCATTATCAAAACAGCAAGTAGTAGCCAAAACACTAATTGCTGAAAGAGCAGCAGCTAAAGCTAAAGCTGAAGCTCAACTGGCAGTTTCAAAAGCTGTTTTTGAAGAGCAACAAGAGGTAGTGAATAGACACCGTTTAACTGCACCATTTAGTGGGGTTATAAGTAAAAGACATGTGGAAGTTGGGGAATGGATCACACCCCAATCACCGGCATTTTCTATTGTAGCAAATGACAAACTTAGGCTTGAGTTAGCAGTACCACAGGAATATTTTTCAAAGTTTCAGGAAAACCAACTTACGGTTTTAGTATCTCCTGAGCTTTCAAATTTTGCACCTATTGAATTACCGATATCACAAGTCATTGCAGCAGCAGATGAAATGTCACGTACTTTCACTGTATTTGCCGATATTACTAATAACAAAGGTTTAATTTCAGGGGTATCAGCACGGGCTTTAATTCGATTTTCAGCTGGGCAACAACAAATTTGGTTACCAAAAGCAGCAATAAAGCATCACCCTGATGGTGGTTATAGTGTTTATTCGGTAACTGAGAATGTAGCCAAACGTCATCTAATTCAAATAGTTGATGAAAAAGCGGATATAGTCGCGGTAATTAACGCGCCTAGCAATTTAGCATTTGTGGTTTCCGGCGTTGAGGCACTTAAAGAGGGTATGCAAGTCACTGTTACATCAGTAAGGGGAAGTGCTAAATGATAACTGCAGCAGTTAATCGTGGGATTTTAGTTGCGGTTTGTGTGCTTATTACCAGTATTCTTGGTTTAGTTACTGCTCTTAATATTCCTGTGCAAATGATCCCTGATCTTGAAGTAAGAACAATTACTGTACAAACAGGCTGGCCCGGTGCCACACCACAAGATGTAGAAAAAGAAATTATTATTGAGCAAGAGCGTTATCTACGATCTTTAGCTAATTTAACACGTATGACGTCTTACAGTGAAATGGGCTCAGCAAGTATTGAGCTTGAATTTCCGTTTGGTGTCGATGCCAATGATGCACTGATTCGTGTAAATAATGCTTTAAGCCAAGTGCCAGCTTATCCCGAAAATGTTGACCAGCCTAGACTGTTTTCGAGCTCGTTTTCGGGTAATGCATTTATGTACTTTACATTGAAACCGCAAAAAGGAAATCCTCTCAAATTAGATGTCGATTTGTTACGTGATTTTGCTGAAGATTATGTAAGACCTCGAATGGAGAGTGTAGCGGGAGTGTCTGAAGTTCGCGTCGGTGGTGGCGCGCAAAGGCAAATTCAAATTAAAGTGGATGCACATCGTTTAGCACAGCGTGGAATTAGTTTACCCGAGCTAAGAACGGCTATTCGTAACCGTAACAAAGATGCCTCAGCGGGAGACATTGAATCGGGGTCAAGCCGCTATTTGTTAAGGGTTGTTGCACGATTCGAAACATTAAAACAACTCGAAAATCTGATCATTGCACGCAAAAACAATGTTGATATTTTATTAAAAGATGTTGCCTCTGTGAGCTTAGATCATTTTGAAACAAGAAGCATGTCTTACTCGGATGGTGAACGAACACTTAGCTTATCGGTAAGACGTGAAAGTGGCTCTAATGTATTAGCAATTAAAGATGCAATGCTACCGATTGTTGATGAGCTTAATCAGCAGCTGCTAAGTCAAAATGGCTTAGAACTGAAGTTAATGAGTGATGATGTTAAGTATGTCAGAAGTTCACTTAAAAATGTGTGGTTTAATCTTGGCTTAGGTGCACTTCTTGCGACGTTAGTGATGTACTTTTTCTTACGTTCAGGGCGTGCAACCCTTGTTGGCATTATTGGTATTCCACTGTGTACTATTGCTGCATTTTTTGCGTTAAGCCTCTTTGGTCGAACAATTAATGTTATTTCTCTTGCGGGGGTCGCTTTTGCCATCGGCATGACAGTGGATAATACCATTGTGGTGCTAGAAGCTATTGTGCAAGCCAAGACAAAAGGTATAAGTAAGCGTAAAGCTGCAATTAATGGGGTTAAAGAAGTGTGGCCTGCTGTGTTGGCATCTACAGCCACAACGGTGATGGTTTTTGCGCCAATTTTATTTGTGCAACAAGAAGCAGGTCAGCTTTATTCAGATATCGCCATTGCAATCTCCGGGGCAATTATTGCGTCTATGTTAGTGGCAATTTTTCTTGTGCCGAGCGCAATTGCACATATAGGTAAAAGTGAGCAACTCAGTGAAGGCAAACAACTCATTCTTTCAAAGGTTTGGTTAGTTCCAGCTCATTGGCTGATTAAACATACTAAACGAGCTCGTATTAGTGTTACCGCTTTTTTTGTGGTTATTTTAGCCAGTGCAATTGTCTTAATGCCAGCAGCTGAATACTTACCTGAAGGGGAAGAGCCCAAAGCCTTTTCAATGATGATAGCGCCGCCAAGTTATAACCTGTCAGAAATGGAAAAAATTGGCAGCGAATTGCGCCAGTATTTTGATGGCTACATAAATAAAGACGGTAGCGATTTTACCCTTGGCAAAGATGATATGCCGCCGCTTGCATATTATTCGATGTCAGTATCTGTTGGACGTATATGGTTTTTGAGTGCACCAGTAGATCCTGCGCATATCAATCAAATGATGGAAGCAGTTACAACAAAATTTAAAAGCTTTCCTAAAATGCGTGCCTTTAGTTCTCGTGGCTCAATAATATCCAGTAATGATGGTGGAACTCGAGCAGTGGCTGTGGATATTGCGGGCAGTAATATTACCGATTTATATGCAGCAGCTGAGGCGGTTTATGATGAGGCAAATAAACTATTTGATAAGCCGCAAATAAATTCAGATCCTAGCTCGTTAACGTTAGATCAGCCTTTGGTTGAAATAAAACCGCGTTGGCAACGTTTGGCAGAGCTTGGTATCAACAATGCTGACTTTGGTTATGCAATCGCAGCGATGAGTGATGGGGCATACGTTGATGAATTTATTTTGAATGATGACAAAATTGATATGTTTTTATTCAGCGGTGCTGGTAATCGACAAACCATGTCGCAGCTAGCAAGTTCGCCAATTGTTGCGCCTAATGGTAGCGTTCTACCATTACATGCATTAGCAGATTTAAGCCATTCAAATAATAGCAATTCGATTAGTCGAGTGGATGGCAATCGTACTGTAACTGTGTATATTATCCCCCCTCGCAGTGTAGCGCTTGAAACTGCAGAGCAACGAGTGCGTAATGAGCTCATTCCAACACTTTGGCAACAAGGTAAACTGGCACAAGGTATTAAACTTAATATCAGTGGTGCTGCAGATCAGCTTGAAGCAACAAAGGAAGCTCTTTCGAGTAATTTTATAATCGCCTTAGCACTTAGTTACTTATTGCTGGTGGCTATATTTACTCATTGGCGATACCCACTTTTTATTTTGGCAACAGTGCCACTTGGAATGGCGGGCGGTTTACTTGGTTTAGTTTTAGTAAATGGCGTTAATTCTTTACTTACAGAGATAGGTTTAAGTAGCTATCACCAGCCTTTCGATATGATAACCATGCTAGGTTTCTTAATTTTACTTGGTACTGTCGTTAATAATCCTATTCTTATTGTCGACCAAACAAGGCGCTTAATTGTAGAACATGGCGTAAATGTAAAAAGAGCCGTTTTACTGGCTCTTGAAAAACGTTTAATGCCCATTTTAATGTCAACAGCAACGACATTATTTGGTCTTGCCCCTTTGGTACTTATCCCTGGTGATGGCACAGAGTTGTATCGGGGGGTTGGCGTTATTGTAATGAGTGGCATTTTAGTGTCGACATTACTAACACTGACGTTTTTACCTGCGTTATTGGTTGCTTTGTTAAAAGATAAACGTTCGTAGACTAAAAGTTTTGATGTAAGGGCTCACAAAGTGGGCCCTTTTGGGTTTTAGTTGCGAGAAACTTCTTATAGCAGTTGGTTTCAACCCTTTAACAAGGTACAGTTTTAAAATGGTTTGTTGTATGTCTTAAATTATGTCGCTAGAGCGTTTTATACCATTTAGAAAGTCTGATGTGATCAGCATGTGTCAGTCACTTTTTAGAAAAGAAGAGCAACCGTCTTTTATCGAATTTGCAGAATTGTTTGCCAGTGTTATTCATTTTGAATATCACAAGCGTTTAGAAGTATTAAAAGATAATTACGCACCGTTTGACCCAAATGCTGATACGCACTTGTTAACTAACCTTAGCGATGATGAAAAGCTCACTTGCCAAAAAACCTTTGCACAAGAATTTGCATCCATACTTAATGCAGCAAATTATGAAATCATTACAGATAAAGATCTGCAAGATGCATTAACGGAAGAATCACTGTTTAAAGTCAGACTCGAAGTGGCCTTTGATGATTTTGCTGAAGTGGTATTTTATCGTCGTGGTGCATCAACAAAAAATGAAACACTCAGCACTTGGTGGGGACTTAGAAAACAAACCATCAGTTTTACTAATTACGATAGAGTTGCTGTTTTTATTCGATTTAAAGATGCAGAACATTTTGCCAATAAAAAAATAAAGCCAGTTGGTTTTGAGCCTGGTGCTACCATCATCAAACTCTTTCAAAATGTACCTAAAGCCGATTTAGAAATGCTGTTTCCAAACAGTGAAGTGCGTATGAGGCCAATTGATAAAGTAATTATCGGTGCATCAGCGGCAGTCGGTGGGGTAGTTGTATTGGTTACTAAATTAGGGGCATCAATTATTTTAGTTGCTGCGTTAATTTCATACTGGTTAGGGCTACGTAATGATAATGTTGAGTTTAATCAGCAGCATTTAATCAGTTTAGGGTTAGGCTTAGGACTATTTGGTAGCTTTATTTTTAAAGAGTGGAGTAAGTTTAAAAATAGAAAAATCAAATTTATGAAAGCATTAGCAGATAACCTCTATTTTAAAAATTTAGACAATAATGCTGGGGTGTTTCACACCTTAATTGATGCAGCTGAAGAAGAGGATTGTAAAGAGGCAATAATCGCTTACAGCGTGTTGTTAAATTCTAAAGCACAGCTAACGAGTAAAGCGCTTGATAGCGAAATTGAGAATTGGTTTGAACAAACATATCACTGCCCATTAGACTTTGAAATTGCCGATGCAATTGCAAAGCTCGAAAGATTAGAGTTGATAGAACGTGACGGTGAATACATCTCTGCGCGAACACTCGATGATGCTAAAGCGCGACTCGACGCTCGCTGGGACAATTTTTACCAGTATTAATACAGGTTTTGCTGGTATTGATTTTGAGGTGAGAGATACATTTTAATCTAAAACATCTAGGCAAATAAAAACGCTGAATCGATATTGCATTTAGTAACAAATTTTCATTACCCAATGGTTGGGCTAACTTCTAACGTTAAATTTTTGGGAGTATTATTTTGATAGCACATTTAAAATCATTGTTATCTTCATTCAATCAACAAAATAACACTAAATCAGCTATCGATTTTGAAACAGGACTTGCTGCACTCTTAGTTGAAGTTATGCGTGCTGATGGCAAAGTGGTATCAGAGGAAGTTGAAAATATTCACACTATATTGACCACATATTGTGATTTACCCTATGAAGCAGCAGCACATTTATTAGATAAAGCGAAAGGCCTCGTTGAAAAGGCCATCGATTTGTATTCGTTTGTTAACGTAGTGAATGAACACACCAGCGATATTGAACGTATTGAGATTATAGAATTACTTTGGCAGGTTGCCTTTTCGGATGGCTCTGTGGATGGGCATGAAGATCATCTCATACGAAAAATAGCAGGTTTGATGTATGTTACTCATGCGGATTTTATTCAGGCAAAAATTCATGTGCAAGAAAGCCGCCAAAAAGCGAGTGAGTAATTTACGCTGGCATTTAGTGCTTATTCTGTCAGCTTTTTCATTATGTGCATCTTCATTTGCAACGATTAAACCTAATAATTTGGGCAGTTCAAAAACCATAAAGTACCAACATTTAGATGCGCTTTCGTTATCACATCAACAAAAAATTAAAGAGTGGATTTCATTTGGAATAACATCTAATGAGTTGGTATTAGGGGAGCCTTTTCAAAGTTACTATCAGTTTGATTTAAAACCGCGTTATTTTTCAACAGAGCCAGTACCTTGGGCAAGAATAGTACGAGGGACACCAGACACAGTTGAACTTCATTTTAATCGTTATGCCTCACTTGTTAGTTTAAAAAACGATTGGACGCTATATCACGAGTTATCCCATCTTTATCATCCTCTTTTCGATTACAGTGATTTTTGGTTAGGTGAGGGACTGGCAACCTATTTACAAAATATTGTGATGTTTAAAAATAACTTAATTAATCGCGATGAGTTTTATACTCGGATCAAAGCGGGGCTTTCAAGAGGTAAAGTTAATACTAAAATAAATAGCGGACGGCTAAGCGATATCAGTGAAAACATGTGGCAGTTAAAGGCGCATCAACGTGTGTATTGGTCTGGTGTTGCATTCTTTATAGAAGCTGAGCATGCTTTAAAAGCGCATAATAAGCCAAGTTTAGTTGCTTTGATAAAACAATATCAACACTGCTGTGCTATTAATGCGAAAGCGCATACCGGTAACGCCGGTGACTTTTTACGTGAACTTGATAAGTTATCGCGATCAGCAATTTTTACCAGCCTTTATCGGCGTTATCGAGACCTAGAAGACTTCCCAGTAATTACTGATCCACAAATTAAAAGCTTAATAGCACCTTCATCATTTAAATTCTGACACAAAACACATGATTAAATTCATATTTGGTTAATTTTTCAACTGCTATTGTTTATTCCTAATTAATAAGGAGAGCGCAAATGAATATGTTGTTAAGTCAAGAAGAGCTATCGATGTTACTTAGCGATGTTCAGGAAAAGGATTTAGTATTCGAAGCACAAAACAGTGAGGCTTCTGAAAGTACAAATGATGTATTTGAGAATATTGTTACGCATTATCAAACACTGCAAATAGAAGCGCGTAACACCATGTTAAGTAATATAGAAAAAGGCGATATCGCTGCTGTTAATCAACAACTTAATCGCCTGACACTTTTAAACCGAAAAATGTTAAATGAGCTTAAACAAACCCTTTATTTTGCGGGTACTTCGGTTGCTTGAGTAGTCATTTGATATTCACTTTGATGAACACTCGATAACAAGTGCCATTCACTGTGCGCTTTTTCAGGGGTAAACGTTACAGTCATAAAACCACGCTGATGTATATTGGCATATTCAAGATCGTCAACAAGCAGTTTAAGTGCTTCAGCAAATTGCAGCGCCATTTGTTCTGGCAGTTGTAAGTAATATTCTAAACCAGGCGAACTTACCGAGCTTGTTGCAAATTCATAACCACACACATTACCTTTGCCATCTTTAAGTGGGCCACCCCAAGCATTGTGGGTATCACCTGCAAGTGTAATTAGGTTTTTATCTAAGCTATGTGCTGTTTGTAAAATCATCTCGCGCTCTACAGGGTAGCCATCCCATGCATCTAAATTGTATGGTGCAACAGTCATAACACGTGCTTTTTCAAGTTCAGTTAACGTAGGATCACCTGCAAGTAACCGGCCTTTAATTTGTGCAAGTTCAGTCAGAGTTTGCGCGGTTTGCGTGCTTGGGTTAGCAAGTTCAGCCAGTAATTCAGCTGGAATATGCATACGATTCATAAGTACCTGCTGGCCAAGCACTTGCCATTTTGCATTTGAATTTATCATGCCATCTTGTAGCCAAATTAACTGATCAATACCAATTAACTTTTGTGTTGGCTCAATTAAATCAAGAATAAATCGGTTGCTGTCAATTTGACCTGTTACAGGATCAATATAATTTGCATAATCTAATGGTTTTGCACGACTTTCATGACGAGTATCAAGCATATAAAGAGATACCAGATCACCAAATTCAAATTGACGGTATAAGCTTTCTGTTTGACCTTTTACATATGGGCGAATTGGCATCCACTCAAAATAAGCTTGTAGTGCTGCCAGTTTGCGCGCGGTGAAGTCACCTTCGCCTTCATTATGGTTTTCTGCACCGTTTTTAAAGGCATCGTTGGCAACTTCGTGGTCGTCCCATACAGCAATAAATGGGCTGTTCGCATGTAATTGTTGTAAGGCAGGATCAGTGCGATAAAGTGCATAACGCTTACGGTAATCATCAAGAGTAATGATTTCTTCGGCATTGTCTGAAGCAAGCTCACGACCTAACGCTACAGCGTTTTCAGTTGCGTAGCCATTTGCACCGTATTCATAAATGTAATCCCCAAGGTGTAATACTGCATCAATATCAGTAAGTTTTGCTGCTTCTGCGTACGCATGAAAATAGCCTGCAGGGAAGTTTGCACATGACATAACGGCAAACTTAACACTGTTGATTGCGCCCTGTGGTAGCGTTTTAAATTGCCCAATCGGTGATGTTTCATCTTCAGTCACAAAGCGGTAGTAATATTTGCTGCCAGCATTTAAGCCAGCAAAGTCAATTTTAACTGTGTAGTCATTTGAAGCTAAAGCCACAACCGTTTGTTGTACAAGGTTTACTTCAAAGTTTTCATCATCTGCAATTTGCAGTGTTAGATTAACACCTTGTGGCGTTCCAGCAGGTGTAACTCGAGTCCATAAAATAATTGCATCACTTAATGGGTCGCCACTGGCAACACCGTGATTAAAGCTGACTGAAAATTCATTCTCAGCAATCTTATTATCATTATCGCTATTACAGCCTGTAAGAGACATTGCGATGGTGGCAGCACCCAGTCCATAAATAGATGCTTTTAAGAAATTTCTGCGTGAAAAGTGGTGATTCATAGTGTGACCTTTTGTTTTTCTTATTATCATAGCTACCTTATATGACAATATTAGGTCTGGTCAAACCTCTGTCCACATCAATGTGAATGGATGTAACAAGTTAATCTAAAACAGATTTGAAGTTTTAGGGTAATAGTTGATGAGAGTTTAAATTGGGTGTTGTAATCAACGCCTAGCTTGGTGTTAATACAATAAAACGCATGCTGGGTTTAAACAGCATGCGCTACTTGTAACTATAAAACAGTAATTACATCGTCTTTTGCTAATCGTGATTTTGGCAGTGATGCGTTGTAGTCTTCACTTGGCTCATGATAGCCAATTGCTAATGCAACTTCACACACATATCCATTTAGCTCTTCTGCAAATAATTCGCTTATCATGTCTTTATCTACCCCTTCCATTGGTGTTGAGTCTATGCCTAAACGTGCAACAGTATGCATGGCATTACCAAGGGCAATGTATGTTTGTGCTTTCGTCCACTGTGCGTTATTGCCTGCCTCATCAGTATTCAAATCAACAAAAGCAAATGCACCAAATGCTTGCTCTTTATTTTCTAATTTAGTGCGACCGTTTTGGATGTCAGTATCAATAACTTTCTCATAGTCACTACGCGCATACTTTGGGTTATAAGCAAATAAAAGTGTGTGCGATGCAGCTTTAATGTGTGGCTGATTAAATTGAAACTTATTAACAAACGTGTTGTGCATACGTTCTTTTGCCTCATCCGACGCAATCACAATGATCTTCCAAGGCTGTGAATTAATGGATGATGGGGAAAGACGTATCGCTTCTAAAATGATTTCTAGATCACTTTGTGAAATTTTTTTGCTCGCATCATAACGTTTACTTGTATAGCGGCGGTTTAAATCGGTAATTATTGGGTGTGTCATTAAAATCTCCTAACAACAAGCTGTTGTAAACATAGGATGTAGTTTAAAGCTTGATTAGCTAATTAAAAACAAGGTAATGTTTGAAATATTATCAAAAAATATTAGTTAATATGTTGGTAGAAGATTTAAAGCTGGTCGTTAAAATCGCTGAAATGAAGAGCATATCTAAGGCTGCTTCATCTTTAGATTTGCAATCAGCAACAGCGAGCGCCGCGCTTAAACGTGTTGAGGCAGAGCTCGGAGCAGAATTGTTTATTCGCACAACACGCAGTATCCGATTGTCAAAAGAAGGAGAGCGCTTTTTACCGCAATGTGAAGAAGCGTTATCTTTACTTTCACTTGCTAAGCAAAATATAAAAAGCGATAACAAAGATATTGAAGGGGAGCTGCGCATTGCGCTTTCATCAGATCTAGGTCGAAATGTGGTTATGCCATGGTTAGATGATTTATTAGATAGGTATCCTAAGCTGAGCGTAAGAAGCCATGTAAGTGATAGCAATATTGATTTTTATCGTGACTCAGTTGATTTAGCACTTCGATATGGCAAGCCGAATGACACTAACATGTTCGGCTTTAAAATATGTGATGTACCAAGAATATTATGCGCATCACCGAATTATTTAAAACAGCATAATGCACCGGAACACCCTAATGATTTGCAATATCACCAAGGTTTGTTTTATCAGCTACAAGAAAGAATAAACGATACATGGGAGTTTTTAGAAAACGGCAAAACAATCAAAGTGAAAATGAAAGGAAGGCGAGCCGCCAATGATGGTGATTTGGTCAGGCGTTGGTGTGTAAAAAGTAAGGGAATTGCAGTTAAATCATTAATTGATATTGCCGAAGATTTATTAGCCCAAAGGCTTGTACCGTTAATGACGAATTATCCTCACAAAAGTACCGAACTTTGGTTAATGTGTCCAAGCCGTCAGTCCATAACGCCTGCTGTGCGCTTAGTACGTGATGAATGTCGAAAACGTACCAAAGCATTAATGGAAGAATTAACCAAAAAAGGAATCTTAGGTTGAGATTTTTGTAATTTATTAGATGTATACAAACGTTAACATTAACTCAATAGTTAAGAATAATTTAAGCTATAATGTGTTAGATATTTGTTTTTAAAGCCACTTCAATTATGCATTCAAAGTTTGAAAGGCAATTGTTTAAATTGAGTCTGTCAAAATCCGTTGATGGTGGCAATTTGCATGCTGCCTCACAAGAGATTTTATCGGCAGCAACAACAGCCTTAGATATTACCCGTGCAAGTATTTGGCTGTTACGCGATGATCATATTTTCTGTGAATTTCTATTAGAACAAGGTAAGGCGTTTCCCTCGCTTGGTATAGAACTAAGTAGACATGATTTCCCCAGTTATTTTGCTGCAATTGACTCAGAGCAAGCCATTATTGCAGACGATGCCACACTGCATCCTGCAACCTTTGAATTCACAGAGAATTATTTAAAGCCACTCAATATTAAATCGATGTTAGATTTGCCAATAAGACACCTTGGCAAAATGATAGGGGTGATCTGTTGTGAACATCAAGGTGACGAAATAAAACAGTGGTCAGATGAAGAGGTGACCTTTGTTCTAACACTTGCAGAAATTTATGGCAGGGCATATAACGCAAAATCACGATGTGATTATGAAAGTGAGTTGAAAACACTCAATCTTAATTTAGAAAAAGTGGTTGAAGAGAGAACCTTTGAACTGGAGCAATCTCTAGAAGCATTAAAAGCATCCCAAGAGTCACTTATTGAAAGTGAAAAGTTTGCAGCCTTTGGCGAACTAATAAAAGGTATTTCGCACGAATTAAATACCCCATTTGGTATTGTTATTACCTCAATTTCTCATGCCTTAGAAGAAGTTAAAAGTGGTGCAATTGCTCTTGAGTCAGGCAAGCTAACCAAGACACATTTAGAATCATTTTTTGAAGAGCAGCAAAAAACCCTCAATTTAGCCGAAAACAACATTAAAAAAGCATCTCGCTTAGTTGAAAGTTTTAAGCAGGTCTCAATGGTTTCGTTAAACGATACCCCAGAGCCATTCAATATTACGTTGTTTTGCAAACAGGTAACTGACACTGTTTTACCAATGGCAAATAAACATGGCGTACAACTTGTTTTAAATTTCGAAGAAGAACTGGAGGTTACATCACAGCAAGGGCTTTTAGCGCAAGTGTTAATTCAATTAGTACAAAATACACTGACTCATGCATTTAAAGATGATGACCTTGATAAAGTTATTACTATTGGCATTACCAACAAGCAAAATACAGTTGAACTGATATTCGAAGATAACGGCAAGGGAATCGACAATAGCTTACATAAAAAGGTATTTGACCCGTTTTTTACAACCACGCGCAACGATGGATCGACAGGATTAGGTTTGTCGCTTGTTTCTAATATTGTGCATCATAAACTTGGCGGGCGAATTGTTTTAACAGACTCAAAAGAGCAGGGATGTAAATTTATTATTTCGCTACCTAACTTAAAATAAATAGACTTAGCTTCAAAATTCACTAAGTCCATGTGTTTAAAATTAGTCTATTTGTGCAGCTATCACTGATACTTCAACAAGTAATTCAGGACGCGCCATTGCAGCTTCAACACAAGCACGAGCTGGTGCATACCCTTCAGGTACCCAAGCATCCCACACTTCATTCATTTCTTTGAAATATTGCATGTCTTTAATGTATACCGTTGCACTTAACATGTGTTTGCGACTGCTACCTGATTCGATAAGTAATGCATCGACTTTATCTAGCATTGTTTGCGTTTGCTCTTTGATATCTTTGGTTGCATCAGCACACACTTGGCCGCACAAATAAACAGTTTTGTTATGTACCACAATGCGACTCATTCGTTCATTAGTATGGGTACGTTGAATGCTCATATTATTTTCCTAAACTTGAGTTTTGTATGGCCGAAACTCTATCAAAACCCGCTATAAAATAATATGTAAATCAATAGCAATGTTATAAAACATGGGTGTAGCTTATAACGGTTTGATGTATATTAGTGGCTTGAAAAAATAAGGCTATATTAATGAAATTAAAATTTATCTTTCTTCTTATCTTGAGCATTTTTAGTGTTACGGTGTTAGCCAATGATGCAAAACCGATGAATGAGCAACAACAAGAAAAAGCACTTAAAGAATTAAACGAACCGCTTTACCGCCCATTGTTGGAGCGATATGTGTTGGACGAGTTAAAATCGTTGCGTCAAGATCAACAAAAACTTCGTGAAGACACCACAAAACAAATTACACACACGGAATTAAGCGCAGCTGATAGAGCACTTGATTACACTAATGACACAATAAACAACGTGATGTTTATTATTACTGCAACAGCAACAATATTAATTCTCGTAGGTTGGAATTCATTACGTGATGTAAAAAATAAAGTTGAAAGTATTGTAAATGAACGCGTAAAAAGTATTACCGAAGAATATGAAACGCGTTTAGGCGTGCTTGAAAACCAATTAAAAGAACGTTCTGAAGAAATTCTCAATAACCAGCGGAAAATTACCATTACCAATGAAGTTCATTCACTTTGGATGCGTGCGAATTTAGAAAGCGATGTAAATTCTAAAATTGAAATTTATGACGAAATTTTAAAACGTAAACCAGATGATGTAGAAGCGATCACATACAAAGCGGATGCATTATTAGAGCAAGGTAAAACCAATAAAGCGGTTGCACTTTGCAATCAAGCAATCGATGAAGACGCTGATTACGGATATGCCTATTGGCAACGTGCCTGTGCTTACGCACAAGAAAACCGCTTGTCTGAATCGATGGACGATTTACAAATGGCGCTTAAGCTTTCACCAAATCTTAAAAATGAATTGGCAAATGAACTCGCATTTGAAAACTTACAGGTACTACCTGCATTCTTAAAACTACTTGAAGATGCAGGTATTAAATTGAGTGAGCAAGCCTAATTAATTTAGGCTTAAAAACATCATTGCGATTGGGCAAATTAAACCCACTAACCATACGCTCGATCGCAATATATGCCAATTTACGTAGTAACAAACGCAATAAAGCACGCGTGCAATAATATAGATAATCGCAAGTGTTTCAGTTGTAGTGGTTATGGTATTTGTTGCAAACACCACCACTAATGCAATGGTAAAAATTAGCAGTGATTCAAAACTATTTTGATGCGCAGCTAGTGCTCGGGCACCAAATCCAGTTAATTTACTTTGCTGTGCACGAGGATGACGGTTGTCGTAACCACCTTGTTTATTCATGGCAATTGCAACAGGTGCTTTTGCTAGATAAGGTAAAAGTGCGGCAATAATTGCACAAAGGATTAATGTATTCATCGTTATTCTTTAATAAATGTGATGTTAGTTACACCTAACTTTTTAAAATACTCATCTCTGAAATTGCGGATTGCCGCTTTATCTTTAGCATACAAAGTAACTTGATGCTCCATCTTTGAATAATCAGCAATATCAAAGCCCTCTGCAGCTGCAATAGCTTCAAACATAGAGTTATACTTGTCTTGCGCAAAATTAATCAGTTTTTGTTGGTGATTAAAGGTGTATTGAATTTTCTTAGCCATAAATGTCTTCTAACAATATTTTATGACATTGTACTTAACTGTAAATAATCTGGATATACGAAATATTCGCTTGGTGGGTTTAATTGTTAGAAAGTGATTTTAATTTGTTGGTTATTTTGAGGTATTCATTTAATGCAGGTTTAAATTCAACTTTGTGTGAAGCCACTTTTTCATAATGCGATACAAGACGTTTTAAATAGTTTGAAGCGGTATCAGGTTTTGTATGCTGCCAAATACTCTCGCCAACAGGGCTTATTAATTTAGCGCTAATTTTTGATATATAGATGATCTCATAAAATCGATTATTCTCTTCAACGAGTGTTTCTTTTAAAAGCCTAAAGTCTAATTCAATTAATTGTTTGCGTAGTAAAAAGGAATGATGAACAGGGCAAATAATAAAGTCTATATCTCTTGTTGGGTATTTAGATTGAATAGTTGAAACAAATTCCGCGGCTAAATCGCCACCTACACCTGCAATGATAACTAAATGCCTGCCAGGATAATCAACAATTGGTAGAGCATTTACGCTTATTGTATGGCAAAGCCAATTCGACTTGGGAAAGCGTGTTTTAAGGTTATGCTCGAGCGCTAGCATGATGTGCTTTGCAATATCAACAAAATGGATTGTGCTAGCAGGATGTACGTTGCAAAGCGCTTTACCTAAAAAACCATGATCGCAACAGGTATCCCAAATATGGTGATAGTTGAGCTCAATAAAATCAACGATGGTTTGCAAACGATTTGATAAAGACATAGCGAGTGTACAAAAAATTAAGTGAGTTATTTTAACAAGTTTTAATTAAAAATATTGGATATTAAATGTATATTGCATGCAAAATATCTAAGGGAATTTAAATGAAAATAGCGATAATAAGTGGCAGTGGTCGTAATAATTCAAATAGTTTTAAACTAGGTCAATTTATAGCAACAAGATATTAATCTTAAACAATTACAATGGATCTGATTGATCTGAACCAACAATGTATTTTACTTCATCACTATGAACCATTAGATGACCCTCAGTTAATGTATGAGAAAGTACAATTACTTAATCGATTATATGACTGTGATGGTCTAATGATTATTGCGCCAGAGTGGGGAGGCATGTTACCTCCTGTATTACATAATGCTTAGTTGCTAAGCGCATTTGGCTCCGCATCAGGCTTTCCGTTGGGGCAGAAACCAGCCTTTGCAATTGGAGTGTCGGCATCAGGTGGCGGCCATAATCCTATTAGTATTTTAAAAGGCTATGGCGCAAAGAACCCGCATTTAGTTTGGTTATCTTTTCATTTAATTATCAGCAATATAAACGAATTTTTATCTGATATTGACGAAGATAGTCAAAACAGGCGACACCTTCAACTCATGTCACGTTTAGACAGCGGTGCTCATGCTTTAACACTCTATGCAAAGCAGCTTAAACCAATACGAGAGCAACTAACAAAACTTTCAGAGAAACACCCCTTTGGTCAGTAGACTAAATGTGTTTTTATTATCTCAGTAAATGCTTGTTTAAAAGAGCGTGTGTGACGAATCTTAAGTGCGCTCAAGCGTGTATCTTTTAATGCACAGTTATATGGTCGGTTAGCAATTTGGCTTGGTTCATTGATTGGTGAAATACCCTTTGTGTCCAGATTTAGAATTTCTGCAGATAATTTAGCAATTTCAAACTTTGTATATGCTTTTTCATCTGATAAATGAAAGATACCTGATGTATTCTCACTTGGCTGTTTAACTAAATCGACCAATGTATAGGCGATATCGTCAACATGTGTAGGGAAGCGAATAGCCCAGTTATCATGTGCACTAATTGGTTTATCGTTGACCTGCTGCGCAATGGTTGTAATGGCTGACTCATCAAGTGATTCGACGTCTCCGTATAGTACTGGTACTCGTATAACCGTATGGGCTTTGCTTGTACTTAACACAATCTGTTCACCCAATTCTTTGGTTTCACCGTAAAAGTTTAACGGGTTCGTTTTTGCGTTTTCTAAATAAGGCGCCTCTTTACCATTAAATACATAATCTGTGCTGATAAAGAATAAACGGGCATTTAAGCGCTTAGCTTCGTTTGCTAAATGTTCCGTTACAGCAAGGTTTAGCGCCTTTGTGTGTGCTTGGTTATTTTCGCATACATCAGGTTTTCGCTCTGCTGCTGCATGAATGATAATGTCAGGCCTAGCACTATTTAACAGCTCGGTAACAGCAATGTTATCTGTTAAATCAAGTTGAATTATTGGTGCCTTTGCACGGCTAAAACCTGTGCCAATAACATTAAACCCTTGTTCGGTAAAAATCCGAAATAGCGCACGGCCCAAGAGGCCCGTAGCACCAGTCACCAGTACATTTTTCATAACATTCCTTACATAAAGTAATTGTTATTTTAAAAGCGCTTCGCTTAAGCGCCTAGTATTAAACTGTTATTTTATGTGACACACATTACGCGATATAGGCATTAAAACTGAGAGAAATACGTGTTTTGCTTGAGCGATTTGGCATCACACTATGTGGCACGTGAGAACGAAATAGCACAATTCGATTTTGTTTGGCAGTGTAACACGCTTCAAAGGTTTCAAGGCCTACTTCCTCTGTCGCTATCGGTGCTGAAAAGTTGGGATGATAAAATTTTATGTCGCCAGAATTCTCAGGTGCGTCAAGATAAAACGAACCACTTACAAATGAGGGGTGAGTGTGATGAACATGGGTATGCACTTCTTGGCTATCGCCAGGGCGATAAAAATTAAACCAGCTTTCTCGTATCTCAATATGCTTGGCTTTGGGATTAAGCTTTTTAATAAAGAGTGCTGCTTGTTCTAAAATAAACTCATGTGTATGAACTAAATCATATTTATGCAGTACTTGCCTATGTTCAGGCAGACGGGACTGTATATAAGAACGAGCATTAGCATCATCTTGTGTTAGGATTTGATTATACTCTTGTTGAATAATCGCTTTTAGTTCTTGTTGGATTAAAAAAGCACGATCTCCTTGGAGATCGTGACTGTATATAGGCGTGGCGAACCACAAATCAATTTTCATATTATTATTGTTAGTTAAAATTCATAACCTAAGCTTACAACAAATCGGTAGTCATTTTTATCCGGTGTAAATGTGCCTGTTGGTTTTGGGTTTTCGATACGGTCTAAATAAAATGATAAGTCCAGATCGAAATCACCAATTAGGTCAACCTCTAATCCTGTTTTTAAACGGTGTATATATTCACCAGCGTCTTCACTTACTACTTTAACTTGGTAGTCTGCATCAAATTCAATATCTTTTGTTATATCCCATTGAATTACTGAGCCCAAGTTTAAAACACCAGATGTTTCGTTATCATCCTGACCAGGTTCTACGTTAATGTAGTTAGTTGATTGATAACTCGGACCTGCACTTACTTCCCAAGAAAAATCACCAGTATCAATTAGTTCATAACCAATACCCACACCAAATGTGTGTCTGCTGTCGATATTACCAAATTCATCAGCAAAGTATTCGTAGTCAGCAAGTCTAATAAAGGTTCTAGGTGAGAAGAACCAGTCGAAGTTAGCGGTAAAGCGCTGATCATTTGTGGTTTCTTCTTTTTTACCGGTTTCTTGGCTGACACGTTCACTGAAGTTACTGATAAACTCCGAAGAAAAACGGCTAGTTGATGTTCTACGCTGTGCTTCTGCACTGATTGTGTAATCAGATTGTTCAGAATTACCGCGGCGGAAGTTGGTACCAAAGTTTACCTCTCCATCCCAGTAATCTAATTCATTCCCATCAGCAGAGGCGATAGAGAGTAAATTACTCATAGCATAAGATTGTTCTGAGCCATTTTGAGCGATACTAAACTTGCCATCTTTAATAATAAGCTTGCCACTAATCACAGTGCCATCATTAAGACGAATACTTTGTTCACCCTTAGAGTAAAGTTCGGCAACATCTGCAATATCAATCACTTGAATACCAAATTCATCTGAATCAAATTCAAGTTCTTCTTCATACATGGTGATTAGGTCACCTTTAAGCCATTCCCCTGATGAGGTTTTAACCCAATCAAACTTTTGATCAAATGAAGGTGTGTCAGGTTTCCAAATTGGGTATGTATCGGCATAAGTATAAAGAGGAGTGAGGAGAGTTGCGCTTAATAGTAAAGAATGTGCGAATTTCATAAAAATAACTTCCTGTTATAACTGAATTATTCACACATTATATTATTTTTGTACCGATTTAAACTGCTTTAGATCAAACTTTAGTTTGCAGACGATAGTGGTAATTCCATAAATACGCTTAGCGGGTTATCACGATAACGACCAAAACACTCACATCGAGTAAAACCCAGGCTTTCGTACAAATGAATTGACTCTGTTTGTTTGCTACCTGTTTCGAGTCTGAGTAATGGGATTTGAGCTTGACCTGCCCAATACATTAGATTTTGCATAATGCGGCGTGATAAGCCTTTTCCGCGGTGAGTTGGTTTAACATAAACACGTTTGATTTCACCATAGAGGTTAGATTCAAACTTTTTAACTATCGCACCACACGCGATGATACCTTCGTCAGTAAGAAGCCCAATGGCATGTACATTGGGTTGATTTAGTTCACTTAAAGGTAATGATTGGTCACTGGCAATTGGATAAAGTGAATTCATCAAGCGATCTATTTCTGCAAATAGGCTAATAACATTTGGATCGTTTGAGTCTAATGAGACTAACTGCATAGTGTCCTCTACAACTTTTTAACTTTGCCTGTCATATATTGTGGCAAATAATTAAAAATCAAGTTAACAAAAAATACAAGTTTGATTTTCACCATTATTTATTTACTAACAGCCAATATTTTTGTAGGGTCTGCATAAATTGACACAATGAGTATGACAAATGCCAAAAGCAAGTGAAATTAAAAAGCATGCCGCTATTGATTATAACGGTCGCGTGATGATTGTTCGTGATATTGAGCGTTCAGTACCACAAGGTCGTGCGGGTGGTAGTTTATACCGCATGCGTATGTATGATGTGGTAAACGGTGGTAAAGTTGACGAGACTTTCAAAGCTGACGAAATGCTTAATTTTGCAGACTTAAACCGTAGACCTGCTGTCTTATCTTATGTAGACGGTGACGAATACGTATTTATGGACGAAGAAGACTACACACCATATAACATCAATAAAGAATCAATTGCTGAGCAGCTTTTGTTTATTGATGAAAACACCAAAGGTTTATTAGTGGTTGTTGTTGAAGGTAGCCCTGTTTCAATCGATTTACCATCGAGTGTTGAACTAGTGATTGAAGATACTTCACCTTCAATTAAAGGTGCATCAGCAAGTGCGCGTACTAAACCTGCTACTATGACGACAGGTCTTATCATCCAAGTACCTGAGCATATTTCAGTCGGTGATAAAGTGAAGATCAATACCTCTGAACAGAAGTTTATGGGTCGCGCTGATTAATTATTTTTTATGCAGATAAGGCTTAGCATTTGCTAGGCCTTTTTTTATGTTCATTAATAGTAAAATAAATTTGCAATAAAACTCCGTATGTTAAAATATGCAGATAATTATTTTCAAATAATCTTAATTTTTAAGATTTTACGTATTAATCAAGGTCTAGTATGAATATCACTATTGCGGGAACTGGCTATGTAGGCCTTTCAAATGCTGTTCTACTCGCGCAACATAACTCAGTCATTGCATTAGATTTAATTCAAGAAAAAGTGGATTTAATTAATCAGAAAAAATCCCCAATATCAGACCCAGAAATTGAATCGTTTTTAGCAAATAAAGAATTGGATTTAAAAGCTACTACTGATAAAGAGCTGGCTTTTAAAAATGCAGATTACGTCATTATAGCTACGCCAACAGACTATGATGAAATAACCAATAAATTTAATACCTCTTCTGTGGAAGCGGTCATTAACGAAGTAAACAAAGTTAACCCATCAGCCATTATGGTGATTAAATCAACTGTGCCAGTTGGTTTCACAAAACGTATAAAACAAAAACTATGTACCAGTAATATTCTTTTTTCTCCTGAATTTTTAAGAGAAGGGAAGGCGCTTTATGATAATTTGTATCCTTCGCGCATTATCGTTGGCGAAAAATCTGAAAGAGCACAAGTTTTTGCTGAATTACTTGCTGAAGGGGCGGTAAAAGAAGATATTGATATTTTACTAACGGGCTCAACAGAAGCAGAAGCTGTAAAGCTATTCTCTAATACCTACCTTGCAATGCGGGTATCTTATTTTAATGAGCTTGATACCTATGCAGAGAGTCATGGCTTAGATACCAGAGAAATTATTCAAGGCGTTAGTTTAGATTCTCGTATTGGTAATCACTATAATAACCCATCGTTTGGCTATGGTGGCTATTGTTTACCAAAAGATACCAAGCAATTACGTGCAAATTTTGAAGATGTACCAAATACCTTAATCAATTCAATTGTTGAATCAAACACAGTCAGAAAAGACCATATTGCATTTTCGATCATTAATAGGCAGCCTAAAGTTGTTGGTATTCACCGCTTAATAATGAAATCAGGCTCAGATAACTTTAGAGCTTCTTCAATTCAAGGCATTATGAAACGCATTAAAGCAAAAGGTATTGAAGTTGTAGTTTATGAACCTGTGCTTGAAGATGAATATTTCTTTAATTCACGCGTTATTCGTGATTTAGAAGAGTTTAAACAAATCTCTGATGTGATTGTCGCCAACCGAATGGAAGCGTGTTTATCTGATGTTGCAAGTAAAGTGTATACCCGAGACTTGTTTGGCAGCGATTAGCTTACATAATTTATAATTTATTACAGGAAGGTCCTTTGAAGTATCTTGTAACAGGTGTAGCAGGTTTTATTGGTAATTTTGTGGCAGAAAGACTATGCCAACTTGGTCATGAAGTTATTGGTATAGATAATCTGAATAATTATTATGACGTAAACCTTAAAAAAACTAGGCTAAATCGTATTTCACACCTTGAACAATTTAAATTTATTGAAATGGACATTTCAGATAGAAAAAGGGTTGAAAACTTATTTTGCAAAGAAAAGTTTAAACGTGTAATTCATCTTGCTGCACAGGCTGGTGTGCGATATTCAATTGATAACCCTATGGCTTATATTGATTCTAATATTGTGGGAATGACAACAATATTAGAGGGTTGCAGGAATAACAAAATCGAACATCTGGTTTATGCATCATCCAGTTCTGTATATGGTATGAATGAAAAGATGCCATTTTCTGAAGATGATGTTGTCGACCATCCAATTTCACTTTATGCAGCCACTAAAAAATCTAATGAATTAATGGCATACAGCTACAGTCACCTCTATGACCTTGCAACAACGGGGCTTCGCTTTTTCACAGTTTATGGCCCTTGGGGTAGACCAGATATGGCTCCTTTCTTATTTTGCGATGCAATTTTAAATGACCGAGAAATAGAAGTTTTTAATAATGGAATAATGAAACGTGATTTTACTTATATAGACGACATCGTTGAAGGCATTATTCGAATTCAAGATGTTATTCCAACTCGCGATACCTTTGATTTACATAATACTCTACCCAAGAACAATACTCCTTATAGGCTTTATAATATAGGCAATAGTAAACCAATTGAATTAATGAAATTTATTGAGGCAATTGAAATTGCTTCTGGGAAAGAAGCGAAAAAGAAATTTTTACCTATGCAGGCAGGAGATGTGCCTGCAACATTCGCAGATACGTCTAAGCTGCAACAAGCAATTGGATTTACACCTAAAACAACTATACAAAATGGTATTAATGCGTTTGTTAATTGGTACAAAGATTATTATGGTACAAGCATAAAATAACCATCTCATTTGATAACTATAAATACACTATTTGATTTAGTAGTTATTCATCTTTTCCTAGCACGAATCACCCAAATTAGTTAGCATTAACATTTTAGCTTTTAGGTAATTTATGGCTCAGTTGTACTTCTATTATTCTGCGATGAATGCAGGAAAATCTACTACGTTACTACAGTCGGCATTTAACTATAAAGAACGTGGTATGGAGCCATTAATCTATACGGCAGCAATTGATACGCGATTTGGCGCAGGTAAGGTAAGTTCGCGCATTGGACTTGCCGCTGATGCGTCATTGTTCTCACCTGAATCAAATCTAATTGATGAAATAGCCACCAAACATGCCATCAAAAAAATTGATTGTGTTTTAATTGATGAAGCGCAATTTTTAACTAAGAAACAAGTTGAAGAATTGTGTTTAGTGGTAGATAGATTAAAAATTCCTGTGCTGTGCTACGGCTTAAGAACCGATTTCTTAGGCGAATTGTTTGTAGGTGCACAGTATTTATTGGCGTGGGCAGACAAACTGATTGAACTTAAAACGGTTTGCCACTGTGGGCGTAAAGCTAATATGGTGCTTCGAACAAATGAGCAAGGTGTGCCTATTACACAGGGTGAACAAGTTGAAATAGGCGGTAACGATCGTTATGTTTCAGTTTGCCGTAAGCACTATTTTGAAGGCTTGGAAAATCAATTAGCTGTACCTAATTAATTTTTTACTTAGATGGGCTCAATTATTTATTGAGTCCATCTAGTATTTATCACAATCAATTCAGTTACACGTTAAATTGCCAACACAATAAGTGCATAAGTTTTTGCCCATGCGCTAAAGGTAAAACTTGATAACTGCAGTCATCTAACTTTTCTAACGCTTTTGTTAACAAAGGTAAATTTTCCTTCTTTGAAATCAGAGAAGTAAAAATACCTACTTGAGATTTAAACAATTCACTTTCTTTAATCATGTTACGTAAGAAAGAGAGCTCGCCACCTTCACACCACAATTCTGCTTTTTGCCCTGAAAAATTAAAGCCTTTAGTGTCGTTTTTATCTAAATTTCGCCACTTACGTTGATTAGCCTTTTTGGCATCTTCTAAAGAGCCATGAAAAGGGGGGTTACAGCAAGTGATATCAAAATAGTCATTTTCTTTAATAATGCCCCGAAATATACGTTGGGACTCTTTTTGTAATTTCAGTTTTATCGGCAATTGGTTAAATGTTGCAAGGTTTTTAGCCTGTTTTAATGAGTTATTATCAATATCACTAGCAGTTGCTTTCCAACCGTAAATTTTATGCGCCAAAATAGGGTAAATTAAAGACGCTCCCGTACCAATATCGAGTAAGTGAATTTTCTTGCCTGTTGGTATATCGCCACTATGCTTTGTTGCAAGTAAATCCGCTAAGGTATGGATAAGATCAGCACGTCCTGGCACTGCAGGGCATAAATTAACATCAGGAATGTCCCAAACAGCAACTTTATAATCTTCGACTAACAGTGCTTGGTTAAGCGCTTTAACAGCAATTGCATCGCTAAAATCTAGTGATGTTTTATCATACTCATTTTTAATTAATTGTGCTTTGAGCAAAGGGGAGTTCTTAGCTAAACGCTCTAAATCATAGCCATTAAGATGAATGTTCCGTGGATGGTGTTTTTTGGATGTCATAGTCGTTTCAGTCTTTACTGATAATCTCCCTATTTTAACACGCTCTTGCGTAACTCTTGCAAAAACAAGCTTAAGTTTTTAGTATTTGGGTGGTATGACCAGATAAAAGCAATAAATATGATTAAACAAGAGTCTCACCTAATAACGATGGCAAATGGCGACAAGGTTCATTTAAGGCAAATTTACACCAATGCTAAAGGACCTGTTGTGTTTTTTATGCATGGCGCTGTAGAAAATGGCCGAATATTTTATACCCATTCTAATAAAGGATTAGCACCGTTTTTAGCTGAATCAGGTTTTAATTGTTTTGTGGCAGACCTCAGAGGTAGAGGAAATAGCGAACCTAAAATTTCAAGTGACAGTAAAACTGGTCAACGAGATTCTATCGTCGAAGAAATACCTGCCATGCTGGATTTTATCGCAAAGACAACTAAGCAACCCATTTCCTATTTTTGTGCTCATTCTTGGGGCGGCGTTTTGCTTAATTCTGTGCTGGCACGTTTTCCACAGTACCAAAATGAGTTAAAAGCATGCGTCTATTTTGCATCAAAACGAACGATTTATAATAATCACCCAAGTAAATATTTACAGGCAAATTTAGTTTGGTATTTTATTTCGCCAATTTTAATCAGAATGTATGGCTATTTACCTGCCAAGCGTTTTGGTTTTGGTTCTGACGATGAAACACGTTTATCTCATAAAGAGGGCGTTGAATGGGTAAAAAGAAACCCTTGGGTATGCCCATTTGATGGCTTTGACTATAGCAAAGCACTGTCAGAACGAGCTTTACCGCCAACACTTCACATTGGTGCTGTAAATGACAAGGCTTTAGCGCAGAAAATAGATATTGAAGCGTTTATCAAAGAAAGTGGTCAAGGCAAACAGTTATTAAATATGTATGGTAAAAAACATAACCACTTAATCGACTACGATCATATAAATATATTAACGGCTACAGAGGCCAAAGCCGAAACATTCCAAGATACTTTAGAGTGGTTTAAACAACACTCCTAATACAAAGGAATTTAAATCAACAACTTTTTACAGAAATCGTTTATACCTTTTGTATTTCATGTGCGAAAATATATGTATGCGAACGATGAAATATTTCCATAAAGCACCTGTGCGTGTGCTTAAAATAAAACAACAAAGAAGCCGATTAAAAGTTCGTCGTCAAATGTTGCAAGTAAAACATGCACTCGCTCAAGAAAAAAAAGAAACGATTGATATGCTAATCACTTATCGTAATTATACGCAAGGTAAAGCGAGCAAAAGTGAATTGAAAGAAGCAAATCAACAGTTTCTTGATGTGCTAAAAGGGGTTGGATTAGGCATTTTTGCTGTCTTACCTTTTGCACCTATTACAATTCCGCTCATTGTTAAATTGGGCAAAATGGTTGGCGTTGAAGTACTGCCAAGTGCCTTTAACAAATCAGAAAATAAGTAAATTTCTTAACGTTTAAATCAGACATTCAATTCAAATGTTTGTTATGCTATTACGCATAATTTAAAACAAATGAAGGTCTTTAAATATGACGCAAGCCCTAGTTCACCAATCTGAAGGGACTCCGCTTACAATTCTTGCATCAAGCGAATTTAACGCTTGGCAACAAAGGCAAACCACCGTTATTCAAAATTGGCTTAATGCGATAAGTTTTGAAGGCAAAGGTGTATTACTAGTACCTAATTTTACAGATGGGAAATTGGAACAGGCAGTGTTCTTCACAAAAAGCACAGAGTCGCTTTGGGCATGTGGTGATCTTGCTAGCCAGTTACCTGATGGCACATATTTATTAACCAACGATAAAGATACTAGCAAACTAATCGCGACTAGTTTTGCGTTAGGCTGTTACGATTTTGCACCCTATAAGCAATCTAAAACCCAATCGGTAAAATTAGCAATCGCTGACAAAACTGTTTTCGATGAAGTAGTGACCTATGTGAAAGGAGTTAGCATTGTTCGCGACTTAGTAAATATGCCAGCGGGTGATATGATGCCACAGCATATGGCTGAATTTATGTCTGATATGGCCGATGAGTTTTCTGGTACTTTTTCACAAATTGTAGGTGATGAATTACTTGAACAAAACTATCCAACCATTCACGCTGTTGGACGTGCAAGCGCTAATAAACCAAGACTGCTCGACTTACGTTGGGGCGATGAAAATGCGCCTAAAGTTACTTTAGTCGGTAAAGGCGTTTGTTTTGATTCTGGTGGTTTAGATTTAAAACCTGCATCAGGCATGCGTTTAATGAAAAAAGACATGGGCGGTGCAGCGCATGTGTTAGGTTTGGCGCATATGATCATGGCATTTAAATTACCTGTTCACTTGCGCGTAATGATCCCTGCGGTTGAAAATGCGGTTTCTGATAATGCGCTACGTCCAGGCGATGTAATAAAAACACGTAAAGGCATTACTGTTGAAATTGATAATACAGATGCAGAAGGGCGCTTAGTGCTTTGTGATGCATTAGCTGAGGCTGTGAACGATAAACCTGATACACTTATTGATTTCGCAACTTTAACAGGCGCTTGTCGTATTGCATTAGGAACGGAATTACCAGGATTTTTCAGTGATGATAAAGCGTTAGTATCAGGCTTAGAAGCTGCTGCAGAAGATGTACAAGATCCAGTTTGGCACTTACCGCTTTATCAAGATTATAAAGATTTATTAAACAGCACAGTCGCTGATATGACGAACTGTGCGCCAGGTCCATTTGGTGGTGCCATTACTGCTGCTCTTTATTTACAAGAGTTTGTTGATGACAACATTTCATGGGTTCACTTTGATGTAATGGCGTGGAACTTAAGAAAGTTACCAGGCCGTCCTGTTGGTGGCGAAGCCTTTGGTGTGCGTGCTGTATTGAAGTACTTACAGGATAAGTATCAATAAATTTATTTAGTATCGATATGATCAAGTAAAGCATCTAAGCTGAGATCATCCCCTTGTGCAAGCTCGTTTATTAACAGTCTTAATATATAAGATTTAGATAAACCAGAATGTTTTGAGATCTCGTCTAGCTGCTTAATATGATCTGGCGAAAGGGTGAAAGTCGCATTTTTGAACTTTCGCCCTTTTTTAATATGTCTTTTATTATCATGGGTATTGGACTTACCTTGAGCATATAAATTAGCTTGCTCAATAAATTCATCCACCGAAATCTTTTCTTTTTGATTTCGTCCTTTATTTTTTTTTAAATCAATTAAACTCATGACCATGAACCACTTCCATTGTTAATAATTCATCAACAATGGCTTTAATTTCTTGAGCTGCTTTACCATCTGGATCGCGCTCGATAACAGACTGCCCGTTTTCTTCACTATCATCATATATGTTTCTGCTGAATGTAACAGCATTTAAAACTGGAATACCATAAGAAGCACATACTTCTTTCGCTTCGATAATGCGATTAGCCTGATTTGGCAGAGAAGGGCATTGAGTAATTACAAATGCCGCATTTAATTTTGGATTAACCATTTTACAAGTTGTTAAAATGTCTTCCATATGCGGTACCGTTTTGAGATCACGGCGTTTCGGTCTAAGTGGGATCAGGGTATGATCTGCAACTGACATGGCGGCACGTAACGCAAGATTATCTTGTCCGCCACAATCGACAATGACATAGTCATAATGATTTTCTAAACTAAGTAAATCATTTCTAATTTTGCCATAAAGCTGAACACAGTTAATACAAGGAAGTTGAGGATTAGTATTACGGGCTTGGATCCAATCCGATGAAGTTCGTTGCGGATCACAATCAACTATTAAAACTGTAAAATTTTGAAGTGTTAAATAAACAGCGACATTTTGCGCTAAACAGCTCTTGCCACTACCACCTTTTTCGCCTCCAACAAGAATAATCATTTGTCACCCCCTTGCTCGACAAATTCCATTGCAACATCAAACCAATCATGCACCTCAGTTTCTCTTATTACCTTTGCATAAACTGAGTTTGTGGTGCCTTGTTTATCTCGGAATGTAACTTTTACAGGATTTTCGGTATTGATAGGGCGGTCAATATTTACTTTTAGCCCACCATTGGATACATCAATACACATTGCTTGGCGTTTAATGATATTCCCATTTTCACATTGCCATTCTAAGCCGATAAGCTCTTTTTCCATGTCAAGTCGTAATGAGCGTCTTTGTTCTATTGCGGAAGTATGCTCATGCATAGTAGTACCCTTTAACATTCGCAAAATTGCAATCCATCACATGCGTTATGGCGCGTCTTAATATTTAAAGCGTAGTGTTAAAAGGAAAATTTGCAAATAAGAAAGCCTGCATAAATGCAGGCTTAATAAGAGGTTACTGACAATGTGCTATAGCATGTTGGATTAATTCAAGTCCAGTATGATCGCAATCTGATAATGTGTGTGAAGGAGCTGTTATAGGAGTCGTGCGCTCTCCCCATTGAATATAACTTGCAGCCCATGTTAAACCAGCACCAAATGCCGCTGAAATAATACTGCTCTTGGGTTTAATTAAACCACATTCAACTGCTTCACACAGCGCAATAGGAATGGTCGCAGCAGAGGTATTTCCGTACTTATCTATATTCACCATAACAGATTCATCAGGTAACTTAACTTTAGTTTGAATTGCTTGGATTATGCGTAAATTTGCCTGATGCGGGATAAGTACATCAATATCAGATATATCACTGCCTACTTGCTGCAATACATCATCCACTGCGGTTGTCATACCTTTTACTGCGCGTTTAAAGATTTCGCGCCCTTCAAATAAAATATCAGAAGGTCCTACTGCTTGGTATTTATCAATGTCAGTACCAAAATTACGAATATGAAGAATTTCACGGTCTTCACTATCACAGCCAGTTTTTGTTCCAAGTAGTCCTGATTTATCATCGCTTGCTTCAAGGACGACCGCACCTGCACCGTCACCGAATAATACAGCACTATCACGGCGCTGCCAGTTAACGTACCAAGTCATTCGTTCAGCACCAATTACTACCGCTTTTTTAATCATGCCAGCTTGAATTTGCGCCGTGGCATTTTGTAATGCATACAAAAACCCTGAACATGCGGCGTTTACATCACATGCAGCAGCCCCTTTGGCACCAATATTTTTTTGAACTTGCGAAGCGGTATTTGCAACTAGAGTTGTTGGTGTGCACGTCGCAAGCAGAACTAAATCAATATCACTTGCATCGGTAATGCCGGCACAATCAAGGGCATTACGTGCTGCTATAGTTGCTAAATCAGCGGTACTTTGATGAGAAATACGACGCTCTTTAATGCCAGTACGAGATGTAATCCATTCATCATTAGTTTCCATTATTTGGCTTAGATCATCATTTGTGAGTGTTACCGGTGGAATGCATTTCCCCCAGCCGGTAATTTTGGCATACTTCATTAGCAACCCTTACGTTCATTTCTTAGTGTGTTGAACTGGTTATACCAGATACAGTGCGATTTGTCTTTGTTTAAACGAGTTACATATGACTTTGCTTGCTAAATTTATTAGTGCAGAACCTTCATTAGCTTATCGAAAGCCAATTAGTCGATTATTATTTTTACGAACAGTATCAATTGCTATTCAATTGCTCAGTGTCATAGTGCTGCACTTTTCAATGGGAACGCATGATTATATTGGTGTATTGCTGTTGATTATTGCATTCGAAACCTTGTTTCACCTCTCAAGTATTGTTTATTTTTCGAGACTAAATGCGACGAACCTTGCACTTGCATTACAGATCCTGGCAGATATCACTTTCTTAAGTTTAATGCTGCTTTATAGTGGCGGGGCAACGAATGCTTTTGTTTCGCTATTACTTTTACCGCTGATTATTGCCGCAGTCTGCTTACCGTTACGCTGGCTAGCGCTTTGCTCTTTTACCGCTGTTGGATTTTACACGTTACTGGTATTTAACATGCCAAAACATGAAATGCACCATATGGATATGCAAGAACACTTCCTTGGTATGTGGCTTAATTTTGTTTTATCCGCTTTGGTAGTAACTACAACAATAAGCGCACTCGTTAAAGCAAATACCAATAAAGAAAGGCAAATGGCTATTCAACGTGAAGAAACGCTAAGAAGTGAACAGCTTATGGCACTTGGCACAGCAGCTGCTCAAGTAACACATCACCTTGCAACGCCGATTGCTAACCTGCAAATGATTTATGAAGACTTAGAAGAAGAAATTGGTGGTAATAATTCACTTGTGAAAGAGATGGCAGCGCCGTTATTGCAATGTACACAGCAACTTGCTTATTTTCGTGATTATGCAAGCCAGATTAAAGCGAATAAAATAGCACCAATTTTTATAAATAACTTACTTAATGAATTTTATGATGCCTGTTTATTGCATTTCCCAGAACAACAGATTGAGCTTAACAATCAAACCCGTCCTGAAAGTAAAATAAATGCGGATAGCTTACTTTTGTCGGCATTAATTAATGTAGTGCAAAACGCGGTTGATGCGAATAAACAAGCTGCCAAACAGACAATTCAAATTAATGTTTTTGAAAAGTCTGATTTGTTGAACATTGAAATAACCGATCAGGGTAATGGTTTTGATTTAGACTTACTTGATTCACTCGGGCACGAAACCATTAAAAGTCAAAAGGGAATGGGGATCGCACTTTTCTTATCGAATACCACGGTAAATAAACTCGGTGGTGAACTAATCATTGAAAATAACCAACAGACAGTTGAAAAACATGGCGCTAAAGTAACAGTAAGGTTACCTCTATTATGAATCTACTCATTGTTGAAGACGATGTTGCCTATGGGCAAACCTTGTCGCGAAGAATGCATAAGCAAGGCTTTAATGTCGAACTCGTATCAAGTGCAGACGAAGTACTACTAGCAGCTAGGCGATTTGAACCAAAGTACATATTACTTGATATGAAACTCGGCAATCAGACAAGCTTACCATTGATAAAACCACTACGTTCGCTGTTGCCAGAAAGTTCGATAGTGCTATTAACCGGGTTTGCCAGCATTGCCACGGCGGTAGAAGCAATAAGACAAGGCGCAAATGATTATTTAGCAAAACCTGTGGATACACAGTCTGTCGTTGCAACCTTAACAGGTAAAAAAGCGGTAGTGGAAGTGGATGAATCACCTTTATCTAGCGAACAGATGGAGTGGGAACATATTAATCAAGTACTTAAAACAAATAACGGTAATGTGTCCGAAACCGCGCGGCAATTAGGCATGCACCGTAGAACACTGCAACGTAAATTGCAGAAGAAACCACTATTGGTGAAAGTTGAACATTATGGCTAAACCAAATAAGCGTTTGCCGGAACGTGTAGTTGATATTATATGTGCGTCATGTAAAACACGCCTTTACAAGTACCATAAAAATGGCAAAGGTGCGTTAGTTAAATGTTTTAAAGAGCGTATTGCCAAAGACTTTTGCGATGTAAGTTGTATTTGCCCAACGTGTGGTCAAGAGTTTGCCCGAGAGCAAATGATTCGAGGTAGTGCGGCTTATAAAATAATTGGCGGTAAGGCCAAAACAAGTTAATTACTTTAACTCTATGTCAAGGACAAAAGTGTTTGCATGCGATTTTTAAATCATTAGAATAATCGCGACTGAGGGTTCTCCTCAACTACAAGCTGTTTCATGGAATGAAAATCGCCCTCCCCACGGACCGGGCCAGCATATTTGGGCGCATAAGCTTGGAGTTATCAATTGATCTCAATTATTTTCGATATTATCGGCATGACCGGTACATTTCTTGTTGTCGGTGCGTTCTTTTTATTGCAATTAGATAAAGTTAAACCCACAGGTATTGCTTATAATCTAATGAACCTGTCTGGCGCAATTCTTTTACTTATAAGTCTCTGTTATAATTTCAATTTAGCGAGTTTTGTAATTGAATTATTTTGGATTGCAGCATCATTAATTGGACTTTATAAATACTATAAAGCACCTAAAAAAGTTGCAATCTAGTAACTGACTAAGGAAAGGGAATGTTGTTAAACCATATGTATCGTGTAGGTTACTTGGTATTAATAACAGTCCCTTTTTTATCCTTTTCAAATTCTTCTGCCAATACACAACCAACGCCCAGTCAAATTGAATCGATAAGTGCTGAACTCAAAAATGAAGTCACTGAAAGTGCGACATTATTTCGTTCGCGTTTAAATACGCATATGCAAAATTCAGCGCAATGGCTTGATAAATTGGTTAAAGATGATAATGCAAAAGGGGATATTGCAAGTGCAAAAGGCTATATATCATTAGGTTTTGCACCCCGTGCAAGAGATCTACTCGATTTCGATAATCAATTCAAAGTGTCTTTAGATTTACCAAATTGGGAAGAGAAAGTGAGCCTGATTATCGATAACGATGAAGAGGAAGAAGATAGGCTACCCCTACAAAGTATTTCTACTGAACAAAATAATAACATTAACGCAGCGTTAAACTGGTATATGGTTCAGCGTAAGCGCTGGAATGTTGAGCATCGTATTGGTTTTAGCCGTTCAAACTTATTTGCCCAAACACGACTTAAATTCCGTCACACTATAAATGATTGGCGATTTTCAGTCAGTCCCAGTATTGAGTATTATTTAGAGGACGGTGTTGGTGCACGCCTGTACACTCGTGCAGATGTAAAACTAACACCACACCAAATATTAAACTTTGCATTTAATACGCGTTATGTTGAAAGTGAACCGACAAAGCGTGTATCCATTGGGGTGTTTCATAGCCAAACCTATAATCAGGATCAAGCCGGTGTAATTGGGGCTTGGGCAAATGACAGTTTTAGTGGAGAACGCAGTTACTACGCATCTTATCGCTGGCGCATGCGTTTTTTTGAACATTGGCTGTTTTTTGAAGCAGAACCATTTGTTGAATTTAGAGAGCGTTATGATTTTGACGATGAACCTGGAATTGCATTAAGGCTCATCGCTTACTATGGTGTTTAACGCTTTTATAACTAATCTATAACTTCGAGTAGTTCAATTTCAAAAATAAGTAATGATGCTGGTGGAATTTTCCCTACAGCACGTTTTCCATATGCCAAGTTATACGGAATAACCGCTTTGACTTTCTCACCCGTTTTCATAAGCTGAAGAACTTCAGTCCAACCCGGAATAACTTGATTCAGTGAAAAGGAAAGAGGTGTATTTCTTTCTACAGATGAGTCGAAAACAGTACCGTCAATTAATGTACCATGGTAATGACATTTAACCTTGCTTGTTTTTCTAGGTTGTTGCCCATTAGAATTAGTAACAAGCATTTCATATTGTAGGCCTGTAACAGTTTCAATCACGCCTGACCCTAGTTTGTTCTCTGTTAGATATTGATTTTGTAATTCAATGTTTTGTTTAGCTATTTTTGCATTGTTAAGTGAAGATTTAACAATTAAAAAAATGAGGGCAATTATGATACATAAAAGGAAAAGATTAAGCACAGGCGGTTTCCAAAAATAGAAACCATGCCTGTAAATAAGTTAAAAAGCAATTAGATGCGACGTTCATCACCGTAATATTTACCAGCTAGAATTTTTTGGTATAGTTCGTTGGCCTTTTCTTTTGCTTCTTCTACTTGCGAAGGAGACATTTTACGTTCATCTAACTTGCGACTGTGGCTTGCATCTTTATGGCCATTAAATTCAGCAACTGAATTCCAGATAAAAGACATTTCTAAGCTTTTATCTACGCCTTGTCCTTCGAAGTAGAGAAGCGCGAGGTTAAATTGTGCAGCAGCATAATTTTGTGCAGCGGCTTTTGTGTACCAGTCTTTTGCTTGGAAAAAATCTTGGATTACGCCAGTACCATTTGCATACATAACACCTAAATTAAATTGCGCAGCAGCAAGGCCTTTTTGTGCTGATTGTTCGTAAAGAGAAACTGCTTTTTGTAAATCTTTTTTAACCCCTTTACCGTCTTGATAAAGTGTACCTAAGGCGAACATGGCATCTTCTTCGCCAAGCGCTACCCCTTTTTCATAGAGCTCTGCTGCTTTTTTTGGGTCGCGAGCGATACCATATCCAAACTCATGCATTTGACCAAGATGATACATAGCGGGGCCATAGTTGTTTTCAACTAAATAGTTAAAATGATAAAGGGCAGTTTCAAAATCACCCTCATTAGCCGCATCGATACCTTGTTGTAAATCCGCTTTTGCAAAGAATGTGACGAAAACTAAGCTTATTATTAATGTCTTCAATGTGATTTTCATAAATGTGTTCCTACTATACGGAATGAAGTTTGGTTCTTGTTGCTGGTTCATTTTCAGGTAGCCAGATATTGGTACCTGTGGCTGCTATATGATTTAAATTTGTTCTTAATACTTTTGTGCCAACAGTATTGGATGTTTCAGGTTTAGATACAAGGTAACCCTGCACACATTGGATCCCCATTTTGCGTACAAGTTCAAATTGTTCTGCACATTCAACGCCTTCAGCTACAACTTTAAGGTTTAATTGATGCCCAAGTTCACTGATAGAATGAAGTATTTTATTATATTTAGGGTTGTCATTGGCTTGATCAATAAACAGTTTATCAATCTTGATAACATCGACCGGAAGCTCAGCTAATGTACACAATGAACTAAAACCTGTACCAAAGTCATCAATTGCAATGGTTATGCCTTCACTACGTAGTTTTTGAAGGCTTTCAATGGTGTTTTTTGATGCTTCAATAAAACATGATTCTGTAATTTCTAACATCAGCGCCTTAGGAGGTAAGCCCACTTTAGTTAGGGTATCCATAACCCATTCGTGAAGGTTTCGATGTTTTAGTTGCACACCAGAAATGTTCACAGATATTCTAACTCGTGTCATACCCGCATTATACCACGCTGACATTTGGCGGCATGCTTCAAATAATATCCAGTCACCTAGCTCTAAAATTAAATTTGATTCTTCAGCAATAGGGATAAACTCGGTTGGAGTAATTGTTCCCTCTACTGGGTGATGCCACCTAACTAAGCATTCAAAGTAATCAATACTACAATCATCAACATGAACAATAGGTTGAAACGAAAGTGTGAAATTATTACTACCAAGGGCTAAACGCATTTCTTCAAGTAAATAATGATAGCGTCGCATTTTACTGCCCATCTCTGGGGAGTAGACTCGAAATATGCCGCGGCCATCTGTTTTGGCGCGATACATTGCAACATCAGCCATTTGTAATAGGGCAAATGGACTTGAAGCACTATCTGGGTAAATAGCAATACCAATACTGGCGCCGATTTTTACCACTTTGTTGCCAAGCACAAAATCCCGTTCGATTTCATGTAATACGTTCTGGGCGACATTCACGGCAAGTGAAGGATCAATTAAATCATTTATAAATATTGAAAACTCATCACCACCAAGACGTGAAAGGTTTTGCTCAATACCGTTAATAGGATGCTGACAAGATAGGCTGTGATTGCGCACAATTGTGCGTAATCGTTCGGCTACTTGGATCAGCACTTCATCACCAAAACTGTGACCAAAAGAATCATTAACTTGCTTAAACCCGTCTAAGTCGATAAATAAAAGTGCCTGTTTTTTATCAGTCTTTTCTGCGTGTGCAAGTTGTTCTTTTAAGTGGCTTAAATAAGCATGCCTGTCAGCAAGCCCGGTTAATTTGTCTTGAAAGATACTTGTTTCGGTGTCGCGCTTATAACGTTCAACAGCTTCACTTAGTGAGTTTATTGAATGATTTAAGCGTGCAAGATTATTTTCTGTCTCATATTTAGGTAAATCGAGATTAAATGCACTTAATAGATTGTCGGTTTTACTATTTAAAATGGTAATCGATTTATTTAGTCTTTTTTGCTTTTTATTAAATACAAATAAGGGAATGATGAGTGTTAACGTTAACAAAAACAGTAACGGGAAATTCGAAAACAACAGCATTTCAGTTAACAGTGTTTTAACGGGAATTGCGCTAATTTTGTTATCTCTTTTTTCAACTTGAATATAGATTTTATCGCCGCTGTTAACAAAGTCGATGTAACTGAACAACGACGACATAACGGTGGCATTTTGAGGCTCTAATTTATTGGCATCAAGAATAACTTGGTTTATCTGTGAATCTTTGTGATGTGATAGTGCAACACCCTGAGTTAATGACAAGGCTAGTATTAAATAGATAGCAATAATAAACCCTATTGTAACCACAACAAATCGGGAAAAATTTTTCATATTTTGCACTTTATAATCCTGCTAAACCTTCGCAAAATTCCATAAGCTGACCTAAACAGTATAGTTTATGGACAAAGTGTTACCAGTTTTTATTTATGTCGAAAATACTATCACGGATCTAAAAATAAATCTTTAAGATCAGAGAGTTTATTGATGCACATTTCAAAAAGTGCATCAATACTAATGATTATTCTGAGCGCTCTTGGTGTATTTGAAACATCGCATTTTTAAGCGCATTTGCCCAGCTGCGATAAATAGTACGCACATCACTCCAATTAAATACTTGTGTATTTAAACGCCAATTATCATGTGCTGCCGCTCTGTCAATTGAGGTTGCAATCACTTCATTAGATTCACCGTCAAGTATGACTGCTTTAAGTACCATAGACCCAGCATTTTGCGTGTAGGAGCGACCATTAATGTTTTGATTTCTTCTTGATGACTCGATTGGAGCAGAGAGCCGAATATCAGTTATTTCTATATGTAAAACTAGGGTGTTTGCGTCCACACTATCTTTGTACTGCCAAGGCTGTTCATCATCAAAAGTGTTTTTTGCCATGGATATAAATTCAGCTTCAAGCTTTTTAAGGCCTGATTCTGGAATGTCAAAAGTTGCATTATACCCATCCCATTTTTTATCAATTTTTGGCGGCTTATAATTCTCTGGATGGTTGTTATCTGCTGTAATTTTTGCGATATGGATAGCATTGTACTTTTGCCAATCAACATTTCGCTTAACAAAAGACAGATCCATCTTGGAATTTTCGATTTTAATTAAATCACCAAATGCAATATCGTTATCAGCTTGTGACAGCGTTAAAGGCTTAGATGCACAGCCTAGCATTGCTGCAGCGGTTAAAAGGGGGAGTAAAGTACGCATGGTCATCCTTAATTTTATAATTAATTATTTACACTTAGGTAACTAGAATTAAATATTTGTGTCAAGCGGACATTTGACCTTATTATAGGAAAGCAGCAATCGGTAGTGTTAACTGCCTTTTTAAAAGTTTAATTTGCTAATATGACAACAATTCAGCAATTTGAATCGGCAATATCAGAATATACCGAACGCAAATCTTATCTAACAAGTGATGAAGTGACTCACTTAGCCTCTCTATTTGACACTAAAAAAAGCTTCTTTGATGTTCTTTTGAAATGGGTGTCTGGTTATGCAATCGCGCCAGTTTCAAACTTTCACGTTGCAGCACTTGCTCTTGAAGCAGGCGAGCAGGGGCGCTTATTTTTTGGTGCAAATTTAGAATTTAAAGATGAAGCATTAAGTCTTGTAGTCCACGGAGAGCAAAGTGCTATTCACAATGCATTAATCCATGGCGCTGCAAAAATTGAAAAACTAATTATTAATGCATCGCCTTGTGGTTTTTGCCGTCAGTTTATCAATGAGATCAAATTAGAGAATCAACCACAAATCTCAGTTGATGATACGACAAAATCAATCCAAGATTATTTGCCAGATGCGTTTGGTCCAAGTGATTTAGATAATAATGCACCGCTATTTTCAAAGCCCTTTAAACAAAGTGTGTCCATTGACGATTTTTTTGCCCAAAGTTATGCACCTTATTCTGGCAACAATGCAGCGTGTGAAATAACAACTTCGAATAATCAACAATACTTTGGTGTTTACTTAGAAAATGCAGCATATAGTCCAAGCTTATCACCTTTGCAAGCAGCTTTAAGTCAAATGCAATTGCATAATAGGCATTCGGGTATTAATGGTATTAAGTCAATCTTAATAAAACAGCGAAAAGACAAGGCTAATCAAAATGGGGTTACTTTAGCTGTGGCGAATAGTTTAGATAAAGCGATAGATGTGGTGTTTGAGGAAGTATAATACTTCCTCAAATTACCGCCTAAATGAGAATTTCAGCAGTCTTTAATACTGCTTTTACTGCAATTTTTTCTACTTTTTGATGATCGATATCAGGAATTTCACTGCGAGTTCTGTTAACTAAAACACCTGCAACACATGCCGCTTTTAGTCCAAGAGCAGAACACATGGTAAATAATGTTGCAGATTCCATTTCGTAATTCATTACGCCCAGTTTTTGCCATTCATCAAAACTTCCTTGGAACGCTTTTGTTACATAACCTGAGTAAGTGTCATAACGTTCTTGACCAGGATAGAAAGTATCAGAAGAAGCCGTAATGCCTAAATGATATGTTGCACCTAACTCATCACAGGCATTAACCATAGCTTGAGTTGCAAAAAAGTCTGCAACAGCAGGGTATTGAATTGGTGCGAAATGTTGACTTGCACCGTCTAAACGTACTGATGCATGACTAATTAATAAATCACCTTCATTAATACCAGGCTGAATAGCGCCTGTTGTACCAACGCGTAAAAAAGTTTGTATACCTAGCTGGGCTAATTCTTCAACGGCAATGGAGGTACTTGGACCACCAATACCGGTTGAACATACAACTACCGGTGTTTGTTTTAAAAAGCCTAAATAGACATGATATTCACGTGTTTTAGCCAGTGCTGTTGGGTTTTCAAGAAACTCTGCAATGCGTTCAGCGCGGGCTGGATCGCCTGGTACAATTGCAAGTGTAGCCCCTTGCAGTGCGTCTTTATCTAAACCTAAGTGAAATACTTTTTTCATCCTTAATGCTCATACTTAGCAAATATTAATAACAGTCTGAATTATGGCGCTAATTTGTAAAGGACAATGGTCCGTAAATTTGATAGTGTGCAGCAAATTTGAAGTTTGAGAACACTATGAAAGCAAAGCAAACATTGATGGTACAAGGCACAACATCTGACGCAGGAAAAAGTATCTTAGTTGCTGCATTGTGCAGAATTTTATCTAATCATAATGTTCGCGTTGCACCTTTTAAACCACAAAATATGGCGTTAAATAGCGCTGTTACAAAAGATGGTGGCGAAATAGGCAGAGCGCAAGCTGTTCAAGCGGAGGCTGCAAGAGTTGAAGCTAGTGTTGATATGAACCCTGTGTTACTTAAACCAAATTCAGACATTGGTGCACAAGTGATTGTGCATGGGAAATCAATAGGCAATTCCGATGCGGTTGATTACCATCAGATGAAGCCTAAATTATTAAGCGCTGTACTTGAGTCTCATCATAAATTAGCGAATCTATATGATGCTGTCATTGTCGAAGGTGCGGGTTCCCCTGCAGAAATAAACTTAAGAGATCGCGATATTGCAAATATGGGATTTGCAGAGGCGGCTGATTGCCCAGTCATAATTGTTGCAGACATTGATAAAGGTGGTGTTTTTGCACATCTAGTGGGTACATACGAATTATTATCTGAATCAGAAAAAGCGCGAATTAAAGGGTTTGTCATCAATAAGTTCAGAGGTGACATAGCGCTATTAAAACCTGGGAACGATTGGTTGGAACAAAAATTAGGTATTCCTGTACTTGCAACGATCCCTTATATTCCAAACCTTTATATCGAGCCTGAGGATGCGCTTGATTTCAACCAAATTGTAAACGCAGATACTGTTTTGCATGTTACTGTGGTTGTTTACCCTCGAATCTCAAATCATACGGATTTTGATGTATTACGTTTACACCCAAATGTAGAACTGAGTTACGCGCGTACTCCAAATGAAGTGAAAAAATGCGATTTGCTAATTTTGCCAGGCTCTAAAAGTGTGATATCAGACTTCAAATTTTTAGAACAAGAAAAATGGCAAGATCACATAGTTAAGCACCTACGTTATGGTGGCAAAGTGTTCGGTATTTGTGGTGGGATGCAAATGTTAGGGCAAGATATATTTGACCCAAATGGTATTGAGTCAACGTTACCCGAACAAAAAGGTTTAGGTTATTTACCAATTAAAACAACTTTAATGCCCATAAAAACACTCAGTAAAACGAATGCTAAATGTTTAAAAACAGAGGTTGCGGTATCTGGTTATGAGATCCACGCAGGTGTAAGTGAAGCTACTGAGCACTGTGATCGTTTATTTATATTAGATAATGGTGAATTTGAAGGTTTTAAAAGTGCTGATAATCAAATTCAAGCAACGTATTTACATGGTATTTTTGATAACAGCCAATACCTTACTGAAATCTTAACTTGGGCAGGTTTAAATGATGCTCAAACTTTTGATTATGCGAAGGAAAGAGATGCACAAATAGAAAAGCTAGCAAGTGAAGTTGAAGCTGTTTTATCTATCGAAACAATAAAAGATTTACTCTCTTTACCAAGGTAAACGCCTAAGTAAAATGTCGCGAAACATTAACCAATCGCAAACAAAACTGTATAGCGGGTATTGAAAGGTCGCAGGTTTGTTTTTTTCAAAAACAAAGTGTCCAATCCAAGCAAATAAATAACCAAATACTAAACCTAAAAAGATATAGTAGGGAACTTGTAAAATAATAGCAGCTGCCAAACATGCAAGCCCTAAAAGCGAGCCTACAAAGTGTAATCTGCGGCATACCGTGTTTTGATGTTGAGATAAATAAAAGGGATAAAATGCTTTTAAGGATGTGTATTTAGATGTCATTTTGCTTATGCACTAAAAGAGCAATTTCATTATTGTTGATTTTTAAACAGTAAATGAATTTGGCACTGTATGCAATTAATTGCTTCATCAACACTGTCTGCTTTGGTTGATACATTCATATAAGCATGAACGGCTCAATAAGTAATAAATTTCATTTTCAGCAACAGGGTAATGAGCCCTAACTGAATGTGATAGTCGACGTTTAACTTTTATTAATGCACAGGCTGTTAAGTTTTACTTGTTCATTTTGTTTTTCTTTAACTCACCTACAAACTACCATAATCACCAGCTTAAATTGCTTTCAATATATATTGTTGATATGAACACTGATGAACTAAATAGAGTAAATTCATAATGAGCGTTACAGACTGATTTGCTAAAAAAGATGTAAATAACATCAAAAATTAACTTGATAGCTTGGAGTATGAAAGCTTTGATTGAAATCTCTAACAGCAACTTAAACACCGTTAGAGAATTTTAAAAATTATTATTGTTGCGAATTGAAGTTCTTTGCTTTTTCAATGCGCTCTACAATGGCAGGGTGTGAACTTAGGTATTTAAAAATACTTTCTGCGGTATCTACTTTTTCTTCATTAAAACTTTCCATAGCATCAGCAAACGCCGCCGGTTCATAACCTAACTTTCCTAGGTGGCTAAGCGCAAAATTATCAGCTTCTGTTTCCATGTCACGAGAAAAATTGGCTTGAATAACTGCAGAACTTGCACCAACCATTAATTCACCAACCGTTTCTAAATCACCCAGCAATAGAGCAAACACAATGGCGTTTGATAACGATTGGGCAACTAACCTTAGACTATGTTTGGCTTCTACATGACCAATCTCATGGAGAATTATTGCCATTAGCATACTATCAAATGTGGCTGTCTTTTGTGTTTTTTCAAATTCCATTAACTGGGTTATTAGCCCATCAGTAACAATCACTGTACCGTTCGGAAGTGCTAATGCATTTGCGCCAAAGTAGTCACTTTGTTTAATTAATAATTGATAGTCTTCATTATTTAATTGCAGGGTTTGAAGCGCTTTATCGAACAGAGAATTTACACTATTTTTTGTATTGTCATCGAGTGTGGATGGCGATAGAAATGCCTCATCTATAATGGTGAATGATTGTTCGCCCATATAGGCTGGAATACTCTCAGGTAACCATTCAACACTTTTACTCGCAAGCGCTGGCATTGCAACCATAATCAGCCAGTAAACGAGAATGGGTGCTAAAATAATAGAAGAAACGACTGTTAGCCAATTGCTTTCCAGCTGACTTAACAGAGAGCCACTTTGTTTATTTAAACGCCAGTTTTTGTCGGCTGGAATAAACATATCACCATTAGGCAAGCGTATTTCGGCTGCTATACCTGGAATAGCATCGCTTAAGTTTACTTCAGTTAAGTTATATGAACATTGCTCTGTACCATTTGAAATGATGCTCAGATGATGCTCAGTTACAACTAATTGGGCAGCACACGCATGTGAGCTGCCCGAACCGTATAATGTACCATCAATGATCTGTGACATCAGGTAATCGCGATATCTAAATCAAATACATCAGCGATTTCTTCACCAATTGCTGATTTTTCGTCTGTCATATCATCAATAATATGATCTGCATTAGGGTGAATTTCAACAAAGGTACCATTCGCTAAATAACGTGCTTTACGAATTTTTGCCCATGGGTAGGCAAGACCAAGTGATAAACCAATAGCAATTAGGTTAAAGAACACTAAACGTGTAAATTGCATTTCAGTAATTGTTGATTTGAACTGAACAACGTCTTTAATTTCACTGTTAGCAAAGTTATGAGCACGAATACGAGACTGATAGATACCCGTAATTAAACTAAACATTCCCACATATAAAAGTGCACTTATTGGGCCCATAATAAACATCGCAGCGCTTAACCCATTTGGATCTAAGTTTGTTGTATCAACTGTTGCACCAAAAATCGCCGCACCAATACCAATCACAATGCCAAAACCAAACATTGCACCGACTGATATTGCAACTACCAGTAAAAAGGCAATGTAATAGTCAGTAGCCGATAAATCGGTTTCAATTTGACGATCACCATATGTAGTGTTGCCAATAATATATTCATTAACTTTTTTAATTACCCAAGGCATTAGCAAGTAAAGAGTGAATACCGCTAGTACTGGTAAAATAATAAAAACTAAAAATGCCTCACCATAACTACCTTTAAAGCCAAAGCGTACATTACGGTAACTGGTCATTTTATTTTGAAAACGCATACTGCGATTGATCACCCATGGCATTAAAAACATGGCAATTAGCATGATAAAAAGGCCTAGTATTGGCACAAATTGTACTGAACCCATGTAAATTATAAACAATACAACGGCAATAATACGACCAATTAATATTTGAATTGGGTTTGCTAAGTAAGTGAATTGATGGCCTTCAATACTCGTATTGCTATAAAAATAGCGATGAGTACGTACTTTGGCCCATGCTGAATAAATACCAAAAGTAAGGATTGTTAAAACGATATTAACTATCCAAATTTTGAAGAATTGTCCTGTCTCACCTGAAAATTGAACTTGTGAACGACGTATTTGCTCCGTTGTGTTTAGTTCCATTAAACTTTTCCTAATTATTATTTGTTTTAAGATTGCCATTGTAAATCATTTAGTTACAAAGTTGAACTTGAAGATTTTTGAAAGCCTATGCAGTTAGAGTGCATAGAATAACGTTTATATCCTGGTTTTAAGGGAGCAGAGATTTGACATTTAAATATGAAAACTCTATGTAAGGGACATGTAGATTAATGCTTTACCAAACAACTTTAAATAATCGTTTTATTTACAAAGCTTTAAACCGATTGGTTAAGACGCAACGAACTAGATTTATGATATTTACAAGTCGTTAAGTGATGTTTTTACGTAAAGCACGAATATAATTTTATAATGCATAATTATATTGAAGTTATGTTTAGCCAGGAGCAAATAATGAGCGACGCTAAGAACACCTTTATTGAAAAAGTTTCCAACTGTCTTTGTCCACCAGGTAACGGTGTTTTCACTGTAAATACAGCAAAAGAGAGAAAAGAAGCATTACACCAATCAATTTATGGACAAACAGAAAATATTGATGCTCTTTGGCGTGATAGCTTAGCCAACATTGATGCAAGTGAATATAAAGCGGTTACTTTAGGCATCAGCTCAGATTGTGGTGGTGGCATTTTACGTGGTGCAAACTGGGGTCCTTTGTTTCTTCGCAGCACGCTGATGGAGCAACAACCTAACTCGAAAACTTTTGACCTTGGTGATGTACGTGTAATACCGCATCTGCTTCATGATAAATATTTAAATGGTGGCACTATTTCGAATTGTCAAAAAGCACTTTACCAAGATGAACAAAGTGAATACCCAGTAAGCCCACTATCAATTACTGAAGATGTATGTGACGATTTTTATGCAAATTTCCCAACAAAGGGGATTTTTGGCATCGGTGGCGATCACTCAATCAGTTACCCATTAACCAAGTCTTACTTAAAAGCAAAGCGTGCAGCAGGTAAACGCACGGCTATTATCCATTTTGATGCTCACACAGATTTACTGGTTGAGCGATTAGGCATTGATCTGTGTTTTGGCTCTTGGTGTACGCATATTTTAGAATTTTTACCAGCGCCACATCACCTTATTCAATTTGGTATTCGCTCAAGCGGTAAAGATAAAACACATTGGGAATCAACCTTTGGTGTGAAACAACATTGGGCACATGAAATTCGCGAGCAAGGCGCGCAAGCAATTGTTGATGGTGTAATTGCCCAATTGAAAGCGGATCAGGTAGATGAGCTATACGTAAGTTTTGATATTGATGCGTTAGATGCAACGTTTGCAGCCGCAACTGGTACACCTGAATATGATGGTATGACGCCTGATGAAGCGGTACTCATTTTAAGTGCTCTTGCTAAAGAGTTTCCGATTACTGGTGCAGATATGATGGAAATTGCCCCATTTACGGATGCATCTCATAGTGGTAAACAAGCATCAGAAAGCACATTGCGTGAAGGTGCAAAAATATCAGCATTGTTAATAGATGCGATGAACAGTGTGAAATAATAGTACTGAGTAAAAATAAAAAAGGTGCCGCTTGGCACCTTTTTTATTTCATGAGTTTCTAAACATAAGAACACAGGTTACACTTAACATTATGAAAGGCCGCAAATTATAGAACAGGCGCTAATGTTTAATCGCTATACCGTATTTATTTCACTGATTGTGTTAATGCCGTTTATGGCATTTGGCAAAATAACGGTGTTCAGCGAAAACTTAAGTGGTTATCAATATCATAATGAACACGGCGAATTTGTCGGGCCAAACTTTGAGCGTGTAAAAAAAGCATTGGCCGAAGCTAATGTTGAGTATGATCTTAATGTACTTGCTTGGTCACTTGCATATAATGGCGTATTACGTGACACAAACTCGTGTATTTTCTCTCTCGCGCGCTTGCCAATGCGTGAACCAAATTTCCAATGGATTGCCAAGTTAAGCCGATTTACTGCCTACTTTTATGCGTTGCCAGAAAAACACATCGAATTAGATTCCATCAGTGCAGCTAAAAACTATAAAACTGCAGTTATCGAAAATAACTTTAGTCATCATTATTTAAAACAACACGGTTTTGAATTAGGGGCACAATTGTTAGTAATTGAGAATGTAGATAAGCTCTTTCATATCATGCGACAGCGTAAAAACTTACTGGACTTAATTGTACTTAACGAAACGCAGTACAAAACAAAACGCCAACTTGATACTACAACACCCCAATTAACAAAGGTGTTAAAAATTAAAGAAGATGCGACCAGTTTATATTTTGCTTGTAACAAAGATATGAATGAAGTAATGGTAAACAAATTAAAATTAGGGTTTACTAACACAAACCCGAAATAAGTTAGTTTTAATCGAATAAAGCGACGGTTTGTCTGCTCATTGCAATTAACTCTCCATCCTGATTATAAATATTTGCTTCCTCACACGCATAGCCATCTCGGCTGTGATGGGTAAATGCATCAAATGCAAGCCAATCATCAGCCTTTAATTGTTCATGTGGTAAAAACTCAATGTACCAAGACATTGAGCTTGCAGGAGCTACCTTTGAATACATTTGAAGCTGAGCTGGAGGCCATGCATCTGTTAGAGCAAGAATATGCGCCACTGAAAGTTCTTTTGGTGTTTCTTTTAAACGCATCCATCCAGCTAATTCGCCACTAAGAGATTTGGTAAAAGGTAATGCACCTTTTTGGATATTAAAGCTCATATGCTGAAAAAACTGTGGAGTAACGCCTTCAGTATAAGGAATTAGGTGATTCACATTTACAGGTGATAAAGGGCACGTTTGTTTATTTTCTACAATCACATTGGAATCACGCTTTATTGCAAAACAGCCAAGTGCAATTACAGCAACGTGATTATTTTGTAAAATACGTGCCTCTATCTGAGTTGCATTTTTACCTTCGCGCAAAATAGTCAGTGAAATATCAAAGGGTGTATCTGCAATTAAAGGACCAACAAAGTTAGTGCTTAAAGATAAGAGTTCACGTTCAGTTGATATCGCATTTCGCATCGCACTGAAAAGCATTGCTGCTGAAAGGCCACCAAATGCAGTTCTTCCTTGGCACCAGTTAGCAGGAAAAGACAAGTTATTAAGAGATTGAGATACCGTGTTTATTAGTTCATCAAAGTGCATAGGGAATTCTTATTTGTTTTATGTAAGGCGTTGTTTATAACAAATGTATCGTGGTATGACCAGTTGGCTGTGCTAAAAATGTTCGATTGCAAAAAAATTTCAATATTTTAAAAAAAATTTACGTTTTACAGTTGAATTGTCTTTTGGCCACCCCTATTAAGTAACCATCTAAACGAATTAATCATTTTTTGATACAGAATTAAAGAAGTAGGAGACGTTCCATGGGTAAGATTATTGGTATCGACTTAGGCACAACAAACTCATGTGTTGCAGTATTAGACGGCGATAAGCCACGCGTAATTGAAAACGCTGAAGGCGATCGTACAACCCCATCAATCATCGCATATACAGATGAAGGTGAAACGCTTGTAGGTCAACCTGCAAAGCGTCAGGCAGTTACAAACCCAACTAACACATTATTCGCAATTAAGCGTTTAATTGGTCGTCGTTTTGAAGACGAAGAAGTACAACGTGATATCGACATCATGCCATTCAAAATTGTTAAAGCAGACAATGGTGATGCATGGGTTGAAGCAAAAGGCGAAAAGCGTGCTGCACCGCAGATCTCTGCTGAAGTTCTTAAGAAAATGAAGAAAACAGCTGAAGATTTCTTAGGTGAAGAAGTAACAGGTGCTGTAATTACTGTTCCTGCATACTTTAACGATTCTCAGCGTCAAGCAACTAAAGATGCTGGTCGTATCGCGGGTCTTGATGTTAAACGTATTATCAACGAACCAACTGCTGCAGCACTTGCTTACGGCATGGATAAGAAGCAAGGCGACAATGTAGTTGCTGTTTACGACTTAGGTGGTGGTACATTCGATATCTCTATCATCGAAATCGATGAAGTAGAAGGTGAGCACACGTTTGAAGTACTTGCTACAAATGGTGACACGCACTTAGGTGGTGAAGATTTCGATAACCGTGTTATCAACTACCTAGTTGAAGAATTTAAGAAAGATCAAGGTATCAACTTAAAGACTGATCCACTTGCAATGCAGCGTGTTAAAGAAGCCGCTGAAAAAGCAAAAATTGAACTTTCAAGTGCACAACAAACAGAAGTTAACCTTCCGTATGTAACTGCTGATGCAACTGGTCCTAAGCACATGAACGTTAAACTAACACGTGCTAAGTTAGAATCACTAGTTGAAGATTTAGTAACACAATCACTTGAGCCACTTAAAAAAGCACTAGCTGATGCAGATCTTTCAGTAAGTGACGTAAATGATGTAATTCTAGTGGGTGGTCAAACACGTATGCCACTAGTACAAAAAGCAGTTACTGACTTCTTTGGTAAAGAGCCACGTAAAGACGTAAACCCTGATGAAGCAGTAGCTATGGGTGCTGCAGTTCAAGGTGGTGTTTTAGCGGGTGAAGTTAAAGACGTACTTCTACTTGACGTTATCCCACTTTCTCTAGGTATTGAGACAATGGGTCAGGTAATGACTGCGCTAATCGAGAAAAACACAACGATTCCAACTAAGAAATCACAAGTATTCTCAACTGCTGAAGATAACCAAAGTGCGGTAACAATTCATGTACTTCAAGGTGAGCGTAAGCAATCAAGTGCTAACAAATCACTTGGTCAGTTCAACCTAGAAGGTATCCGCCCTGCACAGCGCGGTGTACCACAAATCGAAGTAACATTCGATGTTGATGCTGATGGTATCTTACACGTATCTGCGAAAGATAAAGACACAGGTAAAGAGCAGAAGATCACAATTCAAGCGTCTTCAGGTCTGAGCGACGATGAAATCGAAGCAATGGTTCGTGATGCAGAAGCTAATGCAGAAGAAGATAAGAAGTTTGAAGAACTAGTGCAAGCGCGTAACCAAGCTGATGCAATGGTTCACGGTACACGTAAGCAAATCGAAGAAGCAGGTGATGATCTTCCAGCTGACGACAAAGCAGCGATTGAAGCAGCACTTTCAGAGCTAGAAACAGCAGTTAAAGGCGATGATAAAGCGGAAATCGAAGCTAAGACACAAGCATTAATTGAAAAGTCTCAAAAACTAATGGAAATCGCGCAAGCGAATGCACAAGCGCAACAAGCAGGTGCAGATGCGGGCCAACAGCAAGCTAAGCAAGATGACGATGTTGTTGATGCTGAGTTTGAAGAAGTAAAAGACGATAAAAAGTAATTTACTTTAACTAGGGCGCGCGGGTTTCGACTCAGACGCGCCCTTAGTGTATCTAAAGGTTTTATGAAATTGAGGCTAAAGACCCCGGTCGGGGCAATGCAAATGCAGTTAGCCAGTAAACGGGGAAAGCAGTAATTATGTCAAAACGCGATTATTATGAAGTATTAGGCGTCGCTAAGGACGCTAGCGATCGTGATATTAAAAAGGCATACAAACGCCTTGCAATGAAGTATCACCCAGACCGTACCGCAGGCGACAAAGACTTAGAAGTAAAATTCAAAGAAGTTAAAGAAGCCTATGAAATTCTAGGTGATAGTCAAAAACGCCAGACTTATGACCAATTTGGTCACGCAGCCTTTGAACAAGGTGGTGGTGGCGGTCACGGTGGCTTTGGCGGTGGCGCAGACTTTGGTGATATTTTCGGCGATGTTTTTGGCGATATTTTTGGTGGCGGTGGTGGCCGACGTCAATCACGTCAACAACGTGGTGCTGACTTACGTTACAACTTAGACCTGAGTCTTGAAGAAGCCGTTCGCGGTAAAGAAGTAGAAATTAAAGTACCTACTTGGGTATTATGTGAGCCGTGTGATGGTTCTGGTGCCAAAAAAGGTTCTAAACCACAAACATGTGGTACTTGTAATGGTCATGGCCAAGTTCAAATGCGCCAAGGTTTCTTCGCTGTACAACAAACCTGTCCAACATGTAATGGTCGTGGTCAAATTATTTCTGATCCATGTAATAAATGTCATGGTCAGGGCCGTGTTGAAAAGACTAAAACACTGTCAGTTAAAATTCCAGCAGGCGTTGATACAGGCGATCGTATTCGTTTATCAGGGGAAGGCGAAGCAGGGCAACATGGTGCACCAGCGGGGGATTTATACGTTCAAGTATCAGTACGCGAACACCCAATCTTTGTACGCGATGGCAGCAATCTTTATTGTGAAGTACCACTTAGCTTTACTACAGCAGCTCTTGGCGGTGAAATTGAAGTGCCGACACTTGATGGCCGCGCTAAACTAAAAATTCCATCAGAGTGTCAAACAGACAAAATGTTCCGCATGCGTGGTAAAGGCGTTAAATCTGTACGCGGTGGTGCTGTTGGTGATCTTATCTGTAAGGTGATTATTGAAACACCTGTCAACCTCAATGATCGTCAAAAAGAATTATTACGTGAATTAGATGAAAGTATGGGCGGTAATAGCTCGCGCCATCGTCCAAAAGAGCAAGGCTTTTTTGATGGTGTTAAAAAGTTCTTTGATGATTTAACTAAGTAATTCAGAACATTAAAAAAGAGCTCAAATTGAGCTCTTTTTTTTAACTAAAATTCTTTATCAATTAGTTGTTAACTAAGTCGCCAACTTCAAAAGATGTTTGCCAAGTTTTGCGATACTTCGCTAACGTCTTTCCGCTTTGAATACTAATTAGAGCCTGATGTTGAGGGTTCTTGAATGTTACGCGGTTGCTCTCATTTTGCACAAACTCAGTTGCTTGCCAATCTGCTCCTAAACAACTCGTTACTTTTTCAATTGCCCAATTAAATGATTCACGACTTTGTGATTCTTCATCGTATTGCTCTGAACATTTATAAGCCATTCTATTCGAATTAAATCCAATTATTTGGCAGCTATTACCAAGTAGGTGGTATTTTGGTGTCCAGACATCACTAAAATTATTTTGCACACGAGTTGCTTTTAAAGGCTCAAAGCCATTTGCAAAACTGTCAACTAGCCCTTGAATTTTTTCACAAGGTGTTAAATTGTCCACATACGCATTTTGCTCAGGGGATAGCGTTGAACCACACCCAGTAATTGCAATTAGAAGCGTTGCAGCAGAGATTTTACGTAACATAACTTTATCCCTAAAAATTTGTTTCAGCATAACGATAGTAAAATAAAAAATCCATGGAAATTAACGATTAGCCAAATAAATACTGACCATTTAAATAGGTTGAATAAAATCTAAACACAAATTTGCGTAACAATTGTTCTGGAAATAAGTATTCAGCAATTTTAAGAACAACATCTACACTTATACAACAGGTTAAGTTCATAAAGTAATGAACAAAAAACAGATATATAACGTATTAGTCAAAGTTTTATACCGTTATTAGTAGGTGTTTATCATGAATTATCCATGGATTGAAAAAGCAAACAGAATTTTTTCAGCCGTATTGATTGGTCAATTTATATTGACGCTAATTATTGCGTTTTTTACGCAGACCTGGCTTGAGGGGATCATCGTAGGCCTAATAATTATGGCGCTTCCTCTTTTTCTTATTCAAACGTCACCATTTGCTGCTGTAACACGGCATGCTGTAGCCATTGCAGTTCAATTATTTGCTGCACTTCATATTCAGCAAACGATGGGGCTGACAGAATTTCATTTTGAAATCTTTGTAATGTTAGCTTTTTTAAGCTGTTACAGAGATTGGAAAGTCATATTAACAAGTGTGTTGTTTGTTGCAGTTCATCATGTTTTATTTTTTGTAGTACAAAGTCAAAGTGCAGGTTTATATATATTTGAAGAAGGGCACCTTCATTTTTACATTCTGGTTATACATGCTTTGTTTGCCGTAACTGAAGGTGCAGTTTTAATGTATGTAGCAAAACATGCTCATAACGAGTCAGTTAAAGGGTTCGATTTATCGTCATCAGTGCATCAGATATTAAGTAAGGATGGTAAATTTGACTTAACTGCTTTCTCAAACAACCAAACGGATGATACTGATTTTAATAAATTAATGACATCTTTTACTCGGTTTATAAAACAAACAAAAGAAGTCAGCACGGGTGTACTTGACCGTTCACAAATAGTTGCTTCATTAAGTAATGAAGTTGAAAATGCAACTGAAGAAAATGTAAGTCAAATAAACCTTATAGCAACAGCAACTGAAGAGATGACCGTTGCTAATGCTAATGTTGCTTCACAAGCAAGCGAAGCCAATGACAGTGCTTCAGACGCCTTTACACGTACCGATAAAACTAAGCAGATTATTGATAATTCAACATGCAACATTGAAAACTTAAAAGGTGACTTATCAGCTACTTCACAAACTATTGGCGAATTAGCGCTAAAATGTAATCAAATTGAAGAAGTTATGAACGCTATTAAGTCTATTTCTGATCAAACAAATTTACTTGCACTTAATGCTGCAATTGAATCGGCGCGTGCAGGTGAGCATGGTCGTGGCTTTGCAGTTGTAGCCGATGAAGTTAGGCAACTTGCAATGAAGACAAGGCAAAATGCTGAGCAGATATCTGAAATCACAGCTGCGCTAATTAATGAAGCATCCTCATCAGTTGATCAAATGGATAAGTGTTTAATTCGTGCAGAAGATACTGTTACCCAGGCAAAAGAAGCATCATCTATGATGATGGGTGTTGTCGATAATATAGAGAGCATGGTTAACAATATGGCATCAGTTGCAAGTGCTGCGAGTGAACAAGCAACTGTGTCAGCAAGTATTTCAGAATCTACTCAAACACTGTCGCAAAACTCAGAACAATTAAAAGTAAATAGCAATGAGTCCAGTAAGCGCTTTCAAGAAATGAAACACGATATTGAAAATTTAAACAGTGAGCTTGCGCGTTTTGAATTATAAACCCCATTGGATCATTGTATGTGTATGGAGTGTGTTGTTATCGGTGAGTGTTTTGTTTTTATCTGTATTAAAAATTAATACTTTCGATAATTACGGCGAATTAACAAAACGTGCAATGGACACTAACTTTGATAAAGAGTTTGTTAAACAGCTAGCATCGATATTAGGGGATGTATCCGGTTCAGTGATCCATTTTGAAGCGGAAGATTGCTTTTGTCAGACTGTTGCAAATGACCATGTTAGCTCAGTTAAAAAATTAGCCATCAATCAAAATTTTAAAAATCATAACCTTGTAGTAAATAACACGGATGGATTATTTTTACCTTCTGTACCTGCAGTCGCAGTGATAAATAAACGAGGAGCGCTTAGTTATCTGGGTCCTTACGCTAGCGGTATGTTTTGTGCCGAGGGCAATGGTCTTGTTGAACCTTACCTTTTAAAGAAAAACCCCGAACAAAGTATGTTCGGGGCTACAATTTTAACAGAAGCCAAAGGCTGTTACTGTAATATTAGTTAAGTGTTATTTATGACGATTTTTAAGTACTGTGATAACTTCACTAATATCTAAGTTTTGGCGTTGTAATAATACAAGTAAATGATAAAGCAGATCAGCTGATTCATTGAGTAGCTCTACATTGTCATTTTTCATTGCAGCAAGGGCTACTTCAACACCCTCTTCACCCACTTTCTGACAGCTTCTGCTGAGCTCTTTGGCAAATAAACTTGCAGTATAGCTTTCATTTGGATCATCGTGCTTACGTTTAGCGATAACCTTATTTAAAGTGCCTAAAAAAGCTAAATCGGATGATGCATCAGCAAAACAACTTTGTGTTCCTAAATGGCATGTCGGGCCTTTGGGATTTGCTAACATAAGTAAAGAGTCTTGATCACAATCAGTGTGAACAGAAACCAACTCCAGGTAATTCTCAGAGCTCTCACCTTTAGTCCATAAGCGTTGTTTTGAACGGCTGTAAAAAGTAACTTTACCAATCTCAAGGCTGGTTTGTACTGCTTCAGCATTACAAAATCCTTGCATTAAAATCTGCCCGGTATGCGCATCCTGTACAATTGCAGGAATTAAATCACTTTTGTTAAAGTCCAGCGCTGAAATATTGGTTAAATCTATCTTCATAGTCTTACTGCTATTTCCTGTTTATTTAATTCGGCTTTAAGTTCGCTAATGTCTATTAGGCCTTTGTGAAAAACAGATGCTGCAAGCGCACCGTCAACATTGCTGAGTGTGAATACATCTGCAAAGTCTTGAATTTTGCCAGCGCCACCAGAGGCAATAAGTGGTACATCACATAATTCACGTATTTTACTCAGTTGGGCGTTGTCATATCCATTGCGAACACCATCTTGGTTCATACAATTAAGTACAATCTCACCAGCACCTAGATCTTGCACACGTTTAACCCACTCTTCAGTTTTATAACGTGTTTGACTCGCTGCATTTGGATCGCCTGTTAATTGATATACTAAATATTGATCAGTATCTTTATCATAAAAACTATCAATGCCAACTACGACGCATTGTTTTCCAAACTCATCATGCAGCTCTTTGATAAGTTCTGGTCGAGCGATAGCTGGGCTGTTTATACTAATTTTGTCTGCACCCATTTCGAGTACCTTAGCTGCATCAGCTACAGATTTTATGCCGCCTGCAACACAAAATGGAATATTAATATAACGCGCAATTTGCTCAACCCAAGCTACATCCAATAAACGTTTTTCGACACTCGCGGTAATTTCATAGAAAACTAATTCATCTGCACCTGCTTTTGAATAGGCCTCTGCAAGTTGTAAAATATCACCAACAATTTCATGCTCTTTGAATTTTACACCTTTAACCACCTGGTTATTTTTAACATCAAGGCAGGGGATTATGCGTTTTGATAACATGAAACCGCCTCCTCAGCTGTAAAGGCATTATCTAGTAAAGATTTACCTAAAATTACACCACCTACACCTAATGCCTTAAGTTGCTTAATATCTTCAAGGGAGCTTACGCCACCAGACGCTTGCACGCGAATGTCGTCAAACTTTGCAAGAATATCTTGGTATAAGCCAAAAGAAGGGCCTGTCATTGTACCGTCTTTACTAATATCAGTGCATAAGAAGTCTTTTACACCTAATGCTCTATAAAATTCGATAAATTCGAACAAGTCATAGGGAGATTTTTCTAGCCAACCATGGGTTGCAGGGCGCCATGTATCTGCGTCTTTATTGACATCCAAAGCAATGACAAATTTAGTCGCGCCAAATTTTTCTATCCAGCTCTTTACTTGGCTCTTGTCCGTCACTGCCTTCGAGCCAATCACCACTTGATGTACGCCGGCGTTCAGCCATGTGGATATGTCGGACTCGCTTCGAATGCCGCCGCCGATTTGAAAGGGTAGTTTGAGCGCGTTTGATGCTTCTTGAATGAACTGCCATTGCTTTTTATCCGGATCTCTTGCGCCTTCTAAATCCACGATGTGAATGCGTTCAGCGCCTGAATTAGCATACTCAGTTAAACGAGTTTTAAAGTCAAAATCGTAAAACTGTGCGGTGTCATACTTGCCTTGGTATAGTCTAACAATTCGATTTTGTAAAATATCTAATGCGGGAATAATCATCATTGTTCCTATAATGCTAAAAAGTTTTTAAGCAAGCGCTCGCCTACATCAGCGGACTTTTCAGGGTGAAATTGCATGCCTATAAAATTGTCTTTTGCGATTATGGCTGAAAATTCTGCACCATAGTCACTTGTTGCCAACGTATATTGGTTTGGCTGATGGGCAAAGCTGTGAACATAATAAACTTGATCATTCGCATCAATGCCATTCAAAATAGGGTGGCTAGATTTTAAATTTAAATTATTCCACCCCATATGTGGCAAGGTTAAATTATCACTTTTAAGCGCACCTAGCTTTCCAGGAATAAGGCCAAGTGCTGTCACATTTCCTTCCTCCGTCTCATCACACATTAATTGCATGCCTAAACAGATACCAAGAAGTGGTTTGTTAAAGTTTTTAATTGCGTCTTGCCAGTTATTGTCAATTAAGCGTTTCATAGCAACGGATGCGTGGCCCACGCCAGGTAACACTGCTCGTGGGAAATTTTTTAGTTTTTCGGGCTCAGTGATTATTTCAACCTGAGCGCCTAATCGTTCAAACGCAAAACGCACAGAGTTGATATTTGCACAACCGGTATTGATTATTGCAATCATAAACACCCCTTAGAACTTGCTGTGGTTTGCGAAGTATCTTTTGCGATGGCCATTCTAAGTGCACGTGAAAATGCTTTGAACAAGCCTTCAACTTGGTGATGGCAATTACCCTCAGACACACTCAAAATTAAGCTAATTGTCGCGTTGTCAGTGAGACTTTTGAAAAAGTGTTCCACCATTTGAACATCCATATCGCCCACTTTTTCTCGGCTGAAATTAGCATTTAACACAAAAGAAGCTCGGCCTGATAAATCAATTTGCGCTTCTGCTTTACACTCATCCATAGGTAATGAAAAACCATAGCGACCAATTTGTGCTTTAGCACCGAGCGCTTGTTTAAGGGCTTGACCCAGTGCAATGCCAACATCTTCAACAAGGTGGTGTTCATCAATATGTAAATCACCTTTGGCATTTACAGAAAGGCCAATGTTGCTGTGGGTACGAATTTGGTCAAGCATGTGGTCAAAGAAACCCAGCCCAGTCATTACCTCACCTTGTTTTTCAGAATCAAGGTTTAACCTTACAGAAATTTGAGTTTCGTTAGTGTTACGAACTACTTCACCAGTACGATTTTGCGTTGTTAATTTAGTAACAATTTCTGGCCAATTGCCAGTATATAAAATACCTTCACAAGATAGGTTTTCAGCGAGTTGAATATCGGTTTGACGATCGCCTATAACATAAGAATTGGCTAAATCTACTTTACCCGAGCGCATTAGCTCTTTTAGTAACCCAGTCTTTGGTTTGCGACAAGCACAGTTTTCATCATCAAAATGCGGACAGATTAGTACGTCGTCAAATGTAATGTTTGATGATGTAAACACTTGCATCATTTTGTTATGAGGTGCATCAAAATCAGCTTGTGGAAAGCTGTCAGTTCCAAGACCATCTTGGTTCGATACCATAACTAAACGGTAGCCTGCTGCTTGCAATTGTAATAGGGCAGGAATAACACCTGGTTCAAAGACTAATTTCTCTAACGTGTCTAATTGTTTATCAATGGCAGGTTCTTCAACTAAAGTGCCATCACGATCTATAAATAAGTAAGGAACTGCCATAAATTATCCGTTTATTTCCATTAGCCAATTGAATACAACATTAAGTTCTTGTTCTGAACCGATACTAATACGTAACCAGTCATCTTCCCCATAAAGTGTAAAGGGGCGCATAATTAAACCGCTTGCCATCGCTTTAGTGATATAACACTTATCACTTAATTTGATGGTGACAAAGTTAGCAAAACTAGGAAGTATCTTTACTACTTTGCTACAGTGTTTAAGTTTACTTATCAGCGTTTCACGATTGTTATTTAAAATCGTAACTTGACGTTTCATACTATTAATATTGCAAGGTGAGAGTGCTTGTTCTGCAATAGATGCAACAACAGTTGAAACAGGATAGGGCGCAAGTACTTTTCGCATTGTATTAATCAGTTTTTGATTACTTAGAACAAAGCCAGTGCGAAGCCCTGCAAGTGCAAACGCTTTTGATAAAGTACGTAACACGACAACATTCTCATGCGAATTGATCAGTGGCGTCGCACTAAGCTCATCACAAAATTCTATATACGCTTCATCCACAACCACAATTGCTTTATCTTTAAATGCTTTAGCAATTTCGTCTATACGCTTAAGTGGAACAACGCCGCCAGTTGGGTTATTTGGATTGCAAATAAACACTAGTTTGGCATTTAGCGCTTTCTCAACTAATTCAGTCGTTGATGCTTCTAGCAAATCACTTTGCGTTAGATTGATAAGCGCAACATTGGCGCTTTCAGCAGTTACTTTATACATACCATAGGTAGGAATAAACTGAGCTATTGCATCAACACCGCCTTGGCAAAATGTGCTAACGAGAAGTTCAATTCCTTCGTCTGCACCGCGCGTCATCAACACATTGCTAGTCGCTAAATTAGCGTAGTTCGCATATGCTGATATTACAGCCTCTGGTTGCGGATCAGGGTAACGATTAAGATTTGTTAAATTAAATTCAAACTCATTAGTAAAAGGGCTTTCGTTTGCATTTAACCATGTCGAACCACTAAGCTTTTCGCTTTTAGCTGAGCTATAAGCTGTTAATGAAGCAATATAGTCAGGTGTGTAATTATCACTCATTAACTTAACTCCTCTAGACGGATTTTTACTGCATTAGCGTGAGCATCTAAACCTTCGGCATCTGCCAGTGGTAAAATACTTTTCGAAAGTTCACTTAATCCTTTTTGCGAAATAGTCTGAACTGTATAAGTTCTAAAAAAATCCATTAAATTAAGTGCTGAATACACTTGACTGTAACCATAGGTAGGCAAAACATGGTTTGTGCCCGATGCATAATCACCTGCTGATTCAGGGGTATAATCGCCAACGAAAATGGAACCGACATTGTAAAATTTATCAACAAGATCATTAGCGTCACGCGTCTGAACAATCAGGTGCTCTGGGCCATATTGGTTTGATACTTCAATTGCTTGCTCTATGTTCTCAACGAGAATAAAAGGCGAATTTAATAATGCTTTTTCTGCGATATTTCGTCTTGATAACACTTGAAGCTGTTTTTCTACTTCTATCTTTGTTGCATTAATTAATGTTTCACTATCGCTAAGTAAAACCACTTGCGAGTCTTCACCGTGCTCTGCTTGAGATAACAGATCAGCTGCTACAAACCTTGGATTAGCGCCACTATCTGCGATTACTAATACCTCTGAAGGACCTGCAGGCATATCAATCGCAACACCATTGGCTTGTTGCGCGACGAGCTGTTTAGCCATAGTCACATAACTATTACCAGGGCCAAAAATTTTATTTACTTTAGGAACTGACTGCGTTCCAAATGCCATTGCAGCAATTACACCAGCACCACCAGACTTTACTAATGTAGTTACACCGCAGAGTTTTGCTGCGTAAAGAATGGCTGGGTTAATTTGCTCATCACCCTTTACTGGTGTTGCAAGCACGATTGTTTGTGCCCCACTTAATTTTGCCAGTGCACCTTGCATTAACACCGATGATGGCAATGGTGCAGTACCACCAGGTACATAAATACCAACCGCATTAATTGCTTGGTAACGAAGCTCGCACACCACACCAGGCTGTGTTTCTATGACTTTTCGCTGTGGTAACTGTGCTTTATGGAATGTAGTAATATTTTTAAATGCGATATCGATGGCTGCTTTAAGCTCTGTGCTCAATAGCGCTTCTGAATTTTGTATTTCAGTATTTGATACAATCAGTTCATCAGCATAATTATTATCAAATTCTTGATTGTATTGTAAAAGCGCTGTGTCACCATTAGCTTTTACATTATCAATAATTAATTGAACACGAGACTGTAATTGGTCTGACGCTTGTTGGGCAGGCCTTGAAAGCAGCAAGCCTTGTGCTGCTTTTGATAATTGAGACCAAGTTTCCACCGATTACTCCATCATTTTTTCGATTGGCATCACAAGAATTGAGCTTGCACCTTTCTCTTTAAGCGCTTCCATTGTTTCCCAAAATAATGTTTCGCTTGAAACCATGTGCAGCGCTACTAAATCATCAGTACCAGCGAGTGAAAGCACTGTTGGCTTGCCAGTACCTGGAAGCAATTCACAGATTTCATCAAGACGCGATTTAGGTGCGTGTAGCATGATGTACTTACTTTCTTTCGCTTGACGAACCGCTTTTAAGCGAGGCAGTAATGTTTCGAGAAGCGCCTGTTTTTGTTGGCTATCCATATTTGGGTTTTGAATTAAACACGCATTTGATTCTAAAATTGTTTCGCCTTGTAATAGGCCATTTGCTTCTAAAGTTGCGCCGGTAGATACAAGGTCACAGATTGCATCAGCAAGACCAGCACGAGGTGCCACCTCGACTGAGCCCGATAATAATACTGTAGATGCATTAATACCTTGTGATTTAAGAAACTGCTTTAAAATTTCAGGATAAGTTGTAGCGATTTTTTTGCCTTCAAACCAACTAAGTGGCTGTTGACCCAATTCTTGAGGCCATGCTAATGCCAATCTGCAATAGCCAAAATCAAGTTTAGCTAGCTTAGTGACGTTTGCATTTAGGTTTTGTGCTTTACGTTCAGCTTGGCTTTCAACTAACACGTTTTCACCTACGATCCCTAAGTCACAGACACCGTCCATTACAAGTCCTGGTATGTCATCATCACGAACTCGCAATACATCAATAGGCATATTGGTTGCGTGGGCAATTAATCGCTGTTCTCTTAAATTAAGTTTTACGCCAAGTTGTTTTAATAACTCTTGGCAGTCTTTAGAAAGACGCCCTGATTTTTGAATAGCGATACGAAGACGGTTGTTATCACTCATTTTTCTCATTCCCAATTAAATTTGTTTCAATAATTTAGTTTTGTTTAGGGCTAAAACAAAAACAGCCCGAGGATGTCCCCGGGCTGTTATGTAAAAATCTGTTAGCCAGAGGACGTATTTTCGGAATAGCCCTCCAGCGAAATACCTGAAAGCTACTCCGTTGTATGATGGTGGTGAATAGTGTTCAGTGTATTAAGCATTCGTTTATAACCTATATATGTAAAACATGTGCCAAATGGCTTGCGTATTTATAGAAAAACATGTTTTTTCAGGGTTTGCAACAAAAAACATAATTAAAAATGTGAATACTATATTTCAAAAAATAAAAGATATTAAATAACAATGACATATAGACTGTGTGTGCATGGCTAAAGTTAGCTTGTATAGGCCTGTATATACAAGTAAGACTGTGTTTTAAAGTGCTTTTTGTTTCTAAATTATGTCTAAGCCTTGTTTTTGCTAGTTTGGAGGTTTGAGGGCTTTTTAAATTACGCTGGGTGCTTTTATTTTTTAATGAAGCTAGGTATTTATAAATAAAAATCGGTTTTTGACTTATTGAGTGTAACGTTTTATGTAGTGATAAACATTTTGAATTAAGCATATAATTGTTAGGCTTTTACATTATTGGTTTTATACCACATTGTATCGCTCTTACTTACGCTAGTTCGGAACTAAAGAGTTTATAAAAATTGCCGTTAAATAGGTATAGTAGTGGAGTAGATTATGGATATTTTAACCCCTTTTTTGCCGCGGATAAATTTTATTCACCCAGTTGATAAATCGACATTATTTGTTGCTGGTGTAAGCGATAATAAAACCACCAAAATTCGTTTAAAGAAAAACGAAGCAACACTCTCTGAGTTAAAAAAACAAAAAGAGAATTCATCTTCTGAAAATCATGAGGAAGATGATAAAGATGAGCACATCGACACATGGGCATAGACTACCATTAAACCCGTCATATCGCCTTTAAGCATTATTTCTACCTGATTCGTTAGAATATTTATAAACTCCACTTAAATATTGATTGGAGTTAATAATGAACTGTGTATGTAAAAAACACACATTACAAGTGTGGAAAGGATACGGCGGGGTGGGATATGGTTGTCATTGTGGCATGTCATTTCTTCCGACTAAATATTTCGCTACGTTAAAGGGGCAAGGTACATTTCATTACGAGCAATTTATAAAGACACTAACTAGCGTGAAAGGAATATGCTCGGAACATAATTGCCCACAATGCAGAACGATTTTAAAACAAAAGGTAGTTGATAATATTGTTTTAGCACATTGTGACCACTGCCATGGACTTTTATTTTCTACCAATCAATCTCGTGCATTTTTTACTAAATACAAACTGCCTAAAAATGATGAAAACCTAATGGGCTTATTAATTGATTTACCATTTATTGGCTTATTATTAAGTTAAAGAACACATCATACTAAATGTATTGAAAAGTTAGTCGGGGCAACTGAGTTAAATTAAAGAGTAGGTAATCAAATAAGACGGGTGTATGGTTTATAACACATGCAGACAGAAACTATAGTAATTATTAAATTTGGTAAGGTTAATAAAAAAGGCCCAAGCTTGAGGTAATTCGGAATCTTAAAAGTTGGGCCTTTAGGGTTTAATTACTTACCTTGGTCGGGGTGGTAAACAGTAAAATCAAATAATAACAAAACAAGCTCAAAAAGGTTTGTCATAACTTTTTCAGTTTGTGAAAAAGTGTAGTAAATAATTAACCTGCTTTTTGGAGCTTAATAGGGTTATTCATATTTAACCAAATCAATCCAAAACCTATTAAGTAATTTTCTAGTTTATGTTTTTGTACAAGGTGCTTTAATGTACAAAATTCTGAGTCATTATCTGTAATTAGACGCAAAGTATCATCCAATACATTTGCGTTTAGATGATGATAACCATATAGATACATAGGTTTAGATGCTTTACCGTAAGCTGCATTTAACTTTATCTTTGTTGCAAGACCTGGATATTTTTCTGAAAAATTAAGCCCTTTTTTAAGTGGTTTTTGTGTTTTATCCCAAGGTAAATTAGCAAGCTTTGGTGATACGTCGGCAATAAATTGACGATGAAATGTGCTGTGCAGTTTAAGTTTTGCCGGAAGATGTAGCATGGTTTTAACTACATCATGATTAAGAAATGGATGCGAACGATTATAATAGCTATCTAGCAATTGTTGACCTGCAACAACCATTCTTTGACATCGTGTAGTCAAATAAAATATATCCGCTTGTTTTGTTGCTGGTAATAATGGGTTTATATAACGTTCGAAAACAGGTTCAATTTTTTCTTCGATAGATTTATGTCCAAGCAACGGTGCTAAAAGCGGGTGTGTTTGCTTTAAGAATTCTTCTTGTATATAACGCTTAATTCTGGGTGTCGACCAGTTGTTCAGTAAAGATAAGTCAAAAAAATTAAATCCAGGCATTCCACGGTCGTAATAAAATGCACGATAAGACTCAGCCCCCGTACCCGTAATAATGCTTCTACCTAGTGTTTTATTGAGAATTTTATCATCAATTAATGCGTGTGCATGATGAAAGGGAACTTCTCCCATACTCGCTTTGCTTACACGGTGTATGACTGAATCTGTTATATTTGTTTTTAAGTTTGTTGGGTGGTGAAGTATTAAACCACAACTGTTTGCAAGTAATTTTGCGTAGTTAACGTCGGTACTATTAGCAACCCCATAACATAAAGCATCTGGTTTTAAGTTAAGTAAATCGCATGCTGCGAGTATTGCTCGTGAATCAAGCCCACCTGATAGTGATATTAGAGGATTAATGCCGCTGTTAACACTCATTCGAACAGCTTCAATGAGTGCCTCTTTTGCATCGCTGTATTTAGTTTTCAGATTGCTGTTGAATATCTCATTTTTATTACTTTTTTGTGTAAAGTCAGAATTTTTAATAGTTAAAGTCGCTTGCGTATTGCCCATAAAGTGGGTGGTATTTTTTAATATTGAATTGCTTGAAAATAATTGGCCTAACACAACGATTTCTTTAAGTGAGTGTTTGTTAAGTTCAAGTGGTTTTTTTAAAGATTGATTGAGCGCTGTACGTGAACTTGCAAGTACAATATCGTTGTTATTTTTGTAATATAAAATAGGGAAGGCGCCGTAGGTATCGGTGGCAAAATTAATTATGCGCGATTTATTATTTATTGCTATCCAAGATCTTCCACAGTAACTCTCAAATCGATTATTTAAAATTTCTGAAGTTATCTGTCTATCTAGGTGACGATAAGCAATATCACCCCATATAAAAATGTCTAAGGTGCTAGTTGTATGACGTGTTACGCAAATACTTTGTCTAAAATCTTCAATATTTGCGTTGTACCAGGTGTCTGCTGAAAGCTCTTCTGTGTTAAATAGAATACTTAATTGCGCCATGATAAGGTCTCTAAAAGATAACTTTTCTTTATAGCAGCAAACAACGTGCCTTATTTAACTTGCTGAATTACATGTTTTATTTTACTTGTTGAAAGTTGTTTTTTGCAAAATGCAAAGCTTAATAGTAATTCATTGAGTTAATCACTTACGGTTAACAAGCGATAAGTATCATAGGCAAATTGATCAGTCATGTTTGCAATAAAGTCTTGAATTAACCTTGCTCGATAATAAAACTCAAATATGGGATCTGTTTGGTTACTTTGTATTTGAGAAACTGACTTTTTATAAACCGCTATATATTTAGATGAAATTCGTTTTAATAATCGCGATTCAATAGTGAAGCCTAATTCACCCTCTAATAATTTTGTGAATTCTGATTGTGACATATTTAATAAACACGAAAATTCATTAAGTAGGGTTGTTATTATTTTGTGACCCTGTATTTCTAATTTTTCAACTTCGTGATGGCTAAATACATGTTTAATAGCAATTGCTTTTAAGGTTTTGGTAATTGCATGATGATAACTGTTATCTTCTATCAATGGTGCATTGAAACTACCATGATATATATCCTCAATATTATCGCAAAAACGTGTCGCACTATGTTTAATAAGTGGATGAAGCAGGTTAACTCTTAATCGAATAAAAAAAGCGTTGTCAAAATTGAAGTCTTCTTTTGATGCGTGAAGATAAGCGTTTTCACATTTTTCACGCATAAAGTTAATTAGTTTTGTATCAGTAATATCAAAAGAATGAATAATTTTTTCATACTGTTCAATTAGTAACTGCTTTAGTAAGGTAACAGTAATAAGGCCTTTTTCCACCGCATCTTCGATATCAGCTAAACAATAGGCAATATCATCAGCTGCCTCCATAATATAACTTGCTGGATGCCGGTTACCTGGTGCTATATTTAGCACTTCGCAAATTTGGTTTATAAACTCAGACTCACTAAAGTAAAAACCTACTTTTTTCATTAGGTAATTGTTACTTTCAGGTATCTGCTGCTTTGGTAACGTACCACAACGGGTGTATTTTAAAATGCTAGCAGCCTGAGAGTAAGTTAAGTTTAACGCAAGTAGAGTATGAACATTACGAATTGCTTGAGCATTACCCTCAAAATTTGTGAGTTCAAATAACAGTGATGAGGTGAGCGATAGTGGCTCTTTTAATTCGTCATCACTAGGGAAATGTGTTTTAAAAATATCATGCTGCTTTAGATATTTTTCAAACCAATTATTAATTGCCGATTCACCAAAGTGACCAAAGGCAGGGTTTCCAATATCGTGCATTAAACACGCCATTTCAACGAGAGATTCGAATTCTCTTTCTAAGTTATTTAAACCACTTGCGGTTGTTACTTCATTTGGCAACATATTTAAAATGGTATGAACGATAAAGCGACCATTTTGCTGCACTTCTAAAGAGTGTGTTAAGCGAGATCTAACAGCTGCGTTTCGCTCTAAAGGAAACACTTGCGTCTTTTGTTGTAATCGTCTTATTCCAGCACTATTGATTATTCTGCCCCGATCACTTTCTAGAGCTGTTCGTACATTTGTGGTTTCATTAAATTGACGACGTGCATTAATTTTTTGATTAAAGTTCATGGTATCTTATTTTCTTGCTTATTAACGGGCTCGGACTATTTGGTATTTATAAAAGTTCTCAATACGAACAGTTCATAATACGTTCATTTCAAAAATATAATAATTAGAATACTTAATGAGCCACTCCGCAATTAAGTTTGTATCCCGAGTATTTATGAAGTTACATTAAAACAAAAACCCGCTGGGCTAGCGGGTTTTTTATTTCTTAATTTGTAACAGTTAAATTAACTTCATGCACTGTAAATGAACCGTTTCCATTATCAAGTTGGCATTTAACCCGGTTACTTCCAGTGGATTTAGCCGTTATGAATCCAGTGGATGAAAGCTCAACTATATTTGATGAGTAACCAAGCGCCCATTGTGCTTGTGTAGTTACATTAATACGTTGTTGTACTGAAGTATCATCAACTAATGCATAAATCGCATAGCAAGCAAGTTGCTTTGATTGACCAACGCGCATTGATATTGGATCAGGATCTATTTCCATAAAGTAGAGTGAAAACTCCGATACAGTTAATTTAGCTTGTCCAGAAACGCCATTAGCGCTTGCAATAACATTTGTTATGCCACGCTGTTTTGTTGTCACGCGACCATTAGCTGCATTTACAGTAGCAACTGTTTCGTCATCAACAGTCCATGTAACTGAATCGGTAATATCAAGCTCTGTTCCATTAGCATATACACCTTTGGCTCTGTATTGGATTGTTTGTGATTCAGGTACCACTTCATTATCTGGGGTGACAATGATTTCTTTAAGCTCAGATGCATATACTTCTACATCTGCACTATCACTCATCCCAGAATAATTGAATAGAAGTTGAGTGTTACCTTCACTTACACCGACCACAAAAATATTTGGTCCTTGCGTATTTACAGAAGCGATAGATTCATCAGCCATACGCCATTGCCCATCGAGAGTTACATCAATCGTATTGCCATCAGAGAATTCGGCATAAGCCTTAGCTTTAACTTCAGACTTACCGTCAGCACTCACATGAACTGAAAATAAACTAGGATCAATGTAAACATTTGATAATGTTGGGCCTGTTACGGTTACCATTGTGGTATCAAAGGCACCTTTAAAGCTCGCTTTAATTTCTGATTCACCTACTTTTAATGCACTGGCATTTCCGCCATCAACACCTGTAGGGACAATAGACACGACAGAAGCATCGGATGAAGACCAAGTTGCTTTTTCAGTTACATCTTCAATGTTTCCAGAAACGTAAGCAGCAATAACAGTAAAACGACCAATTGTTTCTACAGGTACTTCTGGATGATTTGGTGATACCTCAAGATATTCGATAGGGTCATCTAACACCGTTATCATCGCTGCGCCTGAAACCCCTTGATAAGTTGCAGTAACTTGGGTTTTACCAACTGCTGTACCGTTTACAAGTCCTGGTGTTGATATAAAAGCAAGTGATCCATCATCAATTGTCCAGTCACTGCTATTTGTGACATCTACTAAGTTAGTTACATCATTATCATAAACTGCATATGCGGTAAGTTTACGAGTGTCGTTGATATAAACACTAGAGTCGGCAGGTTCAACAAGTAAGCCTGTCAATTGAGGAGGAAGTTCTAACACAGTAAGTTGACCATTACCCGTTAGCCCAGCATAAGTGGCAGAAATTCTAGCAACACCATCATTATTACCGGTCGCGAGGCCGCCGTCTGCACCAGAGGTAATTACTGTAGCAACACCTGTATTATCCGATTGCCATGTAGCAAGTGTTGTAACATTGGTAAAAGAACCATCAGGGTGAATTGCTTGTGCTTGAAAGTTAAAGGTTTCACCTTCATTAATTTGTTTTAAGAATGGTGTAACAGATATACGGTCAATTGCTTTGCCTGTTACTGTGATATCTGCAAGAACAATTTCACCGTTATATTCAGCTTGTACTTGGGTGCTACCTTGCTGATTTGCTGTAACTAGACCTGATGGTGAAACAGTAGCAATAGAAGTATCTATGATTTGCCAATTCGAACTGTTAGTAACTTCCAAACTGGTACCATTTGAAAAATTTGCAAATGTTTTAAATTGTTTTGTTTCACTCACATTGAGCTCAGCGCTAACTGGCGAAATAGTTAAAGACTCAATAATTGCGGCTGTAACTATCAGCTCACCAGTAGATGTTAGCCCTTGATAATCAGCTTGAACGGTTGTTACACCTTCAACTAGTGTTGCAAATAAACCATTCCCATTATGAACAGCAATCGATTGTTCTAAAGATTGCCAAGTTACTAATGTAGTAACATCAACGTTGCTTGAGTCACTGAAATAAGCGTGCGCTTTGAACTGTATTTCTGTACCAGCAGGCGTTTCTTGTGGGGTAGGGTAAACAACAAGTCTTTCAATAATCGCTGGCCCTACACTAAGGTATGCATCATTGGATGTAATACCCGAGAGGCTTGCAGTGATAACAGCATTACCCTCTGATATACCAGACGCAATACCCCCTTTTTTAATCGAAGCTACAGAATCGCTATCACTAAACCAAGTTACTTGAGTTGTTAGGTCTTTACTGGTTGCATCACTAAAAATACCGAAGGCAGTATAGTTTACTTCACCGCCCACATATGTTGTTTCCTGAATGGGGGTTATTTTAATTTCAACAAGTTCAGCATCAGTAATAATGACATCAGCACTGTTACTCATTCCATCAAAACTAGCGTTTACTTTTGTTGTACCAACAGATACAGAGGAAGCGAAACCTGCATTACTCCCAGTTGCTTCAATCTGAGCAATACTAACGTTTTCTGATTGCCAAATTGATGACGTTGTAACGTCTTCAGAGTGTCCATCAGAGTAAAAAGCGGTTGCAATATATTGTCCTTTTGTACCTAAAGGCACAGTAACTGTGGCAGGACTTACTTGTAATCCAGTAACAATTGCATTGATAACAGTTAAGTTAGCATTGTCACTTAAGCCTTGATAACTTCCAGTTATTGAGGTGTTTCCTGAAGATAATGTATCAACAAGTCCAACAGAATTTACAGTTGCGATTGAGGTATTACCAACAAGCCAATTTGCGCTATTTGTTACATCAACGTCAGTGCCATCTGAAAAATAGGCAGTTAAATTATATTGCACAGTCAATCCAAGCGGGATTTCTGTTTGTTTCGGTGTTATTGCAACTCTTTCGATAACTGCATCAGTTACTATTACTTTAGCAATTCCTTGGAATCCGTTGTAGTTAGCTTGGATAATTGCTTCACCTTTGGATAAAGCGGTGACGTTTCCTGCCTTAGCACCATTTGCTACATGAGTAATGGTAGGTGATTCAGATAGCCAAGTTGTCAACTGCGTAACATTTTTTTCAGTTGAATCACTAAAATAAGCAACAGCTTGAAGATTGACCTCATGACCAACAGGGAGGCTAGTTGAGTTTGGAGTAACAATTAATTCGGTAATAATTGCTGATGTTACAATTAGCGTTGCATCAATTGAATTTCCATCTATTGATGCTGTAATGGTTGTTTCACCAACTAAAGACCCAAATGCAAGACCTTGGTTGTTGATTGACGCGATACTTGTTGCACTACTTTTCCAGTTTGCATCTAAGGTGAGGTCTTTAACAGAGCTGTCACTGTAAATACCGGTTAATGAATATTGTTGCGTAGTACCTGCAGGAATTTTGCTTGTAATAGGGCTGAGTATTAATTGCTCTAATGTAGCATCTGTAACAGTAGCTTTTGCTGTAGCAGTTAACCCTTGGAACTCTGCTGAAATTGTTGTGCTTCCAACGTTATCGGCAATCGCGACACCTGTATTAACTTCAATTGAAGCAATTGTATTATCTGCGGATTGCCATAATGCTGTGTTTGTTACATTTTCACTATGACCATCACTATAAAAAGCCGTAGCAGTAAATCTGCCAGTAGTTCCTTTTGGCACAACTACATCATTGGGGTTAACTTGAAGGTCCGTGAGTACGGCCTCAGTTACATTAAGTTGGGCTATATCATTGAAACCTAGATACTGAGCAGAAATGTAAGTGATACCTTGAGTATAAGTGTTTGCAATACCAGCGTTACTAACTGAAGCTACACTGACATTTGAACTATTCCAACTGCTTGATTTTGTAACATCAAGCGAAGAACCATCTGAAAAAACAGCATATAAACTGTATGATAGCGTTAATCCTGCTGGTAATGTTGATTGTTTGGGCGAGATAATTACTTGTTCAAGTACTGCGTCATTAACTTTAACATGCCCTTTATCAGTTAAGCCTCTATAAGACGCAATTACATCAGTCTCACCAAGATTATTAGCAGTTACTAATCCTGCTTTTATACCGCTTGCGGTAATACTTGCAATAGAGGTGTTTTCTGAATACCAAGTAGCATCCTCGGTTATATCTAGAGTTGAATTATCTGTAAAATACGCAGTTGCTGTTAATTGGCTAGTATGTCCATTGGCAAGTGTAGTCAATTTAGGAATAACAGTTATGTTGGTAAGCTCTGCACTTGTCACCGTTAGGTTTGCAACAGCCTGTTTTCCCACTACTGTTGCCGTAACTGTAACAACACCTTCATTATTACCAAATGCTATTGAGTTACTTGAAAAATACGCAATGTTGTTATCACTCGTTTGCCATGTTGCTTGTTTTGTCAGATCTTTTTGCGAGCCATCACTAAATTTACCAATAAGGTTGTAAGATTGTGAAGTCCCTTTAGCAATCACAGCATTAGCAGGAGTAATATATAAATCAACAAGAGCAGCATCTGTTATTGTGAGTGATGTAGAATCACTTAACCCTTCAAACTGAGCTGTTACCTGCGTTTTTCCTTTAGAATGTGAACTTGCAAAGCCTGAACTTGTAGCGGTATTTGAAATCGTTGCGATTGTTGTGTCCACTATCTGCCAAGAAGCTAATGTTGTAACATCAGTGGAATGTCCATCAGTATAAAATGCAGTCGCACTGTAATATCCATTTGTTCCGAGGGGGACTGAAATATTGCTAGGTGTTATAACTAATTTGTTTGCTGCTGCATCAGTAACGGTTAATAAAGTACACGCCTGCTTTGCTAAATAATCAATACAAATTGTCGAAGTGCCAGGGGTGAATGTATGAGCTATACCCGATAAGGCACCAGTAAAACCAATACTTGCAACAGTCTGATTACTACTAGACCAAGCACCTAAAGCGGTGATGTCTTGAGTTGAGCCATCAGTAAATCTTGCAAACCCTTGATAAACTACTTGGGTACCTGCAGGTGTTACATAATTTAGAGGCGCTAAAGACAGTTCAACTAACTCAGCACTCGTCACTTCAGCCGAGGTGAATGTTGATAATTGTCCAAATACAGCAGTTATTTTTGATGTTCCTACTTGAGTTGCTTTCGCATATCCGGCATTTTCACCTGATTGGATAATGGAACCAATATCATCAGCTAATTGCCATGAAGAAACCTGAGTAACATCTTCAACGTGGCCGTCAGAATAAAGTGCATATGCATGATATTGACCTTGACTACCCAGTGGGAATTTTCCGTTTTCTGGGGTGATAAGCATTCTCTCCGGTACTGCATCAGTTACAGTTACAGGGGTTTCATCAAATAATGTCAGTTCACCATATGAAAGTGATGCAGTTAGATTTGTAGTACCAACTTGTAATGCAGAGAAAACAAAGGTTTTATTAAATTCACCAATCGTGGAGTCAGCTATATTCCATTCAGCGAGTAATGTAACGTCGATGGTATGGTTATTTTCGAGCAGTAAATCTGCACGATATTGGTATTGAGTGCCTACAGGAAGAGATTTATTAACTGGTGTAATTAAAAGCGCCTTAGCATTACTTTCTAATACAACTAACTGTGCTTTAGCAGTTAGATTTTTAAATGCAGCCTCTATTAAAGACTTGCCTTGAGATATTGCAGTTACATGTTGATACTGGTTTTCGTCAATTTCAGCAATTGTTGCTACTTCAGGTTTTTCTGAAGACCATCCAGCTGAGGGGGTGACATCAAACTGTTGGCCATTATTATATTTTAGAAAACTTTTATACAAAACATTCAAACCGGTTACAGTCTGATGTTGAATTGGCGTTATTGTAAGACCAATAATATCACTATCATTTACTGTCAGTTCGGTACTTGCACTTACATTCAAACCATTTTCGTCGTTATAAATAGCTACAACTTGAGTAGTTCCAGCAGCAATAGTGGATGCAATACCATTAGATGATATTGAGGCAACTTGATTATCATCTGTTTGCCACTGTGATGAATTTGTAACATCGATTACTTCTCCATTATCTAAAGTAGCTAAAGCCGTATAAGGTACTGAAACACCTGAAGGTGCAATAATGTTTGTTGGCTTGATTTCAAGTGATATTGCATATGAAGGGCAAGGATTATCACCGCCACATTTACTTTTAGGAAACCCAGTGTTATCACCACCGCAGGCCGAAAGTAAAAAACTAAAAAAAATAAAACTAAATGTTTGAAAAAACCTAGTCATTTGCTGTTCCTTCTGCAATTTCAACTTCTATTTCAGATGTGACTAATGTGGCGCGTCTATTTAAGCGACGATTCTCTTTTGTTTCATTATTGGTTATTGGGTCTAACTCACCTCGATAGTTTATGGAAATACGGGATTTTTCAATGCCATGTTCAATGAGTGTTTGTTTTACATTCAATGCACGTCTTTCTGATAAAGCGAGGTTATATTGTTCGCTACCTAACGAGTCCGTGTATGCGGTTATTTCAACACTAGTTGTGGGGTATTGCTTTAAATGCTGAATTAAATTGATAAAATCAGAATGCTTATGAAACGCAGTGCTATCAAAATCAAATAAAACGGTCGTCGTTTGGGGTTTAATCACAACTTTTTTCGTTGTTATAGCAGGAATAATGCGCTCTTGTGGTTTTTCTTTGATAACAGGCGCTGGCTCAGCTGCTTTTATCGGTTTAGAATTTTTAAATAGGTAACTAATGCCGAGCCAACCAATATGACCATTGCTACTCCCTAGCTTGTTGCTACCAAGGTCATCAATATATTGATAGGCTATTCTTGCTTGCCATTTGTCTGCAATATCATATTTAAAACCAACAGAGGCAGTAGCAGCAAAACCATCATCTTTTATCTCAAATGAAGGTGAGCTGTTCTTACCATACCAATTAACTACACCAATTTTCGTAAATGCTTTAAAATTGTCAGTTAATGTTAGGTCATAGCCTACTGTTATGTCCCAAGCATTCATTTCCCCTTGATAAGGTACAAATAAACCACTTTCAAAATAGGTGGCATTTACTTCACCTAAATCGATTAATGAAGATTCAATAAACAACTCATCATTTAATTGATAACCGAAAAAACCAGCAAAAGCAGTATCACGCTTATCACAGCCAATAGCCCATGGTTCACAACCATGTTGATAGCGAATTGACCCAAACTTAGCGCCAGCATAAAAAAAGTCATGTTCAAATTGATTTTGATTTGCGAAAAGAATAGGGGTGTTTAAAGAAGTTAAAAACAGCGTTACAACAGATAACTTCCCTTTAGTTATTAGTGTTTTCATTTTAAAAACTCTATGCAATCCATTTGTTCCCATTTTTATATATTTTTTATTGAAAAACAAAGTGATTAATAAGTTTTCTTAAAAAAATTCAAATAAACACAACCTTTTTTGATCTATTCACGACTAATAGAGTAAATCGTTATTATAAATGGGATGATAAAATGGACTTAAATTACTTTCTTGCAAATTACGGCGACTTACTTAGCCTGCTTTTATCACCTGTTGCAAGTCTATGGCTGTGCTTTTTAGCAATTCAATTAGTCGTTAAGCCAGAGCAACAGGCACTTTAAGCTAATAATTTAAAACAGATCATTAAATTACTAACTTAAAATCAAATTTTTTAGATTTTTTGCTTAAAAAATGACAAATACGTATTGCCAAGCCTGAAAAAATGCATAACTATAGGGTCTGCAAAGGCAAAATAATAAAGATAGGAATCTATAATGAACAAAGCACAATTAGTTGAAAAAATCGCTGCAGACGCAGAAATTTCTAAAGCAGCAGCAGCTCGCGCTCTAGACGCATTCACTGGTGCAGTGTCTACATCATTAAAAGACGGTAACTCTGTAGCACTAGTTGGTTTCGGTACTTTTTCTGTAAAAGCTCGTGCAGCACGTACAGGTCGTAACCCACAAACAGGTGAAGAAATTCAAATCGCTGCTGCTAATATCCCTACTTTCAAAGCAGGTAAAGGTCTTAAAGACAGCGTTAACTAATTTGTAAAGTTATCATCCCAATAACTTTTAAAAAGGAGCTTATAGCTCCTTTTTTATTGTTTATAGAAAGGCGTTACCTATTTTGGACGTAACGCTTTATCTCCTCGGCTTAAACCAACAGCACCAGAGCGCACAACTTCTATTACTTCTGTTTCGTTTTTTAATGTATCAATGAATGACGCTAGCTTATCAACTGCTCCAACAAGTTGCAGTGTATAAGTGGTTTTGCCCATATCGAGTATTGAAGCACCAAATATATCGACAACACGTGTAACTGCTGCACGGTTTTTCTCTTCGTGTGCCATTACTTTAACAAGCAAAAGTTCACGTTCAATGTGACTAGCGTCACTTAAATCTATTACTTTATGAACATCAACAAGTTTGTTTACTTGTTTTGTTATTTGTTCAAGGATCCGGTCGTTGCCTGTTGTAGTAATAGTAATGCGTGATAGTGAATCATCATCTGTAGGGCCCACAGTCAAACTATCAATGTTATAGGCTCGTTGAGAAAATAAACCAACAATACGCGACAACGCACCAGGCTCATTTTCTAATAGGATACTTAAAATATGACGCATTATGCTTTTACTCCTTTTTTAAGCCACATCTCATCAACAGAACCATGACGAATTTGCATTGGGTAAACATGTTCGGTTTCATCAACGTTTATGTCGATAAATACAAGTCTGTCTTTATAAGAGAACGCTTCGTTTAATTTTTCTTCTAGTTCTGAAGGGTGATCAATGCGAATGCCGATATGGCCATAGCTTTCAGCTAATTTTACAAAATCAGGCAATGACTCCATGTAAGAGCATGAATGACGGCCTGCATAAATCATATCTTGCCATTGACGAACCATACCCAAAGATCGGTTGTTTAATGAAACAATTTTAATTGGTAGACCATATTGCATACAGGTGGATAGTTCTTGAATATTCATTTGAATAGAACCGTCACCCGTTACACAAACGGATTCCTTATCAGGAAAAGCGAGCTTTACACCCATCGCTGCAGGGAAACCAAAGCCCATAGTGCCAAGGCCACCTGAATTGATCCATTGACGAGGTTTATCAAATGGATAATATTGCGCTGCAAACATTTGGTGCTGACCTACGTCAGAACTAATGTAAGCTTCACCATTTGTTACTTTATATAAAGCTTGAATTGCCGCCTGCGGTTTGATTTTCTTAGAGTCAGTGTCATAGCTTAAGCAGCGTTGTTCACGCCAGTTATTAATTTGTCGCCACCAATCCTCTTGTGATGCGCGATCAATTTGGATATCACTTTTAGATATAGCCGTAAGTAATTGGTCAAAAACAGTTGCTAAATCACCAACAACAGGAATATGACAGTGAATTGTTTTTGATATTGATGTTGGATCTACATCAACTTGAACAATCGTTGCATTAGGGCAGAATTTTTTCACATTATTGGTTACACGATCATCAAATCGTGCACCTAAAGCAAGAATAACATCAGCATTTGCCATTGCTTTGTTAGCTTCTAAATTACCGTGCATACCAAGCATACCGATAAAATTAGGATGTGTGCCGGAAATGCCACCCAAACCCATCAATGTGTTCGTACAAGGGGCGTTTAGTGTTTCAACTAAATTTGTTAGTTGCTCTGATGTATCTGATAAAACAACACCGCCACCAGAATAAATAACTAAGCGTTTTGCGTTTAAAATTGCATTAGCCGCTTTTTTAATTTGTTTAGGATGCCCTTTAGTATTTGGGCTATAAGAGCGCATTGAAATATCGTCAGGCATTACATAATCAAAGGCAAGCGCTGGGTTAAGGATATCTTTTGGTAATTCAACTACTACTGGACCTGGGCGACCAGATGCAGCTAAATAAAACGCTTTTGCTAAAGTTTCCGGAATTTTTTCAGCATCGCGGCAGTTAAAGCTGTGTTTTACGATTGGGCGAGAGCAGCCTACAATATCAGTCTCTTGGAATGCATCGTCACCAATTAAATTGGTGGGCACTTGCCCAGATAGTACAACCATAGGAATTGAATCCATATACGCTGTTGCAATGCCCGTTACACAGTTAGTAGCACCAGGGCCTGATGTTGCAAGTACAACACCTACATCACCCGTTGCACGTGCGTAACCATCCGCCATGTGTGTTGCAGCTTGTTCGTGACGCACCAGAATATGGTCAAGTTCATTTTCTGCAAAAAGTGCATCATAAATATCGAGAACACTTCCACCTGGGTAGCCAAAAATATATTTAACCTTAAGGGCTTTTAACGCTTGTACAACAAGCTCAGCACCTGACATTTTATTACTGTCCATCCTCATTCCTCTGTGCAGTAGATAAAAAAAACCCCCGCTTTATTGCGGGGGTTTGTTAAATTCAATGTGACAAAATTAACTAATAACTCCCCGCTGGCGACTTAACTAAGACCAGGACGAAGACAGTTAGAAGTAGAAATAATGTCATTTAAATTTGCTCTAAAAAATTATTAACGTATTTGTATTATTTTTGTTAACTATTGTCAACGCTTAACACTTCAAAAAGCATAATTTATTTTGGAATAATCAAAATGCACGTAGTTTATGTTCGTTGAATAACTTTGTTTAGGGTTTTCTGAATTGAAAATGCTTTAAATTGAGATTGTATGCAAAATTTCGCGTAAGCAATATTAATAAAAAAAGGCCACTAGGGCCTTTATAATAAAGAAATTAAAATAAATATTTATTTAGTTTCTTCTTTTTTTGCTTTTAATTTTGCTGCATGGTCAATTTCATATGCTGGCATTTCAGTTTTGCCATCAAGTAAGTAATTATCCATCCAGCGCATTAAACGTAAACTGTAATCATATTTTGCAGCCATACGCTTATTGCCATGACCTTCACCTGGGTAGTAAATAAGGCGAACATCTTTGCCTTGCACTTTCATATAGCGGTAAAGTTCCATTGATTGTGCAGGGTGAACACGAGGATCATCTTTACCATGCATAATTAATAATGGTGTTTTAGACTGACCAGCCCAGTAAATTGGTGAGCGCTCTAAATACCATTGCCACTTATCCCAAGGATATGAACGTGCATGAACTAAATGCATTTCATTTGAAATATCGGTTGTACCAAATTTTGATAATTGGTTAGTTACACCTACAAACATAACTGATGTTGCAAAGTGTTCAGTTAGTTTTGTAGCAGCCCATGCAGATGCATAACCACCATATGAACCACCGGTGATACCAACACGTTTGGTATCAACTAAACCTTTATCAACAAGGTGTTGTTTAAAGCGCACAAGATCGTTGAACTCTTCACCTGCATAGTCATTTTGACCAAGCTTAGAGTAATCTACACCTTTACCAGTTGAACCACGGTAATTAGGGTAAAGTACGGCATATCCACGAGCTGCTGCCACCTGACCTGGACGAGAATAATTAGTTACCCAACCATCCTTATCATGACTCTCTGGACCACCATGTACTGACATGATTAATGGGTAACGAGTACCTTCTTGGTAATCTAATGGATAAACAAGTACACCATCTAAACGTGTACCATCTTGTGCATTAAAGGTGATGGTTTCTTGTTTAGCTAAACGTTTGTCACTTAACCAAGCATTTGAGTTAGACACGCGAATATCTTTTTTGCCGCGTAGCATAAATGCTTCAGTTGGATGTTTACGTGAGTGACCTGCAAATGCAACTGTCTTATCTGAGTCTGAAATTGATAAACGACCAGCAATTAATTTGCCACGTTTAAGTGTCGTTTTATACTTTGTTGATCCTGGTTTAATAGTGGCAATAAAGCTTTCAGTATCAATTTGTGCTACAAAATTCAACGTGTCTGACTTATTAGACCATTCGAAATCACTGACATGACCTTCGAAATTTGGTAGCCAATTTTCAATTTTGCCTGTTTTGGTATTCGCTATATATAAACGACCTGTCGCTGGATCGTGTTTGTCTTCAGCTCCTAGAATAGCAACAAAGTCACCGCTTGGTGAAAACTCAGCATCGCCTAATTTACCTTCTGTTGCAAATGACATAACTGTTTTTTGCTGTGCTAAATCATAAACGTGCCATGTAGATTTCATATACTTATCGTCGATAAGTGCAGAAGGCTGTGTTTTAACAAGCAACTGTTGAGCATCGCTTGACCAATTAACATCACTTACGTAAGTGTTTAGTGCCATTCCATCTAAAGTTAAAGCATCATCAGTTACTGCTAAATCAGTGATCATTAACTCTGAATTAGTAAGGCCAAGTTCATAGGTTTCAGCTTTAAAACCGAGTTCTTTTAATTTTTTATCAGATTTTGGTTTGGCAGGCTTTGCAATAATTGCAATCTTCTTATTATCAGGGCTTAAATCATATGAAGAAATTGAAGTGCCTTTAAGCGCGATAACTTTCTGCCATTGACCACCATCAACAGGAATACGGTAAAGCGATTTGAATTTGTCTTCTTTGAATTTTGCTAAGAAATAAACAAATTTACCATCAGCTGAATACTCTAGGCTTGAAATATTTACTTTACCCGTGATGAAAGGGCGTTCATTGCCTTTAGCATCAGTTAAGAAAAGTTCTGAATAATTAAAACCGTCTTTTTCAACATAAATTTCACGTGGCACTGAACGGGTAAATGCAACAGTATCGCCATTTGGGCTAATTACTGTTTGTCCTACAGATTGAATTTTAGTTAAATCTTCGAGTGTGAGTGTGTCATTAGCAATTGTTGCAGTTGCAGCCATGCTTAATGCAACAGTTAAAGCTGTTTTTATTAGTTTCATTGTGTCCTCGTTTACTGATTGTCAGCGAGAGTAGTCTAAAATGGCAGATTTAAAAGGCAAGAAAATGCGATAAAAAAAGGTGACTTACGTCACCTTTTTAAATTAAAGCGCTTCGATAACCGCTTGTGTGAAATCAGTTGTACCGTGGCTACCACCTAAATCACGGGTAGTACGATCACCTGTTTTAATAACATGTGCAATAGCATTTCTGATTCGCTCAGCTTTATCAGCTTCACCTAAATATTCAAGCATCTGAATAGACGCTAAAATTACAGAAGTTGGGTTTGCTAAATTTTTACCAGCAATATCTGGTGCGCTGCCGTGTACAGCTTCAAAAATAGCCGCATCTTTACCAATGTTAGCACCAGGCGCCATACCTAAACCACCTACAAGGCCAGCACATAAGTCAGAAAGAATGTCGCCAAATAGGTTAGTTGTAACCATTACATCGAATTCTTCAGGATTCATAACTAGCTTCATACATGTTGCATCAACAATCATTTCAGCAGATTCAATTTCAGGGTAACGCTCTGCAACTTCACGTGCTACTTTAAGGAAAAGACCTGACGTTGATTTAAGAATGTTGGCTTTGTGAACCGCTGTCACTTTTTTACGACCTTCACGCTTAGCAAGTTCGTATGCGAAAGTTACAATTTTTTCTGCACCTTCACGTGTGATTTTTGACATTGCTTCAGCTTCAGTACCATCTTCTGATACAACCTGACCTAAACCTGAGTACATACCTTGAGTATTTTCACGAATTGTAATGATATCGATATCATCGTAACGTGCTTTTGTACCTTCAAAAGATTTTACAGGACGAACATTTGCGTAAAGGTTAAACTTTTTACGTAACGTTACATTAATTGATGTAAAACCTTCACCAACAGGAGTTGTTAGTGGGCCTTTTAATGTAATTTTGTTGCGCTCGATTGCATCAAGTGTAGCTTGTGGTAGCAATTCACCTGTTTTTTCTAACGCAGTAAGACCTGCATCAACAAATTCGTATTCAAAATCGCAACCAACTGCATTTAGGATCTCAAGCGCAGAATCAATGATGCTTGGACCGATACCATCGCCTTTAATAACCGTAATGGTTTGCTTAGACATTAAATTTTCCTTTAACTGAAACATGACATCCGGCTGGATATCATTTTACGTGAGATTGTTTCGAACGAATATGACATTACTATTAACTGATTAGTTATTAATGCCATCTCGGATTATTATTCAACGGCTATTTATAGCAATTTTTAGTGGATTAATCCACAAAACACATAAAAATGACGGTATATGTTGCTATAAAAGCGGGTTAACAGGACTAAAGTCTAATAACTTGGCTAAATATTTATCTAAATCTTCTATGCCAAGCTGTTTTTGTGCAAATGTTAGTTGCTGTTTTTCATAGGCTGTTAATGTATTAAGTTGTTTACCTAGAAATACACAATTAAGTAAAACCATATGTAAATAGCATGCGCTATGTATAGAGCTTGCTTCGGTTAAATCAAACTTTGGCTGTGATATTTCATAAAACGGATTGCTTTGAACTTGTTCAGGTAAATCAATTTTATGCACACTATAAAAATTAACAGTGGTTGTAAGTAGATTTAAGCTTATGTTTGGTAAGGTGTTATTAATAGGTAATAACACCCCGTGAGGATAAATTTTAAACAAGAATGCTATGTACTTTAATGCAAAGTTAATTACTTTTTGGCAAGGGAAGTGAGGATCAACCGATTTATAACTTTCTATAAAGGTAATTAATAATTTAATGCGCGTGGCAACGCTTTGCCAATTGAGCTTTCCAATCGCATCAAGGCGCTGTACTAACTGTTGGTTTTCTAGTAAATCTGGAAGTTGTTCAACGCCAACAAGTGCAATTGCATGTCTAACATCGTTAATTTTAGAAGATGAAAAGCGTTCACTTAAATTAAAAATAAGCATTTGCGCATTTGGGTTTTTATTAAGCTCAGAAATGAGTTTTCCCATGCTGAAATACGCTGCTTTTCTGATGGTAATGAGGTCCTGACGAGAAAAATATTCATCGATAAAGGGTGGGCTAATAACCGGTAATAGTTGAGGTAGTTTTTCCCATAATTGATAGTAATCTGATGATTTAGCAAAGCTATTTTGAGGCGATTTGATTGCTTTAACTGTGTTTCTTACTTCAATAAATGCGCTATTGATAACGTGATAGCACAATAGTTTTTTTTCTGATACTGAACCCAACACAAGATACTCAGCACCTTCAAAATGAACATATTCACCAGGAATTGGCTGGTTAAACATATTTGCCATTAATGTTAGCAGGTTTTTCTCATAAGCATTAGCAAGTTTAAAATAGACCTTACTAATACACTGCTTAAATGAATGAGGTCGTTTTGATTTTGAGTGGGTGCTTCGCTTTGCAAGGGCAAAACTTAAACGTACGATGGCAGAATGCTGAGAGTAAACAGGGCGTTTTTTTATAATGTTTACCAACTCTGTTTGTACCAAAGGCAGCTGTGAAATATGCGACTTTAAAAAGGCATAACTTTGACGGAAACGTGCATGATAAGATTTACGTTGTTCAACAGTTAAAGTTTTTCCTGCACCTACCGTATTTAATTCTTCTCTTACTGAAACTAGCTGAGAAATAGCACTTTGTAATAATTTAACAGTCGCGATTCTATTTAAACCAATTAACTTTGCAAGTATACAGATTATAAAGCACTGTCGTTTAAGCAAATTTGTTGCATAATCAAAATTGCCATCATAAATTGCAAGGTCAGCAATCGCGACATGTTGATGTTGATGAAAGAAAGCTTCAAGTTGTGTAGCAGAATTGACTAATTGTGGGTAAGCAAGGTGCCATTGTTGTTTCGTTGAAAATAGTTGGAAGATCTTTTCAAAACTTTGACAGCATTCTTCTAATTTTTTAGCTATTGTCACTCACAAATCCGTTAAATATATTAATGCACTTTTTCATAGGCAATTTCTGCGCCAGGTCCCCATGCAACCAGTTGTTCATTCTTAAAGAACATCCCAGTACACTCATCTTTGGTAGTGATACCATCAGAATGTTCATGCTGAGTGCGATAATATATGATTTGGAAGACATCTTCACCTGAACGTTTTGCAAATGTTAGGTCAGGAGAGCCAAGATTATTGAATACTTGATCTAAAAATACGGGCGTATCAACTTTAAGTTTACTTAAATAGCGTTTGTTAAAAGACTCTCTATCTTGCCAATACATGCCTTGAGGATCATCTTTATAAAAATTTATAATTAGTCCAGCTGCAATTGCATAAACGCCCAGACCTAAGACTATGTATTTAAGTATTTTATTATTCATATTGGAAGCTCGGTAAACGTAATGCTTTTAGACTGAAACCAAGATGGATATCTTGACGCAAACTTACCAATAGCTTAGCACGAATATAATCTTCATGATTGCCATTCAACTTGTTGAAAACACGTTTTAACTCATCTGGCGGCGTTTCACAGTCAAGGGCATTTTGTACATTTTGAAATGTCGTTAAAAGATTTATCGCGCCTTGTTTCCCAATACCAGGTACACCTGGTATATCGTTAGTTTTATCGCCATTTAAAGCCCAAAAATCAACAAGCTGATGATGTTTGATAGAAAACTTAGTTACAACATCAGATGGGGTAATAAAAACACTTTTGAAATAGTCATAAACAAAGATGTGTTCATTTAAGAAAGGGAGAAACCCTTTATCAGTCGAAACAATCGTACTTTGTATGTTATTTTCTGATGCTTTTGAGGCGAGGGTAGCTATTACATCGTCTGCTTCATCATGCTCTGGTACATACACAGTTATACCAAGGTCTGAAAACGCTTTATAAATTTCAGGTAATGCCTTAGCAAGTTCAGATGGCATTGGTTTACGTGATTGTTTATAGCCAGAATAATAATGATAACGCCAGCTTTCTTCCCCATCAAAAACAGCTATGGCATGAGTTGCTTGGCTCTGCTTTAACAGTTTTCTTGTGGCATTTTGCACACGAAAGAAAGTATTTTTTATTGCAAGTTCAGGGCTATTACCTGATTGTTGACTATCTACAGCATAAATTCTACGAATTAAATTTAATGCATCAATTAACAGCAGATGTGTAGCCATGGATAACCTAACAACCTTAATGAATAGATGTCTTTTTATTTTGAATTAAATAAAAAGGCGCGATTAACGCGCCATTTTACATACTTTTAGCGAAAAACTTAAGTTTCAATCTTATAGCAGGGAGTATATACAGCACCTGGGAGCTTCATTCTTCCTTGAGCTACAAAAGCAGAAAGCAATTTATCCATCTTTAACATCAGCGACTTGTCGCCTGAAAGTGAAAATACCCCGTGACGCTTAATGGCTTTGATTCCTTCATCTTTTACATTACCAGCAACAATGCCTGAAAAAGCACGGCGCAAGTTAGCTGCGAGTTGTTCTTTCGGCTGGTTAATTTCTAGGTTTAAATTTGCCATATTTTCATGCGTAGGCATAAAAGGTAGCTGAAATTCAGGTTCAATTTTTAATGACCAATTATAATGGTAAGCATCTCCACGTTCTTTACGGTATTCGCGAACACTACTCATATTTTCGGTAAAATATTTCCCAACCGCTTCAGGATCATCAATAATCACCTTAAATTTAGCTAAAGCTTCATCCCCTAAAGTGTCTTTTACAAATTTTACGAGTTCATCAAAATATGCTCTTGCAGATTCAGGCCCAGTAAGCACAACGGGTAACACCTGTTTCGCGTTCTCAGGGTGAAGTAAAATGCCAAGTAAATATAACAGTTCTTCTGCGGTACCTGCGCCCCCAGGAAAAATGATAATACCGTGTGCTGTTCTCACAAATGCTTCTAAACGTTTTTCAATATCAGGCAATATGACTAGTTGATTTACGATAGGGTTAGGGGGCTCAGCCGCAATAATGCTTGGTTCAGTTAATCCTAAATAACGGCTTTGTGTAAAACGCTGTTTTGCGTGGCCAATTGTTGCCCCTTTCATAGGACCTTTCATTGCACCTGGGCCACATCCTGTACAAATGTTTAAATTTCGTAAGCCAAGTTGATAACCCACTTCTTTGGTATATTTATATTCTTCTTCTTTGATTGAATGTCCGCCCCAACACACAATCATATTTGGGTCTTCACTTGGCTTTAATACGCGTGCATTTCGTAGCATATCAAATACCACATGGGTTATATGAGACGAGCTAGTTAAGTTAATTTTACCGTCTTGGTATTTATCTTTAATAAACAGAATATCGCGAATTACAGCCAGCAAATGCTCATTAATACCAGTAATAATTTTACCATCAACAAAGGCATGTTCAGGTGGGTTAAGTAATTCCACTTTTATGCCTCTTTCACGGCATAGCAGGTTTATATCAAAATTTTTATATTTATCGTAAATTTCAACACTAGAGTCGGTATGACTGCCAACATTTAAAACGGCGAGCGAACAATTACGAAATAAGCGATACAGTTCGCTTGTGGAAGAGCGTTTAAGTGCTTCAACTTCTAGTTGAGAAAGTAAATCGAGCGCACCAGATGGATTGATCTGTACTTGCATAGGCGTCTCCTTGTACGTCTAAAACTAATTTAGAAATGTGCTTATTGATGGATTATCAATAAGCACTTAATTTAAATATAGTTTTTATCAGAGACTAAACAAGTTATTTTTTTAATACAATACGGTCTCGACCTGAGTTTTTAGCTTCATATAACGCTTCATCTGCGCGGTCAAAAGCCTCTTGCATCGAGTCACCTTCTCTTAATTGGGTTGCGCCAAAAGAAATAGTGATAGAAACCGATTTTTGTTTAAATTTAAATGGGATTGTTTTAATTGCACGACGCAATTTTTCAAGCGGTACGCTGATCTGTTCAAGTTTGCTATGTGGCATGATTAAAACAAATTCTTCACCGCCAAAACGAGCAATGAAATCAGTAACACGTATTGCCTTTTTAAGCGCTCTAGCTACGACTTGGAGAGTTTTGTCACCCGCACTATGACCATAGTTATCATTGATAAACTTAAAATGGTCAATGTCGGCAACTACGATACATAAATCATGACGATCGCGGTTGAATGTGTTGTATTCAAGGGCGTAACGTTCGTCAAACGCAGCACGATTGGGTAATTGTGTTAGGCTATCTTGTAAACTTTTAAAGCGCTGCTCAGCCAAGCGTTCTTGGTAATGTTCCGTTTCTTTCTCAAGCTTGTTAACACGTTCGCCCATGTCTTTTAAGGTTTTAACAAGTTCTTCGCGTTCTTGTTGTTCGAGCTTTTCTTTTTCAGCTAAATCACAGGTAAGTGATTCCATTTTTTCTGCAATTAATTGCTTTAGCGTATTGATGTTTTGAGCGGCGTCCACATCTTGGCTAATATTATTCATTTTTTGTTGGATTTGCTTATTTAAGCTTTCCATTTGTGAATTAATTTTACTAGAGCGCTTAACCGATTCCATTAAGCTTTCTTGCAATAAAGAGAGAGTCTCATTTATCGCAAATAGGAATTTTTGAGCTGAGGCGCGCTCTTGTGAAATTGTTTCAACAATAATACGAATAATTTCAACGCAGCATTCTAATAATACAGCTAGGTTAAAATCACTTGAAATTCGTTGTTTAATGGCATCAATGCGTTTTCCACTTTCACCTTCAAAAGCAAGCTCACTCATTAAATTTTGTAATTCTTGCGCAAGTTCTGGTGATTCAATGCTATTTGCAGGCGCATTACTTTCTGCTTTCTTCTCAAGTACCAAATGATAGATTTCAACTAGCCTTGTAAGAACGGGTATGAATTCAGTTGTTGCTTTTACGTTTTCTAAATCATTGGTTAGTAATACACGAAGATTACGACGCAGTTCGTCTGGTAAACCTTGGCGCTTTTGTAATTTTTTACCCGCAGTTTCAACACTTTGATGCAGTGCTTTTAGGTTGGTTTCTGCGCGATTTGCTTGATCTTTGAAAAGTTTAGAAATTTCTTCTAGTAGGGGGACAAGGTGCTCATAATCTACACCTTTTTGAATCGTACTGCGATACTTAGCAAGTCGATTATCTAATTCGAGATCTAATCCTTTACAAACGAGCGATAATTTAGCAATAAATTGTGTTAAATAGTCAATTTGAACTTTATATGCATGTTCGAGTTGTTTACGCCCTTTAATAGCCGAATCTAACTTCGTGCGTAGTATACTAACTTGCTGAGACACCGTGATTTTTACCTATTTCTTTTAAGCGCTTAAAGTTTATCTCAATGTACCACTAATTTCGACCCCAAATATCGCTATATTTAAGCATAGTTCTATTTACGAATTTAATCGCTAAAAGTAGCGCTCATTTGCTGAAATTGTTAGGGTTTATAAAATTTCACTTTATAAGTATCAGAATGAAATCTTATCTATCTCCAATTTTGCTATTAGCCACGAGCGCGTTTAGTTCAGTGTCTTTTGCTGATGTAAATTACCACCTTACTATTGAAAATGGCTCTCATCATATTGGCAAAGTTGATGTTATTTTTCCAAGCGGAAACAACACACTCGAAGTTTCTTTACCCTCTTGGCGCACAGGCCGTTATGAATTATTAGATATGGCCAATGGGATTCGTTTATTTGAAGCTAAAGATGATAAAGGCAATGCTTTAAACTGGCGTAAAATAGATTCAAACACATGGAAAATTGACGCTTTGCCAACTTCTAAAGTTACTATCTCTTATGAAGTTTATGCTAATGAATTAGCCATGCGTTCGCGTCATATTGATGACAGTCATGCCTTTATTGATGCCTCAGGTTTCTTTATGTTTTCAGAACAATACCGAGATGAAAATGTAACAGTTGATTTAAACGTGCCTGATAATTGGCGCAGTGTATCAGGTATGGAAAATGGGAAGCATGAGCACCAATTTGTTGCAAAAAACTATGATGTTTTAGTCGATTCACCGATTGAAACAGGCATCAACAAATTGTTCAAATGGCAAGTCGATGGCCGCGACTATGAACTTGTTATTTGGGGGGAGGGTAATTATGACACAGATAAAATGATTACTGACTTAAAAAAACTTGTGAAAACAGGCACAGATATTTGGCACGCTTATCCATATAGCCGCTATGTATTTATGGTGCATGCAACCAGTGGTGCACGTGGCGCTACTGAGCATTTAAATTCAACCATAATACAAAGGCAACGTGATTCCTTTTTTGAACGAGATGATTACATAGGTTTTATTACTACTGCATCTCATGAGTTTGTTCACACATGGAATATAAAAGGATATCGTCCAAAAGGGCTCACGCCTTATAATTATACAGACCATAATTACACCGATTTACTTTGGATTGCTGAAGGCTCAACAAGTTATTTTGATGATTTACTGCTTATTCGTGGCGGTATTATAACGCTTAAAGAGTATTTCAAAGGTCTATCAAAAAATATAAATAAACACCTTGAACGCCCTGGTAGAGAAATTCAATCGGCTGCAGACACTAGTTTTGATAAATGGATTAATCAAGGCGGCGATCATGATATTAATTATTCCACTAATATTTACAGCGAAGGGGCGCTTATTTCTTGGGCGCTTGATGCAAAATTAATTGAAGATAGTAAAGGAAAGGTAAGCTATCGCGACGTACATAAAACACTGTATAAAGACTTTCCATTGCCTAAAGGTTTCACAAATCAGGATGTTAAACAGATTTTAAAAACCGTATCAGGTAAAGACTACAATTCATGGTGGCAACAGAATGTTGATTCCCCAGCTGAACTTAATTTTGAACAGATGCTAAATACAGTTGGACTAGTTTTTGAATATCCTAAAGATGTTACCTTTGAAGCCCAAGCTGAAATGTCAGGTAAGTATGAAAATGGTCAATTATTTGTAGAACGCGTTAAGAGAAACGGTGCTGCATGGCAAGCTGGATTAACCACGGGTGATATTGTTATTGCGGTAAATGGTAAGCGTATTAGTGAATCATTTGATAAATACATTAAACGTTTTAACGCTGGCGAACAAATCGAAATCAGTTACTTCCGTCGTGATACTCTAAATACAACTCAACTTACATTGAGCGAAAAAGCAAACAAACCTAAAAACATACGTTTAGCGAAAAATCCATCACGTCGACAAAAAGCCTTATTCAAAGTTTGGCTAGGTGTTGATTACCCAAAAAGCCTTTAATTTTTTTGAGGTACTAACTCTGTGTTAGTACCTCTTCTTACACTTTAACTAAATTTTTTATTTACTTATCCTTGTTTAAAATAAAAAATATTAGCTAACTCAATACACATTAAGGAACAATAGTGTTAAAAAATTTACTCATCACCTTTCTTTTTATTCCTTTATCACTTGTTGCTAAGGATTACAGCTCCCTTTATAACAAACTTGATAAATCAGTCGTTATTATTTATTCAGACACCCAAGAGGTGCGTGCCGAAGCAAACCAGTTAGTCACTAAAACAGCAAGCAGCTTAGGAACTGGCACGCTAATTAATAAAGAGGGGTTAATTTTAACTGCTGCGCATGTTGTAAATAGTGCAGATGAGTTAACTGTTAATGTAAAAAACCGTGGTGAGTACAAAGCGAAGGTAATTGCTAGTTTTCAGGCTGCTGATATTGCGCTTATTAAATTAATCACAAATGACAAAAATTTCCCTTTCGTTAAATTAGGCGATTCAAATAAAGCCCAAATTGGCAATGAAGTATTTGTTATCGGCACTCCTTATGGGCTTGAGCATACTTTAACAGTGGGGCATTTAAGTGGTCGACGTATTCATCAACACCCAAGCTTTAACGAAATTGAATTTATTCAAACTGATGCTGCAATCAACCAAGGTAATTCAGGCGGGCCTCTATTTCTAGCCAGCGGCGAATTGATTGGGGTTGTAAGTTACATTCAGTCTCAATCTGGGGGAAATGAAGGTCTTGGTTTTGCGGCAAGTACCGCTATGGTAAAGAATATTTTAATCGACCAACCTATGGTCTGGTTTGGTATTGAATATAGCTTTTTAACTCCAGTAATGGCAGCAGCGCTAAATGTACCGCAAAGAGCAGGGCTTTTAATTGAAAAAGTGGCAACACAAAGTTTTGCTGAAAAACTTGGGTTAAAAGGTGGCGTTATTCCTGCTGTTATCGATGAAACACCGGTTATTTTAGGTGGCGATGTAATTTTAGCGATAGGACCACACATTTTAACAGGTGAAGAACAAAATTATTTGAACATTCTAAAATATACCAAATCACTTAAAGGCGGTGAGAAGATAAAGTTTAAAGTATTAAGAATGGGACATGAATTGGAATTGGAAGCCGAATTACCAAATGTTAAAATAAAACTACTTTAAACAGTTAAATACAGAAAAGAAGTGGTTAGCACTTTCTTTTCTGCTAGTTTGTACATATTATTAACCTTAGTTTAAAAGGAGTTTAACTATGGCCAAGTCAGCTGACAAAGGTACTTTACATAAAGATATTATTTTGTACTTTATTTTAGTGATTGCTATTGCTGCAATACCCGTGTTGTATTTTCAATTTATTCAATAAACAGTATCCACTCGAACACTACCGCCAACTAGGTAAACAATTCTAACACTGTTATCTTTATAAAATTGCATGTTGTGGTCGACATCTTGAACGACCATAACACGCTGTTTATCTTCGGTTAAAATGAATAATTCAATCAGTTGTAAGCGCTTTTCTTTATAGCGTGACGAGTGATTGTTAGCAATTGAAGCTCCAATTAAAGAGCCTAATACGGTAGCAGCAACTTGACCGCTACCATCACCAAATTGATTACCAATGACGCCGCCAATAACTGCACCACCAAAATGATGCCAACCTGCTGATTTATCGCGAACAAGCTCTGTTTCTGTAATTCTACGTACAGACTCAATCTTGCCATAAACGACTTTTTCAACAGGCACAGCTTTATTGCGTTCATATGCATCTACTGATGAACTTATAGTAAGCAAAAAAAATGAACAAATAATGACAAATATTCTTATCATCCTATATTTACCAGCCTATACGTTTCTTTTCACGATTTTTACGGATCTCAGTTTCATCGGCCCATTCTACTAATCCTGTTTTTAAATCCATCAAACGCATTGTAAATTTGTAATAAACATCTTGTTTATCTTTATTGAACTTAACGATACTTGAGAGATTGCCGTAAAGCATATATTCAGCACCTACATGTTGGCCAAATGCGATTGCTGAATTAGCGTCGACCATACCGCCGTCTTGTTGATAGGTTAATTGTTCGCGAGCAGCTTCAACGCGTGCCATATCAACAAAGCGTACGCTTCCCGAACGTAACAATTTAGTCGAAATAGAATCAGTAATTGATTCTGTATCGATATGTTCACTGGTTTTATTTTTAATTCTTTCAACAAAGAAAATAGGGCGGCCATTTTTACTAAACTCAGCCATAGCAGGTGAAACTAATAAAGAATCAGTCATCTCTGCAGCGACTTTTTGTAAATCGGTTGAACCAAAACCAATATCAACCGTTTCAACTTCGGTTGCATCTCCATATGTAACAACTTCACGGTTGGCACAACCTGTTAGTGTCAGCATTGTTAATATAGAGGTTGCTAATAGTGTCTTTTTCATAAAATACCTTCAAAATTTTATTGGTTATGCATTAAAAACGGTAAATAGTTTCGTTAACTTCACGCACATATAACGTAAATTTTGCAACGTTTTTTGTTGGGGCGATTGCACCTAAGTTAACTACTTGATGGCCATGGAGCGCTAATGATTTCCACGGCTCTTTACCTTCTTCGATAACAAAACCATCTTTATCAAACCAATTAAAATGATATTGTAAGTTTTGTGTTTTCTTATAACTACTTGTTAATTCTAAGTTTACATCGAGCAAACCATTTGTTGAACGGGTTAAAACGTTGGAAATATATAAACGTTGCCCAAGTTCTTTATTATCCACTCGTAGATGTTTTTGCCATGAATCATTAAGTGCAATTTGGTCACTTCCTGTACCTGATGTGACCGGTTTGTTGGCACATCCTTGTAAAAAAATTAGTAAAATAAAAAGCGCGATAGTATGTTTCATAACTTCACCTATATCGTATAAACAGAAGTGTTAAAGGTTGAGCCAATAGAGACAACTTTAATTAAAACCGACTGTTTGGCTTGAGAGTTAATCGTGATGGAGCGTGTTTGCCCATTAAAATCAATATTTAGAATATGCTCACCGTAAGGTAAGTAGGTTTTAGCAACTTGGTAATTATTTGCCAGTGTTAGCCACGAACGCGTATCAGCACGTTCGCTTGCGAGGTTGTAAAGCGTAGCAATAATATTTCCTATATCGCCACCGTTTCTTGCTGCACTTTGGCGAAATTCTTCTTTTGCTATTAAGCGGGTAATTTGCCTTGCAACAATTCCTGGCATACGATCTTTTAAATCTTTAGCAGCAAGGGATGACAAATTAACAATAGGCTCTGTCGTCATGTTATTTTTTTTAACATTAACCACTGCTGATCTTTGCTGTGAAAAACCCTCGCTATAACTTGGCATTGCTACACTGTAAAAACGCATATCATTTTTTGATGTGAATATAGGTAAATCAATGCGTGATTCTACTTTTTCCGGAATCAGTCCTTGCTCAAAAACAATGAGAACCGGGCTTAGCTTAGAATGATTGCTTTGAGAGGTTCGATTAAATTGTTGCTTGAATAAATGATATTCATCATCAAAAGATAAATATTTGGCTAATCGTAATAAATCATCCTGCAAGTAGGTATTATTTGGAAATATTTCAATGGCACGTTTGTAATCTATGTAAGCTGAGTTGTATTCTCCTACAGCTTCGTATAGAAATCCTGATAAATAGAACGTAAAGGCGTTTTGAAATCCATTTTTAACATCACCAATGAGTGTGTCCATACTCGGGTAACTGTCATACAGCTCATTTAAATCAATATTTGCATTAAGTGCGGCTTTCTCTAGTGAACCAACATTTACCTTTAGTGCTTGTTCTTGAACTAAATTGGCCCTTCTTATTTCAACTAATGCAGCTTCAATGTCATTAAGCGCTATAAAATTAAGTGCCTGTAAAGTATGAACCATGGTTTGTTCATAGTAGGGGACGAAATATTCTCGAACATTATCGTTTGTTAAAAATGACGCCGTGGTTTCTAACCCTTTGCTTATTTCGATTGATGCAGCAAAATTCTGCGCATCTATGTGTGTTAGCGCAGTATTAAAATCATCTTTGCTCTGTTCAAATTGATGATTAAGTTGCATTACACGACCTTTTTCAAGCTGATTTAGCGTAAAAGAAACATTATTGTCTGAAAGTGCAGGCAATAATGATGGTGCATTAGCTACATCATTACGTGTGAGCGCACTTCTGACAGGCGCAATTTGCTGATTATAATTTGTGAATAATTGGCTTCCTGAGATACTGCTACATGCATTTAATGTGGCAATGAATATGGAACCAATGGTAAAACGAGCTATAAAACGCAAATGTTACCTTAGTTAATTTACTAATCTTTGTGTTTTATAGTATGTGATGATAACGCTGTGTTTTCACGTTTTTTGTTGTTGAAATTTGTAAGTATTCCATAACAAAAAAGCCATGCAATGCATGGCTTTTTTCAGAATAAAAATACGTTACTAGTTAAAAGTAGGTACTGAACGTTCTTCTCTTCTAGGCTTGCTTGTTTTCTTTTTAAACGTTTTCATTGAACGATCATCATTAAAACGTTCACGTTTACGAGCTGGACGTTTACCACGATTGTCAGAATCGTAGCCAGCATTAAGTGCCGCGCCTTCAACTAAGCTTGGGTTGATTTTATGACGACGAATTGTAACATTCATCAGCTTTTCAAAACCTTGGCCTGGTAACGTTTTTGGTAATTCAACATGACAGTGATTATCAAACAATTTAATGTTACCGATTTCTCGTGAATTAATACGCACTTCGTTTGCAATTGCGCCAACGATATCACTAGGTTTAACACCTTGTGCACGACCAACAGCAAATTTATAAGTAGCAAAATCACCTGGGTTACGACGTTCACGACCACCTTCACGGCCGCCATCACGACCACGACGCTCGCCACGATCACCACGTTCATTGCGCATGCCATCACGACCGCGACGTTCACCACGCTTATCAATTGGATCAGCTTGCGGGAATAACGGTAACTTTTGCTGTAACTGATATAGCATCGCTGCAGCAAGTTGCTCTGTCGTGATTTCAGTTTCTTCAGTGAATTTTGCCAACACTTCTGCGTACTTATCAAGATTCGGGCTTGCAGCTACGTTTACAAGCTTTTCTTTTGTCTTTTCAATACGGTGTTTGCTTAACTGGCTTGCATCAGGCATTTCAAACGGTGTGATTTCACCTTCTGTTGCACGCTCTAAACGGTTTAATAAACGCATTTCACGGTGCGAAGCAAATAAAATCGCTTCACCTTCACGGCCTGCACGACCTGTACGACCAATACGGTGAACATATGATTCGCTATCAAATGGTAAATCATAGTTAATTACGTGACTGATACGAGGAACGTCTAAACCACGCGCTACAACGTCTGTTGCAATAAGAATATGGATACGACCATTCTTAAGTTGATCAACAATACGCTCACGATCTTGTTGTTGCATATCACCATTTAGCGCTGCTGCTTTGAAACCTTTATTTACAAGGTGCTCACTTAAAATAAGCGTATCGTTACGAGTACGAACGAATACGATCATTGCATCGTAATCTACAACTTCTGCAATGCGCTCAAGACCAGCTGTTTTGCCGATTGCACCTACACGCCATGCGCGCTGTGTAATGTTTGCTTTCGCTTGTTTTTCAACGGCAATCTTTACGTGTACAGGATCAGTTAAGAACTGAGAAGTAATCTTTTTGATTGGCGCAGGCATAGTTGCAGAGAAAAACGCCATTTGCGTATCTTCTGGAACATGATCTAAGATCCACTCGATATCGTCTAAAAAGCCCATGTTAAGCATTTCATCAGCTTCATCTAATACACATGCTTTTAGATTATCTAGGTTTAAACGGCCTTTTTCGATGTGGTCCATCATACGACCAGGTGTACCAACAACAATTTGTGGGCCACGTTTTAAGTCGCGGTTTTGAATTGTATAAGACTGACCACCATAAACAGTCGCAACATTAATGCCACGAATGTTTTTAGCAAAATCTGTAATTGCTTCAGCTACCTGAATAGCAAGCTCACGTGTAGGACATACCACAAGCAGTTGTGGTGCATTTACATTTTCATCAATACGTGCAAGAAGTGGTAAACCGAATGCGGCTGTTTTACCAGTACCTGTTTGTGCTTCACCAAGTACATCATGACCTGCAAGTAACGCCGGAATAGACTGTTGTTGAATCGGGGTTGGCTCTACAAAACCTAGTTCTGTAATCGCACTTAGAATAGGGGTAGGAAGGGCTAGTTCTTCGAATAAAATTTTGTCGTTTGACATCTACTACTCAACTTTTTTGCGGCTTTCGCCTAATTAAGATACACGGAGGTAGAGGCCAAATGTAGAAATATACATGGCAGCATATAGCACCAATGAACATTGAGCTCATCAATTATGTTTGGTCTTTACCTCGTCACACAGTAAACGCATTTAAAGCGTTAATTCCGACGAATGGCTGATAAAGTCCCAAAACACAGCGCTTGCCGGAGAGGGTGCACTATACAGTAATAAATCCGTATTGCAAGTTATTTAGCGTGGTCTAGAGAATTATTGTAATACTTTAATTGGTCTAAGAGCCATTTTTTGGTAGTAATTTCTTCTGAATTAGGGCATTTCATTTTATAACTTATGCCTGTCCATGAACTTTTGCTCGCAAGATTGTTTATAAAATCATCGCCATTTTTTGCGTAGCGTTTTCCATTGTTATATTTCAATGTGAGATGATTTGCTGCGTCTTTGGCTGTATACGCAGTACCATTTCTGAAAAAAGTACAGTCACTACTTTTTACTTGCTCTATTAAAAATTGAATGTCCTTAGGCATTACGGCCAAAACTTTAAATGAATAAAGAAATATGAATAAAAGAATTAGCTTAATTAGGGTCATAAATAAGATCCGCAATGACAAATAAATGGTCAGATAAACCAGCGCCAACCGTTTTATACTGTTTAAACTTAAAATGATGAGAGACAATGATCCAATCGATACGCTTATCACCAAATGTGTTTAACGTGTTTGACTCGGGCTGAAACAAGGTTAAATCAAAATCTTCGCTCAGTGTCTTTACTACTGAGCTTTGCCAGCGCCAATCAGTGTTAAAGTCACCCATAATAATGAGGGGTTTTTTATTTTGTTTTAGCTGTTTTGTTAACTCAGTTATTTGTTGAGTTCTCACAGATACCCGCGAAAAATCCAAATGCAGCGACACTAAGCCTATAAGTTGGTCGTATCCCAAATCTATTTCGGCATAACTGTATCCTTTATTTGTCGTTGGAAAGCTAGGTGCAAAGGTAAACCCTTTGCAGTTTTGTAAGGGATAGTTAGACAATATTCCAGTGCCATACTTACCCCACCAAGCATCAACATGATTAGTAACCATATAATAGCCAAAAGATGTGTTCTCAACTAAGCGTTTTGCATGATCAAAATTACCGCTCCACCAAGAGGGGGAATCAAGCTCTTGGAGTGCAACGATGCTTGGCTTATGAAAATTAATGTGTTCGGATAGCGCATCTAAATTTTGTTTTATTTCTTCTGTTGATGTTGTTAATTGCGAGAAATTAGTAGCGCGACCATGTGCAACATTTGCTGTCATCACTCTAATAGTCATGTTTTTGTTATTTATAGTTTCAGTTTGCTGTGTATTTAAACAACCAACGTTTGAATATCCAAAACCAGAAAAACAAATTAATAATACTAACCACATCCGATTTACTTTCATTTTTACGCGTTTTCCTTATCAACAAAAAGCGTGTTTTGCTAACAAACTGTTGCAAATGTGAGCTTAATGTACACTGAACTAGATTAATTTGTAGACAGTTTGATTTTGGCTAATATTTTCATTGTTAAACAAAAAACAGTGTATATAATTCGCTCAAAATTCATTTAGGAGCTATATTATGCTAAAGCTAGTAACAGTACTTTCTCTCACTGCGTCATCAGTTGCCTTCGCAAGTAACGATGTTGCACCAAATACATTTTATACTTCAGTATGTAATGTAGCCAAAGCAGATGGATTTCAAGCGGCTAAGTCGTTCGCAAAATCACAAGGCGTGTTTATCAGTAAACATTATTCAGACATTGAATGTAATGGTGTTGCACTTAAACAATTTGCTAAAGCAAAAGAAGCAGCAAATTTATCAACGGAAAAGTTTGAATTAGTTGATGACAGCAGTGCGACACAGTTATGTGCAAAAGCTGCTAGTTTAGGTGTTAAAGCGGTAGCAAAACGTTCAGCTAAAGTAAAAGCTTTGAAATGTAATGGTGTGCCGGTTGTTGAATTTGTAAAGAGTGTTCAAACTCAAAGCTAAGTTTTAAGGGTGTGATAATCAAGTTATCACACCCATTTTTATCCTGCCAAAAACTCAGAACGTGTATTGGTATTTGTTTTAAAAATACCCCCTAAAGCAGTTGTTGACGTATCTGAGGTTGCATCCATCACACCACGACTTTTAACACAGTAATGTGTTGCATTAATTGAAACCGCAACATTCTCTGTCTCTAATAACGTTTGTAATGCAATGAGTATTTGTTGTGTAAGGCGCTCTTGAACTTGTGGACGCTTTGCAAAAAAACGCACAATACGATTGATTTTAGATAAGCCAATTATCTTTTCACTTGGAATGTAAGCAACTTTTGCGTAACCATCAATCGTCACAAAATGATGCTCGCATGTACTAGTCAATGAAATGTTATTCACTTTAACCATTTCATCAACTTTCATTTTATTTTCAATCAATGCGATTTTTGGGAAATTTTCGTAATCCAGCCCAGCAAAGATTTCACGAACATACATTTTAGCAATACGGTGAGGAGTTTCATTTAGGCTATCATCTTCTAAATCTAAACCAAGCGTATCAACTACCTCTGTAAATAAGTCTTTAATTTTTTCATATTTTTGCTCTGGACTTAAACCTACATCTTTAAGTGGGGTTTCAAGGCCACTTGCTATTAAGGCTTGCTTTACGAGTTTGGCTTCATTGGAAATCATGTTACTTCCTAAATGTTGGCTGTATAGAGCCAGATTTCACTTTTAACAATTAAAAGTGAAGATTAACGACGCATGTAAAGCGCCATATTGTAGAGATTTTAGTGAAATTGACAATCAGAAAAGTAATTTGAATCACTGCCAGGCATGCCTTTGCCTAAAATTCACTCTAATCACACGCGTGAAGGTAATTTTTTACAAAGCATTAAAGGCTTTTTACCTTAATACTTATATCTAATTTACATATCTATTTGTTTTATCGTTATAACTAGAATTGAAATTCAAAGTAGGGTAGTTTTGAATTATCTATGAATAAATAGTCAGTGCTTTTCCATGAAAATACTTGTTTTATTATCAGTGGTGTTTCTTTTTGTTTTACTTTTAAACTTGTTTGGTCGCTTTTTAGCTAAACGTGCAGATAAAAATAAATAGTAAAATGGTGACGCTTCTTGATAGAATAAAATCACTATTAGTAAAGAAGTATATAGTATGGATCTAGTACAATCCCTTTTTAATTACGCATGGCAAATTGTGGTTTACCTATTTTTGCTGTGGCTTGTATATTATTTCTTTACAAATACTTCTCGTATTACCAAAGTTACGGTTTCCCTTATTTCAATTTTAGTTGTTGCTGTCGGCATTAGTACTGGAGTTCTTGAAGAACAATTTAATGATATTGACGCAGCCTCTGAACAACACATCATTCATATTAAAGCGATTCAAGAAACGTACGATTCTTAATGCTTAAAAAATAATGAACTCAATAAAGGTTTTGTGCTTAGAAATGCAAAACCTTTTTTATTATATTAAGACTAAAATAAACCTATCAAAAATATCCAAAGATACAATATAAATACCTATAATGTACGATGTGTAAAAAAGGGGAAATGTGAATATTTCCCTTTTTTATTAGTCAGTTATTAGCTTTAATTGAATTGTCATATTGCCATTTGTTACGAATCACTCTTAAACAGTTTGTTAGGCTAAATGCCAAAGTGTGCGTTTCTGTGACAATTGGGGCACAAAGCAATTGTATTTTCCAACAAATCATCCCCACCTTCAGCGAGTGGAATAATGTGATGTACTTCTAAGTAAGGTGACTTATCTTTTTTGCGTACAAATGGGGCTTTGTTTTTGCATTTTTCGCAGATCCCATTAGCTCTAACTAATGTTTCTACAATAACATCAGGGTCTCGTATATAGTATGTTGTCACGACATTTACACGCTTTGGCTTACCATTGGAAAGTTTAATCCTTTCTTTTCTTTCACTACTCGTCGATTTTAATGCCTTAGCGATTTGCTTTTCTAGTGATTCTTCAAGAGATGAGTAACTTTGTAATGATACTTGAAAAAGTTTTGGGTCAAATACTCGCAGACCGACTTCCCTTTGTTTTTTAGTACACGCACCTAAACCATTATGTAGATCAAAGCCATTCAGTTCATTAAATAGATTAAACAAACGCTCTGAATAATTTTCAGCCGTTCCTCTGCTCATTCCCACTCGATCTGCAAAATTCGCTATTCTTTTTTTATTTGATAGAAGGCTCACTGAGTACAAAGTACTGATGCCACGTTTGTAGTTTGATAAATAAATATCAAATACTAATTCACCCAAACCAAAGTGGATATCTTCACTGTACTTACTCAACCTTCCCTCCTTTAGCCTAACACCGCCAGCAGAGGCGCAGCTATGCTGCGACCTGCTGACTGGCCATGTTAGCAATTGTTTGTTCAATCATTAGAGTTTATGCAAAATAAAACAATTTTTAATGCATAGTTGAATTCATAATTACTTCTAACTCTTTAAACAATTCATTAAAAGTTTCTTCCATTTTAGCAAGCTCTTTATCAAGTTTAGCTTTGGAACCAATGCCACCTTTAATAGCTAATTGCTTGTGCAGTTCCGCAAAACTCTCTTTAATTTTTTTCATACAATTGAGTGTTGTATTGAAATATAATCCAGCTAACATTTCCGTTGAATGTAACTTATTAGAATATTCATTGCTTAAATCAGCAATTTTACTATCAGGGTCCTTTAATAAACCAGATGCATAATTGCCTTTTCTAGCTAATTCATATCCCTTTAAGAACTCAATATATATCAGCCGATTAAGTTCACGCAAACCTATAACACCAGCATACATCTCTTCTATTTTGTCTATTAGTTTTTCTTTACGTGATCTCCTAGAGTTAAACCATTGATTAAGTAACACTACAGCCACCGCAATAATAGCGGCAATTATTGTCGTAACTAATTTAGCTTGATCGCTATTTTCAGAAAATATGTTGATAAGGTAAGACATGGATACTCATATGCATAAGAATTTAATATCGATCCAATGGGTCGTTTCTACCGAACCACGGGTTGTTTTAATCATTATACCAGTTCTATCATAAAGACTAACCTGTTGCTAGATATATACTTTTATTCATTATGGAAATTATGATTAAAGGATAAACTCATAGCAAATGAGCATATAATCAATGCTGAAATATAATATTCTAATGACTGATATGCGCTAAAAGAAGAGCTTAAGCAAATATCCTGCAAGGTTCGATGTGTAAAAAAGGGGAAATGTACATATTTCCCTTTTTTATTAGTCAGTTATTAGCTTAAATTGAATTGTCATATTGCCATAAGAATCAAATCAAAATTAGAATATGTAACGATTTCAGTTATTCGAAACGCCTCAATAATGGACTTGAAAATGCTTGGCTAAAATTCGCGAAGAATGAGCGCAAGCCAAGCGTTTTGCGTCAATTTGATTGACTTTTTATGTCTCGGTCTTAACTTTGGTTCCAAGTGTCATAAACCAAAGTGGTAAAAATGCAAAAACTGCATATTTAGCTGCCCTGATATAAAAAGACCTTGGGTGTTCAGCCAGAGTATAAAAATTACCTCTACGATAAAATGAGCCTGTTTCGATTAACTCCATTAGAGCATTGGTGTAATACACTACCAAAAGTAAACAGAAGCATCTTATAACCCATATAGTTGTACGTCTCGCTTCAATGAGCACTAACCCATATCTTTTTTTCACGTTTACTCACCTATTTACGAATCCGTTCGTCTTAACGCTGCGTTAAGTAGTGAGCAACATTACCACCTAACCTAAACCATTGTGCCGTAAACACTAAATTCAAAGCAAACCATAAATGCCTAGCGTTGCGAATCTGCCTTAAACGCCTTGTTATATTTGTACTCAAAGCTAGCCTTGAGGTAAGGTTACCCACCCAAGAGCAAGCAAAACAGCATAAGTTAAAACACCCCCTGATGCTGCAATTACAACAAGCCCTAGTGGCTTTTGATACCATTGAAAGTTTTCTGGCTGATGATGTTCTAATGCTTGTAACGCTGCGCTAACTCTTGGAATGTAAGTATTAGGTGGAGAAAAAACAGTCTGGCATTTTAAAAAGAACGCTTTAGTCTCTTGGTACTCTTCCTTTGATAAATCCGCACGATTTGCAATAGCAATGTACCTTTCAAGTTCATCTGTCGTTATTTTCATATTGTTTGATTTCCTCCAAAAATATAACGCCTTACTAATAGGCGCATAAATGCTTGGCTAAAATTAGCGACGAAGGAGCACAAGCCAAGCGTTTTGCGTCCTTTTGAGTAACTTGTTATGTGTATTGTTACTCTTTGTACCATCCGTTTCTATTGCTGCCATGATAGGTGTCAGCAAAAAGTTTAAACCTAGCTTTGCAATTAGAACATTCGAAATAATTTAGAATTATGTCCGACCATGGAGCTTTATTTGGCACTAGCCGAAACTCTTCTTGGAATCCATCTTCTATTGGTGGAAGTGCGATCAGCTTCCCTTCATTCACATCCGATCTTATTCGCTTTATCAGCGTTGATAGCTCTGATGGGTTCTTAACTAATTTATTGCTTTTCCAAGAGCGACATTGTTCACAGTTTTTCTTCTTTAGAAAATTAAACACTAGACTCTCTCAATACACATAACAATTTAATATCGACCCAATGGGTCGTTTTTCTACCGAGCCGCGGGTTCTTTTAATCATTGTACCAGTTCTATCATAATTACTAACTTGTTGCTACATATATACTTTTAATCATGATGCAAATTATGAATAAGATAAAAACGACCAAATGGGTCGTTTTCCTGAATACTAGAGAAACTTATAGAACTGGACATAAAATCAGTGATAAAAAATGATATTCTAATGCCAGATGTGCGCTGAAAGAAAACATCAAATTACAACCTGTAAGGATCGATGTGTAAAAAGAGAGGATAGAAAAGTTTTCATCTTTTTTATTAACAACATACGTATGGATTTTTAGTTCTCAATATTATATTTATATCGTGTTATATTGAGACTAATTAAAATACTGAAAAGAAAGGTAATGAGGTGAATATTAAAAAGAGTTTATTCCAAATTTGGTGTTTTATTTCCATCATGGCAGTATTAACAACTTATTGGGCAATAAGTACCTATATGTCTGACTTCGATAATTTCTTTCCTATCGGTTATGAAAGAGATGCTTGGGGCTCTTTAGGTGACTTTTTAGGTGGAATATTAAATCCAATTTTAGGATTCACTACCATTCTGATATTAATCACAACAACATTTATTCAAAAAAAACAGCACGAAGATGTTATTAAACTCACAAAATTAGATTTCAAAGAAAATAGAGATCAATATAAGAGAGAGCAAGTAATTTCAGCATTAGATAAACAATTTTTGAGAATACAATTATTTTTAGATAAAGAAAGAGAGTTTGAGTTCAGTAAAAAAAACATAAAAATGAAGTTATCAGACATACCACTTAAAGAATTAGGAGAAATATCAAGCAAAATTCAAAGTATTCATAAAAAGGAAGAGTTAGAACATAAATTAAATGGAAATGAAAAACATTTATATGTAATGTCCCTGCAGCTTTTCCAAGTATTTCTACCTACAGAAAAATTGCTAAAAAGGTTGGTTGAACTAAATAGTGATCAAGTTGTAGTTAATCATTATGCTGCTTCAATACTTGAAGAACTAAATATATGTAGTCAAATAATCAAGCATGACAAAAGTTTTGAAGAGTTTGTTTGTTGTTTAGCTGAGGTATCAAATGGTGAGATATTGGTAGATAGTGCAAAGTCGATGCTGAGATATAGGGAATTATTTGATAAATAATTTAACATTCTAATGGGTGCTATACAGTGGGAAGCGTTAAACTAACCAGCTATAAATATTAATGTAAAAAATTAAATCTATTTGTTTACTGTTTGGGCTAAATTTATAAATTTCATTTTGGCATGTTGTAGAAATTTCTTGAAGCGTCACAGTACATCTTCATTTTAGTTGGATTTTTTTTCACAGCTGGCAACTGACAGATTTTATCAAAATAAGCTTGAGCAGCTTTTAGACATTCTTCATATATTTTGTTATCAGATTTTTGTAAATAACAAACGCTATTTAAATTAAATTGACCATTCTTTGGACGAATAAGTGAAATTTCAACACCTTTATGTTTAATTGTGTCGAATTGATCAGGTGAATATTGAGTCTGAATTGATGAAAAGGAAAAATTAGAAATAAAAATATATGACAAAAAATCCATTTAAATGAAAAAAAGTTAGGTAAGCATTAACCTAACTTAAAGTATTTTAACCAGTTTTTCTAGCTAATTTAGCAACAATCTCTAAAAGTGCATCTTGGATTTCATCGCTATTTGATAGCTGTTCTAACTCTGAGATCCTTTTTCTGGCATTTTTAAGTTGCTCAGTGGCTCTATGTGCAGCCCACTTGTAATTATGCAAGTATGCTAAATCACCAGATGTAGCCTTTCCGTAAGGTGTATGCATAATTCCATCTTTATCTATAAAGGCATCATGCCAACCATTCGAGTTTGGTAAATATCCTCGATACATAATATCAACAAGAATCTTTATAGTAGGGCACACGCGACCTGTATCTATGTAGCGTCTTATTTGCCTTGGTGATTTACCAAGCTGTTTAGATGCCAACTCATAATCTAAGCCGAATAGTGAATAGAATTGACTTTGAAAGTCTACCTTAACCATTGTCTAACTCCTTATATTTCAGTGGTTAAGGTTTTGAGTAAATATTCTAGGCATTTTGTATACAATCATAGTCTGTAAACGTTTGTAATGTGTTTATGTGCATAGTCGGTTAAATTTTTGCTCCCCCCCTATTAGTATTAGGGGGGAGGGCTGATACATCAGCGTTAAATTAAACATTTTTTTGGTTTAGCAAGGGGCGAACCAGCCATATTTATACAAATATAGCGTGTTTTGCCCTTGTCGAAATGATGTACGGGTATTGATTTGTGCATGTTGGCTTTGCATCAGGGGCAAGCCCCTAATAACCCCAAACGAGTGAAATTAAGCTTTATCTTTATCAGCTAAAGCTTCTTTAAGCTTAAATAATAGGCATGAAAGAACGTCATACACTATTAACGCCATAAGAACTGCTAACATAATTTCAAAAATCGTTAGCGGTAAAATTATCTCAATAATTTGTTTATCGTTCATATTAATACCTATTGGCTTGTTAGCTCGTTACGCTCAGACTTCGCTTGACTCGCTACCAATGCCAAACGGTTGTAATTCTATTGTTGATTTATCTTGGTCTTGTTGTTGATTGCTTATAGGTCTTGGATTACATAAAGCGCGATATTCGTATTTTTGGGATTGTAAAAGTACATTACATTCATTTATGTATTTAGTTGTTATTCCCATTCCAAGTAGTTCAACATTGGTTAGTGATATAGATCCGAAATCAGGCGTTAATAGTTCAAAAATGATGTGCCTAGAAAATGCCGCACCATCTTTTTTTGTGACAATACCAGAAACAAAAACCTGTTTAGCATTATATGGAAGCTCTAAAAGAACATTAGTGCGAGTAGATACCGAATTGTTATCATCACTATTATTAACAACAGCAGTCTTGTAAACACTTTCAACAGGAACTTGCGCGGCTTGGCTGTTATTCTCCACAACGTCTTTATCGGCAAAGAAATACCATAGTAAAAAGCCGATACTACAAAAGAATAAAAGGGTAACAATAAAAAGCTGAGGGCTGAGAATGAAATTCTTACCTTTTCCTTCCGTAATACTTCCGGTAGCGGTTGATTTGTAGCACTTGTGGACATCCAACGGGACTTTTTTCCAGTTGATTGTTTCGTTTTTGTTTGGCTTTTTTCCGTCAAATTTGGGGTTATGCTCATGGATTCTTGGCCGCCTGTAGTAATACGGGATTTTTGAAAGTCCATCGAAGTATTTATGCGCGTAGGCGTATTCGGTGACAGCTCTAATGTACTTGTGGACGCTTCCGATGTCGGGAGTGCAACAGAGGATATCCCAGTTATATTTTCGGTGTCGCATGTATGCTTCTTTGAGGGTCTTTGGATAAATAACGTGGCCATATTCATTAAACCTTTCTATTCCTAAATCGTCGGTGTCTGCATCTGTCAAATCTTCTGGTTTTATTTCTTCAAGCTTAGCCATATGATAATCGTACATATATTCGGGTAGAACGCCTTTATATGTTGATATGTGCTTGTAATCGCATGATTCAGGCTTGAATCTTGATTCAATTGGATAAATGTCTTGTACCTCATCCATTACAACTAAAGCACCTACAGGCATCCAGTGGAACCAATTGCGCCATAACATTTCGCCTATATCATTTTGGCTGGATAAACGCCATAACTGCGCTGATTCGGGGAATGTCTCACCTAGTTCATTTTCTATTGTTTCAAGCGGTAATATTCCCTCGATATTAGTTACAACTAAGCGGCCTTTGCGTAGAGCTGGGAGAACTTCAAACCAAGTAGCAGAAGCTGTTTTGAAAGAACCAGGTGCGCCATGAAATAAATAAGTACTCATTAAATTATCCTTAAAATAAATCGAGTAACTAAAGCGTTTAAGTAAATGTTTAATCCATCAAAAAACCGACAATCAACCAAAGCGGCCTTTACGTCATTAGGTAAAGCATTTGCAGCACTAGCGATTTGCGAACCCACTTGAAAGCTTTCTAAAATTTCTTTAGCAATAAACCACGCGAATTTGATAGATTCTAATTTCATTTCAAAATAAAACTTTACTGCCCAAACAGTAATATAAGACCAAAATCGGTCTATAAAATTGGGAACGTCAGTTTCAAAGAACCCCCAAAAATCTGTGAAAAAATTCCCTTGCATTTGTGCTGCGCCTTGCTCACCCACATAGGTATCAGCAAGCAATAGGCAAGGAAATAAAAGCAATAATAGAAATATAAATCTAAGCACGGACACCCCCTAAAACAGCGTATAAAGCCAAACAAGAAAAAATAAAAAGTACGATAGGTGCTAATTGCTGCCAAAATGTAGCAAAACGACCCATGCCGTATTCAATAGTTTGCCCTTTGAGCGTCATAGTTCTATTTTCATAAACACCAGTGGCATTAATTTGTAAATCAAACATACCTTTGATTTCAGTTTGAATTTGCGAGTAATAGTCTTTTAAATCCTGTTTTAATGTATCTCTATCACCCTCTAAAATTGCTAACTTTTCAGCGCTGAAAAGGTCATTTAATCCGCCCGTTTTTCGTTCAGCAGACATTGTGATTTGGTCGGGTTCTTTTTCTACAGCGTCTTTTATGTCTGATAAAATTCCGTTTGTATCAAACGTGTTTTGTTTAACATCAGATAGCAAAGAATTACTGTTTTGTGTTTCATCAACTAATTGATCCAATCTATCTGAAATGGCCTTATTACCCTCGCGCATATTATCGTTAATTACAGACAAGTTATCGTTTACTTGATTTAGCGCTTGTATTTCAGTTGTTGCGTCTGTGTTGTCAGCATCCGTTCCATCACCTAAAGGGTCTGGGTCTGTTGTCGGGTCAGGGTCTGGTTCTGGGTCAGGGTCTGGGTCTGTTGTCGGGTCAGGGTCTGGTTCTGGGTCAGGGTCTGGGTCAGGGTCTGGTTCTGGGTCAGGTAAACATTCAACAGATTCTTGAGAGCCGTAAATGTAAGGCTGAAAAAATGACCCGTCAGTGTCAGTTGTAATTTTACATTGCGTACCGTCAGGATTGTTATAACAGACGTCTCTTTGACCTCCACCAACAGATGATATGAAATAATCGTTTGCGCTTGGTTCAGGGCAATCATCACTACGCAATTTAATTTCTAAACACCATTTTGTTCCGTTATCGTCTTCATATTCTGCTGTGTGATTTGGATGTTGTTCGTCTGGACAATAGCCATTTGTTCTATCTGTTTTTAAATACGTTCCAAGAGTTGTTGTAGGGCAAGAACGAGATGAATTCATAACATATTGATAGTAAAAACCACCTTGGCCATTATCATATGGAGTAACATCACAGTATTGATTATCAACATGATCTTGAATTACTTTTGCACAATCAATGACGCGCCCCTCTTGCATATCAACTTTATTAAATCCGTAGGTACATTCCCAGATTGGTTTTTGCAATTGTTCAACGCGAGTATCCCAATTTAATTGTGGATTCAAGCCAGCTGGAGGTGTTTCAGCCAATGCTATAAATGATGATGTTAAAAGGAGTAGAATAGATATGTAGCGCATAAATCACCGATAAAAAAGGCGGTATAAAACCGCCATTTATTAACTAGTACGGACTCCGCTGGTAAATCCCTCGGCAAAGACCCATACGAAGAAACAAGCTAAGCCAATACTAGTAACCATTAGTTTTTAAGCTTGCTGATTACGAAGCCAACACCGAAACCAACAGCGGCAAGACCTAAAAGACCAAGAACTACAGCGGTATAGTTTGCTGTACCTTCTGTAACAGCCGTACCAATAGCAGCTGTGTGGTCAGTTGCAAAAGCAGAAGCAGAAGCAAGAACAGAAGTACCAACGATAGCTAGTTTAGTTTTAAGTGATTTCAACATTTGAAATTTCCTTTTTGAGTGAGTAAGTAATAAATATTTAAGCTTTGCCCATAGTTCGAACTACACGCCCGATACTATGACCAACAATAAAAGCAACAAAGCAGCTTGCGTTTATCATGCTGAATGTTGCCAAATCAAAAGCGAATAGTTCAGTTAACAAATTCGCTAATCCTTGCATGCCGAGGTTTAAATATTCCTCATGCGTAACAATTACAAAATCGCAGCTTGTGCTACTGGCCTGTAATGTGCCGTCTTGTAAAATCGTTACGCACTGCATAATTAGTCCTTAGCTAAAGTAATATCAGTGACGATGTTACGAGCTGGGTTTTCTGGGTCTGGTGAAAGGATTAAATCAACTTCACAAACCCCATGCTGGACACTTAATTTTTGAACTTTGTTAAATAGTTCGGTGTTGTGCTGCATGTTTACTGACTTTTTATCAAAGCCGCATTTATCAATGTTGTGGTCTCCAGCGTGATAACTACTTGCTGGCACAATGTAATCAATAGATGCAATTGAGTATGGTTTTGGTGTACCAGATTTTGTGCTGATACCGTTGCCTAAAGTGGCACCTAATAAAACTACTTTTAATGACATGGGATGTTCTCCGATTGTTTAAAATTCGGTGGCATAACGAGCGTTTGCCTTAACTTGGTTGGCATATCATCAATCGCCAATCCTTTGGTTAATTGTTTAACTATTTCACTATCTGATAGCTGTAAAATCTGTTTCATGTAGTTAACGCACTTACCATAAGCAAGCTTGTGATATTTAAATAAGCGTTGCTCAGTAGCGTCATGTTGTGCGCGTATATCGACTAGTTTTGAATCTTGTTTTTTGCGTTTTGTGGTTTCGATAACTAGGCGTTTTTCCGAAATAAAGGCTAGGGCAGGATAGGCCGCAGCAAATACCGCATCTGTATTAATAAGTGCATCAAGTGGAATAGTGCGGTCAGTTGCGCGTAACTCTAATTCAGCACGTACCCAATTAGGTTGATTAGTAGATTCCATTTGGCGGCCTTTTTCATAGGCTCTAAACATTTTGCCGTTTGAGCGGGAACCAACGTAAAGCGTTGAACCAGCGTTAGGCACTAAGTCGTATTTTTTTTGCCATCCGTGTTTTTTCTTAAAATCAGCTTGTTGTTCTTTGGTAAGTGATACGTATGTACCACCACAAATATATGACCAGTTAGGCATTTGATTGGTAAGTGCAAAGTTACCCATTTCATACTGGCGTAAGTATTCATCAACAGGAATTTCGCCCTCGTAATCATCGTATGCAATATCAAGACGTGTGATTTTTGCGTGAGGCATACGTGATAATAATTTGTGCAAAAGGTTTAAATCTAAGCCTTTGCAACCAGTACCCGAAAAAGAAACCATACAGCCAGCATTGTTAGCGCCCCAAGCAACTAAACCGCTGTTTACACCGTGGCGATAAAGAGTTGCTGAATGGTCATAAGTAAACATACCGCCTTGGTTTTGGCGAATAGTCCACGGTTGTTCATCTGGGTTCATTCGGTCTGCATCCTTAGCTACTACTGTATTTAATAGTGTTAAGAAATGCTGAAATTCACCTTGAATAAGATTCTCTAATACTTTGTATTTCTGTGTTTTTTTGACAACAACCTTACATAGAGCCATTTTGTCGTCATAAGGCATATTGTTTGAATAGCGCTTGTTGTTATCAAATAAATCGTTATAAGCTTTTTCTGATTCATCAGTATAAAAAGGTGCTGTAGTGCGTTTAGTTACATTAACTAAATCAAAGTCGTCAGTACCATCTTCACTAAAGATTTCAGCACAGATTAGAGCATTGTAAGCTTCGCGGTAATGTTTATATTCACCCGTTGAAACGTGCCATTTAGCCATAGTCTTTAGGCGTTGAATTTCAGCAGGGCAAAAAGTAACGGTTAGGTAATCGACCTTAGTTACGTTCTGGTATTGTGGCTTAGGCGCAAGTTTCATTAGTCAAACGCCCCCGACATAAGCAAATCTTCGCGGTTGTTTTCGTCGACTTCTACTAGCTCAAATTCCGCACCTTGTTGGTAATCAATTATCCAAGCAATCATTTCAGCTTTTGAATAAAAGGATAAATACGTATCTAGGCCACTAAACATAAGGCCGTATTCATCTTGGTTTGGGATTTCTTGCCAGTAGAATTTCATTATCTAGCAACCTTTGAAGCTTTAAGAACAAATGCAGTTGCTTCTAGTGATGTTTTAACGATAGATACATCACGTTTTTGTAGATTTGATTTGTAGTTGATTAGCTCGTAACAGATTTTGTGTAAATCAGCTATTTCGAGATCCATTTGTTGCAGGATACCGTTTTGAACAACACCAGTTTGAATAGAACGAATGTATGCTTTTTCTCTAATTTCGTTATTAACGATGTGAGTTAACACGTTTAAAGTTTTATCTGAAAGCATAATTATTTCCTTATCAAATCCGTCTTTTTCCAAATGACAAACTGTCAAAGTTGGAAGTTGTGATAAAGTCTAGCTTACAGTTTTGACAGTTGTCAACTTTTTATTTTCCAAAATTGACAACTATAATGTGGTACGTAAGGAGATTATTATGAATTTTAGTTACCAACTTATTGAAAAATATAAAGCTTTCAAAGGCTATTCACAGGACAAGCAAGTCATAGCAGACATGCCAAATATTAATTCTGGTAACATGACGCAAATTAAAAAAGGCGACAGACACCTAACAGCAAACCAAGTTATTTTTCTTTCAGAAGAAATTGGAATGGATGTTAAAGAGGCTTTACTACAGCTAGCTTTGGAAAAATCTAAGTCTAAAGAAGAATCTAAAATATGGACTGATGTTATAAAAAAGATTAGTGCTGCATGTGTGGCTATATCGTTATGTGTTGGACTTGCAGCAGAACCTAACAAGGGCGCATTAGCGCAATCATAATAACCTCTAATGTACG
>NZ_JBMMUG010000005.1:0-425327 GCF_049257255.1 Pseudoalteromonas aquimarina
TCAGTTTAATTAAGTCTAAATTTTGTTACGCTAAAAGCGTATGTTAGAACTTAATCTGTACGAGTGCCCACACAGATGATTGCTTAAATTTTTAAAGAACAGTGCAAACAACCTTGTGTTTGCTGCAGCCTCTCTCGCTGCGAAGTGGAGCGCTATATTAACCGCTTCACTTTTAAAGTCAACTAGAAAATTAATTTATTTTTCAAAGTAACTTTCCGTTTGACTCCCGGTCACTTAACTCAGCGTTTGTTGTTGCTGTGCTCCGTGTCGGTGGATGCGCATTATAGGCAGATCGAAAATCAGATCAACCCCTTTTTTCAAAAAAAACGATCTTTTTTGATCGTTTGATTATTAAGTATTCAATACGCCTATTTCATTAACGCAAAAGCTACATTTACGCATAAAAAAACGCCAAACTTATGTTTGGCGTTTTAGGGAGTGTAATACTAATGAAAATTTGTTTATTTCCAACTACGCATTTTGTGACCTTTAACTGCGTAGAAGATAATAAATAGATAACTAGGTACCATTAATGCGTATGCACCTTGTGCACCTAAACCAGCTACATTACCTAGACCAATAAGTAATGGGCCAAGCGCACCACCTGCAATACCCATAATAAGTAGACCTGATGCAGTTCCAGTTAGTCGACCTAAACCACTTAATGCTAGAGGCCAGATTGCAGGCCATACCATTGCATTAGCAAAACCTAATAGCGCAATACATACTAATGGATCAGGTAATTCAGGACCACCAAATGGAACAAGTAGTATATTTGAGATAGCTGTCGATTCGTTGCTACCGAATACTACTGCAGCAACTGTAATTAAACCTGCAACACCCGACATAACCAACGCATTTTGTTGTGACATATATTTAGGTATAAGTGCAATACCGATTGCGTAACCAACTAGCATGCACGCCATTGTGTAGGATGTCATCATAGAGAAATCAGCAACACCAATCGCTAATGCGTATGAGCCAATGGTATCTGCAGCGATTACTTCTACTGCTACATAAAGTGCGATACCAACTACACCTAATACTAAATGAGGGTGACTAAGAGCTTCACGCACTTCACCTTTTGCATTTGGGTTTTCATCTTCAAATACTAAATCAGGTAATGGGGAGAATTTTGCGAATGCTGCAAACGCGAAGATTAAACCTGCAATTGCTATATAAGGTGCAACCAAGCTATTTGCCATTGCATCTTTTTGCGCTTGTGAAAGTACTTCACCCTCACCTGCAACTGCGGCAACCGTTACCATTGCAAATACAATAGGAACAACTACACCAGCAAACTTATTTAGCAAACCCATAATACAAACACGAACAGCAGCTGACTTTTCTGAACCCATTTTTACAACATAAGGGTTAACTGCCGTTTGTAATACAGTTTGACCTACACCAATCAGCAATTGTGCAAATAAGAAAATTTCAATCATTTGCAATTTCGCTGCTGGAATGTATAGCAACGCAGAACTTGCCATGATTGCACAACCTATTGCCATGCCATTCTTATAGCCCACTTTCTTGATTAACATTGCCGATGGAATACCAGCAATGGTTACTGCAATATAGAAAGATGAAATAATAAATGAAGCTTGCAGCGGTGACAGCTCAAGCATTTGTTGTAAGAAAGGTGTGATTGCACCGTTTAACCAGGTAATACAACCTAGTATAAAAAACATTGAGCCAGCAAGTACCATTGGTAAAATGACGCTTTGCTGGGAATTTTGTTCGTTTTCCACTGTTGCTTCCATAAACTTCTTCTTGTTGCAGGTTAATCTTATGCCATAGTTTTAAACTATGAAAATACCATTTGCGTTAAACAACCTATCTTTCAGACGCACTAATAAATAGTTAACGCACCCGGTTTTATTTCTTGGTTTTATTATTAGCACTAATCACTTTGTATACGGCAATTTTCGGAAGTTAGCGCTTCCCCTAAGCCATAAAATGATAGCGCTGTCATTTTACTTTAATGCAATTGAATAAATATTGCCAGTTTGAATTTTGAATTAATTAGAACAAAAAAGGAGCAAATGCTCCCTTTAGTTTTAATAACAATTAGTTAATTAATCGTAGTAATACGACTCTTAACTTGGTCGTTTAATGAACTTCTCAACCACACTTGGGCATTACCCACAGCAACAGGTTTTTGATATGTTTGCCACGATTTCCCTTGGTCAATACTGTATTCAACATCTAAGTATGCCGTCGCAACACTGGTTGTTAACGTACCATTATTAACTTCACCACCAGGGACATCTAAATTAGCTTTCACACCTGACTTCGCCAGTTTTGCAAGTTCCTTGGTACCTAGTGCAGCAGAGAAAGTCATCCAATCTTTAGCACGTTTTTCTGCATTTGGTTTTTCACCTTCCCAAGAAGCTTTGTGCCATGAACGCTCAGCTACTGCTAACACGCGTGGGAACAACATAGCCAATACTTGATCTTCAGTACGGATTGTTTCAGACCATACCTGACCTTGCATACCTAAAATGTTTTCAGGCTTTTCAAGCTGAGGTAATGGACGGCCAACTAAGTCTTCTAGGTTTTTGATCACTTCACCAGTGCGGGTGAAGTCAGCATTGGCATATACATTGTCTGGCATATAACCAAATGCTTTTTCATTACTGATAAAGCGCGTTGCCCAATAATAGCCACGTTCTTCTGGATGAGCTTCATACGGGTGGTCAAAATAAAGATGTGTACCATGCGATAAAACAACTTGATAGTCATTGTTTGCTAAGCGGTAAGCACGATCTGCTACACCCCACTCCCAAATATTATCCCAAGCATTGGCTGTAAATACAGGATTTGGGAATTCTTGACGATTAAATGTATTCACGCGGTCATACATTAAACCATCTTCCCATGCGCCAGGAGCAATACCACGTTTAGCAAGCATTTTTGCTACGCGCTGGGTAAAGTAAGGCTTAAGATCGGCAGGACCTGCAACACCATTACCGGCCTCTTCAAACATTTTTTGACACGCTGGTGAATTAGTCCAAGAACCAGCACCTACTTCATCACCACCAAAATGCAGATTTTCTAAACGTACACCCGCTTCACGATACATTTGTTGAAGCTCGTATGTCACTTTCTCCATAAAGTTATAACTTGAGTCCATACAAGCATTGATAGAATTATCGGTATAATTCTGTACTGTGATGTATTCTGACTTATCTTCAGGGTCACTCAGCAAGTATGCTTTCGCACCTACTTCATCACCTGCTTTCATCAATTTACGATAACGTGCTTCCATCGCAATAATTGATGCACGCGCGTGACCGGGCGACTCTACCTCAGGAATGATCTTGATATGACGTGCAGCGGCAAATTTTAATAATTCAACAAAATCATCTTTCGTAAGATAGCCATTACCTGAACCGTCTTTGTGTGGACCTGTACCTAACTGAGTCAGTAAGCAAGAATCTTCAGACAAATCAAAACAACGTACACCACCAATTTCTGCAAGTTCAGGTAACGATGGGATCTCTAAACGCCAACCTTCATCATCTGAAAAGTGCCAATGCAATGTATTAAGCTTATATTTGGCCATTTGCTCAACCAGCTTAAACATTGCGTCTTTACCATGGAAGTTACGTGCGTTGTCATAATGCATACCGCGGTAACTAAAGCGCGGCGAATCTTTAATTTCTACACGTGGTAATTCAACGCTGCCGTTGGTGTCAGCTGGGAAAAGTGCCAATAATGACTGCAAACCATAAAACACACCTGCATTATCACTACCAACAACCGTAATTTTGTTTTTATTAATTTCTAAGTGATAGCTTTCAGCGTCACCATTTTGAATTGAGTTATCTACTTTTAAAGATAAATGCGGTTTTTTACCTACTGAGATATGGTCAGCATTCGCTTCTAGCTTAAGGCCATATAATTTCGATAAATCATCAAGCAATACATTTACTTCTTGCTTTAGGCTACCTTGATAGCTAACAACCCAATCTGACGAAAGCGTTACTTCACCACGAGAAAAATCAACGCTTTGCGGCTTTGGAATAATTCGCTTAAGGGCTTCCTCTTGGCTTGGCGTGTATTTTTCATTTTTGATATTAAGTGCATGACGGTTTTGTGCATCGGCAATCACACTTAAATCTTTTGGCGTATTAAATTTCTTTAATTGGCGCTCTTCAACAATTGGCAGTACAAACTGTTTTAAATCTTCAGTATCTGTGCTGGCAAATACTTCTGCGTCTTTATTATTGAGTGAGATAAATGCACGTGGCATCACATCTGAATAAGACACAATATAAGCTGCTGCTTCATACTCAAGTGCTAACGTTTCACCAACGGCTAAACCAGCAAATGCTTTAGTCGGCACTAAACGATGTAAGTCACCGTTTACATGCTCAATTGCAATACCTTTTACTTCAGAGGTTTTTACTTTACGAATACTGTGGAAATACAGCTGCCAGTTACTTTCACCTTTTGGTAGTGCAACTTTTGAAGTGTTTTTAAGTTGGATTTTACCGATGTAACCGCCATCGTTGTTATGAAAATTATCAACGACACCAAATTTTAGATCCGCTTGTGCTGCAAATTCTTTAATGTCAGATTGCGATAGCTTGGCATTAGCAAATAACGGCGTTGCCAATAAAGCTGTAGCAAGTATGGTTTTTCTCAAATACATAAGACTTCCTTTACTTGTTAATTATGCGCTTTCTAACCATAGAGCAACGAAAGCGTTAATTTTAGTTTTTGTTATTAGGAATCATAATGACTATTTAATGACAGCGCTATCAAAACAACTTAAAAAAAACCTTAATTTTATCTGAAAACATTTAATATCAGTAAGTTAGAGGTATTACAAAATACCTCTAACATGTTGAGATTATTAATAGCCTGCAGCCATACCGTCTTTTCGCGTCTCTGATGCGCCAACATAAACGCCATTTGAGAGCTGCTTCATAATTGCTTGATAACCACCGTAGGGGCCAACAGCATGTTGAAGTGTGTGTCCTTTTTTCACCAGCTCACGTTTTGTCTTTTCTGAAAAACCAGCTTCCAAGCTAACATAGCCGCCATTTGTCATTTTTTCACCGGTAGGCTGTGACGAACCCGTATGTAAAATGCGTGGTGCATCACCTGCCTCTTGCAGGTTCATACCAAAATCAATCATATTAATTAGAATTTGCGCATGCATTTGCGGTTGTGTAGCGCCACCCATCACGCCAAAGCTGATATAAGGTTTGCCATCTTTGGTGACAAAGGCAGGAATAATAGTATGAAAAGGTCGTTTCTTCGGTGCATAAACGTTGAAGTGGCCTTCTTCAAGGGCAAATAGCTCACCACGATTTTGCAACACAAACCCTAGCTTTTCTGGCGTCATGCCAGAACCCATACCGCGATAGTTACTTTGAATAAGTGATACCATGTTGCCATCTTTATCAGCCGTGGTTAAATAAATAGTATCTCCTTCTACTGGCCCCGCATCCACTTGCTTACTCGCTTTATTTTCATCAATAAGCTTGCGACGCTTTGCTGCATATTCTTTGCTAATTAATTGTTTTACTGGAATGTCATTGAATGATGAGTCAGCGTAGTATTTAGCGCGATCAGCAAAAGCTAATTTTTTCGCTTCAACAAAAGTATGAACATATTCAGGGCTATCAAACCCCATACTTGCAATATCATAGTCTTCAAGAATATTTAAAATTTGTAGCGCGGCAATACCTTGGCCATTAGGTGGCAGCTCCCATAAATCATAACCACGATAGTTAGTACTTACTGGTGCTACCCAGTTACTTTTATGCGATGCTAAATCGTCGTAACTCAAATAACCGCCATTGGCTTTCATATAACGGTCGATTTCTTTTGCAATATCACCTTTATAGAATGCATCGCGACCGCCTTTTGCAATTTTGCGGTAAGTTTGTGCAAGTGCAGGGTTTTTAAAAATTTCACCTTTTTTTGGCATCTGGCCATTTGGCATAAAGACTTCTTTAAAGCCCGGGTACTTTCCACGAACAGAAACACTTTTATCGAGGTAGTAAGCAATGAGCTCTGATACTGGAAAACCATTTTCAGCATAATTGATTGCAGGCGCTAATAATTCAGCCATTGGCAATTTGCCAAATTTATTGTGCAATTCAAACCAACCGTCGACAGCACCAGGCACCGAAACCGGTAATGGACCATAACTAGGTATTTTATCGCCCTGCCCTTTTAATATATCAAGTGTTAATGATGCCGGCGAACGGCCAGATGCATTAAGCCCATGCAGTTTTTGCTCTTTTTGTTGCCATACAATGGCATATAAATCGCCACCAATACCGCAACCTGTTGGCTCAACTAATCCCAATACCGCATTTGCTGCAATTGCAGCATCCACAGCACTACCCCCTTTTTTTAAAATATCGAGCGCAACTTGCGTTGCTAACGGCTGCGACGTTGCAGCCATGCCATTTTCAGCAAAGACTTCTGAGCGACTGGCAAACATTTCACCTGTAATGCGATCGTAAGCACTGGCGATTGACGGAATTGCCAAACTGATAATCAGTAAAGAAGGTTTAAGCCATTTCATTATTATTATCCTGTTGTTCTGGTTATAGCTAACATAGCGCTTTTTCTGAACAGGAAACAATAATTCGAGGTAAATAGAGAAGTTCTGTAGATAAAATGCAGGTAAGTAGCAAAGCCGTAGACGCTTTGCTACTAACTTGGGTACTAGTTTGTTTGCAGCTTTTCGATAATCACAACGTTAGCCGCTGGGAATTCATAATTATTTAAATCACTAATAGCCACCCATTTGTGGTCTTGTCCTTCTTGGTGTTTTGCTTCACCATCAAACGCTTCAACTAAGTGAATATCTAGATGCACTGATTTATCTGGGTAATCATGGTGAATTTCTAAAAATGGCGTTGATGATTTTACTTCAATACCAATTTCTTCTTTTAATTCTCTTGCTAACGCTTGCGTTACTGTTTCGCCCGCTTCCACTTTACCGCCCGGAAATTCCCATTTACCGCCTTGATGTTGTGACTCATGACGTTTAGCAATAAAAATTAAATCATCTTTTTTAATTACACCAACTGCAACATGTACTTGTTTTTTCATTTTGTATTCTTCTTAAAATCATAAAAAAAGCGACACACTGTGTCGCTTTTCTTTGTACGGCTCACTATTAAGAAAGTTTACCGTGACATTGCTTATATTTTTTACCTGAACCACATGGGCAAGGATCATTACGACCTACTTTTGCGTCATTGCGAACAGTTACATGTGCACCTTGTGGTGTTTCACCACCAACATGCTCAGCTTCTTCATGTTGATATTGTTTTGGTGTATTTTCAGCTTGTTGACGACGACGCTCTTCAACCGCTTCAACATCTTCTTCTGCACGTACTTGTACTTTTGCAAGAATGCTAACCACTTCCACTTTCAGTGCTTCTAGCATGCTAGAGAACAATTCAAATGACTCACGCTTATATTCTTGCTTCGGATTTTTCTGTGCATAACCACGTAGACCAATCCCTTGACGTAAGTGATCCATCGCTGCAAGGTGATCTTTCCAATGTTGGTCAAGCGTTTGTAACATAATCGCTTTTTCAAAGTGACGCAGAACATCTGCACCCACTTGATCTTCTTTATGTTTGTAAGCCGCAGTAACACCTTGTTCAATACGCTCACGAAGTTTTTCTTCGTAAAGTTTATTATCTTCATCAAGCCATTGTTGTAGAGGCATTTCAACTAGGAAATCTGCACGTAAACGATCTTCAAGACCGGCAATATCCCACATATCAGCAAGTGATTGCGGTGGAATGTACTGATCGATAATACCGTTAAGCACGTCTGAACGAATTGCAGTGATTGTTTCTGAAATATCGCCTTCTTCTAATAGCTCATTACGCTGCGTATAAACTACGCGACGCTGATCATTTGCTACATCATCGTACTCAAGTAATTGCTTACGAATATCAAAGTTACGCGCCTCAACTTTACGTTGTGCATTTTCAATTGCACGGTTTACCCACGGGTGTTCAATTGCTTCACCACGCTGCATACCTAATTTACGCATCATGTTCATCATACGCTCGCCAGCGAAAATACGCATTAGTGCATCTTCCATTGATAGGTAGAAACGGCTTGAACCCGCATCACCTTGACGACCTGAACGACCACGTAACTGGTTATCGATACGACGTGATTCATGACGCTCGGTAGCAATAATGTGTAAACCACCTGCTTCTAGTACTGCATCATGACGTTTTTGCCATTCTTCTTTCAGCTTTGCGATTTGCTCATCTGTTGGATTTTCAAGCTTTTCAGCTTCCATCTTCCAGTTGCCACCTAACACGATATCAGTACCACGACCGGCCATGTTAGTTGCGATAGTTACTGCACCTGCAAGACCAGCATTTGCAACAATTTCCGCTTCTTGTTGGTGGAATTTCGCATTAAGTACATTGTGCTTAATTTTTTCTTTACGTAAAAACTGCGATAAGTACTCTGAGCTTTCAATTGAAATTGTACCCACAAGCACAGGCTGACCGCGCTCTTGGCAATCACGGATATCCGCTAAGATTGCTTCGTACTTTTCTTCTTGCGTTAAATAAACTAAATCGGCACGGTCATCACGGATCATCGGTTTGTTAGTTGGAATAACAACTGTTTCTAAACCGTAGATTGACTGGAATTCAAATGCTTCAGTATCCGCTGTACCTGTCATACCAGCAAGAATGTCGTAAAGACGGAAATAGTTTTGGAACGTGATTGATGCAAGTGTTTGGTTTTCGTTTTGAATGTTAACACCTTCTTTTGCTTCAACCGCTTGGTGTAAACCTTCAGACCAACGACGACCTTCCATTGTACGACCTGTATGTTCGTCAACAATGATAACTTCGTCATCTTTAACAACGTAATCTACGTCTTTTTGATAAAGCTTGTGAGCACGAAGTGCTGCATAAACATGGCTTAATAGTGTGATGTTATTTGCTGAGTAAAGCGAATCACCATCTTCAATTAAACCTAATTCTGTTAAAATTTCTTCTACACGAACTTGACCACGCTCGGTAAGGTGAACTTGCTTTGCTTTTTCATCAATTGTGAAATCGCCATCACCTTCAACACCTTCTTCATCTTCTTTTTCTTGCTGCTCAAGCTGTGGTACCAATTTGTCAATTTGTTGGTAAAGCTCAGAGCTATCTTCTGCAGGGCCAGAGATGATTAGCGGCGTACGTGCTTCATCGATTAAGATTGAGTCAACCTCATCCACTACTGCGTAGTATAGAGGACGCTGAACACGTTCTTCTGGCGAAAACGCCATATTGTCACGAAGATAATCAAAACCAAATTCGTTGTTTGTACCGTAAGTAATGTCTGCTGCATAAGCCACTTTCTTTTGCTGTGGCATCATACCTGGCACGTTACAGCCAACTGTTAAACCTAAGAATTCAAAAAGGGCACGGTTTGTTTCTGCATCACGTTTTGCTAGGTAGTCATTCACCGTAATAACGTGAACACCTTTACCTGTTAAACCGTGTAAATACGCAGGTAAGGTTGCTGTAAGGGTTTTACCTTCACCGGTACGCATTTCTGAGATTTTACCTTGGTGTAAAACCATACCACCGATAAGCTGCACATCGAAGTGACGCATACCGTAAACACGCTTAGAGGCTTCACGAACAACTGCAAATGCTTCAGCTAGGAAAGAGTCTAAGGTTTCACCATTATCATAACGCTCACGAAACTCTGCTGTTTTTGCTTTTAGCTCTTCATCCGAAAGCGCTTCGTACTGCTGTTCTAATCCATTAATTTGCTCGACCGTTTTTCGTAAATTTTTAATTATTCGATCATTGCGACTACCAAATATTTTGGTAAGTAAGTTAGCTATCATGATAAAACCGTTACAACCTTAGTTTAGTGACAAAACCCATGTCACTTTTCAAATTAATTGTGCGTACAGTATCAGCAGAGCACCGATATTGCTAGTTAACCCGACCAAAGATGGCTCGTTCACACTATGCAAACAGTATTATTTGAGATAACTAGCAATATAGCCTTGAGTGATACAGCTATGTTTTTCTATATATTGAGACAAATCTGCCTAATTCAAGGGCGATATTTTATTCATTTAATCTCACTGAGCCAAGTTTAATTTGCCGTTTGTTCAGCTTTATTTACAGCTTTTTACTTGCTGTAACTTTTGATGCCCAATACAATAAGAAAAAAGAGGGTTTTAAGCATGGCAAAAAACAGGTTTGCACCTAAACCACTTGGCGATGTCCTCACCAATCTGCCAAATCGGCTTCAGCAATTTTCAAATAAAAATCAAGAAAATAAACAACTGCAAACGCTGCTAGAGCAAATTCTAGATAGTAATATGCTGGCAAAGTGCGCAATTGCAAATTACGAAGACGGTACATTAGTACTTAACGCCCAATCAGCTGCTGTTGCAATGCGTTTAAACTATATGAAAATGAGTTTACTCAGCGATTTTCGCCGCATGGGTTTACCTGAACTTTGCCAAATAAAAATACAAACCTCACCGCGCAGTGCCATTAGCAAAACAGCTGACAATTCGCAAAACCAAGAGAAAAAGCGTTTAACAAAAAACGCACAACAATCATTACTTGAAGTGGCCGAGCACGCCCCCGATGCACTTAAAGAAAAGCTAAAGCGTCTTGCGAAACTTGCTGACAGATAATGTTTTTTTATAACGCTAAATAATTGCTATTATTGACGAGCAATTAAATTATTTACCATAGAAGGTATGCGTTATGCTTAAACAATTTGTTTCTTTGGCGTTATTAGCGGTCAGCTTTAACTCAGCCGCAGCTTGGCAATTACAAAATAACAGCTCAAAAGTTAGCTTTGTTTCTATTAAAAAAGACACTATCGGTGAAGTTCATCACTTTAAAACCCTGTCAGGTTCGATTACTGATAACGGCGATTTTTCAGTTGAAATTGATTTAACTACCGTAGAAACCAACATTCCAATTCGTAATGAACGCATGCAAAACATGTTATTCAATACCAAATCGTTTGCTAAATTAAGCTTGAATGCCAAAGTCAATAAAGAGTTAGCGCAACTTACTGATGGAACCAGCAATGTGTTTTCTGTGCCAGCAACGTTATCTTTAAATGGTGTTGAAAAATCGCTCACTATTGATGTGTTTGCAGCGCGAACTAACAATGATTCATTATTAGTTACAGCAATGTCACCTATCATTATTAATGCAAGTGACTTCAATTTAGATGCTGGTGTTGCTGCATTACAAAAAGTAGCAGGCTTACCAAATATTGCCCGTGCAGTGCCTGTTACCTTTGTACTTCACTTCACTCAATAGCATTTATTAAAGCGGTTTTGTTGTTTTATGAATTTATCAATGCTGACAAAGCAAATTGAAACTAGCGTTGCGCCATTTGAATCATGGCAACCTGAAAGCTGTGGTGAGATTGATATTGAAATAAAAGCAAACGGCGATTGGTACTTTCAAGCAACTAAAATTGATCGAATTAAAATGGTTAAATTATTTGCTCGAGTACTCACCAAAGAGCAAGACCATTACTACTTAAAAACACCCATTGAAAAAATGCGCATCCGTGTTGAAGATGCGCCTTTTTTAATTACCCACTGGTATGAAAAAGAAGAGTTTATAATTTGCTGCGACAACCTAAATAGAGAATATATTTTAGGTGATAATCATCCGCTGGAACTTAAAAGCGATGTGCCTTATTTGCATTTACATCATGGTGTTTTAGCAAAAGTGTCGCGCAATGTGTTTTATCAATGGGCTGAAATAGCAAATGAAAAAAAAGGCCGCTTTGCAATATGCTCTGGCGGCCAAGACTTCTTTATTGGTTAAATCGTTAGATTACGCGAGAGAATCGCGTTAATTTTGCTTGTTGTTTTAAATACGCATCAAAGGTCATACATATATTACGTATAAACAAACGGCCTTTGTTCTCTACGATAAGCTTACTCTCATCCAGCGAAATCATGCCATCTTCAGCAAAACACGTAAGTCCAGCTAGTTCATCAGCAAAGTAATCTGCAAAGTTAATTGCAAACTTGCGCTCAACATCTGCAAAATTTAGCCTAAAGTGGCAAATAATTTCTTTAATAACAAACGCGCGAATTTTATCATCCTTGGTTAAAGTTAGCCCTTTAACAACTGGCACACCTGCTGCTTCAACGGTTTGATAATAGTCTTTAAGATCTTTCGGATTTTGGAAGATACTATCGCCCACTTGTGAAATTGAGGACGCACCTAACCCTAATAAATCACAATCGCCATGGGTAGTATACCCTTGGAAGTTACGGTGTAATTTCCCTTGCTGCTGCGCAATTGCGAGTGAATCAGTGTTTTTAGCAAAGTGGTCCATGCCGATATTTACGTATCCAGCTTCCATCATTTGCGCCAGAGTATTTTTAAACATTGTTAGCTTTTGCTCTGGACTTGGTAATTGCTCGTCTTTAATTTTACGTTGTGCAGCAAAACGGTCTGGCAAATGAGCATAGTTAAATACCGAAACACGATCAGGCGAGAGTGCGATTAATCGCGCCATGCTCTCTTTAAAGCTCTCAGGTGTTTGCAACGGTAAGCCATAAATCATATCAGCATTAACCGATGAAAAACCCAGTGCGCGAGCTTCGCTTACAAGGTTTGCAACGTTATCGGCGCACTGCTCACGGTTTACCGCTTTTTGCACTTCATCATTAAAATCTTGAATACCAAAAGACACTCGATTGAATCCAAGCGAACGTAAATGACCAAGCATATCGTCAGGTAAGGAGCGGGGATCGATTTCAATGCTCGATTGCACTTCATCGGAAAAATGAAAATGCGCTTTAACAATCGCTATCAGACGACTCATTTGCTCTTTTGTTAAAAAGGTTGGCGTGCCGCCACCTAAATGAAGCTGCTCAATATTGTAACCTTTATAAAGCGCTGCTTGTGCCTTTGCCTCTTGCTCTAAAAAGTCTAGGTATACATCTGCTTTATGCTGGTGACGGGTAATTATTTTATTACAACCGCAGTAGTAGCAAAGTTGATGACAAAATGGCACGTGAATATAAAGCGACAAACGCGTGTTATCACTTTTTGCAATGGCGTTTATGACAGATTCTACTGAGAATCCCGACTCAAATGATAATGCTGTCGGGTACGACGTATAACGAGGACCTGATACATTGTATTTTTTTATAAGGGAATTATCCCATTCTACGAAATTTTGCACGACTGAAACCTAACAATATTAAGGTTTAGTAAGTGTACAAAAGTAAGCAAAATGAGGTTTTGATCCAAAACAATAAAGCCAGCGAGTGCTGGCTTTATTCTCTTTTTAAAGAAATCTAAGGTTAACTAGCAAAAACATGCTTTGTTTTAGGATCCGCAGGGAAGTAAGCTTCTAGTTTTGCTGCTTCAGCAAGAATACCCTCTTCGAGTTCCTGTTCAGCGCGCCAACGTTTACTATCCATTTGGAAGATTTCTTTCTTGCTGTATTTTTTGCGAGCATCATGAGTTGGCATTTCTTTTACCACCTCATACATCTTAAACACATGCTCATATTCCGTTTCAGGATCAACTTTTTCAGCAAATTGATATTGCGACATCAATACCCAGATACGTAAACAGCCTTCTGAATATTCACACTGCTTCTCTTTCATTGCGCGAGCAATCAAGTTAATGCTGTCGGCAATCTTGGCATTGCGTTCAAGCGCTTTGGCTTTTAGCTTTTCTAGTTGAGCTTGTTGCTGCTCTTTTTGTACTTTCAATTGGAATAACAATTTACCGGCGTAAAAAGCAAGGCCAGCGACAATCGCTACAGCAACAATAATGGCAATTACCCAAAGAGGACTCACTACTTAAGCTCCTCCTCGTCATCATCGTTTAGCCATTCATCGGCAAGGTCGTTCGACATAAACTGGTCTAACATATCTTCGTCGTCAAATTCGTCTTCATCTTCAATACCGAGTAGTTCACATAACGTTTGATGGCGTGCCACTTTTGCATTCAGGTATTTAGCATCTTTACCAACTAGCACTTCGCCCGCATTTTGACGTTCAAGTAATGACATTAGCTTTTGATCATTTTCAATTTGCTCAAGCTCTTGCTCTTGCGTAAGCTCAGGTTCAACAACTTTACGCAGCTCTACTTGAGGCTGTAAATGACGTTTAAACTCTGGTTGCTGCTCAATAGCCGCAGCTTCAGGTACAAGGCTAATAGGCTTTTTACTACCAAGACGCGTATCTTTGCGTTGCTTACCTGAAGTATTATGTTCATCCATAACTTCTTGCGCATTACGCGTACCCGCTTTATTACCAGTACGCTTTTTAACACGCTGTTCTTTTAAAGCGCGTAACTCGGCAAGTTTCTCTTTGCTCAAACGGAAGCTACCGTTACCACCGCTACCGATTTTGCGTGACTTTTTCTTTCTGGTCATAACTACATCTAAATAATTTTCAAAACTAAGACTATTTTACACCATTGCTGACTTTTTAAATAGCATCACATCATCTCCATGAAATGTCAGGGATAAATCACTTTGTTTGGCTAAATAACTAAACGTTTCCTGCGAGAAAAAGTTGATATGGGTAATATCATTCTTGTAATGCCAGTTTTTAAAGCGTTCTTGATTAATAACCAATTTAGTCATCACCACTAAAACGCCTTGCGGTTTTAATAAACCCAGCAGTTGTTGCCACACTTCTGCAGGTTTTGCCAAATGCTCGATCACTTCTGTGCACGTGACAAAATCGTACTGCTGATTTAATACTTCCTGATGAGGGTAATAAAAAATATCGTAGAGTGCTGCCGTATGGCCTTTTTCTTCCAACATTTTGGCAAGTGCAGGACCTGGACCACACCCGAAGTCTAAACCGCTGCAGGGCTTATCTAAAGCGGCTAATAATGGATTAAGAGCTCTGCTCAGAAATTGCTGGTAACCGGCGTCATTTACATCATTTTGATGACTATCATAAATTTGTTTTTCTTCTGTCAGAGAAATAAGCTGACTACGAGCTACAAAAACAAGCTGACAAAATTGACACTGATAATAAGCGCGGCGCTTATCTTCACTGAAAAGCGATATATGTTGATGGTGGCATAACGGGCAAGGTTCGGTCATTGACAATGCATAAAATTGATTTGGTGTATGGTAGCAATTTTAACAAGACAAATAAAAAGGCGACAGAGAAACTCTGCCGCCTACTAATCTGAGTGTCTATGACACTTCTCCCTTCGACTGTTTTAACCAACAAGTCTAATTTTATTATTATTTTACTATCCGTATTTTTATTATTTTCTTCCGTGCTTTTTTATTTTCGGTCTTCCTAACGCTTTCTTAGCAATCCCTTAATGTAACCATTGGTTACTTTCCCCTACGCACATAATTGTCGCTGCACTTCCGTATTTTACTGCTTTCCCTGTTATTTTTTTGTCCCTTGCGACAGGTGAATAATTTACTTGTTAATAATTTTGTTACAACTAATTTAACTAAAATAAATAAAAAAAGTTTTCTTCAAAAAAGGCGTTAACAATAAAAAACATATACTTAAGTATAATCTAAAAGCAAAATAGCGAATTAACTTACAGTTAACATTAGTCACTTTCCTACACTGTTTGTAAGATATATCTCACAGACTTAAGTATAAAAAAAGCAGCTTACGCTGCTTTTTTTATCTATTACACAAATCAGTATAATTAGTGAAGACCTGAAACATACTTAGAAAGAAGCTCAATATCTTTATCTGTTAGCTTTTTAGCTAAATCTTGCATCATACCGTTAAGATCATTATTGCGATCACCTGAGCGGAACTTTTCAAGTTGTGCTTTTACGTAATCAGCATTTTGGAAAGATACTTTCGGGAAGCCTGCAAGCGAAGTACCGTTACCACGAGGTCCATGACATGCTGCACATGCTGGAATACCGCGCTCAGCATCACCTGCTTTGTAAAGTTTACCGCCTTCAGCAATCACTTCTTCAGGCGTGCTGCCTGCTTCCATGTTTAAGCTTGAGAAGAATGCAGCGATATCACGCATGTCTTGCTCAGATAACGGCATAGCCATACCGCTCATTACAGGGTCCATACGACCTTCTGCACCACCTGATGTCATGCCTAATTTAAAATCTTTCAATTGCTTGAATAAGTATTCAGCGTGTTGACCTGCAAGTTTAGGGTGATTAGGAAGTGGTTTGTTTCCATCTACACCGTGACAAGCAACACATGTCGCAGCTTTCGTTTTACCAGCTTCTATATCGCCTTCAAAAGCAGCAGCTTGATTAACGCTGAACGCACCAGCAACCATCATTAAAGATAAAGCTATTTTTTTCATGCTATTTCTCTGTTTCGACCCTGTTAAAACCTGACAAGCAGGAATGAATACCAGCTAAAGTAGCCATATTCTACACGATTAAATTTTATCTGGCACGTCTTATGCCTTTATAAAACATATAAAATATAGGGGTTTTATTAAAAAAACTCCCGAAAGGCGCATTTCTTTGATCTTTCTCAAGGTTAAATAAGCCTATTAAAAAAGACAAAGCATTACTTATTTAGCTCTTGTTAGTATAAAATAAGCGCCCAGAAAGAAAAGATTTGTTAAAGGCAATGTAGCAAAAAATCTCCTTAACAGGGATTAGCCTTTAATCTAAACAGCGTTTTAAGGAGCTAACCTTGCTAAAGTCACGGGTTCAATATTCAAAAGCGAGCTTTATTACAAGTGCACCAGATATCACTAAACTGCCTGCTGATACGGGTGTTGAAGTTGCGTTTGCAGGGCGTTCTAATGCCGGTAAATCAAGTGCTCTAAACACATTAACTGATCAAAAATTGGCTCGTACCAGTAAAACACCTGGACGTACTCAGCTAATCAACACCTTCGCACTTGGTGAAGATATGCGCATTATCGATTTACCCGGTTATGGTTTTGCTAAAGTTCCACTTGAAATGAAAAAGAAGTGGCAGAAATCACTTGGTGAGTACTTGCAAAAGCGCGAAAGCTTAAAAGGTATTGTGGTTTTAATGGATATCCGTCATCCATTAAAAGATCTTGATATGGACCTAATTAACTGGGCCGTAGACAGTGATTTAGAAATCCTTGCGCTGCTAACTAAAGCTGACAAATTAAAACAAGGCAAGCGTAAAAGTGAAGTTTTAAAAGTTCGCCGTGAGCTGAAAGAACTAAGCGACAAAATAACCGTTCATGCCTTTTCATCACTAAAAGGGATTGGCTTATCAGAACTCGCTAAAACATTAGATGTTTGGTATTTAGGTGAAATTGAAGCAATTGCGCCAGAGCAAGAAAGCGACGAAGAAGCAAACTAAGAAGATGGAAGAAAAAACCGGTTGGCAAAAACCAACCGGGTATAGCAATCTGGGGAGAAGCTATTAAAACGCTGTACCCCGTAAGAGATACATCATCAACAGGATGTCCTTATAGGACGGCGCGCACTTTAACAAAGCAGGTACGCAAAATAAAGCTATATCGCGCTAAAATGCAAAGAAATGTAACGAACTGCATTAAAATCAAGCAAACTTAAATTTAAGATAAAAAAATAGCCAATATATATTATTGGCTATTTAAAAATCATATTAAAACATCAATATTTAATGCGCTTGTTCCCAATTGTCACCCGAATCAGCTTCAACTAGTAATGGCACATCAAGCTCAGCAGCCTCACTCATCAGTGAACAAATCTTATTGCTAAATTCATCTACCTTTTCAGCTTTGATTTCAAACACCAATTCATCGTGAACCTGCATGATCATTTCAATATCATCTTGTGATTGTGTTTTTAGCCAACCAGCAACATTTATCATTGCACGTTTAATAATATCAGCCGCAGTGCCTTGCATCGGTGCGTTAATCGCAGCGCGCTCTGCAGCTTTACGACGCGCACCATTTCGCGCATTAATATCAGGTAAATATAAACGGCGACCAAATAAGGTACTTACATAGCCTTTGTCGGCTGCCGCTTCGCGCGTGCGCTCCATATACTCAAGTACACCAGGGAAACGCTCAAAGTAGGTATCCATATAGTGTTGCGCTTCATTACGCGGGATATCTAATTGACGCGACAGGCCAAAGGCACTCATGCCATAAATTAAGCCGAAGTTTACTGCTTTTGCTTTACGTCGCATGTCAGATGTGACAGTTTCAAGTGGTACGCCAAACACTTCCGCAGCGGTCGCACTGTGAACATCTTTGCCTTCAGCAAACGCACTGAGTAATCCTTTATCTTGTGACAAGTGCGCCATAATACGTAACTCAATTTGGCTATAATCGGCAGCCATAATTAACTTACCAGGTGCAGCAACAAAGGCCTGACGAATGCGGCGACCTGCTTCATTGCGAATTGGAATATTCTGTAAATTAGGATCGCTTGAACTTAAACGCCCTGTCGCGGTAACCGCTTGATGATAAGAAGTGTGCACACGCTGTGTAACTTCATCAACCATCTTTGGTAATTTATCAGTATACGTTGATTTGAGTTTTGCTAAACCGCGATGCTCAATAATCAACTTAGGCAACGGATAATCATGTGCTAATTCTTGTAACACTTCTTCCGCTGTCGATGGCGCACCTTTTGGTGTTTTCTTAAGCACTGGCAAGCCAAGCTTTTCAAACAGAATACCTTGTAACTGCTTGGTCGAACTTAAATTAAACTCTTCACCGGCAATCTCATAGGCCTCTTTTTCCAACTCTTCAAGACGTGCCGCAATTTCAACACTTTGCTGTGCCAGCATTTGGCTATTAATATGAACACCGGTGCGTTCCATATTTGATAATACGCTAACTAAAGGCAGCTCTATGGTGTTAAATACTTCAACCAAGTCAGCTTCTTTTTCTAGCATTGGCCAAAGTGTATTATGTAAACGTAGCGTAATGTCGGCATCTTCAGCTGCGTAAGGTGCCGCTTTTTCTAGCTCAATTTGATTGAAGGTTAGCTGCGCTTTGCCTTTACCTGCAATTTCTTCAAAACTAATGTTTTTATGGCCGAGATATTTTAGCGCCAGTGAGTCCATATCATGTCGTGTGCCAACACTATTAAGCACATATGACTCAAGCATGGTATCAAAGCGAATACCATTAAGTTCAATACCCGCTCGCGCGAGTACACTTTTATCGTATTTAAGGTTTTGGCCTACTTTTGCTTTATTATGATCAGCTAAGATCGGTCTCAGCTTGCTCAATACCAAATCAAGATCTAGCTGTACAGGTGCACCTAAGTAATCATGTTTTAATGGTAAATAAGCTGCTTCACCTTCAGTTACAGCAAAGCTCATACCGACTAAATCGGCTTGCATATAATCAAGACTGGTAGTTTCTGTATCGAATGCAAATAACTCGGCTTTTTCTAACTTTGAAATCCAACTATCAAGCTGCGCTTCAGTTAAAATCGTTTCATAGTTAGCTTCAATTTGCTTAGCTGGTATTGTGCTTTCAACTTCTGCCGCTGGTGCGGTATTTCCATCAAGCAGCTCGCTTAACCAGCGTTTAAATTCACATTCACCATACAGTTTGATTAACTCATCAGTATTAGCTTCTGCAACTTTAAATGATTCAATATCTTGTTCAATTTCAACATCAAGCTTGATGGTTGCAAGTTCATAAGATAACTGTAATTGCTCTTTATTATCTTCCAGTTTTTTAGCCATGGTTTTGGAACCACGGAAACCAAGATCAGCAATCTTATCTAGATTGTCATAAAGCGAGTCAATAGAACCTAGCCCTTGTAACATCGCTAGTGCGGTTTTCTCACCAACACCAGGTACACCCGGAATGTTATCAACCTTGTCACCCATTAAAGCTAAAAAGTCGATAATAAGTTCTGGGCCAATACCAAATTTATTTACCACACCTTCTGGGTCTAAAATAGTATTGGTCATGGTGTTAATAAGCGTTACATGCTCATCAACTAACTGCGCCATATCCTTATCGCCTGTACTAATAAGTACATCACGTTTTTGCTCTGAGGCTTGTTTGGCAAGTGTACCAATAACATCATCGGCTTCAACACCAGGAATACTAATCAGTGGTAATCCCATTGCTTTGATAATGTTATGAATTGGCTCAATTTGACTGCGTAAATCATCAGGCATTGGTGGGCGATTTGCTTTGTATTCAGAATACATTTCATTGCGGAAAGTCGGCCCTTTTGCATCAAAGATCACAACCATATGACTTGGTGAATACTGCTTAACAAGACTTTTAAGCATGTTTATAACACCATAAATTGCGCCGGTTGCTTCGCCTTTAGAGTTTGTTAAATGCGGTGGAGCATGATAAGCACGGAATAAATATGATGAACCATCAACCAAGATCAACGGATTTTCAGAGATCTGAGCCATAAGCACTCGCCTTAAAACGATTTAAAAATAAATTGCCGATAGCATGCCATATCCCCGATAAGAAAACGAGAATTCAACTTCATTAAGCAAGAGAAATAAGCTTTCTGATTAAACATTAAACGGAGCGAGCAAAGATAAAACAAGCAAGGTAAGCATAAGCTGTGGATAAGTTTGTTAGTAAAGATGTAACAGAGCCTTCCCAGACTTTGAAAAAACAAAGAGAGAATCTAAAAATATGTTTATTTATTAATGGTTTAACAAGGCTAAAAACTAGCTTATTGTTATTATTATTAATTTTCCAAGATGTGGAAACTGCTAAACTTTTATCCTTAAAACTTAGAAAGGAACGTCCTAATCTCTAGCAGGGCAGTTACTCTACCAATAAAAGATCAAAGATCCTAGCGATCTTTTTATAATTTTTTTTTATTTACATCGTTTCTTTATAGCTAGAATATAGCGACAACTAAAATATTGATGTGGAGTGAAACAAACAATGAAAAAAGTAGCTGTAATTTTAAGTGGATGTGGTGTTTTTGACGGTGCTGAAATACATGAAGCAGTATTAACGCTACTTAATATTGAGTTACAAGGCGCAAGCTATCAATGCTTTGCACCCAACATTAATCAACATCATGTAATTAATCACCTTACAGGCGAAGAAATGCCTGAAAAGCGTAACGTGCTAATTGAAGCAGCACGAATTGCCCGAGGTGAAATCAAAGATCTTAATGAACTGAATATCAATGAATTTGATGCACTTGCATTACCTGGCGGTTTTGGCGCAGCAAAGAACCTATGTGACTTTGCTTTTAAAGGAGCTGAGTGTGAAATTAATGCTGATGTTGCAAACGCATGTCGCGCATTTGCCGAAGCTCAAAAACCAGCTGCTTATATTTGTATAGCTCCTGCACTTATTCCCCAAATTTACGCAAAAGGCACAGTAGCAACAATAGGTAACGATGCTGATACGGCCTCAGCTCTTAGCACCCTTGGCGCAACCCACCAAGATTGTGATGTAAATGATATTGTAGTGGACGCACACGCTAAGGTAATAAGTACACCAGCTTATATGCTTGCAACCAATATCCGTGAAGCAGCAAGTGGCATTGAAAAAGCAATCGCTGAATTAATCAAAATGAGCTAACTTTGATCAGCAACAAAAAGTTGCGCTAGCGCAACTTTTTAATATTTTAAGACTAATTAGCCATAACTAACCATTTTATAAATTGGCAGCAGACGTTATAATTGTGCTAATTTCCGTCTATTGTGATTGATCACCTCAATTTGTGAGCAAGTAAAAAAATGAAAAAATTAACAGCAGCATTACTAATGATGAGTGCAACTGTTGCAGTTGCAGCACCTTTTGATAACTCGTTAACTGAAGAAGCGATTAAAAAACGTATCGCGCCAGTTGGCTCTGTTTATTTAGCAGGTGCAGAACCAGTTGTTGCTGAACCAACAGGCCCTCGTACAGGTCAACAAGTATATCAAGCAAGCTGTTTTGGTTGTCATGGCACTGGCGCATTAGGTGCTCCAAAAACAAAAGCTGATTGGGACGCGCGTTTAGCAAAAGGTATGGATGTACTTATGCAACACGCTATTAATGGTTTTAATGCAATGCCACCTCGCGGTACATGTATGAACTGTTCAGATGATGAAATTAAAGGTGCAATTGAATTTATGGCACAAGGTAACTAAGCCAAATTTAATGTACTAAAAAAGCCGCTTTCTATAGCGGCTTTTTTATTGGTTAAAACATATATAACAGTTCAACTTAATATTAGAAAAAAATGGAATATACTGACAATTATTTAACTTTATATTTCAGTTACTTATAGCTTTACCTAAATCACCTACAGCATTGCTATTTAACTTTAAAAATGGAAAAATAAGGTTAAAAAATAAACAAGGGTAACTTTCGACGCTTCAAAAGTTTGCCTTACTGTTTCACAATTAAAAAATAATAAGAAATTGCAATGGAAGATGCTCCCACTTACAGTGCTTCACAGCAAAGAAAAATAAAGCGCTTAACAAGTTTAGTAAAGAAGTACCAAACCTCTTTGCAAACACAAAATGCCCTTTTACAGCTTTCTGAACAAGCGAGTAAAGTATCTGAGCTAACGCTTCTCTACCCTGCTATTCAACAAATTCTTGAAAACAGCCTGCCATGTCGTAATTTTTATGTGGTGCTTTTTAACCCCTGTATTGGCGAATTAGAGCTAACCTATTTTGTCGATGAAGTCGATGGCATCCATTTGCCTATTCAAGCACAGCAAACAGGCATGTTAGATAACTCACTAACTGGGTTAGTTTTTAAAACAGGCCGTGCCAAACTATTTAACAAAGAACAAATTGCTGAGTGCGAAATTAAAGGTATTTGTCGTGTTATGGGCACGCCTTGTGAGTATTGGTTAGGTGTTCCAATTCATCATGATGGTAAAGTTATCGGCGTAATGGCAACACAAAGTTATGATGTTAATCAGCCATTTGATGAAAGCCAAATAGCCTTATTTGAAACCATTGCATTCTATTTCAGTACCGCTGTTGAACGTGTTAAAAAACGCCAATATATGGCGCAGCAAGTGGAAGAACGTACTGAGCAACTACGCTTAGAAGTAGCGCGAAATCAAGAGACCATTCGCAAACAAAATATTCTCTACGCGATTTCTAAACTTGCTACAAAAAGTCTTAACAATCAGGATTTTTTTAAACGAGTTCACAGCATTATTAATGAAGAAGTTTTTGCTAAAAACCTGTTTATAGCCTTGTATGACCGAGCTGAAAATATTATTAGTTGCCCTTATGCGGTTGATGAAATGTCATCAGATTATAAGCCCCGTACTTTTTCAAAAGGGCTTACTGAATTTGTTATTAATTCTGGTAAAACCGAGCTATTTGATCAAAATCGGATCTTAAACGAAGTTGCCAAAGGCAACGTCGAGTTACCTGCAAAATTTAACAATTCACCTTTACCTACCTCGTGGATTGGTGTGCCCTTATATCACCGCCAACAGGTCATTGGTGTTTTGGCGTGCCAAGCATTTAATGGCGAATACCATTATAAACAATCTGATATAGAGCTAATTTCATTCGTCTCTGAGCAAATATCAAATGTTGTGGTTAAGCATTTAGCCGACAACCAATTAGAACAAAGAGTTAAAGAAAAAACCGCAGAGCTACAACAGGCAAATATTCACCTGCAATTGCAAATTGAAGAGCGCAAAAAGATTGAACGTCAGTTATTTCATGATGCTCACCATGATAATTTAACCGGCCTTGCCAATCGCAGCTTGTTTATATCTCAGCTTGATAAAACGTTACAGCGCAACAAACGCGATAAATCTCATTGTTTTGCAGTAATGTTTATCGACTTAGATAACTTTAAAGATATCAACGATACTCTTGGGCACCACGCTGGAGATAAGTTTTTAAAATCAACCGCCAACGAGTTTTCTACCTGTATTCGCGAACATGATCTGTTGGCGCGTTTCGGTGGTGATGAGTTTGTAATTTTATTAACGCACCTTCAACATAAAGATGAAGCAAAACAAATTGCAAAACGTATTATCAAAATTATGAATAAACCGTTTTGTATCAATGAGCAATGCATCAAAAGTGGTGCAAGTATTGGCATTGCATATAGCAATAAAGCCTATGCCAGCACTGATGAAATTATTCGCGATGCTGATAGTGCAATGTATCAAGCGAAAAAATCAGGTAAAGGCACTATTAAACTGGCATCTTCAGAGCATATACCTAGAAATAACTTAGTTATCGCAAATGAGATTAATACCGGTCAGTTGAGCTTTGTGAAATCAAACATCATCAACCTACAAAAAGAAACAGGTGTCGCTACCTATTTTAACCCTCATTTAACGCTGGAATCTGGTGCCATAATTGCCTTAAATCATTTGCTGCAAGAACAGCACCCAGCCATTGATTATTGCGACTACTTGTTAAATCAAGTATTACCTCATGTTGTTCAACATGATACGGTGTTTTTACAACTGCATGCGAGTATCTTGGCAAATGAATTTGAACATTTTAGCCAACAGCTGGCTAAGTCACGCCATGATATTTGTTGGTTAATTAATGACAGTAACCTAGCAGAACTGTCAACAAAGCAAATTGAAAACCTACAACAGCTTAAAAAAATGGGATTCAAGATTGGTGTTATTGAGGTAGCACGACAACAAATTGACCTAGTAAAACTAACCTGCATTGAATTTGATTATTTGCTATTGGATTTAAGTTTTTGCCGCAAGTTAATTAATGAAAAACTTGCTCAACAGCAATTAGCAGCACTTATTGCACTAACCCAAAATACAACCTGCAATATTGTTGCTACAGGCCCTGCAATTGTGAACTTCCAATCGACACTGAAAAAACTTGGGGTTAATTTATTTTTAAGCCCATTAACGCAGGAAACTGAGCAGCTTTCGTCAGTTGAAACTAAACAAAAGCCACACAGTAAATCGGCAGAGCAATAACTTATTTTTTAAGCATTGCGCGTAAGTTAGCAACCCTTGCTTGGCCTTTTTCCATACGTTGTTGTTGGTTTTGCGGCTGTTTTCGCATTTCGTATGCAAGGTCGTCTTGCGGCATTTCTGCGACAAAACGGCTTAGCTCAGGCGTAATTGTCTCACCAAACATTCTACGCTCTTTGGCGTAGGTTAAAATTAGCTCTTGCTGCGCACGAGTAATGCCTACATAGGCTAAACGCCTTTCTTCCTCAACGTTATCTTCATCTATGCTAGTTTGATGCGGCAGTAAACCTTCTTCCATCCCCACCATAAATACATATGGATATTCGAGACCTTTTGACGCGTGCAATGTCAGTAATTGCACTGCATCAGATTCATCCTCTTCTTCGTTGCGTTCAAGCATGTCGCGTAGTGTCAGCTTCATTACTACTTCTGGTAATGTTAGCGGTGGGTTTTCACTACTGCCAACTAACATATCAGTAATCCAGCGATACAATTCCGACACGTTTTTCATACGCATTTCAGCAGCTTTGGCGCTGGTTGAGGTTTCATACAAATAGTCTTCGTAGTTAATCTCACGCACCATATCTTTAACTGCTTCAAGGGTATCACCGCGAGTGGCACGGTCAGAAAGCTCAACAACCCAGCGTGCAAAGCCCATTAAGGCATTGTAACCACGCCCCGTTAAGCGCGACGACAGCTCAGGCTCAAAACACGCAGCAAATAAACTAATGTGTTTTTCATTTGCCAGTGAACCTAACTTTTCTAGAGTAACAGGCCCAATTTCACGTCTTGGTGTATTTACGATACGTAAAAAAGCGTTATCGTCATCTTGATTCACCAACAAGCGCAAGTAAGCCATAATGTCTTTAATTTCTGCACGAGAGAAAAACGACATACCGCCACTTATTTTATAAGGAATATGGCTTCCCATCAGTGCTTTTTCAAACACCCGAGCTTGGTGATTACCACGGTACAAAATCGCATAGTCTTTAAAGCTGGTACGCTTCATAAATTTGTGCGAAATAATCTCAGCAACAACTCGTTCGGCTTCATGCTCTTCATCTTTAGTGGCAATGACCTTAATTTGTTCACCGTATGCCAATTCACTAAACAGTTTTTTATCAAACACATGTGGGTTATTAGCAATCAGAATATTAGCTGATTTAAGAATACGCCCCGCGCTTCGGTAGTTTTGTTCAAGCTTAATCAAACGTAACCCAGGAAAGTCTTTACTTAATAACACCAAGTTTTGCGGCTTTGCACCACGCCAAGAATAAATACTTTGGTCATCATCACCTACCACTGTAAAGCGCGCACGTTCACCTACCAATAGCTTAACTAATTGATATTGGCTGGTATTAGTATCTTGATATTCATCCACTAATAAATAACGAAAACGATCCTGCCAACGATCGCGCACATCAGGATTAGCAGCCAGAAGCAGTGTTGGGATCATAATTAAGTCGTCAAAGTCGAGTGCGTTATATGCACGCAACTGATTTTGAAAACGCGCATATAATTGGGCAAATAAGACTTTTTGTTGCTCGCGCGCTTCAGCAATTGCTTGTTGAGGTACGATAAGGTCGTTCTTCCAATTGGAGATCTGCATTTTTAATAAATTAAGCAGATCTTTATCGCCTTTCAATTCAGGTTCGGTCAATTCAGCAAGCAACTGATTGGTATCTTGATCATCAAACAGCGAAAAACCCGGTTTAAAACCTAAGGTATTAAGCTCTTTTTTAATGATTTCTAACCCTAAGGTGTGAAACGTTGATACCCAAAGCCCTTTCGCTTCATGCTTACCAAGTGTTTGTGCCACACGCTCACGCATTTCTTTTGCGGCTTTATTGGTAAAGGTTACCGCAGCGATATTACGCGCTTTGTATTCACATTTTTGCACTAAGTAGGCAATTTTATTGGTAATTACACGGGTTTTGCCTGAACCAGCACCAGCGAGAACCAAGCAGGGCCCGCTAATATATTTAACCGCTTCATCTTGTTTAGGGTTGAGTTTCATTAAAATCGCTTGCGTTAACACAACAAAGAAAGGGATTTTAAAATGCCACTATGCCAGGCGCAAGGATTGTCTTTGCTGGCTCGTCATGATGCGTTAAACTATGTGCAGTTTTTAATAATAGATTTTGACTATGATTAACCCAGCCAAACTTGAAGAAATTGCAAAGCAAATTACTGAAAACATGCCACAAGGTGTTAAAAATCTTGCTGACACAATTGAAGGTAAAACCAAACAAGCGATTCAAAATAAATTAAGCGAAATGGACTTTGTTAGTCGTGAAGATTTTGAAGTGCAGAGCCAAGTATTACTAAGAACACGTGAGAAACTAGCTATTCTTGAGCAGCGTGTATCTGAACTTGAAGCAAAGCTTGCAAATAAAGACGCAGAATAAAAAAGAAGCTAAAGCGCTTCTTTTTCTTTTGCCTTTAGTTTCGCCAGTTCACTATTAAAAGCATCTAAAAACCAACGGTGCTGAGCTAAGAAGTCATTTGAAAAGTAAACCGAAAAGTCACGACTTGCTTCGGTTGTACTGGCTATTTTTGCGTTATTTGCAACATTGTTTGACAGAGCATGTAAAAAGACACTCTCTGAAAGAAAAACAGCATCTAATCTGTCGGCCAATAACATTTCCACCAAAGTTTCTACATCATTACTTAACGTGGTAATTACGTAGTTATTATCTTGTAACCACACTTGAGTATTAGTATTTAACAAAGTGCCAATTCTGGCCTGTGCTTTAAACTGCGGTGCTTGTAAATCAATTGGGTTACTCTCTTTGTAAAACCAACTCCAATTATTAATAAGAACAGCGTCACTGATTTTAGCGATACGATCCCGATAATGATTTTGTGTTGCTAAAAAGAAGCCATCTATTTTGCCACCACGTAACTCTCTAAGTGCAATGCCATAATTAGCCACCAGCTCAAATTCATAATTGAGTTCCATGTTATTAAGCACTTTGGTGACACGCTCTATACCTTGACCTGCTAGCTGTTTGTTTTCATCTAGATAGATATATGGCGGAAAGTTAGGCACCGCGAAACGTAAATGTATTTTATCCGAAGTTGTGGATTCTTGCGCTTCGGCAAATGCATCAAAACCTAATAACGCTAGGCAAATACTAACGACTAAACACACCTTGAACGGCACTGTTATAAATTTTTGCCACATTGTTCGCCCCATTTATGCTGGTTTCTAAATCTCTAATATGGCCATCAGCCAACCCATAAATCCAGCCATGGACTTCTAATGCTTGCCCTCTTTCCCACGCATCCATCACGATATTTGTCTGGCACACATTTTTAACTTGTTCGATGACGTTAATTTCACATAAACGGTCAAACTTTTGCTGCTCACTGGCAGAACTATTAAGTTCAACTTCATACTTATCGCGCGCATCTACAACGTGTCTTAGCCAATTATCGATTAACCCTAATCGCACACCGTCAAGTGCGGCTTTAACACCGCCACAACCATAATGCCCCACCACCATAATGTGTTTTACTTTTAAAACCTCTACTGCATATTGTAGTACAGAGAGACAGTTATGATCAGTGTGTACCACCATATTTGCTACATTTCTATGAACAAATAATTCGCCAGGTAATAAGCCAACTATCTCATTGGCTGGTACACGGGAGTCGGCACAGCCTATCCATAAATATTCGGGATTTTGCTGCATTGAAAGAATCTTAAAAAACTCAGGATCCCGATCCGTTGTTTCTTTTGCCCACGAGCGATTCTTAACAAAAAGATGCGCTAATTTATTCATCAGTATTTGCGTTCCTGATAGTTTTTTAGGCTTTTGCCTGAATTAGTATATTTCTTGGTGTGATTTGTTTTTCACAAAACTCACTGAGTGTAACGCGGTAGCCAAATTGCTCCAAATATAAAACACGGTCAAGCACTAACCAAAGCTCAATCAAACGCCTAAAGCCATGACGTACTAACTCAATGCGCTGGGTAATCTGACGTCGTAGTTTGCCTTGTGCTAAATAAGCTGCGTAATCTATCTGTGCTGGTAAAGTAATATTCTTTTGCTTAGCAGCCCATGTACAAAAATCACTAAACTCACCAGAGAACAGCGCTTTTTTGGCTGACGGCACTGGAAGATAGCTGTCTTTATCAAGTACATCATCAAGCAAACAGTCAAAGGCTAAACGCCATACTGTTTCAGTTTCACGTAAACGTGAAATACGTTTACCTGAGGTAACCGTCTCTTGCAGTGCAAGCTTTAAATCACTGGCAGTAAAAGCAACCTGAGACTGCTTGGCAACCTCACTCATTGCAACATACTGCTCAGATTGCTGAAATAAATGATAACAACAGGGTGAAATGCTCATTAATTTAGTGCCTTTGGCAACACCATGTTTAATAAGTGCTTGGTGCAGCCCACCACAGGCATGAAGTGCCACCGCATGCTGCTCTTTGTGTAGATAATCTGCAGCACCTTCGGATAAAACATCCAATTCAGCCAGTTTAATATCCAAGCCAAATTGCTGCGCTAACTGCTGCCCTTCAGCAACTAACTGAGGCTGTATTTCAACGCTCTGTACTGGCACCTTGTGGGCAAAATGATATAACCGCCCTAAATGCCCTTTACCTGCGCACCACTCCAGCAGCGGTAAGTTTTGCTCTGCAGTTTGCATCACAAAGCTTTCTAACTGAGCAATTTTACTGCCTTTAATACCATTGGTAAGCCAAAACGGAAACTGAGCTGTTTGCTTATTTGCGCTTGGCAGTTGCAACAAGCTTTCAACATTATCTAACTCAGGAATAAGGTTTGCCAAGTAACGCTGTAACTCAACTTGATTACTTTCGAGCTGTTCAACATCATCATCAGATAACGCTAGCAGGATTTCTGTTAAATGCGGCCAAGGTATTTCGCGCGACGCAAAAGCAACACATTGCCAATAGGCTTGCGTTTTAGTTAATAGCGTATCGATTGCGGTAAAAAGTGCGGTGTGAGACATCTTCAACACAGGCTAAATTTGAATAGCGCTATGATAGCAAATCTTGCTGTGATGTTCAGAATAGAAAATGCCCCAATTATTGGGGCATTTAAATAAGTTGTTTACGTTAGCTGTTTGCTACCTGAGCAAGCTTTTGTGCTTTACTCGACAAAAATTGCAAATAACACGGATTGTCAGTTTCTTCTTGATAAGCATAAGCTAAGCGCTGTAAGTGTTCGCTAAAGGCCGCGTTATCTTGCTCAGGCACTTCAAATGCAGCCAATACATTTCCGGTTGCAGCACCATGATTGCGATAGTGGAATAAGCTGATATTCCAATTTGCGCCTAAAGTATCAAGAAAACGCTCTAGCGCACCTGGATATTCAGGAAACTCAAAACGAAATAAGCGCTCTGATAACTGCTCACCTGGTTTACCGCCAACCATATAACGCACGTGCAATTTAGCCAGCTCGTTATTGGTCATATCAACAAAAGCATAGCCTTTTTCAGTCAACTCTTGTTTTAAGCTCACCAGTTCCGCCTCACCATTGCGTAAGCCGACACCAACAAAGATTTCAGCATCACCAGGGCCTGTGTAGCGGTAGTTAAACTCAGTAATCGAGCGACCATTGAGTGCCTTACAGAAACTTTTAAAACTGCCTTTCTCTTCTTTAATAGTCACCGATAACAAAGCTTCGTTATGCTCACCTAGCGCTGTACGCTCTGCGACATAACGTAATCTATCAAAGTTAAGGTTTGCACCTGATAAAATTGCCGCAAGGTTTTTACCTTTAGTGCCTGTTTGCGCAACCCATTTTTTAAGCCCTGCGAGTGACAAACCACCTGAGGGCTCAGCAACAGCGCGGGTTGAGACAAAAATATCTTGCATCGCGGCACAGATTTCATCACTCGAAACGGTAATCACCTCATCACAGTATTTTTGTGCTAAGCGAAAAGTTTCTTTACCAATGATTTTAACTGCAACACCATCAGCAAAACTGCCAACGCGCTCTAGTTCAACCGGTTCGCCTGCTTCCATTGCGGCCTTTAAACAGGCACTGTCTTCAGCTTCAACACCGATCACTTTAATATCTGGGCGCAGTGATTTTAAGTAAATCGACATACCCGCCAATAAGCCACCGCCGCCTACCGGAATAAATACCGCATCAAGTAGTGGCAACTGCTGCATCAGTTCGCGCGCAATGGTGCCTTGCCCGATGATCACATCTTTATCATCGAACGGTGGTACAAATACTGCGCCTTCTTTTTCAGCAATTTCCAGTGCATAGGCATTCGCAGCATCAAAGTGATGGCCATGTAAAATAACTTCACCACCTAGATTGCGCACCGCATTTACTTTGATTTCTGGTGTAGTCACTGGCATTACAATACGTGCTGTATGACCAAGGTGACTTGCACTAAGTGCCACACCCTGAGCATGGTTACCCGCCGATGCTGTGACTACTTGCGAGCCTTTTGGTAACTGCTTTAATTTGTTATACGCACCGCGAAGTTTAAACGAATATACCGGCTGCTGATCTTCACGCTTTAACCAAATATGATTGCCAAGTTTCTGCTCAAGGCTAGTAACCGGGCTGACCTCCGTTACTTTTGCCAAGGGCTCCATATTGGCTTGGATAATAGCGCGAAAATAATCGAGCTCTTGGGAGACCATTAACTGAGCTCCTCTAACTTTTTAAGGTCGCGTACCGCGCCTTTATCAGCACTGGTTGCAAGTAATGCATAGGCTTTTAATGCTGGCGTTACACTGCGTACACGATCTACTGGTTTGTAGGCATCTTTACCGCGGGCTAATTGCTTTTCATGACGCGTGGCAAGTTCTTCATCGCTAACCATCATATCAATGCTGCGCTTGGTGATATCAATGACGATTTCATCGCCGTTTTCAACCAGCGCGATTGCACCTTGGCTAGCAGCTTCTGGCGAAGCATGGCCAATTGATAAGCCCGATGTACCACCAGAAAAACGACCATCCGTTAATAGCGCACAATCTTTATCTAATCCCATCGATTTTAGGTAGCTGGTCGGATACAACATTTCTTGCATACCTGGGCCACCTTTTGGCCCTTCGTAGCGGATGATAACCACATCCCCTTTTTCAATTTGGCCACCTAAGATGCCGTCAACTGCATCATCTTGAGATTCGAAAACTTTTGCAGTCCCTTTAAAAACCAACATGCCATCAGCAACACCGGCTGTTTTAACAATACAACCGTCTGGCGCAAGGTTGCCGTAAAGCACCGCTAAACCGCCATCTTGACTAAACGCATGTTCAACACTGCGGATACAGCCATTTTCACGGTCTAGGTCGAGTTCAGGCCAACGCGTTTCTTGGCTCATAGCTTTGGTGGTACGAATACCTGCTGGGCCCGCTTTATAGAATTTTTGCGCGGCGCTATTATCAGGGTTAGTGGCATCCCACTTTTCAATTAATTCACCTAAAGTACCACCAGCTACATGGCCTGCATTTAGTTCTAATTTTCCTGCTTTACCAAGCTCATTAAGAATACCCATAATGCCACCAGCGCGGTGTACATCTTCAATATGATATTCAGGTGTTGCTGGCGCTACTTTACATAAGAATGGGGTTTGACGTGAAAGCTGATCAATATGGGTCATATCAAAATCAACACCCGCCTCTTGCGCTGCGCCTATGATGTGTAACACCGTATTTGATGAACCACCCATTGCAATATCGAGTGTCATGGCATTCATAAATGCACTGCGATCAGCGATGTTGCGCGGTAATACTGAATCGTCTTCGTCGCGATAATAGCTACGACATAAATCGACAATACGGCGACCTGCTTCGACATAAAGTTGTTTACGGTCTTTATGTGTTGCTAATGTGGTACCGTTACCAGGCAGTGCTAATCCAAGCGCTTCCAATAAACAGTTCATTGAGTTAGCGGTGAACATACCTGAGCACGAACCACAGGTTGGGCAAGCACTACGCTCAACTTTATCTGAATCTTCATCACTTACCGAAGGATCAGCACCTTTTACCATGGCATCAACCAAATCGAGCTTGATATCAATTTCTGCAAGACGTGTTTTACCTGCTTCCATTGGACCGCCAGAAACAAAGATCACCGGAATATTTAAGCGAAGTGCAGCTAACAACATTCCTGGCGTGATTTTGTCACAGTTTGAAATACACACCATAGCATCCGCACAGTGCGCATTAACCATATATTCAACAGAGTCTGCAATTAGGTCGCGTGAAGGCAGTGAGTAAAGCATGCCGCCATGACCCATAGCGATACCATCATCAATCGCAATAGTATTAAATTCACGTGGTACACCACCTGCATCACGAATGGTTTCAGCCATCATTTCACTGAGTTGATTTAAGTGAACGTGACCCGGTACAAACTGGGTATACGAGTTCACCACAGCAATAATTGGTTTACCAAAGTCTTTATCTGTCATTCCAGTTGCACGCCACAGTGCACGAGCACCAGCACGTTTACGACCTTCAGTTGTTGTTGCACTTCTTAATTTAGCCATGGTTTACCTCTTTTTAGGGCTATGCCCTACTCCTCATTCCCAATAAATTTGTCGTTTTCGTATTATTCGTTGATTAGTGTTAACCAGCCATTTTCATCTTCTGTTTGGCCTTTTACTAAATCAAAATACGCTTGTTGCAGTTGCTCAGTAATTTCACCGCGTTTACCTGTACCAATCTCAATTTGATCTACGCTACGCACTGGTGTTACTTCTGCTGCAGTGCCCGTCATAAAGAACTCATCTGCAAGGTAAAGCGCTTCACGAGAGATAGGCTCTTCACGTACTTCAAAACCCGCTTTACGTGCTAAATACATCATAGTATCGCGTGTCAAACCCGGTAGAATTGCCGCAGTTGTTGGTGGTGTATAAATTACGCCGTTTTTAACAATAAATAGGTTTTCACCGGCACCTTCACTTAGGTAACCATTTACATCAAGTGCAATACCTTCAACGTAGCCATTACGTTTTGCTTCACCCGAAATAAGCTGTGACGATAAGTAGTTACCACCTGCTTTTGCTGCTGTTGGCATAGTGTTTGGTGCTAAACGGTTCCATGATGATACACAAGCATCAACACCCGCTTCTAATGCGCCATCACCTAAATACGTGCCCCACTCCATTGCCGCTACTGCAACATCTGCTTTATGAGATTTTGGATTAACGCCTAAACCTACATTACCTAAAAACGCAAACGGACGTAGATACGCATTTTTTAAACCATTTTCACGTACCGCTGCTTTACATGCTTCATTAATTTCATCTGCAGTGTAAGGAATTTGCATGCGATAAATTTTTGCTGAATCAAATAAACGTTTTGTATGATCTTGCAAACGGAAAATAGCCGGACCATTTGGCGTATCGTATGCGCGCACACCTTCAAATACTGAGCTACCATAATGGATTGCATGACTCAGTACATGCGTTGTTGCTTGCTCTTGTGGAACGATTTTGCCATTGAACCAAATTAAATCTGACATTCTATTAAACCTTTATAAATAGTAATTAGTTAGTTGCTGCTAGTGTGCGCGTATCCAGTATTTCAACTTGGTTCACTTCAACTAACTTTTTTAATTGTTGTGTTAATAAATAAATAGGTCGGTCACTGTCTACCATCATATTTACAATATACTTTTCTTCGCTACTCTCAATATTCATTGAGGTTAAATTAAACCCGCGGTGACGTGTTACACGTAAAAATCTTTCCAATGCAATGCTTTGTTGTTTCACTTCTATTGATAAGTTGTGCTTCATTTTGCCACCTCAGTTAGCATTTGATCGTTTGCGGCGCCTGGCGGTACTAATGGCCAAACATTTTCTTTATCATCTATACATGCGTGAAGAATATAAGGGCCTTCACTCGCCACTAATTTATCTATCGCAGCATCTACCTGATTTGCATGCGTGATGGTTTCACCAGGAATACCAAAAACAGCGGCCAATTGAACGAAATCAGGATTATCCGAAAGATTTGTTTCACTGTAGCGACCATCAAAGAAAAGTTGCTGCCATTGTCTAACCATACCTAAACGCTGGTTATCTAAAATAAGTAGTTTAACGGGTAAATTGTTACGGCGAATTGTGGCAAGCTCTTGAATGTTCATCATGATTGAACCATCGCCAGAAACCGTTAAAACAAAGTCGTTAGGACGTGCTATTTGCGCACCGATTGCAGCAGGTAAACCAAAGCCCATTGTGCCTGCACCACCGCTGCTTAAGTGATTACTCGGGTGCGAAAACTTCATATGTTGCGCTACCCACATTTGGTGCTGACCAACATCGCAGCACACTACACCATTATTAGGCATTAACTGGCTTAAACGATTTAGTAAATAAGGTGCATATACTTTTTCACCTGGGTAATCATAGCGCCATGCATATTGTTGTTGCATGCTGCTGATATGCGCCAACCACTCAGGGTTAGTTTTATGTGTTGCTAAATGCGGTAATGAATCTTTTAAATCAGCAACTAACGATGCATTAACAGGTTTACGCTTACCGACCTCAGCAGCATCAACATCTAAATGGATAACCTTAGCTTTACTGGCAAATTTAGCAAGGTTACCCGTAACACGGTCGTCAAAACGAGCACCAATACACAGCAATAAATCACATTCTTGCACAGCTAAGTTAGCCGCTTGACCACCATGCATACCTAACATACCTAAGTCATAAGAATAATCAGGTGTTACTGAACCTAGCGCCTTTAATGTGCTTACCGCAGGCATATTGGTCGCTGTTAAGAATTGCATAAGCTCTTCTTGCGCATCAGCCATTTGCACGCCACCACCAATATATGCCAATGGCTTCTTCGCTTGGCCTAGTAACTCATTGGCCTTGGCGAGTTCTGACTGTTTAAATTCAGGCTTGTAGTCATCTGCTGCTAACCAAGGCTGGTAAGTTACAGCGCCCATTTGAATGTCTTTTGGAATATCAACAAGTACTGGGCCAGGGCGACCCGACTGCGCCAAGTGCATTGCTTCTTGCAGTATTTCAGCTAAATCTTCTGCACGTTCTACCATGTAACTGTGCTTAGTGCAGCTCAATGACATACCGAGTACATCAACTTCTTGGAAGGCATCTGAACCAATTGCTGCTGTAGGTACTTGTCCTGTAATTGCAAGTAGCGGCACAGAGTCCATCATGGCATCAGCAAGTGCAGTGATAAGGTTTGTTGCACCTGGGCCTGAAGTTGCAAAACAAACTCCTAATTTACCAGTGCTTCTGGCATAACCTACAGCGGCAAAACCCGCGCCTTGTTCATGACGGGTAAGATAGTGTTTAACAGGCGAGCCGTACAAAGCATCGTAAATCGGCATAATGGCACCACCAGGGTAACCAAATACCTCTTTCACGCCATGTTTGGCTAATAAATCGATTGTTAACTCTGCACCTGTCATTTTCTCTACCCTGTGATGTTTACTACTTGCTCATTTTCTTACTGCCAAAAAAAAGCCCCCGGACTTTTCAGTTCGGGGGCTCTCTCAATGCTTAACTTTTGCTACAGCACTACGAAGCCCCCGCGGTAATAATAATCACCACGTTAATAATTAGGACTAGTACGTTTACTGTTTTAAACATGTGTTTAAGCAACCATAAATTCTTTACAAAAATAGCCAAACACCTTCGTGCTTGGCTTCTTTTTTATTAGTATCGTTTATAGGCCAAAAAGTCAATCAAGAAATCTATGCAAATTTAAATTAAGAAAAACCATTTAAAATCAAAATAAACAACCAAAAACCATAAAATTGGATAAAAAATCCATTTTATACAATTTTCGAGATTATGTATGCGAAGTAAGATAGTTATTTGAATATCAGTTTAATTTTGCAAAGCTTATAACTTTTTTGTTAAAAAATAAGCAAAGACTAATATTGTGCTATCAAGTACACTGCTTATTAAAATTAAAAGCTCACAGCAAGGATCCGCAATGCGATTTTTCTTACTACTCAAAATCCTTTTATTACCTTTCTTTTTACTTAGCTTTGCTCAACCAGTTTTTGCAAATAGCAAAATTACCCCCTCTCTCTGGCAAGTTGAAAAAAATGGTGTGACATCTTACTTACTTGGCACAGTTCACCTTGGTGATCAACAAATGGCAGGCCTGCCGAGCTATGTAAAAAAGGCAATTGAAAAAACAGAAAAGCTCGTTGTTGAAGTCGATTTATCTAAAATAAATCCCCTTGAGCAACAACAAATCATGATTAGCTACATGATGTTACCTCCAGGCAAAACCCTGAAATCAGAAATATCAGCTAAAAATTACAAAGCCCTAAGTAACTACCTGACCAAGCAAGGTTTAAGTATGGAGTTATTCCAGCCAATGCAACCCTTTGCTGTTATGTTACAAATTACCTTAATGGAATATAAAAAAGCAGGTTATCAAGATACCTATGGTATTGATAAGCAAGTAATGAATGTTGCTCAGCGTTTACAAATCCCAATAATGCAATTAGAAACCCTAGAGCAACAAATGGGCATGTTTAAAAGCTTTAACAAACACAACAACAAAATGATTGAAGACGGTTTGAAAGAATTAGCGGATATGGATAAATACTTTAATCGTCTAATAGGCAGCTGGAAGCGCGGAGATGATGCAGCCCTTGAGAGTTATTACCGCGAAACCTTTACAGGCGACAGCTATAGCGCCTTAACTGAAAAAGTACTACTAACCAACCGTAATAAAGATTGGGTGAAGCAACTAAAATCAAAACTCACCAAACAACCGCATTTTATTGCTGTTGGCGCCTTGCATTTACATGGCCCTGAGGGCTTATTAGAGCTACTTAAAAAAGAAGGTTTTAAACTTTCGAAAAAAAATAAATAATTTTTTAAACCTTTTTAAACGATGGTTGCGACTTACTAAATAACTAACAGATAAAACTGATTAAAGCGCAGTCATCAAAAGGAATACAAACTATGAAAAAATTAGCGTTAGCAATGACTTTAATCGCAGCAAGCATTTCAACTAATCTTTATGCCGCTGACGAAAAACGCATTACCGAAACTCTTACAATGACTCAAGGTCAAAACCTAGAAATCGATTTCCCGGTTGGCAGCATTGAAATCATCACTGTTGATAGCAATGAGCTTAGCATTGAAATTGAAATCGAAGGTAAAGACGAAGGTTGGTTTTCAAAAAATCGCGATGTATCAAACATTGAGCTAAGCAAACGTGTTCGTGATAATCGCATTTCATTAGAAATTGATGAAGATAACCTAAACCAAGAGTGGGTAATTAAAGTGCCAAAATCAGCAGCCATTGATATTGAGGTGGGTGTTGGCAGCATTGAAATTCAGAAACTTGAAAACTCAGTAGAAGCTGAAGTAGGTGTAGGCTCAATTCGTATCGATACCGTACTTGATGACTTTAAGCGCATCGAATTATCAACTGGTGTTGGTGATACTAGCATTAAAGGCTTTAGTGGCGATTTAGAAAGCTCACGCAACATTGTTAGTTCAGAAACACGTTACAGAGGTAACGGTGAACACAGCATCGAAGCGGAAGTGGGTGTAGGTGATATCAAGGTTCGTAAATAATCACCCAGAACTGAAGATTAAAAAAGGCGCTTAGAGCGCCTTTTTTATTTAGATTTTTTGTTCACCATGGTGCACATCTGCCAATCTAAATTTGGCGTTTGCATCGCCAAAAACATAAACCGAACATCTGCCCCAAGACTCTGGAATTTGCCACTTATTCCCTGACTCAACCAAAAATTGGGAATGATAATTATCGCAACGCACTTCAAGATTCGTTAAGTTACCACTCACATTATCAATCACGAAACCACTGCGCTCTAACTGATAACTCCAAAAATCGCGCTCACCTATTTTGGCATCAATCACTAATGGCTTATCACTAGCTAAATAAGCGGTTATTTGTTCGTAGTAAGGTGTTAATTTCGCTACATTCGGGTTTTCAGAATAATGCGTTTGCAAGTTTTCAAATATCGACTTTGCATCACCATAAAGCTGACGCTCAACAGCTAAACTAAACGCGCGCGTAGCAAAGGCACTGTATTGCTCTTCTTTTTGCAACTCGCGATAGCCCAATACATTCTTAATCGCGTTAAGTTCGGCTTCGTTATCTTTTGATTGTTCTGCAATCAATGAGTTAAGAATTGCATAATACATATCTTCATAGGCATTCCAGCGCCCTTTTTCTTCAATTTTTTTAGCAATTTCTTTTGCATCTTCTAGTTTATTTTCTTCAAGATAACGATTTGCTAAACGGTATTGTTTAAAGAACCACTTTGACGCACCTTTAGGGGTGTCGCTTAATTTGAAGTCCATTTGCACTTGATTGCGACACTGCTGAATCGCTTTACCATCCATTGTCGCAGGTGAATATTGCCACTTTTTAATGGATTTAAGTGCGTATGACTCAAATACTGGGTTAGATGAATTTTCCACAATCACATTAGATGTTGTGCCATCAGGCTCAACTACAAAACTCAATTGTACCCACCCTTCTTTACCCTCTTTAGCAGCACTAATTGGGTATTTTGGTGGCACACGTTTAATCGCCTCAGCATTAACGATGGTATTTAAATGTAGCTGCTCAGTTTTATTGATTACAGGATTATTCTCAGCTGCACTTAGCGCGCTAGCTGAAAACACAAGAAGTGAAAAGGCAATCATACTTAAATCCTTTTAGGTAAATAATTCTCAATACGTTACTCTTCATTGAAGTAAATTACAATGCTGCCACCGCTAAGTACACTGCCTTCGTTGTAATGCAAGCCAATGCCAATATTGTCAAACCATGATGTCCAAGGCCGTGTGTCGATAAGCAGACCACCCCCATATTCATAGTAATGACCTGTGCTAAAAGCACTGCGCGCATCACCGCCTAAATCAACGCGTTGGAATTTCAAATATATCGATTCGGTGTGTTTTAGTTTTTGATCTAACTTGACGGTAGCACGCACACTATTTGCAAAATACCAACCTGACGGCGTAGCTTCTCGTGTTGGCTCATCACCGCCAAATCCTTTACCAAAGAAGTGGTTATAACTTGATTTAACGAGCCAATGTCCCCAGCGACTTTCTTTTTTTCTGCTCAGCGTTAAACCAAAATCCGCTAACAAAGAATTAGCTGTGGTATTAAAATAAATTCCTTCCACTTCCGATTTTATAGCGCGGCTTTCAGGGCTTTTATAATCATGAATATTGTCATAATGCATTATGTGAGCACCGGCATTCCACTCTAATAACCAATTTTCATAGCGATAAAGTTCGCTTTCGTAATCACCGTATGCAGTAAAAATTTGATCATGGCTATCATCAGGGATAATTAAATTATCAAATAGCACTTCTTGTGATTGTGAGATATAAGAAAAATGGGTATTGATACGAGACTTCTCATCTAATTGATATGTATACGGAAGGGCAAAAACCTGTAACTGCTTACGTAAATCCAAGCTTTGATCATTATTATCATCACCCAGCTGCTCTAAAATATTAACAGGATCAAAGTTACCAAAACCAAATCGCACCACGTCTGAATCACTGAGCACCACAGACGATGCAAACGACTCTTCATAAGCTTTCTTTACCGTCGCATACGATGGCACGCAAAACAAGACAAAAAACAATAATCCTAACTTTCTCACAACAAACGTTTTTTATTTTAATTAGAGACAATTAGCGGTAGTTATACCATTAAACATAAGTAGATTGCAGCGAGCAAAAATAAATTTTATTGACATTTAGACGTCCAAAATGTTTCAATTGCCGCTCAATCACCCTATTTAAAGCAAGTTGCTTGTCATTAAGCAACTTGCTCAAGGGCTGGAAGAGGTGCGTTATTCAGGTAGTTCAGTTGAGGAGAGCAAACTCCAAAGACACTGAATGAGGGGAATTAACGCCGAGAGAATAATGTTTTTGCTAATACTTATTCTCGGGCGACTGGGCTGAATCCCAGCGACTGTCACCAATTACTTGATTACAAGTAAATAAGTTTGGTGGAGAGCTTCTGGTCTTAGAAAAATAAGGCCATTTGCCTTATCTATTTTTTAAGTCCATTGCTCTTCGAATTTTTAGTTGTTCGAAGTGGACTGAGCCTTCCCTTAGCCTATCTCCGAACACACATTAAGTTCGCTAGAGATGAAATCACAATTTAATTTAGCGCAGTACCCACTGTGGACTGCATTAGTCACACCGTTTAATGAAAATGGTGAGATTGATTTTGATAACTTAGCTCAACTTGTTAACGAGCAGCAAGATGCTAACAATGGCATTTTATTACTCGGCAGCACTGGTGAAGGCTTAGCATTAACCACTTCAGAGCAACAAGCTGTTGTCAGCTTTGTTTGCGATTTATCGCCAAACGTCCCTTTGATGGTTGCGGTTGGAGGTATCAACTTACCTGAGCAACTTTCATGGTTAGATTTTTGTAATCAACAACCTATTGATGCGCTTTTATTGGGCTCACCGCTATACGCAAAGCCGGGATTAAAAGGTCAAATACAATGGTTTGATGCATTACTTAGTGCAACTGAACTACCTTGCATGCTTTATAACGTGCCAGGACGAAGTGCTGTGGCACTTGCACCAGAGCTTTTATCTGCATTAGGGCACCACAAAAATCTTTGGGCATTAAAAGAAGCCAGTGGTGATATTAGCAAGTTCGAAGTCTTTAGAACCAGCAATCCGAATGTGGCTATTTACAGTGGCGATGATGCCTTAATGCCTTACTTTGCCCAAGCAGGCGCCAAAGGATTAGTCTCAGTTGCGGCAAACGCATGGCCTAAACAAACCGCAGAGTTTGTTCGCAGATCGCTTTCTGGTACGCCAAACTTATTTACTACATGGAGTGAGGCTGTAAATAGCTTATTTGAAGTGGCTAATCCTGTGCCTGTAAAAGTGCTAATGCATCAACAAGGCAAACTCAATACCCCTAATTTACGTCCACCGCTTACTCATCATGAGCTGGAATCACCTGCGGCAATTCTCGCTGCGAATCAAAAAATATTATCCTGGAATTAAGAGAGAAGTACTATGAACTGGCAAGAACTATTAAAAAACCTAGAAAATGGCTCTGTACGTGCAGCAAACCAAGATGAAAATGGTAACTGGCACGCAAATGTAGAAGTTAAAAAAGGCATTTTAGACGTTTTTAAAAATGGTACTAACACCGAATTCCCAGGTGGATTTGTAGATAAAGATAACCTTGCAGTACGTGGTTTTTCTGCTGAAGAAGGTGTACGTATGGTGCCAGGTGGTACGAGTGTTCGCCCAGGTGCGTATGTTGCAAGCGGCACAGTAATCATGCCACCAGCGTACGTTAATATTGGTGCTTACATCGACACAGGTACGATGGTAGATAGCCATGCTTTAGTTGGCTCATGTGCACAAATTGGTAAAAACGTACATTTAAGTGCAGCGGTACAAATTGGCGGCGTATTAGAACCTGTTGGCGCAAGCCCAGTTGTTATTGAAGACGATGCATTTATTGGTGCAGGCTGTGTAATTGTTGAAGGCGTTGTAGTTAAAAAAGGTGCAGTACTTGCTCCAGGTGTTCGCCTGTCTGCAACGATCCCTGTTTATGACTGTGTTAATGAGCGCGTATTAGAGAAAGGCGAGCCTATTCCTGAAAACGCGATTGTTATTCCGGGTTCTCGTCCAGCATCTAACCAGTGGGGTCGTGAGCAAGGGTTAAGCATGTCTTGTGCGCTTATTGTTAAATATCGTGATGAACAAAGCGATGCATCATTAGAATTGGAAGAGGCTTTACGTTAATGAGCTTCTTGAGCACACAACAGCGTCAAGTGCTGGCTGAACTATGCCAGCAAAACGATACTCCGTTCTATGTTTATGATCTTGATAAACTGGCAGCGCATTTAACCACCTTAACATCACAAAATGTGGTGAAACTATGGTATGCCGTTAAAGCCAACCCGCTATCTGAGATTATTCAAACGTTAGATAAATGCGGCTTTGACTTTGATGTCGCCAGTAGTGGCGAACTTAATCAAGTGCTCGCTCAGGGTATTGATGCTAAACGTGTGCTCAACACTGGACCTGCCAAATCTAAAAAGCAGATCCAACACTTTCTAAACAAAGGTGTTCGCACCTTTGTTGCCGAAAGTCATAATCAAGTGGTTTGGTTAAACCAAGCAGCAAGCGAACATGATATTAGGCTTCGCATATTATTGCGTGTTCAATTGCGTTGGCCAGACAGTGAAAAAAATCCACTTGGTGGCGACAGCTTAACACCGTTTGGGCTTGGCTGTGATGATTGGGCTTCACTTAATATTTCAGACTTCCCTGCGCTCGATTTTGCCGGTTTACATATTTTCCAGTGGGGCAATATGTTAAGCAGTGACAAACTTGCCGAGCTATGGCGCGCCATGATTGCACCACTTCAAACGTTAAGTGCTCAGCTTGGTTTTAAATTACGTATTTTGGATTTAGGCGGAGGCTTAGGCATCCCTTATACCGAACAAGCAGAGCGTTTAGTGTGGCCGCAATTATTAGATGCTCTTGATAACATCAAGCAGGCAGTTGGTTGTGATGAACTTTGGATGGAACTCGGCCGTTATGCTGTAGGTGAAATTGGTTTTTATGCCAACCCTGTCGTTGAGCAAAAACAAAACTATGGCGCTAATCAACTGATTGTTGCAGGCGGTATTAATCACATTTTACGCCCTGCAGTCACTAATCAAGCCTTCCCAGCAGAATTACTTCGCCACTCAAATGCTGAAACTAAGTCGTTTTTAGTGCACGGACCACTGTGTACTGCGCTAGATAGTTTAGGTGAGTTTTCGCTTGCAGCAGATATCAATGAAACTGACTGGCTGATTTTCTCACAGTGCGGAGCATATGGTTTTACTGAAAGTATGCCGTACTTTTTATGCCATGAATTACCTGCAGAATACACTGTTAAACAAGGGCAAGTAAGCTGTGTTAGACGTGCTGAAAGCGCTGATTATTACTTGAGATAACCATGAACCAAATTACCCAAGAAAACATTCAAGTTGGTGAAATTGCTAACGGCTTACCACTGACTATTCCGGTTTATCGCCTTACAGGCAATGGCACTGGGCCAAGTGTTTACATTCAAGCAAATATGCATGGCGCTGAAGTGCAAGGTAATGCTGTTATTTACCAACTGCTTGAAAAATTAAAGCAACAAACCTTAGCATCAAGTATTACCTTAGTACCGTATGCCAACCCAATTGGTTGCAACCAGAAATCAGGTGAATTTACATTAGGCCGTTTTGATCCAATTACCGGTACCAACTGGAATCGCATGTATCAAAACCATGCACATTTGGTAGAAAACTTTGTGGCTGAATTTAGTGATGCCAGCGTGGATACCATTAAAGCCGAATTTAAAAAACGTTTGGTTGCAGCAACAGCTGCTATTTTAGATGGCCCAAGTTACACCCTAAATACAGGTAAACGTATTGCGCTTAATCTACAAAAGTTAGCTCATCAAGCAGACATTGTGCTCGATTTACATACAGGGCCAATTTCTGCGAAGCATTTATATTGCCCTGACTATGCCAAAGACAGTGCGCGCTATTTTGATATTGAGCATGTGTTACTTATTCCAAATGAGTTTGATGGTGCCATGGACGAAGCTAACTTTTGTCCATGGTGGCAATTAAGTGAAGCATACAAATCAATTGGTAGAGAGATTCCAGTATTAGTTGAAGCATTTACCGTAGAGCTAGGGTCGCAAGAAAAGATTGATTTAACCGAAGCGGAAAACGATGCAAATAGCATTTTGAGCTATTTAACTTATAAAGAAGCGTTACTTGATTCGCATTTTAAGCCTAAGCCGATAACACGTTACGCATGCTATCTGAATGATTACCTTGCGTTTTATGCACCTATGGGTGGCATGGTTGAATATACAGCAGCATTAGGTAGCCATATTAAAGCTGGTGATACCATTGCCAAAATTTTACGTATGGAGCGCTATCTTTCAGAGCAACCGCTTAATCACATCACGCTAGATAAAGATGCTATCACTATTTTGCATTTTGCCTCAGCTAGCGTAAATCAAGGCACTGAGCTTTATAAGTTTTTCACAAATTATTTTGAATTGTAACAGTTGCGTGAGAAGTCCCCTCTGGGGCACAAGGCGGCATTTATGCCGCCTTTTTTATGTTTCGATTTTGGTTATAATATAAGCCCACTCACTTTAGGGATAAAATTAATGCGCCTTTTAGCTCCTGGCTTACTACTCTCACTAGCTCCCCTATTTGCCTTTGCAAATGATGAACCTTCCGAAAATCAATTAGCTAAACAATGTATCTTAAATGAACTTGCAGCTGGCGATGAATCTCAGACACTCGCAGAAGTGAAGAAAAAGTGTATTCAAATAGCCGATATGGAAAAAATGTCTGCTATTGATAAACGTGTTATTCGCGAAAAGGTCACAACAAACAACCCAAATGTGATCACTCCCCATAAGCGTAACTACATTTTACCCGTTACGTATATGGACAGGCCTAAAAATACACCCGCTGCACGCGATCCAAATTTAAAAGGTGCTCCACTTGATGATTTAGAGGCGAAATTCCAACTATCTTTAAAAGTGCCTTTGTACCAAAGTAAGTCAGATATTGACCAAGCCTTTTACTTTGGCTTCACCATGCAATCTTATTGGCAACTTTATAATAACGATATTTCATCGCCATTTCGCGAAACAAACTACCAACCAGAAGTTTTCTGGATGAATTTGCTCGATGATGAAAATCGCTTGTGGGGTGATGAAATGGGTATTGCCATTGGCTTTGAACACCAATCAAACGGGCGAAATATACCCCTTTCACGCTCTTGGAACCGTATTTATGCCAACCTATTTTGGGAGCATAATGGTTTAGTTTTTAGCTTTAAGCCTTGGTATCGCATTCCCGAAGAAGAAAAACGTAGCCCAGAAGATCCAACCGGTGACGACAACCCTGATATTCATGAATATATGGGTCATTTTGAGTTTGCCAGCGTGTATCGCTATGAAGAGCATGAGTTTACGGTGATGTTACGTAATAACTTAAAATCCGATAACAAAGGCGCTGTGCAGCTTGATTGGTCATTCCCTGCATGGGGGCGTTTGCGTGGTTATGCACAATACTATAACGGTTATGGCGAAAGTTTGATTGATTACAACCAACACATTGAACGCTTTGGTGTGGGCATTCTATTAACTGACTTTCTCTAATTTAGCTGCTTAAAATACAGAAATAAAAAAACCAGCCTAGGCTGGTTTTTTTATTTAAGCGATTTGCAAAAAATTACTTTTTCGCTTCACGGCTTGCACGCTTACGATCGCTTTCCGTTAGTAATTTCTTACGAATACGGATGCTCTCTGGCGTTACTTCTACTAGCTCATCGTCATCAATGAACTCAAGCGCTTGCTCAAGCGACATAATGATTGGTGGCACAAGGTTTTGTGCTTCATCAGTACCTGATGCACGAACGTTTGTTAATTGCTTACCTTTAAGCGCATTAACCGTTAAGTCGTTATCACGGCTGTGAATACCGATGATCATACCTTCGTAAACTTCAACACCGTGACCGATGAATAACTTACCACGGTCTTGTAAGTTGAATAGTGCGTTCGTTAATGCTTTACCTGTAGCATTAGCGATTAGTACACCGTTCTTACGCAGACCAATTTTACCGCCTTTGTGAGGACCGTAGTGATCGAATGTATGATAAAGAAGACCTGAACCTGAAGTAAGCGTCATAAAGTCAGTTTGGAAACCAATCAGACCACGTGAAGGCATGATGAAGTCCATACGGATACGGCCTTTACCATCTGGTGCCATATCAGTCATTTCAGCTTTACGTAAACCAAGCTGTTCCATGATTGAACCTTGGTGCTCTTCTTCAACGTCAACTGTTACTGTTTCGTATGGTTCTTCTAATTGACCATCTACTTCACGTAAGATTACTTCAGGACGAGATACTGCTAACTCGTAACCTTCACGACGCATGTTCTCGATTAAGATACCTAAGTGAAGTTCACCACGACCAGATACACGGAAGCTATCAGGGTTGTCAGTTTCTTCAACGCGTAATGCTACGTTGTGAACTAGTTCAGCTTGTAAACGCTCAAGAATATTACGTGAAGTAACGAACTTACCTTCTTGACCTGAGAATGGTGACGTGTTTACAGAGAACGTCATTGTTACTGTAGGTTCATCTACAGAAAGTGCCGGAAGCGCTTCAACTTGGTTAACATCACAAATTGTGTCTGAGATTTTAAGCTCACCAAGACCTGTAATAGCAATAATGTCGCCCGCTTGTGCTTCTTGAGCTTCGTGACGGTCAAGACCTAAATACGTTAATACTTGGCCAACTTTACCGTTACGTGTTTTACCATCCGCACCAATAACAGTTACTTGCTGGTTAACTTTAACTGTACCGCGCTTAATACGACCAACACCGATAACACCGATGTACGAGTTATAGTCAAGCTGTGAAATCTGCATTTGGAAAGCACCAGCTGGATCTGCATCTGGTTTTTCAACTTGCTCAACGATTGCTTCAAACATTGGCTGCATGTTGTCTGACGGTGAGTCTAGATCTAACGTTGCCCAACCATTGATTGCTGACGCATAAATAACTTGGAAATCTAACTGCTCGTCAGTTGCACCTAAGTTGTCGAATAGATCAAATACTTGGTCCATTACCCAATCAGGGCGCGCGCCTGGCTTGTCGATTTTGTTGATAACAACGATAGGCTTAAGACCTAATGCGAATGCTTTTTGCGTTACGAAACGCGTTTGCGGCATTGGACCTTCTTGCGCATCAACAAGTAGTAATACTGAATCAACCATTGAAAGTACACGTTCTACTTCACCACCGAAGTCGGCGTGTCCCGGAGTGTCTACGATGTTAATGTGGTAGTCATTCCATTCAATTGCAGTGTTTTTAGCTAGGATTGTAATACCGCGCTCTTTCTCGATATCATTTGAATCCATAACACGTTCTTCATTACCGCCACGTGTTTCTAATGTACCTGATTGCTCAAGTAGCTTATCAACTAGTGTTGTTTTACCGTGGTCAACGTGCGCGATAATCGCAATATTACGTAATTTTTCGATACTCATATTTTTACTCAAGTTAGTGCTCTGGATAAAAGCTACGGATTATCTGATAAGCACAATACCTACCAAAGCCCGCTAAAAATCTAAGCTAAACACCTTTTATGTCACCTTAATGATGACCACAAAAGGGTCTGCGCCTGCAAAAAAGTGGCATATTATCCCCTATTACTGTGACAGATGAAAGTTTAGACAGAATAAAAATAGCTGATTTTTGCGATATTTTTGTCACATTGATGGTTTATTTTAAAAAAACAATTTTGGCCTTGCGATTTTAGCCGTATTTTCTAGACTTTATCGCGCACCACCATGGTGCGATCAGGGATCTTTTTGGTGCATCAAATTGGTGCAACACAAAGCTGAAAACACCAAAATCGATTTAATTCAATAAGTTATAAAATTGGCACAAAATCCGCTTTATAGACAGCGATTTCAAAATTAAAAAACAACACACGGTTGGAGGACTATATGTCACACACGGTTTTACAATTTATTAAGGAAAACGACGTTAAGTTTGTTGACCTACGTTTCACAGACACAAAAGGTAAAGAGCAGCACGTTTCTATTCCTCACCACCAAGCTGACGAAGATTTCTTTGAAGATGGTAAAATGTTCGATGGTTCTTCAATTGCTGGTTGGAAAGGCATTAACGAATCTGACATGGTATTAATGCCAGATGCAGACTCAGCTAAGCTTGACCCTTTCGCTGAAGAAACAACTTTAATCGTACGTTGTGATGTTGTAGAGCCTTCAACACTTCAAGGTTACGAGCGTGACCCTCGTTCAGTAGCTAAGCGCGCTGAAGAGTACATGCGTTCAACAGGTATCGCGGATACTGTACTTTTCGGTCCAGAGCCAGAATTCTTCCTATTTGACGATGTTAAATTTAAAACTGACATGTCTGGTTCTATGTACAAAATTGATGCAGAAGAAGCATCATGGAACTCTGATAAAGATTACGAAGGCGGCAACTCAGGTCACCGTCCAGGCGTAAAAGGCGGTTACTTCCCAGTAGCACCAGTTGATTCATCTCAAGACTGGCGTTCAGCTACATGTCTAGTACTAGAAGAACTAGGCCACGTAGTAGAAGCACACCACCACGAAGTAGCAACTGCAGGTCAAAACGAGATTGCTACTCGCTTTAATACAATGGTAATTAAAGCTGACGAAATTCAAGAAATGAAATATGTTATCCACAACATGGCGCACCTTTACGGTAAAACGGCTACTTTCATGCCTAAGCCAATCGTTGGTGATAACGGTTCTGGTATGCACTGTCACCAATCTCTTGCTAAAGATGGTCAAAACATCTTTGCTGGCGACAAGTACGGCGGTCTTTCTGAAGAAGCACTTTACTACATCGGTGGTATTATCAAGCATGCTAAAGCAATCAACGCGTTTGCGAATGCATCAACTAACTCATACAAGCGTTTAGTACCAGGTTTTGAAGCGCCAGTTATGCTTGCTTACTCAGCACGTAACCGTTCTGCATCAATCCGTATTCCAGTAGTACCATCAGCAAAAGCGCGTCGTATCGAAGTTCGCTTCCCAGATCCAACAGCTAACCCATACTTAGCATTCTCAGCAATGCTTATGGCTGGCCTTGACGGTATTAAGAATAAGATCCACCCAGGTGAAGCAATGGATAAAGATCTTTACGATCTGCCAGCTGAAGAAGCAGCTGAAATCCCAACTGTTGCAGCATCACTTGACGAAGCACTAGCATGTCTAGACGCTGACCGTGAGTTCTTAACTCAAGGTGGTGTATTTACTGACGACCTAATCGATGCATACATCGCTCTTAAGTCGAAAGAAGTAGAAAAATTAAACATGACAACTCACCCAGTTGAGTTTGAAATGTACTACAGCGTGTAATTATTACACGCCTCCAGATTCAATTTATTGTTTCAATGTGTGTTCCTAAGCCCGTTCTGCGGGCTTTTTTTGTGGAAAAACGAATATATATATTATACATTTATACTACCTGTGCCTTATCGTATTGTTTAGCTGATGGTTTTTATAGCAAGTTTTACTTGGTAACAGGCGAACTTTCCGGTTCAGTACTAGAATAAAAACAATATATATAAGCAAGGATTCGATGTGGCTTTTAAAGGCTATCTGCTATCACTATTAATTTTTCTACTGTTACTGCCTGTAGCAGATATTGCCGCGAAAGAAATTTATATGTGGCGTGATGAAAACGGTGTGCTCGTTTTTTCTGATACTAAGCGTCCTGGCGCAAAGGTGATTTCGCTCGCCGATGATAAAGTAACCAGTATGAAAAAGGCGGATACCTCTGTTTTTGACAAAGATAATTCGCAAACTCAAGCCATCAAATATGGTATCGAAATCGTTTCACCGAGCCATGAAGACACCATCCGCGATAATACCGGCTCACTCCATGTTTCCACTCGCATAACACCAAGCTTCAACCCTAAATTTAAAGTACAGCTACTATTTAACGGTAAGCGCAATAACCCGCCACAATCAAAAGCGGTTTTTGTAATGCGTAATGTTGATCGTGGTGCACATACAATTCAAGCGCAACTCTTTGATGAAAAAGGCGAAGCTGTTGCAACTAGCGAGCAAATAACCTTCTTTATGCACCGCGCTAGCAGCATCGCAAAATAACTAACTTATCAGGCGAATTACGGAACGCTTCTTGCTTTTTACTAGTAAGTCTCAATTTCGATTGATTTTAGTTAAAATAGCGCACTAAAATGGTGCAATGATGCTTAAAGACATATCTAACTATATTAAGTTACTAGAACACCTTACAAGTTGCGTTTTGTTGGTTGATGGCAAGTTTAAACTTTATTATGCCAATACCAGCGCAAGTGAATTATTTGGTATTAGCACCAAACGCATTGTTGCAACTAATTTTAAGCAACTGTTTCATTATCACTCCATTGATTTAAAAAAGATTCTTGAGAACACTTACGACAGCGGAAACGACTGTGTTCAACATCGCGCCAATGTAGTTTTTAATGATGGCAGGCACGCAACTATCAGCATTTCGGCGCGTCGAATCGAACTGGATAATCAACTTTTAATGTTACTTGAATGCCGCTCTTTAAACCAAGAACTCAAGCATGATCAAGCCTCTCATCAGATGCACCAACAAAGTGCAGCACGAAATTTAATCCGCGGCCTCGCCCATGAGATTAAAAATCCTCTGGGTGGCATACGGGGTGCGGCGCAGCTGTTACAGTACGAAAGTGACCAACAAGAACGCGTACAATGTGCAAACTTAATTATTGAACAAGCCGATCGCCTTACAGAGCTTGTTGACAGGCTACTTGGGCCAAATCAACTTCCCAAAAAAGAGTGGATCAACATTCACCAAACGTTGGAATCAGTTATTAAACTTAGCCTGCTCGACAACCAGCATAAAATTAAATTAATTAAAGATTACGACCCGAGTATTCCCGATGTTTACATCGATAATGGCAAAATCCAGCAAGTACTACTAAATATTGTTAAAAATGCGCAGCATGCACTTAACAAATTAGCTGAGCTTGGCACTATTACACTTAAAACTCGGGTTAAACATCATATTAGGCTGCACAACAAAGCCTTTAAAAATGCTTTGTTAATTCAAATTATCGATAACGGCCCTGGTATCGATGATTCATTGAAAGAAACTCTATTCTTTCCAATGGTTACCAATAAAGATGGCGGCTCAGGCCTGGGGCTTGCCATTGCTCAAACCCTTATTGATCAACACAAGGGCTATATCGAATGCGATAGCTGGCCTGGCCATACCGAATTTAATATCTATTTACCCCTTTCAATGGAGAAGCCAGAATGAAAACTGTTTGGATAGTTGATGATGATGCTTCGATTCGCTTTGTACTGGAAAAAGCCCTTAAACGTGCAGGCTTTAGTACCGAATCATTCGCCAGCGCAGAAGCGGCAGCATCAGCACTAGAATACGACCAACCAACAGTGCTTATTTCTGATGTCAGAATGCCAGGGCAAGATGGCATGTCATTACTTGAAAATATCGTTGAGCAGAACCCTGGATTACCCGTAATTATTATGACGGCGCATTCTGACCTCGATTCTGCTGTACAGGCTTTCCAAAAAGGGGCGTTTGAATATTTAGCCAAGCCATTTGATTTAAATGAAGCTGTTTCACTTGTTGAAAGCGCCTGTCGAGCAAATACACGGGTTAAAATCAAACCCAGTAAAATGGAAAAGAAAGCGCCTGATATTATTGGTGAAGCACCTGCAATGCAGGAGGTGTTTCGCGCCATTGGTAAGCTCAGCGCATCAAGTATGAGCGTACTGATTAATGGTGAATCAGGTACAGGTAAAGAGCTTGTCGCAGGTGCCTTACACAACCATAGTCCGCGCCGCGAAAAAACCTTTATCGCCTTGAATATGGCGGCAATTCCAAAAGATTTAGTTGAATCTGAACTATTTGGTCATGAAAAAGGCGCTTTCACCGGAGCCGATAGCGTGCGAAAAGGGCGTTTCGAGCAAGCCAACGGTGGTACGTTATTCCTCGATGAAATTGGCGATATGCCGCTTGATGTGCAAACACGTCTTTTACGGGTGTTGGCTGATGGTGAGTTTTATCGTGTTGGCGGGCACCAAAGTATTAAGGTCGATGTACGTATTATAGCTGCTACCCACCAAGACTTAGAAAAGCTCGCCCGTGAAGGTAAATTCCGCGAAGATTTATTTCATCGCTTAAACGTGGTGCGTTTAAAGTTACCTCCTCTGCGAGAACGAAGTGAAGATATCGAACAACTCGCTAACTACTTTTTAGATAGAAGTGCCAAAGAGCTCAAAGTAGACAGCAAAATACTCTCCAAAGAAGCGGCTAAAAAAATGATGGGATTTGCTTGGCCAGGTAATGTGCGTCAGTTAGAAAACACCTGCCGCTGGCTTACCGTAATGACTCCAGGGCAACTTATCAGCATCGAGGATCTACCAAACGAAATCACAGATCAACAAAAGCATAGCGAAAGCAGTCAAGATTCAGACTGGCAACAACAATTTCAAACTTGGTTTGAAAGTGAGCTAAAACAAGGTAAGCACAATATTTGGCCAGATATTCAAAATAAAATAGAAAGCCAAATTATTAAAAGTGCGTTAAAACATAGTAATGGCCACAAGCAAGATGCTGCGCATTTAATTGGTTGGGGGCGAAATACGCTCACTCGAAAATTAAAAGAGCTTAATATAGAGCAATAGCGCTAAATCTATTAAACTGAATTAACCGCCTGTTTTATCTTATTTTACAGTGGCGGTAGTTCAGTTTAAGTGCAATATTTAAAGCTCTAATTAATTAGAGAATGCAGCAGGAAATTATATGATAAGCACGGAATCTCTAGTAACGAGCTTTTCCAAGCGCTATAACTTAGCGCTTTTTGCTATCGCGATTTTAATTTCGTGCTCATTCTTCATTATTACGCTAGAGCAAAAACAACAAGAAAGCTATGCCAATATTATTAATAAAGCAGGCGAGCAACGCATGCTTTCTCAACGTATTGCGTTATTAGCCACGCATATTCTTGCTCATGATGATGAACAAGCACATCATCAACTTTTAACGCAAGCTGCTACTAAATTACGTAGCAACCAAACGCAATTATTGCAGCAATTAAATCTTTTCGATGAACAATCTCAAACTGAAATCACTGCGGTTTATCAAAACGACAAGCATCTTTCTTCGCGCCTTGAAGAGTATATAAATAGCGCGCTTTTACTTACGCAAAAACAAACACTTTCAGAATCACAACGCGCTTTATTTGAGCTCGAAAATAGCGACAAACTACTTGCCGATTTGCACTTGGTGGTTACCTTATTTGAAAAGGCTGTTATAAAAGACAAACAAGCCCAGAACAAGCTCATTTACCTCACTTGGCTAGGTGCGTTAATTTGTTTACTCGGACTTGCATTTATTCTTCTTAAACCAGCCCAGTCTTGGTTAGCAGATACCTATACTAAATTACTTATAGAACGCAATCGTGCCGCTGATTTTGAATTTGCACTTAATAAACACTCTGTCGTAATCCAAGTTGATCAACATACTAATATTCTTTATTACAACAAAATGTTCAGCCACTTTTATGGTTACGAGCAAGGTGAACTAATCAATCAAGTCACTCAGGTATTACGCAGTAACCACCATGATGAAAGCTATTACAATGAAATAACCGATGCGCTTAAAAATCACAAAGTGTGGCATGGGGAGATCTGTAATAAAGCTAAAAATGGCCAACTTTGCTGGTTTAGTACCACCATAGTGCCATTACGAAGTGATGACGAAAAAAATAGAAAATCGATTATTATTCAAAATGATATTACTGAGCAAAAACACGCTGAGTTTGCCTTAAAACGACTTCATGAAATCACCAGCAACCTTACAAGTTCACTAGACGATAAAATTAACGCAATGCTGCAACTTGGCTGTGATATTTTTCAGCTGCCTTTTGGTATTGTGAGTGAAATTACAGACTACTACAAAGTGCTTTATAGCGTTTGTCCAAACGATGAGATTTTACCAAATCAAGAGTTTGAATTTGAACATACCTACTGCTTCCACACTTTTAATGCCAATAAAGCAATAGCATACAATCATGTCGCAAAAAGCGACATTGCAGCACACCCCTGCTATAAAAACTTTGGTTTAGAAAGTTACATTGGCTGCCCTATTTTTGTTGAAAATAAACGCTTTGGAACGCTTAACTTTTCTAGCCCCGAAACATCACCTCATCCATTTACAAATAGCGATCTCGAAATAATTCGATTATTTGCGCACTGGATAGGTTTTGAGATGATGCGCATTAAACAGCAAGAAAAACTGCTGTCACAACAACAATTAATGGAAGAAATGAGTGAGCAGGCACAAATTGGTGCTTGGGAATATAACGTGCCTAATAACTCGCTTTATTGGTCAAGTATGACCAAACGTATACATGAAGTAGACGAAGAGTTTGAGCCTGTTGTAGAAACTGCCATTGATTATTACAAAGAAGGTGAAAACCGCGAACGCATTGCCGAGTTAATGCGCTTGGCAATTGAAGAAGGCAAACCTTTCCAAGAAGAATTAGAGCTTATCACCGCAAAAGGAAACGAAATTTGGGTTGCAGCACGCGCCCAACCTGAAATGCTAAACGGCCAATGTTTACGCGTTTTTGGTTCATTCCAAGATATTACCGACCGGATAGCAGCGCAAAACACACTAAAAGATACCAACCAACGCTTACAGTTTGTGCTTGCATCAACCAGTGTAGGCATTTGGGATTGGGATGTTGAAAGCGGTAAAACCACATTTAATGAGCGCTGGGCAACAATGATTGGCTATACGCTTGATGAATTAACCCCTACTTCAGTTGATACCTGGATGAGTCTTCTGCATCCTGAAGATTTAGCAAAAGCAGAGCAACAGCTCCAGCTGCACTGGCAAGGTGAAGCGGAACATTACAGTTGTGAGACCCGCATGAAGCATAAAAACGGCAATTGGGTATGGGTACTCGACACCGGTAAAATTGTAGAATGGCATGCAGATGGCACTCCGAAGCGAATGATAGGTACCCACCTTGATATTCACCAATCAAAACAAGCCGAAATTGAAATTCAGGACAAAAACGAACGAATGGCGCTCGCTGCTGATTCCGCTGGTATTGGTATTTGGGATTACAACGTGCAAACCCAAGAGCTAAAGTGGGATGAGTGGATGTTCAAACTATATGGTGTTGAACATACTGACTTTATGGGTGCATATGAAGCGTGGGAAAAAGGCCTGCACCCCGACGATAAAGCAAAAGCCGTAGCAGCATTAGAACATGCGCTCGAAACCAATTCAAAATTTGATACTGAATTTAGGATCATTACACCCGAGGGAAAAGTACGTTACATCAAAGCAGCTGCTTTCAACAAACTTGATAACACTGGCAAAGTATCGAACATGATAGGTGTGAACTACGATATTACAGAGCGTGTTGAAAATGAGTTAGCACTTACAAAAGCCAAGATTGATGCTGAAGCTGCTGTTATCGCAAAAGATGAATTTTTAGCAAGTATGAGCCATGAGATTCGCACACCAATGAATGGTGTCATTGGCATGCTAGACCTACTTCATGACAGCCCTCTTGATGATGAACAAAATCACCGTGTATCAATAGCGAAAAATAGTGCAAATTCGCTACTTAACCTGATCAATGACATTCTCGATTTTTCAAAAATAGAAGCAGATAAGTTAGAGCTTGAAAATATTCAATTTGATTTGCATTTATTGCTTTCAGAATTAGCCGAACTCTTCGCCACGCGTGCCGAGAAAAGAGGGCTTGAATTGATTTTAGACACATTAAATTTAAGCGAACACAGCATTATTGGCGACCCAAGTCGGATTCGTCAAATTCTCTCTAACCTGATTGGTAACGCCATTAAATTTACCCATCAGGGAGAAATCGTGATTAGTGCTTCACTTGAAAATGAAAGCACAGAGCACTGGCAACTTAAACTCGCTGTTAAAGACACAGGTATTGGTATTGCACCTAATAAACAGCAACAAGTATTTGAACTATTTAGCCAAGAAGATTCTTCTACTACGCGCAATTACGGCGGCACAGGGTTAGGCTTAGCCATAGTTAAAAAGCTCTGTAATCGCATGAATGGCGATGTTTCATTAGAAAGCCAGCAAAATAAAGGCAGCACGTTTACCTGTGATATTCGTGTTACTAAAGCTAAACAGAACAAGCTATTACAACCCACTACTTCTATAAAAAACCTAAATATTTTGGTGGTTGATGATAATCAAACTAACTGTGAAATCCTGACCAAGCAGCTTGTAAACTGGGGTGCACAGGTCAGTTCATGTAACAGCGCACAAGAGGCACTAAGCCTATGTCGCGCCCAAGCAGATGAAACTACTAAGTTTGATGTAGCCATACTCGATATGCAAATGCCACAGATGAGTGGTGATATGCTCGCTAAAGAAATGCAAGCCGATCCTAAGCTTGCCAATATTAAACTAATTATGATGACGTCGATGCAACATAAAGGTGATGCTAAATATTTTGCAAATATTGGCTTTAGCGGGTATTTCCCAAAACCTGCCACCAGCGCAGATTTACTCGCAGCACTGCAAATTATTGTAGATAACGGCGAACCACTGAAACAAGCACAGCCATTACTAACAAGGCATTATATTAACGAACTGAGTACACCAGAAAACAATTTAAAAGACTCAGTTCTACCTAAATTAAATATTTTGCTGGTCGAAGATAACAAAGTGAATCAATTGGTTGCTAAAGGCATATTAGCAAAGCTTAATCAACAATGTGAGCTGGCTGAAAATGGCCTTGAAGCACTTGCCACACTGAAACAAGCAAAAACGCCATTCGACGTTATTTTTATGGATATACAAATGCCTGAAATGGACGGTTTTCAAGCCACGCAAGCGATTCGCCAAGGGCAAGTCGGTGAACTACATCAAAACACAACCATCATCGCAATGACAGCGAATGCAATGGAAGGCGATAAAGAAAAATGCCTCAACGCTGGAATGAATGAGTACATCTCTAAGCCTATCTCAATTGATGATGTTGAAAGTACCTTAGTCAGTGTTGTGAATTCATAGTTTTACTTTGCAATCATCCAATAAGCAAAAGCCGCAAAAACATAACAAATTGAAATTAAATAATATATTTCTGTCGACTTTTGTCTCAGTAAGTGGACGATAGCATTTAAGCTAACTAATATTGTTTAGGTAATACAATTTACATTCGGGAATATTATATTGTCCTCTTTTCTAAAACATCTCTTGTTAAGCTTAACCCTATTTACTCTTTTTGAGGCAAAAGCCAGTGTTACTCTTTTAGTTACGGATCAGCACAACCAACCTCTGGAAAATGCACTTATTGAAATAGAGCTCAAGCAAAAAAGTGCACAACAACAAGCTGACAAAACCCTTTATGTAATGGACCAAATTAACAAAACATTCAAACCGCATATTTTAGCTATTCCACAACATGCTTTGGTAAATTTTCCCAATAGTGATGATATTCGTCACCATGTTTACTCGTTTTCAAAAGTTAAGCCCTTTGAGTTAAAGCTATACGCAGGAAAACCTAAATCACCTATTTCATTTGACCAATTAGGTGTTGCCGTTTTAGGGTGCAATATTCATGATTCAATGGTGGGATATATTTATATTCACGATAACAATCTAATCTACCAAAGCGATAGTAGCGGCATAATAAATCTCGAAGCTCCCATCAATTCAATTGCTAACGCGTGGCTTTGGCATCCAAGAAACAGCAAAGGGGTAAACCAAAAGGAAATAATCGACGTAAATACCCTAACTCAAAATGAAAGCCCTGTAATAAAACTAACTATTATGCCGCCCGAAACTAGAGAAAGCTTCGAAGATGTTTTTAAATCAGCTCAATAAACTCGGGTTAAAGTCACAAATAACTTGGCTTTCTGCTTTTTTAATCATTATTACAGCCACTTTATTAACAGCCAATTATTGGCTGACAACGGCTGATTATGTGGAACAACAACTCAAACAGCAGATCCATTTTGCTCAGAATGTGTTGCAGCAGAATTTAAAACAACAAGAGCAAGTTCTCATCACCAGTGCCAACGTGCTTACTGCTGACTTTGGCTTTAAACAAGCTGTAGCAACACAAGACACTAAAACCCTACAAAGCGCCTTACTTAATCATAGCCAACGAATTAAAGCTGATTTAATGGTTTTGATTGACCTTAATGGGGAGTTTATAGCGAGCAATGATCAAACTCACTATACATCGAAACTAGTGCAAGAGCATATAAAGTCAATGCCGTTTAAAACCGCACAAGCTCAAATATTAAGTATTCAAGACAATGTTTATCAAATTATTTTAGTGCCTGTAAAAGCACCTAGAACAATTGGATATGCAATTATTGGCTTTCGATTTGACCAATCGACACTACGTCAATTACGGGAGCTTCTATCATTAGATATCAGCTTTATTTCAGGTGAGACAATTTTTCAGTCTAGCTTGTCTGAAAGCAGCCTTGCCAATGAAAATCTTATGGCGCCAAATCAACAAGGAATACAATTATTACTTTCGTCAGCGAAATTTTTTCATCAAACTATTGAACTGACAAATACCCAAAATATCAGTGTGGTACTTTCAGCGTCTTTACAACAAATTCATAGCGACTTTAAACGCTTAGTAGTGGCAACGATTATCGCTACACTGTTAATTTTAATTTTTGCTATCAGCTTTTCGCGGGTTCTATCTAAACGCGTGACTCACCCTTTGAAAAAGCTTATGGGGCTAACTAAAGGTATTAGTGCAGGCAATTTTGTGGTGCCAAAAGTGGAAGCTAGCTTCCCAAATGAACTTGCCAAGCTCTATCAAGATTTTGAAGTGATGAGCAATGCCATTAAGCAAAGAGAGCAAAAAATAACGTACCAAGCAGAAAGAGATTTATTAACCGGCCTTAATAATCGTTATAAAACACTGAGCGACCTTAATTTACTGTTTTCTCAAAATATCCAAATAGCAGTTATTAACTTTAATATTAAAGGCTTTAAAACATTAAATGACACAATAGGTACGGTTAATGGGGATAAGATTTTACAAGAAATAGCCAAACGCTTAACCCAATACAAAAAGCTTTCTCAATCGAGTGAATGCACCTTACTTTCGCGATTGCATGCAGATGAATTTTTAATTGCTATCAACATTTCCAATGTAAAACAAATAAATAACATCATTACACAGCTGCGTAATGAACTCGAGCGCCCTTTCTATATCGATGAAATTGTACTTTCACTACAGCTCTACTATGGCATTGCTAATTCGATTGAGCATGGAAATAACAGCGAAAAGTTAATTCGAAGAGCCTCTATGGCAGCATCCAATGCGGTAAAAAATAATAACACCTTACTTTTTTACCAAGACGGTGAAGATGAAGCCTATCTTTATAAGCTTAATTTAATTGAAGAACTTAAAGATGCGCTCGAACAAGATGGTTCCAATCTTTTTTTAAGCTATCAACCCAAACTCAATTTAAAAACCAAAAAAGTGGATAAAGCAGAGGCGCTTATTCGTTGGATAAACAAAGAGGGAGAGTTTGTTAACCCTGAGCTATTTGTTGCGCTTGCAGAACAATCAGGATTAATCGTTACATTAACGCAATGGGTGATTCGCCAAGCAGTAATGCAGATTTCACTTTGGAATGAACAACAGTTTAGTCTTAATGTTTCAATTAACTTATCTGCGCAAGATATTCAACATGAACAATTTGTATATTTTTTGCTTGAGACGACCGCAGAATATGGAGTTGATCCATCCAGCATCATTCTCGAATTAACAGAACGTGATATCGCCGATAATGAAGCATTGGTTGTGTCGCGCTTAACACATTTAAAATCATTAGGTTTTGAAATTTCTGTTGACGATTATGGCATCGGTCAATCCTCACTAGCAAAGCTCAAAAGCCTGCCTGTTGATGAACTAAAAATTGATAAATGCTTTATTCTTAAACTTGATGAATCTCAAGAAGATCAAGATATCGTCGCATCAACAATCGCCCTTGGCCATAAGCTGGGTCTCAGAGTGGTCGCTGAGGGGGTTGAGAATTTGGCAAGCCTTGAATTACTCAAACAATTTAACTGTGACTATATTCAAGGATATTACCTTGCAAAGCCGCTCAAGGCTGAGCAATTAACTCAATGGTATTTTGACTATGTTTCGGCTTCTTAGTTGTTTCTTATTTTTTTCAGCATTTTATTGCTCTGCAAATGGCAAAATTCTCGCAACGCCTGGTGTATCTCAAGTAGAAGGCGCAGCTGGCGGAGGCTTAGTGCCATGGGCGCAACTTGCGGGATATGCCACCGAAGATGAATGGGCACTTTCAGGGTTTTGTACGCAAGCCAATGTCGATGACTTTGAACTCAGTACATGTGGTTTTCAAGCAAACTTATTTGACCGCGTTGAATTTTCTTATGCTGAGCAAAAGTTTGATGTACTCCCGCTTTCAACCACCTTAAAACAAAATATTATTGGTACCAAAGTAAGGCTTTATGGCGATCTTGTATATAGCCGTTATCCGCAACTTTCATTTGGTATTCAGCACAAACAACTAGATAACGCCGATATTGCTTTTGCCCTTGGAGCAGAAGATGACTCCGGTACCGATTTATACCTTGCAGCCAGTAAGCTGCATTTAGGCGCGCTTGCTGGCTACAACTTACTTTGGAATGCCACGCTGCGCCACACCTCAGCCAATGAAATGGGACTACTTGGCTTCGGTGGTTCACAGCAAAATAGTTGGCTACAAGTTGAGGCATCTACTGCAATTTTAATAAATAAACATCTTGCTTTTGGCACTGAATATCGCCAAAAACCAAATAACTTGGGGCTAAAAGAAGATAACTGGCATGATATATTTGTTGCGTGGTTTCCCAATAAACATCTCAGCATTACCGCAGCCTATATCAATTTAGGTACCATTGCCGGCATCGAGAAACAACAAGGATGGTACATTTCATTAATGGGGTATTTTTAATGAAGACGATAATTCCTTTTTTCCTCATGGCTTTGCTGCTTACAGGTTGCGCTCACCTAAACCAAAATCAAACCCTTTATCAGCAGCTTGATGGTCAGCAAGGCATCGAAAATATTGTAGATAGTTTTATTAAACACATTGCCCAAGACAAGCAAGTCTTTCACTATTTTGCTAAAGCCAGCGTAAGCCATTTCCGTGCTGGATTCATTACCCATTTATGCGATGCCGCAGACGGGCCTTGCGAGTATAAAGGCGATAATATGGTCGACATTCACACTGGCATGAATATCAACGAAGCTGACTTCAATCGTATTGTTGAGCTACTAGTTAAAGCAATGGAAGATAACAACGTAAGCTACCCAGTACAAAACCGAGTACTTGCCAAACTAGCATCACACCGTGCAGACATTATTAAGCGTTAATTAGCTCTCAATTAAACTATAAATTAGATTTAACTTAAAAACAGATAACAAGAATATTAATTTTTTGTTGGCAACTCTACGGTAATCAGAGCGCCCCCAGTTTCTGGGTGAGTACTAAGTATTAAATTTCCGCCATGCCAGTGACAAATTCGCTCCACAATATACAAACCAAGGCCATAACCACTAGCTACAGCACTTTCTTTAGATGATGAAAATGGAGCCAGTAACAAATCAGCATCATTTGGTAGTCCAGGACCATCATCGTATACCTGTAAAACCTGCTTTTTACCTTGATTTTGTAAACTTAAAACAACTTTATTTTGAGCGTACTTAACACCATTAAACAATAGGTTTTGAACCAAAATAGCAAAGCTTGTAGGTTCGCAATTAAGCCATTTTTCAAAAACCTGTATTTCGATCTTAACATCTGTAAACACTTGGTTTTTGGTAACTTCCCCACTTAAAAACTCAAACGCATCAATGCTCTCAATTGCTAATGGTTTACTGAGATATTCAACTCGCGCAAAGTCTAAATACTGACCTAACCGATTTTCAATTTCGTCTATATTATTGAGAATAGTGCGTTCCAACTCTTTATCAATATCAGTTTGTAATGACATCATAAAGCGCATTCGCGATAGCGGTGTACGGATTTCGTGGGAAATAATACGAGATAAGTCTTCATGCAATTGAATAAACTTACTTATTTTTTCGGACATTTCTGTGAGGCTTTGCGCAAGAGGAAAAACTGTTGAGCTTGGTTTAACCGCTGTCTGAAAAGCCCTTTTTTCTTTTGCGAATTGTCGGGCAGCTCTTTTAAGCAATGCTAAGTCTCTAAAAACAGGCCAAATTAACGACATTACTAACAAAGCAATTGTGCTGTAGGCTAGTAAAAAATAAATATTGTGCTCATCTTGCGGTGGAGCAACTGTGATTGGTCCTAAACGAAACACTTTATTGCTATTATCTTGGTCATCTAAGAAATAAACATAATTCCCCTCATCTTGACTGACAGTCAGCATTCTTGAGTCGATCAATTGCTGTTGCAGTGATAACGGAAGAACAAGCTCGTTTTGCTGCAGTACGCTCATCGTTTTATCTTTATTTTCTATCAAAGTAGATATTTGTGAAATAGGGAGAGCAATAACCGGAGATTGTTCATTCAAATAATTTTGATATATCTGCCCAAAAGCAGTAAGCACCGCAATAACACTAAATATAATAAACGCATAAAGGCGGAAAAATTGCTTACGCATAATACTAAGAAGGTACCTGCAACAAGTAGCCTTCTCCACGAATTGAAATAATATCGAGCTCCTCTATATCATGCTCTCTTATTTTTCGTCTTAATCGGCTAATCTTAAGATCTGCGGCCCTATCAAGACCATCATACTCTCGCCCGATAATTTCTTTAAATAAGGTTTCTCGCGACAACGGTGTCGGATAACTTTCAATCAATAGCTTTATTAAACTAATTTCATCCTCATTCAAGCTAATGTGGTGGCTGTTGTATATTAACTGACGTTGAATTGTTTCAAGCTGCAAAGAGCCAATAACTTTGAATGCTTCTCCTTTACCACTAAGGCGCAAACAACTATTCACTCTCGCAAGTAGTAACTCAGGGCGAACTGGTTTTATTAAGTAATCATGGGCACCAAGATTTAAACCTTTAATCTGGGAGCTATCAGAGTCTAAAGCTGTCAAAAACAACACTGGGCAGGTGAAATGCTTTTTAATAAATGGAAACAACTCAAAGCCATTGCCATCTGGTAGCATCACATCACATAAAATAAGGTCGGGGTTAAAATGACTATAACTTGCCATAAATTGAGAGCATGTATTTACGATGGTAACATCAAGTCCATTTTTTTGTAAAAAGCGGCTTATTAAGCTGGCTAATTCTTTATCATCTTCAATTAATAGAACTTGATGACTCAATGCTATATCCCCCATCCAAAACGTCTTCTAACACGATAGTTTTTAGGATTCAATTTTCCAACCACTAATTTCTTTTGCACAAGAATATTGCCAGATTCATTTGTTAGAATAACATTGACTGTTGACTCTAACGTTATGTGGTAGTTTGTTGACAGTTTACTTTCATTAAAACATCTTGGTACGAATTCTGGTAACTCGATAAGTATACATAATGAAGAGTTACCAGGTGCAGATGCTGTAACTTTCACGTTCATTTCACACTTAGGTACTTTACCCTCATAAATACAGGTGTGCGGAGTTACCTCTAGGCTTGGTCCAAGCACAGCTGTTGGTATAAAAAGTAAAGCTACAAAATGTTCTAATAGCATGTGATATTTAAATAGTTAAAATTCAAACGTTATTCCAGAAAACCCAGATAAGTATTGGTCTGCACCAAACATTGGAGTATTACTTAAATCTTTATCAATCCATGTATTTGAAATGCGCAACATAAAGCTGAAATGCTCGTTTATAGGATATCGATACTCTAGTTTTAGATGATAGTTAATAGCACTTCCACCTAAGGAGCTATTAACTATTCGAGATACTGACTCTGACGGCCTGATGCGATAATAATATTCTATTAACTCATTGCTTTTGTGCGTAGCTCCCGCCTCGGCTAAAAATTGCCCACCGAAAAGAGTGTTAGCATAATAAACAACCAATTTATTTTCAGAACCATTATGAACACTGCTTATATCGTGCAATGTAGTTAATTCGATACCCACACCTCGATTTGCATAGCCAAAGGCAAATCCAGCTTGATACGAAATACTACGCTCAATAGGCGTTAGGTAATCAGGAATTACCGGCGGTCGACCTGGTCGATTTAAATCTCGCAACCCATTTATAGCAAATAGCTTATCGATCCCATCAAGTTCAAAGAAAAAGCCATCTTCATTAAATGTTCCAACTACATCAAAATAAACAGACCTATTTTGGTAAACACTGTAGCCTAGAGAAAAATCATCGAAATACCAATTTTCACCATAGTAAGCGAGATGTGGCAGAACAAAAGAAACTATATCTTCAGCACCATGAATAGGGTTTTCAATACCACCATAACCAAAAGTTAAAGACGCTTCTAATGCGCCAACCTCAATGTATTGTCCATTATCTACTTCTTTACTATGCGCAATTTTTGAAATAAATAGCAACGCACATACAAAGAGTATGTTTTTTCTCATGATTTTATAGTCTTCACATAAAGTAGTGATTAAATCTTAATTACTTAACACAAGAGTGCAAGATGGGTATTTGAAATCTTTCATAGCAAAAAAAGACTTTTGCAACACAAAAATATAACACTTTAATTTGTATAGCATTTTATTTAAGACAACTCTACAAGCAGTACAAATTGCTACAAAAAATAAAATTTTTATAAATAAAACCAAGATGTTTAAACAGTTAAATTTTTGTAACCAAGATGTACAAAAATGTACATAGAGTTGTTAGTGACCCACTTCAGTAATGTGATTGAATCGAGTCGTTTAAAAATTCCGATTATTTCGGATTCATCAAATTCAATAACAAAGCTAATTAGGGTTTATTATGAAAAAAACAACAATAGCAACTGCTGTTGGTGTCGCGTTATTTAGCGCAACATCACTATATGCAGCTGTGCAGGAAGATTTAAAAAGTCATTATGATAACAACAAATTAAAAGCTCCTAGCTTCAACTTTGAAAGCATTCAAGAACTACAAAAGCAATTAAACGAACAAAGTACAACTGACGCAGCTAATAATGGTGTTAACGTACAATTAAATGCACAAGCAAATAAATTTGTTAAAGAAAATATTGAGGGTGAACACATTTACATCGTTCGCCTTCGTGATGCGTCTGTCGCTGTTGCTGCAAAAGATCCAAGTTCAGCCCTCACTCGCACAATGAATCTCAACAAAGGTAAACTTTTTGAGCGCGGACAAACAACTTCAAAAGCTGTTTCGATGTATGAACAGGAACTGCGTAAAAAGCAACAAAGTGTTATGCAGGAAGTGACCGCCCTAACAGGGCGTACAGAAATCCGTCGTCAATTTACAAAAGCGATTAACGGCTTCTCAGTCAAAATGACTGAACAAGAAGCTCAGCGTATAGCCAACTTAGGTAGCATAGCTTCAGTAATGCGCTCAAAGCATTACGATCTTCTAAGCGATGAAGGTCCTAAGACTATTCATGCTGATAAAGTATGGTCTGGCGCTGCTACAGCAGGCATCAAGCACAAAGGTGAAGGTCAAATTATCGGCATAATTGATACTGGTGTTAATTCTGATCACCCATCTTTCGCAGATTTAGGCGGTGATGGTTATGACCACACTAACCCTTGGGGTCCAAATCAATATGTGGGTGATTGCGTTGAAGATAAAGAACATATTCAGTGTAATGACAAACTTATCGGCGTGCGATCATACGATATAATTACAGATAGTTTCTCAGCGATGATCCCTGGTTGGCCAGCAATCGGTGAAGATTACCAAGGCCATGGTTCACACGTTGCTTCTACTGCTGCAGGTAACGTGGTTAAAGATGTTCCGTATATGGTGGCAGGTACAGGAAATGAACTTGATGGAAAAATCATCAAAGAAGCCTTGTTTCCTGAAATCTCTGGTGTAGCTCCACATGCAAATATTATATCTTATCAGGTGTGCCATTCTTCAAATGATTCAGGTTATAGGGGCTGTCCGGGCGAAGCTCTTGTTGCTGGTATAGAAGATGCAATTTCAGACGGTGTTGATGTTATCAACTTCTCAATCGGCGGTGCTGACTCTAATGTATGGGCTGACCCTGTTCAACTGGCATTTTTATCAGCTCGTGAGGCTGGTATTAATGTTGCGGCAGCTGCGGGTAATTCAGGTACAGGTGTATGTGGTGGTTCTGAGTGCATGGGTTACCTAGATAACTCCTCACCTTGGTTAGCACAAGTTGCAGCAACAACACATGGCCGCGAAGTAGAAATTGAAACGAGTATTGAATACGCAGGCTTTATCGACCCTGAAATGGGCTCAGAAGTACCAAGCTGGTCCGACATAGGTTTAATAGGCGGCGCAATCAATAATGAAGAAATCACTGGGGTAGTCGTTTGGGCCAAAGACTACGAAGACATCAATGGTGATAAAGATTCAAATGGATACTGCGTAAATGAATATCCTGCTGGAACATTTGACTTCTTTAAAGACGGAAGTGAGATCCCTGGAGCAGCAGCTGGTGACACCAATGTTATTGTAATTTGTCAGCGCCATGATGCTACCGATCCTAATGCCAACGCACGAACAGCTAAAGTTGATAATGTTAAAGCTGGAGGCGCTGATGGTTTTATTATGTATAACCGAGATCGCAATCAAGGTACTGTTCCAGAAAGTTACTCAATTCCAGGAGTTCACTTAACGTATGACCAATGGAATGGGGTTTATCCAAATGACGGATTAGAAGATTGGGTGGATAGTTTCAGCGAGCAAGGCCACATGATCTCTATTAAACCAACGGTTACCGTCCGCCGCATTGATGAGTCGAAGGCTGATTGGTTGGCTAATTTCTCTTCACGTGGCCCATCATACTCCAATGTTGAAATTTTAGCACCTACAGTCGCAGCGCCAGGTGTTGATATCTATGCCGCATACTCTGATGAACATCCTTTCGCTTCGACACCTTATGGTATGGATTATTCCATGAGTAGTGGTACCTCTATGGCGTCTCCTCACGTAGCAGGTGCTATGGCGCTAATTCGTCAAGCAAATCCTGATTGGACTGCCTCTGAAGTGCAATCAGCATTAATGATGACAACTGACAATGAAGTTCAATATTGGCGTCTTAATCAAGAAAACAGTGAATCTGATAAAGCACAAATCTATCGTGCAGGCACAGGCCGCATCAATGTTGAAAACGCAGTAAAATCAGGCCTTGTTATGGATGAAACTGCCGCAAACTTTTTAGCGGCTGATCCTTTTAACGGTGGTACACCACATCAGTTAAACATGCCTAATCTAGTTGATTTTTCTTGTGCTCCTGAGTGTCAATGGGTAAGAACTGTTAAAGCAACCAAAGATGGCACATGGACCGTGAGTCACGAAGATGTTGTCAATTGGGCATTTGATATGCGTTCGCAATCGGCACAAAACGGCGTAAATATCGAAATAACACCAAAAACGTTTTCACTAAAAGCAGGCGAAACACAAACAATTGTTGTTAAAGCATCCGTAATGGACACGCAAGATTGGTTCTCTAATTCTGAAGTGGAGTTACATACCAACCTTATTTTCCAAGCGCAAGAAGATAATATTCCTGACGCACACTGGCCAATGGCATTCAAATACGACCGTGGCGATTTACCTTCACGCCTTAACGCTGTTGCCCATGCTAATAACGAGAGCTACGTAGCGAAAGATATAGTTATGCCGCTAGTAGATAGCCCTGTAGCGCGTGCATACAAGCCAGTAAAAGCTGACATAAAAACAGCTACAATTCCAAAAGATGACGATCGTACTTTCCCATGGGCGCTTAACCGTACAACTGAAGCAGACGAAACCGATATTCTAGATGAAGCGGTACATACCGGTATGATATCGGTTGGACCAAATGCTAAGCGCTTAATTGTTGAAGTTCTAGGTGTGGAGTCTGAGCTTGAAAAGACATTAGCTGTTGGTAACCCAGGCGTTTATGTAGGTAAAGACTACAATGGTGATGGAAAAATTCAGCCTCAGGATGAAATTTTATGTGCATCTAGCCACGTTATCTATGACAACTTCTGTAACATCAATAATCCTGAAGAGGGTGAATACTGGTACATATTATATAACCACAATGACAGAGGTTATGAAGGTGTAGAAGAAACATTCGATTATGCAGTTGCAGTTGTGAACGATGAAGTTGATAGTGCTATCACAGCGTCACTTCCTTCAAGTGATGGTATTAACACAGTAGATATGCATGTTTCTTGGAACATGAATATGGATCTGGATGATGTTTATTACAGCCTGATTGATGTTGGTACATCGAGTGTAAACCCAAATAACATTGGTTCTATTCCATTCAAACTAGAGCGTGGTGTTGACCGTGTTCACTTGGATGTACCGCAAACCAAAGCAAAAACAGGTGAGCAAGTACCATTTACCTTTGAAGTATTAGCTAACAACACAGGTAGTGATCGTAACTTTACCTTCACTGCAAATATCCCTGAAGGGATGAATATAAATGCACAAAATGTGTTGAGCTCGCGTAGCGATGTGAGCATTGAAGTAGCCGATGGTAAGCTGATTGTATCAGGTATACAAGAAGATACTCGCGATGTGAAACCTGATTACATCGTAACCAACAATATTACTGATGAATTTTGTCGAACACCAGACTTTGGCAACAATAACCCAGGGGGTTATGTTGACCTCTCAAGATTTGGATTGATGCCTCTCTTATCAGGCTTCGATGAGAATAATCTAATCACATTCGACCGTGGTTATAGCCTACCAGTTAACACACTATTTAATGGTATTGATGATGTACATTTGTACAACAATGCAGATGCATCAAATGTAAGCTATGGCACTATGTCTGTGCATGGTAATGGTAAGATATCATTCGGTCCAACTCGTCACTTTGCACCTTATAGTTTCCAATTCCCTTACGAATCATTCCCGTATGAGAGCATTGGTCCACTATGGCGTGGTTATTTCCCTGGTTTCGTAAATGATGTAATGAGTGTTGGCTTAAGTGCACAAGAAGGTATTACTCTTGCAACAACCGGAACTTGGGCCATCATAGAATGGGATAATGCAGCTGACTATGGCGACCCAATTTATGATCGTGCTACGCGCTCATACGAATGGACTAAACGCGACAATTCATTCGACTTTGAAGTAATTTTCACACCATTTACTCGCTTCGGTGAGAACCAACATGAGATCTACTTGGCATACGACAATATTGATTTCGGTTCAACAGATGCGCGCGGTAGTATTGGTATTCAAGGATTTAAGGGACAATCATACTCACGTGGTCCACTAGGTGCTTACCTTGGCAAGCAAATTAGCTTTAATGAAGTTGATGATGTTGTTAAAGATGACATGGTGATCTGTATGGATTATGTAGGTCCTGAATCATCACGATTTGAAGTAACTGCATGGGCTGATATCTCATCAACATCAGCTGGACGTGATATGGAATTCACAGCAACAATTGAAGTTGATGGCATGGAAACCATTGTTAAGTCACATACACTTTCAGTGCCAAGCAATATTGTGATGGTAGAGCTTGACGATATGACAACAGATGAAAATCAAGCAATCTCATTCGATGTAACTTATGTAGATGAGCACAACTCTGCAAATGAAATCATTGTAACTGGTGATCATATGACTGCAGAAGTTAACGGAAACAATGTAACTATCAAACCTGAACAATACTTTTATGGAGAGATCGAAGTAACAGTAACTGTTCGAGACATTGAAAACACGTCTGATGCTGTATCAAGCAACTTTAATCTGACGGTACTTTCTGATGGTAAAGATGCCCCTGTTCAAGAAATTGAGAAGCCTAAAAAATCAAGTTCAGGTTCATTTGTATGGTTATTATTGCTAAGTCCATTAGCGTTATTTAGACGTAAACGTTAATTAGTTATTTCTTATGCAATACAAAAGGCTCACATTGGGCCTTTTTTTTTATGCTTTATCAGCTAGAGTGATTGTTGAATTTTAAACTTTAAAAATATATTCATACAAAATCGAAGACTATGTTGCCTCATGGCCCAAATTCTAGAATTTGAATTAATCTTTGATGATAAAATTTTACTCAGATTTTTTTGAATGAACTTCTTTAGGAAGCAATTATAAAATAAAGTTTATTCAGCGCTTAAATAGAGCGTTAGATATCTAAAGCTTTCAAATGTAGATATAAAAAAGCCCAAGCTAAACGCTTGGGCTTTTTTATTGAATTTGTTGAGTCAGCCGGTAAGCCGGGTTCTGTCGTGGATAATCATTCGTCTAGGCTTAAAATCACTCTTAAGCTCAAGCAACCTACCCGGTTCCGATGTGGGCCACACCATAAGGAACCCTATTTGGTCTTGCTCCGGGTGGAGTTTACCTTGCAACCAACTGTTACCAGTGGCCCGGTGCGCTCTTACCGCACCCTTTCACCCTTACCAACCGAAGTTGGCGGTCTCCTCTCTGCTGCACTTGTCGTAGGCTCGCGCCCCCCAGCCGTTAGCTGGCACCCTGCCCTATGGAGCCCGGACTTTCCTCCCCTTTACCCGTATACCCGAAAGTACAACGATAAAGCAGCGATTATCTGGCTGACTCAGGCGCTATTATACGGATTTAACGCTTTGCTGCTAGTTATTCTTGCTCTAACATCGCTTTATACAGCGCATTCTTCTTTAAATTAAAGTAATCAGCTGCAATGCCACAGGCTTTTTTAAGTGGCATTTCGCTTTGTAATAACTCAATTAGCTTAATTGCCTCTGGTGAAACTTCGCTTTTACTGACTTGTTTACCTGGCAACATAAGTACAATTTCGCCCTTTTGGCGAACTGGATCTTCAGTTAAAAATGCGATTAATTCTAAGACGGTACCACTAAAAAACGTTTCAAAGCTTTTAGTTAGCTCTTTTGCCAACACAACTTTTTGTTCATCCCCAAGAGCCGCCTTTAAATCCTCCAAGCTTGCCATAATTCGATGAGTACTTTCGTACATAATACTGGTCATGCCTGAATTATGAGCATCAACAAAGAACTCCTGACGGGCTTTGCTTTTAGCTGGAGTAAAACCTATAAACTGAAAGCGATCTGTCGGTAAGCCTGAACACGATACCGCAGCAATTGCCGCACACGCACCTGGAATCGGACTTACCGATGCGCCTTGCTCACGACATAAATTCACAACAGCATAGCCAGGGTCACTAATTAGCGGTGTGCCTGCATCTGATACCAATGCAACATTTAAACCTTGTTCTAACCAACCTAACAGCTCACTGGCCTTTTGTTTTTCATTGTGATCATGCACGGCGATCACTTTTGCTTTAATTGAAAAGTGGCTTAATAATTTATTGGTATGACGGGTATCTTCAGCAGCAATAATATCAACACTTTGCAAAACATTTAGTGCGCGCTGCGTTATATCCTCTAAATTACCAATTGGAGTTGCTACGACAAATAACTGACCTTGGCTGTTATCTTGGTCTGATGTTCCTAAATTGCTTAGTTTCTGATTATTTGTCATTGAGCTCTCCTACAACAGTTTGTAATATATGACCTAATTGGATAGAAAAAGACTGAGATCAGCGTGCGACTAAAACTATTAGGGTTAACAGCTCTATTTTCCTTGTTATCAGCGTGTAGTACAACTGAAAAAACACCTGTTGTTGAACAGGTCAAAACTCAGCCTAGCGTTGAGGCCGATCTCAATGCGCAAAGTTTATATCAAAAAGCGTTAACAAAAAGAGATTTTGATAAAATTCAATTGCTTTATACCGCTCGAGATCGCGCTATAGAAGAACAAGATTGGCAATTAGTTATCACCATTTGTGAATTACTAATTGCTTCAGATGGCCCAGACTCTGTGCGTAATCAGTTATATATCGCATTAGCTTACACTCAGCAAAAAGATTACCACGCAGCATTACGCACACTTGAATCACTAAATGCAAAGCTTTCTTCCCCTATGCATTTTTATCTGCACCAAGAAATTTACGGCAATATTTACGCTGCACAAACACTGCCACATCAAGCTGCTCCGTATCTAATTCGCGCGTCAGAAACCGCCAATAAGCACGAATTTAACGCCGATAAAGTAAATAAAGCGTTGTGGCAAGTACTTAACCAGCTATCAATTAAACAACTCGAAGCTTTAAACACTGGCAGCAGTATACAGCGCGGCTGGGTTAGCCTGGCACTGTATACTCAGCTTTATATTGGCGATGCAACTTCATTGCAGGCAGCATTAAACAAATGGAATTATGCCTATGCTAATCATCCAGCAAGTTTTGCACTGCCAGATAACCTACAAAAAATCATTGATGTTGAGCCAATACGCGTTAATAAAGTAGCGGTGATTTTACCGAGCAATCAAAGTAAACAAAAAGCACTTGCTCAGGCATTAAAAGCAGGTGTATTAGCCGCTTCAGAAAACCATCCAGATCGCGAATTACATTTTATTAATTCCGCACAAAGTGCAGAGCTAATTGCTGAACAGCTATCTCAACTCAACCCAGATTTTGTGATTGGGCCATTGCTTAAAGCGAATATCGATAAACTACAACAAGCCGGTACGCTAGATGCTTACCCAACCATGTTCCTAAATACTACACCGCAAGCGCTTGAGTCGATTGACCACTTTGCATTTGCACTAAATCCGGAACATGAAGTAACGCAAGCTGTTTACCATTTTGTAAATCAAGAGTTTAAGAAGCCTTTAGTAATCGCTCCAGGCAATCGATTAGGACAACGCTTAGCTAATCACTTTACTAATCAATGGTTAGAGTTCTCTGAAAATGAACCTCAGGTTGGTTTTTATGCCAATAAACGTGATGTTCAAAAAATGGTGCAAGAACTTTTGGAAGTTGATAAAAGCAAGCAGCGCATTAAAGAAATCAGCCTGATGTTTAAAGGCCAGTTACATGATGAGCCACGTTCGCGCCGCGATATTGATGCTATTTACATCATCGCAGACGCCACTCAGACACGTTTACTAAAGCCTTCATTTGATGTGAATATTTCGCCATTTGCCAAACGCATTCCTATTTTTGCCAGCTCACGTAGCCACGATATAAAATCTGATAAAACAGATAAGAAAGACTTAGCTGGTTTATACTTTTCTGAAATTCCTTGGATGCTGCCTTTAGCTGGCGAGCAACAAGCATTGCGTAGCGATTTTGATGAAATTTGGCCTGAGCAATCAACATTAGAGCAACAGTTATTTGCCATGGGTTTTGATGCTGTAAAACTGATCCCACATTTAAGGCAATTACAAATGGTTCCCGGAAAAACCTTAACGGGGCTAACCGGCAACCTTACTGTAAATCAAGATGGTGATGTTGAGCGACAATTAAAGTGGGCGCAGTATCAAGAAAAGCAAATAGTGACACTGGATATTAAGTCAGAAAAGCCAACACCACTATTTATTAAAAACCATCAGCAAGAAACGCAGGAAGCATCATTATAAAGCGAAAGGAATACTATGGGATGGACCTCAAAGTTATTCAAAAACAGTAAAGAAAAAGGTAATTTTTTTGAGCTGCAAGCAGAGCAATACTTAAAACAACAGGGCTTGCAGGCTGTTACACGCAATTATAGTTGCCGTTATGGTGAACTAGATTTAGTAATGAAAGACGGTGACACTCTGGTGTTTGTGGAAGTGAAATTTCGCAAATCAAACGCTTTTGGTGGTGCAATTAACGCGTTATCTGAAACAAAACAGCAAAAATTAACGCGTACTGTTTATTATTATTTGAAACAAAATAGCCTAGAAGATTGTTCATTTAGAGTCGACTTTGTTGCCATAAATGGGCAAAATTCTAATCAATTTACTTGGATAAAAAGCGCATTCTAGTATGCAAGAACTCGTTAAAGAAATTTACACTGAAAGTATTCAAGCCCAAATAGCTGCCGGTGAAGCGCTGCCTAGCGCACTAGAATCAGCTGCTTTTACAATTGTACAAAGCCTAATTAATGGCAATAAGGTACTTTGCTGTGGTGGCAGTAATAACTATATGTTAGCTGCTCATTTTGCCAATTTACTGGTAAATTTTTACGAAACAGAGCGTCCTTGTTTACCTGCCATCGCACTTAGCAGCGAGCTTACGCACCTATCAAGTTATGCAACACCTGCAATAAACGATAGTTTTTCACGTCAAGTTCGCGCTTACGGCCAACCTGGCGACCTTTTAGTGGTAATTACCGTAACTGGTAATGAAAAAGAAATTATCAGTGCCGTTGAAGCTGCGCTAACAAAAGATATGCAAGTGATTGTACTTAGTGGCAATGATGGTGGTGAATTAGCCGGCTTGCTGGGCCCTAACGACGTTGAAATTCGCGTACCATCAAAAAGACCGAGCAGAATTATCGAATCTCACTTATTTAACATTCATTGTTTAAGTGAATTAATCGATCTAACCCTATTTCCACAGGATGATAGTTAATGAAGTTTAAACTCGCATTTATTGCGTCAGTATTACTATTACAAGGTTGTAGTGCTGCAATTGTTGCTGGCACTGCGGGCGCTGTAACCTCAGCGACCGACCGCCGTACCTTAGGCACGCAAATTGATGATAATAACCTTGAAATCAAAGCAACTTTGGCATTAAAAGATGACGAACAGCTGGCTAAGTTTAGCAACATCATTGTGGTAAGTTTAAATGGCCGTGTACTGTTGATTGGTCAAACACCTACTACTGAGATGCGCGCAAAAGCTGAAGCTATTGTAAAACCAATTCAAGGTGTTGAAAAAATCCATAATCAAATTCGGATTGGCAATATCACCGGTATGAGCACTAAAACACACGATACGTGGTTAACGTCAAAAGTGAAAACCATGTTAGTTTCTGAAGAAAATGTAAGTGCAAATGACATTAAAGTCATAACTGAAAATGGTGAAGTATTTTTAATGGGCTTGGTAACCGAAAAAGAAGCTAATTTAGCAGCAGACGTTGCTCGTCATGTTTCTGGTGTCGAAAAGGTCATAAAAGTATTTGAATACCTATAAAACGAAAGGCGCTTAATGCGCCTTTTTTAATAAAATAAGAACAAAAAAATGCGCATCATCTTACTTTTTATACTGTTTTTCTCACCATATTTGCTGCATGCCAAGCTACATATTGCCACACCTTACAGTGAACGAGTTTACGTTACTCAAACAACTAAAGAGTTTATCTCTGAGCTAAATAATGGACTCTCTTTAGACATTGTCTTTCATGGCGGTGAAAGCCTTTATAAGCACAACGAAATCTATCGTGCAGTTCGCACTAATCAAATCCAGTTTGGCGAAATTTTTATTGCGCAACTTAGTAATCATGCCGCAATTTTCCAGCTGGATAATCTGCCCTTTATTGCTTCCAGTTTTAACGACGCGAAGGAGCTTTGGCAAGTTCAGCAACAAGAGTTGAAAACCCGTTTAGCTAAAGACGGCTTACACTTATTATTTGCAAACCCATGGCCAACTCAAGGTTTATTCACACAAAAAGCTATCACTTCAAGCGAACAATTAGCGGGTTTAAAAGTAAGAAGCTACAGCGCAATCACTGCAAAGTTAACCGATCACTTAGAGATGATCCCTACCAGTGTATCAAGCGCAGAGATTGCGCAAGCATTTGCCACAGGCATGATTGAAGCAATGATCACCTCTCCTGCAACAGGCGTTTCAAGCCGCGCATGGCAATTTAGTCAATTCTACACACCAATCAATGCTTGGATCCCCAAAAATATGGTGATAATGAATCATCAGCTTTATGCCAGTTTGTCACCGCAAGACAAAGACAAACTAAAAGCGATTGCTAGTAAATTTCAAAAGCTTGCTTGGCAACGAGCAGAGCAACAAACCACACTAATGACAAATCATCTACAACAGCAGGGCATGCAAATAGTTCCTGTGACACCGCAACTTAGCCAAGCACTGAGTAGTGTAGGTAAAAAAATGGCACAAGCGTGGCAAGTAAGTGCAAGCGATAGCGAAAACTTAACTTTCAAGCGATACATGGAGGCGCAACATGTTCAGCCAAATTAATCGCTTTAATGCGCTGCTAAGTGTGCTGTGTATTTTTGCTATTTTTACCCTTGTCTTACTGCAAGTCATTTTGAGAATAGTTAATTTATATATTCCTTCGCTTAATGAGATTTCAGGGTATTTATTGATCTGCAGTTTCTTTTTGGCATTGGGGTACAGCTTTGAACAAGCCAAGCATATTCGCGTTTCGCTAATTTTTGAGCTTAACAACCCCAAACTAAGTCATTTAGCAGAACTAATAAGCTATGCGCTTGCCACTGTGGTGAGTTGCTTTATCTCGTATGCACTTTTAAAACTCACGCTCGATTCTTATCAATTTAAAGAAGTATCTAGTGGTGAAATCGCAATTTTAGAATGGCCTATTCAGGCTATATTAGTTTATGCCAGCGTGCTAATGACAGTGACCATAGGTTTTAAAGGATGGGAGGTGCTTCGTGGACATCGTTAGTTTGAGCGCGATTTTAGCGATTGTTTTTTCCCTATTACTACTCACCGGTGTTTGGATTGGCTTTAGCCTAATTGGTGTTGCACTGATCGCGCTAATGCTTAATAACAACACTGCTATTGAATTGATTTTTGCAGGCACTGCATTTGCCCATTTAACACCTTGGTCACTTATCGCACTGCCCTTATTTATTTGGATGGGTGAATTACTTTATAAAGCGAAAGTTGCCGATGATCTATTTAATGGCTTAAGCCCATTACTCGAGAAACTACCGGGTGGGCATCTACATATTAATGTGTTTGGCTCAGGTATTTTTGCTGCTCTGTCAGGCTCTTCTGCGGCAACTGCCGCAACAATTGGCCGTATGACAATTCCCGAACTAAAAAAGCGCGGCTATAACGAGCAAGATATTTATGGTTCCCTCGCAGGTTCTGCCACACTTGGCCTTTTGATCCCACCTTCTATTATTCTGATTGTTTACGGTGTCGCAGCCGATATCTCAATCGCGGATCTGTTTATCGCGGGTATTTTACCTGGCTTAATCTTGCTGTTAATGTTTTCAAGCTATATTGCTATTCGTGGTTTTAAACAGCCAAAAGCGACCTTTCAAGCAACATCTAAGGGCAGCCCTTGGCAGCTTTTACCCATTATTTCACTGATTGTGTTTGTTATATCTGCGATTTACTTTGGTATTGCCACGCCAAGTGAATCTGCAGCACTCGGAATTATTGGTAGTTTTATTTTGATAAAAGCTAAGAAGAAACTGTCGTTTAGCTTGATAAAAGAAAGTCTTATAGATGCAGCCATGACTAGCGCAATGATATTATTGATTTTACTTGGAGCAAGCTTTGTCACAATTGCTATGGGCTTTTTACAATTACCAGCAACGCTTGCCACTTGGATTGCAAGTTTAGAACTCAGTACTTATCAATTGCTGCTTTGCCTTACTTTGGCATTTATTATCTTGGGGCTCTTTTTAGATGGGATTTCAATAATCGTGCTAACAGCAGCCATTTTATTACCGATTGTTGAACTTGCTGGCATCGACCTTATTTGGTTTGGTATTTATCTAGTCATTGTTGTGGAGATATCACAAATCACGCCGCCAATAGGTTTTAACTTATTTGTATTGAAGTCGCTTACCAATGCATCACTCTCACAGCTTGCACGCGCTTGTATACCTTACTTTTTAATAATGCTTATGATGCTTTGTCTGTTGGTGATGTTCCCACAAATCATTACCAAATAAGTATGATGTTATTGATTGGTTGATGTAAAAAAACCGGCAATTGCCGGTTTTTTTGTAGCGTTTTTTACTTTATCACTTTCAAATGTGAACCACGTTTTTTCGGCGGCTCATCATTATTGTCGCCCTCAGTCGACACTTCTTCTAATGGATTTTCCTCATGCTCTTCATACTCTGAAAAGTCTTCAGGTGTAAACACCGTACCTTCACCATTTTCGCGTGCGTAAATGGCAAGTACTGCACCAACAGGTACAACAACACGCATCGGCTGACCACCAAAGCGAGCATTAAAACTCACTTCGTGATTATCCATATGAAATTGCGCAACCGCAGTTGGGTTGATGTTCAGTACAATTTGTCCATCTTGTACAAATTGCATTGGCACAATCACATTTGGAAAGTCAGCATTTACAACTAAATGCGGCGTACATTGATTGTCTACAATCCAATCAAAAAAAGCGCGAAGTAAATAAGGGCGATTTGAAGTCATTAAAGTCGAATCTCGCGCTCAGCTTCAGTTAATGATGCTTGGAACGACTCACGCTCAAATAAACGCATCATATAGTCTTTCATTTCTTTGCTACCTTGACCTGTAAGCTCGATACCAATCTCAGGTAAACGCCATAATAATGGTGCTAAGTAACAATCAATTAAGCTGAATTCTTCGCTCATAAAGTAAGGCGCTTCACCAAAAATAGGTGCTACTGCTAGTAGGCCTTCAGTTAATTCACGACGTGAAGTTTCAACATCAACACCTGCTGTGATTTTCTTTGCAAGGCTATACCAGTCATTTTCGATGCGGTGCATCATTAAACGACTACGGCCACGCATCACTGGGTATACAGGCATTAATGGTGGATGAGGAAAACGCTCGTCTAGATATTCCATGATGATGTTTGCTTCGTATAAACCAAGCTCACGATCAATCAGGGTCGGTACTGTGCCATAAGGGTTAATTTCGTGTAACGCTTCTGGCAAATTGTCCTTTTCTGCTAGGTGAATATCAACACTCACGCCTTTCTCTGCAAGTACGATACGTACTTGGTGGCTATACATACAGTTTTCACCTGAAAACAGTGTCATCACAGGGCGCTTATTGGCAGCTACAGCCATGCTTTCCTCCAGTATATTAAAAACAGCAATAGGGGCTTAAGCCCCTATTACAAATTTTGTGCTAAAAAGTGTGCAAATTAATGCACATCTCTCCAGTATTCTTTCTTCAGTAAGAACGCAAGGATAAATAGGATAACTAGGAAACCTAATACCTTATAACCAATTGCTTCTGACTGTAGACGTGTTGGTTCACCAACATACGCTAAGAAATTAGTTAAGTCACGAACAGCGTGGTCATATTCGTCGTCGCTCATTTCGCCTGAACCATCAGTCGTAATTTCAACAACTTTATTAACCTTAACACCGTGCTCTTCAACTTCTTCGAAGCGTGCAGTAGGAACACCTTGTAACTCTTGCAGTACATGTGGCATACCCACTGATGGGAATACAGTGTTGTTTACACCAAATGGACGGCTTTCATCAACATAGAAAGACTTCAAATAAGTGTAAATCCAATCTGCACCACGAACACGTGCTACTAATGTTAGATCTGGTGGCGCAGCACCAAACCATTTAGCTGCATCGTCTTTTTCGATTGCGTTAAGAATGTGACTACCTACTTTTGAACCATCAAAAATAAGCTGTTCTTCACCCAGTTTTGTTGGGATACCGATATCACGGAATGTGCGCTCATAACGTTGGTACTGCATTTGGTGACAACCTAAGCAGTAGTTCATGAATAATTGAGCACCACGTTGTAAAGACGCTTTATCCGTTAAATCATGGTTCGCTTCTAAAAGAGGAACCGACGGGCCTGCTGCCATTGTTAATGAAGGCAACAAAGCGAATAAACCGATAATTAGCTTTTTCATCATTTCGTTAACCTCTCTGGCACTGGCTTAGTCTTTTCGTTTTTACTGTAGAAGAACAGTAATACGAAGAACATGAAGTAAGTTACAGTCGTAATTTGTGATAACACAGTTTTAAAGTCTGTTTGTGGTGTTGCGCCAACCCAACCTAGGATAACGAAAGTAACAACAAACTGAGCAATGTTTAACTTGTGGAAACCACAACGGTAACGAATTGATTTCACTTTACCACGGTCAATCCAAGGTAATAGCGCAAGCACAACAATTGATGCACCCATCGCGATTACACCTAGTAGCTTATCAGGGATAGCACGTAGGATTGCGTAGAATGGTGTGAAGTACCAAACTGGGAAAATATGTTCAGGTGTTTTCAACGGGTTTGCCGCTTCAAAGTTTGGTGCTTCAAGGAAGAAACCACCCATTTCTGGCGCAAAGAAAACAACCCAACAGAACAAGATTAAGAAACCAACCACACCCACAATATCTTTTACTGTGTAGTAAGGGTGGAACGGAATCGCATCAACGATATCTTTCTTGTCTGTGTAATATTCATGGAACTTGAATTTAGCTTTATCTTCTTCAGCAACAGTGCCTTTCTTACGCTTGATTTCAACACCGTCAGGGTTGTTTGAACCCACTTCGTGAAGTGCAATAATGTGTAAGAAAATTAAGATAACAAGTACTAAAGGTAGTGCAATAACGTGAAGTGCGAAGAAGCGGTTAAGCGTTGCACCTGAAATTACGTAGTCACCACGGATCCAAAGCGTTAAGTCATCACCAATTACCGGAATCGCACCGAATAGTGAAATGATTACCTGAGCACCCCAGAAAGACATTTGTCCCCAAGGTAGTAAGTAACCCATAAATGCTTCAGCCATTAGCGCTAAGAAGATAAACATACCGAATAACCACAGTAATTCACGTGGTTTTTGGTAAGAACCGTAGATCATGCCACGGAACATATGCAGGTAAACAACAACGAAGAATGCTGATGCACCTGTAGAGTGTAAATAACGCAGTAACCAGCCGTATTCTACATCACGCATGATGTATTCAACTGATGCAAATGCACCTTCAGCTGATGGTACGAAGTTCATTGTTAACCAAATACCCGTTACGATTTGGTTAACAAGTACTAACATGGCTAGTGAGCCAAAGAAGTACCAGAAGTTAAAGTTTTTTGGCGCAGGATATTGAGCAATGTGCATATTCCATACGCGAGTCATCGGAATACGTTGATCAATCCAATCGATAATATTTGCAAACATTACGCAGCCCCTTCTTCCACACCAACAATAATAGTGGTGTCATCAATGAATGAGTAAGGAGGGATTTCTAGGTTTAATGGCGCTGGTACAGCTTGGAAAACACGGCCAGCCATATCAAACTTAGAACCATGACAAGGACAGAAGAAACCATCTTCAGTACCTTCAACCTTTTCACCAAAACCACCGTTAAGGAAAGTTGGTGAACAACCCAGGTGAGTACAAATACCAACAGCAACAAAGATATTCTCTTTTTGCGAACGGTACGCATTTTTAGCGAACTCAGGTTGTTGTGGCTCTTCAGAGTTAGGATCACGAAGTTGACCTTCGTGAGCTTTCATCTGCTCAAGCATTTTTGGTGTACGATTGATAACCCAAACAGGCTTACCTCGCCACTCAACACGAATTAATTGCCCTGGCTCAAGCTTTGAGATATCAACTTCTACAGGCGCGCCTGCAGATTTTGCTCTCTCACTTGGGTTCCACGACGCGATAAAAGGAACAGCAGCCCCTACAGCTCCCACACCACCAACAACAGAAGTTGCGATAGTTAGAAAGCGACGGCGGCTATTGTCTACTGGCGCATTGCTCATCCACTCATCTCCACTATGATTCTCAACACTTGCCATATTGAGAACATCAGTTACAGCAGTTTAAATTTTGACTTTACAAAATAGGTGCGATCATAAATAAAACCCTTGATTAAAACAAGGTTATACGGGTCTTCAAGCACAATTAAATTGTATTTTAGTTCGATTTATTTGAAATCACGAACACACAGCCTAAAACTGTGAAAATTCTGTGCTTTTGCAGAGCTTACCCAAAAATGAGTGAGCGCGTCCTGATAGAGATCAAAACTCTGCAAAAGTAAGTGTGAAATTCAAAGTTATTATACCAATTCTGTTAAGTATGTGATCAGGGATAGCGCAGGATAAATGCAATGATAACAAGGCGGAATTTTTCTTATGTAGTTGTTCTACATTGATAAATTCTAACGCAGTTAGCATGATATTTAATCCGCTAGGATGATCAGCTACTTAAGTGAATTGGTATTAGTCGCTAAATTATGCTTTTCTGGCCACATTTGATGCAAGCCAGAGTATAGCAACCTGCGGGAGGATTAACCAATGAAATAAGCGAGGAAATTCCTCGCTTTAGACTAATTTGTGACTAAAAAGTGAAACTAAATCCAACGGAAGGACGCATTTCAAAGTCATCGCTCTCTTCTTTTAAAATCAAATCATCGGTCGATTTTACTTTGCTGTAATCAAGATCAATGTACGCGGTATTGTCTTTGGCATATAAGTTCATTACTTCCAAAATGAGTAACGCATCTAGACCAAAGAAGTCTGTTTTGCGTTCAAATCGCACATCTAAACGATGATATGTGTCGAAACGTTCTGAAAATGGTTCGCCGTATTCAGGTAAGAAATTCCCTTCAAATTCAGGATTTTCACGAACCCCTACAATAGGTGTGTAAGATTGGCCACTGCGTGCTGTGAAGTTAAAACCACCATTCCAACGCTCACTAATTTGATAATTAAACACCATGTTAAACACCAACGGTGTATCTGCATAATAATCACGGGTGATGTTACGGCGCTCATCGGTGCGCTCACTTTTGCCATAACTTAAACTCATCCAACCGTACCAGCGATCGGTTTTGTTTTTATTTATCAGTAAATCAACACCATAAGCTCGCCCTGTTACATCATTACTATAACGTAAGTCTTGATCCGTATCTTTTTCAGTCAGTGCTAACGGCAAGTCATCCATGGTTTTGTAATAGGTTTCTATTGACCAACTCCAATCATCGGCCAAAAACTGCTGATATCCTAAAACCGACTGATTTGCTGTTTGTGATTTTAAGTTTGGGTTTCCTGTATCTTCTAATATCGTGCCGATATCTTGTAAGCGGTTATAACCACCATATTTTACCCAAACAGACTGATCTTGATTGATATAATAAGTTAACCCTAAACGAGGATGAGTAAACGACTCGTCGCTATAATCATTTTTTTGATGCTGCACACCAATATCTGCAATTAACGAGTCGGTTATTGTGTATTGATAATTTGCTCCAACAAAATAACTACCAATATCCACCTCTCTTATCCCTGTTATGCGCTCTCCCTTAGCAAGTTCGCAATCTGGGTCAAGTTCGGTACATACATATAAGAAAGTATCGTATTCATAACTAATCGTTTTATCAAAATACGCTGCATCTAAAGTAAGTAAGTCATCACCTGCAAACGTGAAATTTAATCGTCCTTTATAAGTGATTAAATCTTCTTTTTCTTCCTCAAAATACCCTTTGGGAGTTATTGAACTCCGGCCATAATCTAAGCGTTCTGAATGCGTTAACGAGCCAACACCAAACTTAGCTTGATAACCTTTACCATAATGATCCCAAATAATATTTTGGCTATCAAATGCCCGTGCAAACTCCGCATCACCTTGAAAGTCAGGATTTTTGAGTGACAAATCAGCCCGCTCACTAAAGCTTGCAGCAGCACTGTCTTCAGCACCTGTAAACAGCACGCTTAGCACATTATTAGCATTAATATCCCAAACAAATTTGCTTTGGTAATCGTAATCATCAGGCGCATCGTTTACTGTAATGCCTGTGCTTTCACCATCCTCGTCTTCAATTTCATCCCCTTCAGAGAAAAATAACGGCAGTGTACTTTTGCGCCCAGAAAGATAAAAAGCGATATCATCAGTTATCGCCCCCTCTACAAATACACCGGCCTTAAACATGGTAAAGTCAAGCGTGGTTTTAATATTCTGATTCTTTGGGTTACGCAGTGTTACATCAAAAACTGCACCGGTCGCATCACTAAAGCTGGTGCCATAACCTGCAGAATAAAGCCTGAAGTCTTGTACTAAGTATTTGTTAAAAATCGAACTACCAAAATCATGAAAAATATAACCCGCAGGCATAAAATCAACTTCAAAGTAGTTATCATCTGGCGAAGAACCACGCACCGCAGGCTCCCCCATTGAACCGCCTGCGGCAACGACACCTGGCAATGCATACACAGCAAGTAATGGATCGCCCAAAGCACCGGGCATATTAATTAACTTTTCAGCATCTTCGGTAATTTCGGTAAGTACACTTGAACGTTTTGAAACTACTTGAATACGTTCGATTTCTGTTGTTTCCGCTTGTTTTGCAACAGCACAATTAGCAAAAGCCATAGCAACAGCCATTGCCACCAGAGACACGCGTTTAAAAGAAGTCATATCATTTCCTTGATACAATTTTGTCAGTAAAGTATGTAACGTGAGAATCTTACTGCTTTACACTGTAAGTGACTGTGGGAAATTGTTGATAAATGTAGCCTGGCGTAACAAGGCTTTTAGAAAGTTGATAACAACTGAAAAGAAGGAATTTTAGGCAATAAAAAACCCGAGTAAAAACCCGGGTTTTGTAATTCTTGTAAACGTAAAAAATTAACGTTTTGAGAATTGAGTGTTCTTACGTGCTTTCTTAAGACCCACTTTCTTACGCTCAACTTTACGAGCGTCGCGAGTAACAAAGCCAGCTTTACGAAGTGGTGAACGAAGTGTCTCGTCAAACTCCATAAGCGCACGAGTAATACCGTGACGGATAGCACCCGCTTGACCAGTAGAACCACCACCAGCAACAGTGATGTAAAGGTCAAACTTTTCAGTCATTTCAACTAGTTCTAATGGCTGACGAACAACCATGCGAGAAGTTTCACGACCGAAGTATTCTTCGATAGAACGTTGATTGATTACGATGTTGCCAGTACCTGGGCGTAAGAATACGCGAGCACTTGAACTTTTACGACGACCTGTACCGTAGTATTGATTTGCCATGTGTTAGCTCCTTAAATGTCCAGTACTTGAGGCTGCTGAGCTACGTGAGCGTGCTCTGCACCAGCATATACTTTTAGTTTACGGTACATTTCACGACCTAGAGGGCCTTTTGGTAACATACCTTTAACTGCTTTTTCGATAATCATTTCAGGCTTTTTAGCTTGAAGTTTTTCGAAGTTAATAGACTTAAGGCCACCTGGGAAACCAGTGTGAGCATAGTACATTTTGTCCTGAGTTTTGTTACCAGTAACAACAACTTTCTCAGCGTTTACTACGATGATGTAATCACCAGTATCAACGTGAGGAGTGTACTCAGCTTTATGCTTACCGCGTAGACGGCGAGCGATTTCAGTAGCGATACGACCTAAAGTTTTGCCTTCAGCGTCAACTACGTACCAGTCACGTTTTACAGATTCTGGCTTAGCAACAAACGTTTTCATTTATTAAAAATCCAATGTTTACAATTTAAAAACCACAAGCAGAAATTCTTCTGCTGCTCTATTACACTTGCTTCAACCCCTTCGAGCTCAAGACTTAAAACCCTCAGCTGTGGCTAAACTAACCGAGGTAGAACGGTAAGTGGCGGACGCGGAGTATAGCAAGGCCTGGATAGTTTTTCTACTAATAATTTGAGGAAAATAAAGGTTTTTGGCTGCGAGCAAGGGGGGTAGTAGGATTTTGAAACATTGAGCAAAATTTCAGCATTTAACTCCTTGTATTTTAATTAACCTCATCCAAGGCGGTTATATTATTTTTATTCTCAATTCCCATTCACCGTTGTTTTAACATTTAAAGGGAAGAAATATTCTCTATAACTAGGTTCATTTGGCTTAGCAACAGGGTAAGTTGCTTTGTACATTTGGTGTTTAAACATGTTAGCAGCCTGTTTATCTTGAAGTTTATTGGCAACTAGCTTTACTTTCACTACCCCGCCACTTTTATCAACCATCAATAAAAACAGAAGCTCATTATCAGACATTCTAAATTCATTTTTTGCTTTATTTAGAATCTCTTTAGACATTGTAAACTCAAGTAAATCTATATCAGAGCTAGACTTACAAGAAGCCAACAACGACAAAAAAAGTATCAGTAAAGTTCTCATCTAATTACTTTTTATTTGCAATTATAATTAACACTAAGAAAAAGAGCTCAACAACAAGGCATTGACCTTAAATGAATTACCAGCAAAAAACGTTCAAAAAGTTTGAGCATGAACATATGACGACAGAAATCTCGATACATAGGATTTATGTTGACATAAAAAGCTGAAGTTAAATAAAAGGAATTCAAGTTTAAAATAGCCTCAGAATTATTGTTTAATTATTACATCTTCTTCTTTTAAATCTATGTCATACACTGTGCTTATTGCATCAGACTTAGTACAAACATGTCTTACTGCTCTTGTATGAATCGTGGGACCTTTGTTACAAGTAATATTTTGCGCTTTCATACCGTATCGTCGAATATATTCGCTAACAATAGAATCAATTTCACTTTTCATTTGAACGGGAGCCGCTGCGTAAAACTGTCGATATTGCTCTGACCATTCTTCAGTCTCAACTTCAGTTGCTACACCTAACCACCCCATTCCAATAAGTGTTGATTGAGGTACATGTTGCCCCTTGAGAAACATAAAAGCTAGAGTGTATTGTGAACCTTTATATCCCCAAGTCGCAGGCTTTTTTAGTAATCTCAAAGCATTTTCATAATCACCCTTCTGGTAACTTTGAATGCCGTTTATTTCCATCAACTCAAGTGATAACTGTGATTCCGTTTGAATACTTGCTGAGTTATTAGACTTACATCCAGATAAAATTAATAAGCAGATACTAGCGAGTAAATAACGATTCATTGAATTTCAATCCCTTTCTAATTTTTAACCGCAAAATCTTAACTACTTATTTAAAATAATCAAATTATTAATCAATTAGTGAGTCAATCTGATTAGCCACATTAAAGGTAATCATTATTCTGTGCCGTTTTTAGCCCCATGAAATCAAACTGTTTCTTCAAAATGAATTAAAGTATCAACATAAACTCCATGAAGCGACGCGCTAAATCACCCGGCACGTTTTCCTGCTCGAAGTCCTTCCCCCAAGCCAAACTCCATTCGCTTCAAGACGCTGTTCATCCACCTTCAGCATGGCTTACTCGACCGCTTCGCTCCCTATCTCGCATTATTCATTTAAATCCCTATTTCAGGTTTGATTTAAGGAAGAACATAACAACAATATTATTCAGAAAGTTCGCTTTCTAATTGTGTGTAATTGTTGATACAGCTTCTATCCTTATCCTCGCAAATAGTACCTAAGAACTTATTATTTTTAGATATGTATTCTTCGCTTGTAAGGTTACTTATTAAATCAAACTTTAATTGCTGATTCATCAACATAACAATCACCTCATGCATCATATTCTGGTATCGATGAATCTGCACATTCGAATTATCGAACTTATTCCATCTATTATCAGCAACAACAATATCTTCAGGTGAGATGTAAACAAAAGCCTTGTTATGTGACTCTTTCAAATTGCCTATTATATCTAACTCACCTCCTTTGAGTTCAGCTCGTTCGATAACAATATTTGCAGCTTCTTTCACTTCTTCTTGCCCTACAAAGTATCTATCAACACTAGACAAATAGTATTCACGAAAAGCATTGAGACTAGTTTCAAAATTAGTCATAGGCGCTATGAGGTGTAGTGACGAGTTTTCAATTTGCATTGCAATTTGTTGTGCAGGGATAGCTCCCATAGAAAAGCCGATTAAATGAACTTTTTTGTTTTCTTTCTTAATGTGCTGAACTAGAGGTTCAACATAACTCATGCCAAAACGAAATCTACTCTCATTATTTGCACTTGGCACAATAAAGACTTGCGCTCCTGTTACTTGCGTTAACCAGTCCTGAAACTGTGTCAGCAATTTAAAAGGCTGACTGTAACCAGCAAATACATAAACAATCTCACCTTTTAGAGGCTTTTCCTCAACTTTTTCAGCAAACTTTGATTGATATAACCAAGTTTGCTTACTGCTACCTAAATCAAGGTTGAAAACCATAGTGTGAGAATACCCATCAGCTTGATAAACCTTTGTACAATTGTTTGTGTTTCCACATACTTCAATCTCTTTCGCTGAAAGGTTTATGTTTCCTTGGATATCTTCTGACTGAGTTATTTTATTCGCAATCATTGAAGAACATCCGGATAGAAATATCGAGTATAAAACTATCAACCACTTCATTTTACATGTCCGTATAATTTAAATCCTTTGCAATATATTCATTTTTATTTTCAATATTGTCAATTAGTTACATAGTGAGCTTTAAATGAATAATGCGAGTCAGGGAGCGAAGCGGTCGAGCAAGCCATGTAGCGACAGGGATGTTGCTTGATGGCGTTTATGTTCACATTTAAAACTTATTTGAAGATTTGTTTGATTTCGGGGCGCCGAGGGGTTCCAAGGGGAGGCCGGCGTTAGCCTCCCTTTGGCTGCCGTCGCCAGCGCGACAGACATGGTTTCAGTAAACTCAATTGCCCAGACGTGATTCTTTAGCCCATTGCTATGAAACAAGTTCAGAACAACACAACAAAGTAAGACTAAACGCCCACTTCCACAACAAAAAAAACTACCCTACAATCAACCTCTCATCCAGCAACCTCCCCTGTATTGCTACTAACATACAATAGTCACCATAAGAAAAAGATCATGTATTTAAAATCACTGCTTACAGCAATACTATTTTCAAGCTCTGCGCTTTACGCGGCACAAACACTCGATGCGAAACAATGGCGTTACGCAGTAGACCCACATGGCAGTACTGCAAGCTATGAAAAGCCCTTAGTTAAAGAAGAGTATGTGGGTATAGCGTTCAACCGTGTACCTCGCGTTGATGCTCAGAATAATTCGTGGGTTGAGTTAATTTACGATCTGCCTAAAAAATCATTAAACGGCATTAATAGTATTGAGCTCACTTATCAAAGCGATAAACCGTTAGTGGTTAAGTTATCTCAGAAAGATTATGGTGGAAAAGGTGATAAAAGCTATGCCCACTATCAAGCTCTTTTACCAAGCGCGAATAAGTGGCAAACGCACACCTTAACCTTTGATAATTTCAACCGCCCAGAGTGGACGCCTAGCTGGTCAAAAGATAAAGGCATTATAAAAGCCAATGTTTCTGCACTTTATTTAGTGCCAGACCTTACCGATGAAAAAGGCGGTAAAGCGTGGCTAAAGATTAAAAACATTAAATTGAATCAAGAATAAATAGTATAGGAAACGAGATCGTCAGATCTCGTTTCTTTTTGCAGATTAAGCTAAATGCTCGCGCCCTAAATACTCTAAGCTTTGCATTTCTTGTAAGCGGCTAATACAACGCTTAAATTCAAAGTCTAAAATACCGCCAGTGTACAACTGTTCTAGTGGCGCAACCGCAGAAATAATTAACGTAACATTGCGCTCATAAAACTCATCGACGAGGGCAATAAAGCGGCGCGCCGCATCATCATTCGCGTGCTCTGCCCCCATATGCTTCACGTTCGAAAGCAATACAGTATGATAAACACGACTTAGCTCCATGTAATCAACTTGGCTTCGTGCAGTTTCACATAACTCTGTAAAATCAAACATTACGATGCTATCGGCTTCTTTACGAGTTTTAAGCTTGCGGCCTTCTACTTCAATTATTTTATCTAAACAGCCAACCTCAGGGGATAATTTGTCAAAGTATTCAAATAGGTTTTTATCCGCTTGTTCATCCAATGGGCTGTGGTAAATCTCTGCTTGCTCAAGAGTACGCAGTCGATAATCAATACCCGAATCGACGTTTACAACCTCTGTATTTGCTTTAACAAGATCAATAGCAGGTAAAAAACGCGCGCGCTGTAAACCGTTTCGGTAGAGCTCGTCAGGTACAATATTTGATGTTGCAACCAACACAATGCCGCGCTTAAACAGCTCTTGCATTAAACCGCCAAGTAACATGGCATCAGTAATATCTTGCACAAAAAATTCATCAAAACAGATGATATCCGCTTCGCTTTTAAATTTATCAGCAACCTTTTCAAGTGGATCTTGAACGTCTTTAAGTAGTTTCAGCTCATCATGAACACGGTGCATAAAGCGGTGAAAGTGCACTCGCATTTTGCGCTCAAACGGCAAAGCTTCAAAAAAAGTATCAACAAGATACGTTTTGCCACGCCCTACGCCACCCCAAAAATATAAGCCTTTAATTTCACGTTTTTCAGGCTTTGAGAAAAGCTTTGCAAAAAAACCTGTTTTAACTGGAGGTTGTGCCGTTAAATCATCATACAAACGCTGTAGGTGACGCACCGCATTTTCTTGCGCTGCATCATGATGAAAATCGTCGCGAATTAAGTCTTGTTGATATTTTTGCCAAGGGGTCATGATAAATACAAAGAGTTACTTAAATTTTGATGTAAAATATTAACACGAGCGCAATCAAAGCGTATATTTAAAGTATCTATTTTCAAAAATTATAAGGCTTAATAGTATGAGTACAGCCATTTGGATCACCTTATTAGTCGCCACTGCCGTTGCTAGTTTTTTTATTGGAAGCCTAATCACAAAGCGTCAATATGAACATGACGAGTTAGAAAAAGAAGTTGAAAAAGCACAAAACGATCTCGAACAGTTTAGACAAGACGTGGCCGACCACGTTGCGCACACCAATAAACTAGTAGGGAAAATGCAAGATAGTTACACCCAACTAGTTAAGCATATGGAAGAAACTAACAAGTTATTAGTCGCTAAAAACGATGCTGAAGTTGTGCCTTTCTTCTCTCAAGAAGCTACCGAAATTTTACCTGAAACCCGCAGTAATGATGTAACGCGCACCGAAATTTTAGCGCGTAATGCCGAATTACAAGCCGCGCCAGCCGACTTTGTAACCGGTGAAACGGGTATTTTTAGAGGTAATAGTTCAGAAAATAAGCAAACAGAAAGTGCTTAATCGCATCTTGATGAACTTTTTTTTGACCCCATAGTCATTATAAGTAACTGGCTGGTTTGCTCCTCCCTGAAAAGGAGCAAATTAGCTACCCTTTTGATTTAAGGAGCGTTATTTTGACTATGAAAACAAAATTAACAGTATTAAGCGCAGCGATTCTTTCAGCCACACTATTAATTTCTCCGGCTACAAGCCACGCAAAATTGCCTGTTTCGGTTAACGGACAACAACTTCCAACTCTTGCCCCCATGCTCGAAAAAGTCACCCCTGGTGTTGTGAGCATTCGTGTCTCTGGTTCGAAAGAAGTTCGACAACGCGTTGACCCGTTTGATTTCTTTTTTGGTAACCCTCAACGCCAACCTCGTGCTGAAAAGCGCCCATTTAGTGGCTTAGGTTCTGGTGTAATCATTAATGCTGGCGACGGCCACATCGTTACCAATAACCACGTTATTCAAGATGCGGAAAAAATTATCGTCACTTTACAAGACGGCCGTGAATTCGAGGCCAAGTTAGTGGGCAGCGATCCGCAATCAGACATCGCGTTATTAGAAGTTAAAGGCGATGACTTAACTGAAGTTAAACTAGCTGATTCTGATGAATTACGTGTAGGTGACTTTTCAGTAGCGATTGGTAACCCGTTTGGGCTTAGCCATACTGTAACCTCTGGTATTGTTAGTGCGCTTGGTCGTTCAGGCCTAAATATTGAAGGCTATGAGGACTTTATTCAAACCGACGCTGCAATTAACCAAGGTAACTCAGGTGGCGCACTTGTAAACCTTAAAGGCGAACTAATTGGTATTAACACGGCTATTTTAGGCGCTTCGGGCGGCAATGTAGGCATTGGTTTTGCTATTCCATCTAACATGATGAAAAGCCTTGTAGACCAAATTTTAGAGTTTGGTGAAGTTCGCCGCGGTAGCCTAGGTATTTTAGGCGGCAATGTTAACGCTGGTGTTGCTAAAGCATTTGATTTAGAAACCAAACAAGGTGCACTTGTTAACGAGATTATCGAAGATAGTGCCGCAGAAAAAGCTGGCCTTAAAGTTAACGATGTTATTGTTAGCATTGACGGTAAGAAAATTCACAGCTTTATGGAATTGCGCAGCAAAATTGCCACTGCTGGCGAAGGAAAAACCGTTAAATTAGGTATTATTCGTGACGGTAAGAGTAAAACTGTTAAAGTAAAACTTGGTGGTACTTCTGATACCGCAACTGCCGCTGATAAATTACATCGCAACCTAACAGGTGCAACTCTTGAAGCCGGAAAAACAGAAGATGGTAAAGAGGGTGTTGTAGTTAAATCGATTGATTCTAATCGTGCACCAGCTGCTCGCGTGGGATTAGAAGAAGGTGATGTCATCCTAATGGTTAACCGTACACGTGTAGATTCAGTGCGCGAATTAACGAAAGCAGTTGAAGACAGTGAAGGTGGTTATATTTTCCTTCGTGTTCAACGTGGTACACGTATCTTTAACGTACAAATTCAGTAGTTTTAAAATTACGCAAAATCATACAACTTGCTAAAACCAAACGCCTACAATGCTGTGGGCGTTTTTTATATTAGTAAGTAAAAATCAGCTAGCTTGCCGAACAGTCATATTCTTGCCACAATAAACGTCCTTTGAAAATAATAATTAAACGGCTCAGCGTGTTAAAAAAGCTACAGTTTTTGCTCACTCCTATTCTGTTAGGACTTGGTTTTGCTTTTATATATCTTATGGTGTTTTCACCAGAGTTACTGCGTGAGCAGTTTTCTCCCACTAAAGCACCTTTAAATGCCAGTCATTTAAGCTTTGCTAACGCTGTTAAAGCTGCATCACCAGCAGTAGTGAACATTTACTCAGAATCCATTAGTAACCGCCCTCGTAGCCTGCGCCCAGCGAGCCCTGTACGCGAACTAGGTTCTGGCATTATTATGTCTAAAAAAGGGTATATTCTTACCAACTACCACGTTATCAATAATGCAGACCAAATTTTGGTAGTACTGAACGATGGCCGCCAATTTACAGATGTTCAGCTGATTGGTTTTGATGTACCAACCGACTTAGCATTATTGAAGATTACTGCTGAGCACTTACCCGAGATCCCAACTAATAACGACTTTATTCCGCAGGTAGGAGATGTGATCTTAGCCATTGGTAACCCACTGAATTTAGGTCAAACAATTACCCAAGGTATTATTAGCGCCACCGACAAGACCAACATTGCTCAAACCCGTCATACGCGCTTTTTACAAATGGATGCGGCAGTTAATACAGGTAACTCTGGTGGTGCGGTAATTAATACCAATGGTACCTTGGTTGGTATTACCTCAGCTAAATTTAAGCATGCCCGTAATTTAGAGGTGCAAGGCATTTTCTTTGCGGTGCCATATTCTCTTGCAAAAGAGGTAATGGATAAAATCATCAAATACGGTCGAGTTATTCGCGGTTATATCGGTTTTGATGCTGATCCTGTTGATAGTTCGGGTCGCTTAGTTAGAAACAATCACACACCGGTATACGGCATGCGTGTTGCTCGCTTAGATCCTTTAGGGCCTGCATGGCGCGCTGGTTTTGAAATTAATGATATAGTGACAAAAATTGATGGACAAAAGGTAGTTAATACCAATACCACATTAGAGCTTATTACCAATACACCACCAGGTAATGTACTCAACTTTTCAATTATTCGAGCAGGTAAAGCAATTGAACTTCAGGTTGAAGTAGGTGAACTTCAGTTCTAAAAAATTAGCTAACCTGAACTCGGGTTAAGAAGTTAACTAGGTATTTGAAATATATAAGCTATGTTGTTTCATACCTTGTAGCTTGATAGTTTTTCACAGTAACAAGGCAAATTTGTGCGTCAATAGCGAGTCTATTGCAAGCAAATTTAACGCAGTAATAAGTAAAAATAGCTGCTAGAAAGTAATTTATTATCCCGAGCTTAGGTTATTTAATAAAAAGGCCGCAAATGCGGCCTTTTTTAATGTTGAGTTACACTAAGCTTTACGGCGAGCTATTTTTACGCCTAAACCACCTAGTTTATCTTCAATGCGCTGATAACCTCTATCAACGTGATAAATTCGATCTACAACTGTTTCGCCTTGTGCAATAGCGCCTGTCAGAATTAAGCTTGCAGAAGCACGTAGGTCTGTTGCCATTACTTGAGCGCCACTAAGCTGCTCTGTATGCCCACAAATTGCAGTATTACCTTCTAAGCGAATATTTGCGCCCATACGCTTTAGTTCAGGCACATGCATAAAACGGTTTTCAAAAATCGTTTCGGTGATGGTTGCACTGCCCTCAGCCACTACATTAAGTGCGGTAAATTGCGCTTGCATATCCGTAGGGAAACCTGGGTGCGGTGATGTTTTAATATTAACCGCATTTGGCATACGACCACGCATATCGAGATAAATGCTGTTATCGCTTAATTCGATATGTGCATTAGCATCACGTAATTTTTCAATAACAGGTTCTAGACTAAAGTGATCTGTACCAAGACATAAGACTTCACCTTTTGCCATTGCTGCAGCAACAAGGTAAGTACCTGTTTCAATGCGATCTGGCAAAATGCGATGTTCGCAACCGATAAGTGATTCCACACCTGTAATTTCTATGCGATCAGAACCTGCACCAGAAATTTTTGCGCCCATGGCAGTAAGGTATTTAGCTAAATCAGCGATCTCTGGTTCACGTGCAGCGTTTTCTAATACAGTTACACCGTCAGCTAATGTGGCTGCCATAAGTAAGTTTTCAGTTGCACCAACGCTCACTACATCCATAAAGATATGTGCGCCTTTTAAGCGACCATTTACTTTGGCATTGATATAACCGCCTTCCACAGTAATATCAGCGCCCATTTTTTCAAGGCCTGAAATGTGAAGGTCAACAGGACGTGCGCCGATTGCGCAACCGCCTGGTAAAGATACTTGTGCTTCACCAAAACGTGCTAACAATGGCCCTAAAGCTAGAACAGAGGCACGCATTTGTTTTACTAAATCGTAAGGTGCTAGTACTTTATCGATTGTGCTACCGTCAACAATTAAGTCATCTTGTTGCCATTCAACCTGCGCACCAAGTGTTGCAAGTAATGCTTCCGTGGTATTGATATCACGTAAACGTGGCACATTGGTAAAACGACTTTTGCTGTTCGCGAGAATCGCTGCAAATAAAATTGGCAGTGCGGCGTTTTTCGCGCCAGAAATGGTCACTTCTCCGGCAATTGTGCTGCCACCTTGAATAACAAATTGATCCATTTATGCCACCTTATAGCATCATCAATTTGCGATCACGTTCCCACTGTGCTGGCGTGTAAGCTTTGATTGATACGGCATGCATTGTGCCGTCAGAAATTTTTTCCATTAATGGTGCATAAACCATTTGTTGTTGCTTAACGCGTGAAACGTCAGCAAAACACTCGCCAACAACAATCAGTTCATAGTGACTGCCTTCGGCTTTTACTTTAATAAAATCTAGCGATAACGCTTGCGATAAAATGTCTTCGACTTGTTTAGGATCCATTAACTCTACTCAAATAAATTCTCTACGTGACCCAATTGCATTAGCTTTTTGAGCTGCTCAGGTAAGTGGACAAGTTTAAGGCTTATATTGTTCCGTTGCAATTGCGACAAACTATAGATTAACCAAGCGAGTCCTGCGGTATCGACTTTGGTTATTTCACTGAGGTCAAGTGTCAGGGTGGTTTTAGAGCTATTTTTTGGTAATTGCAGATTGGCAACTGAGTAGCGATTTAACTCGCCACTCAATATGTAATTTGCGTCATCTACTGTTGTTAGCGATAACTTTGACATTGTTTATTCACCAGCAAATTGCACTGGCAACTTGCTCTTTTTATCTAGCATATCAATTACGTAGCCTAAACCTTCAGTACGAAGAATACCATGAAATTCTGACTGTTTAGCATCAAGTAAGCTAATGCCTTCTGGCAGCATATCAAAGCCTTTCCACTCACCTGATTTAGTTTTGCGTACTTTGAAGTCGATGTTGATATCAGGCTTACCTGATTCAACGATTTTGGTTTTAACCAATACTAATTTATCGTCTGAAAAATCTAGAGCTGGGGCAAATTCAACTTCTTGACCACGGTATTGCGTAAAAATACCTGCGTATGATGTAATCAAATACTCGCGAAATACATCGATAAAACGCTTAAGGTTTTCGATTTCTGCTTTTTGCTCTTCTTTATCTTTGATATTTCGTACTTTAGAAATATAACTACCAAGTACACGCTGCGCCGCATAGCGATAGTCGATATAAGGCAGTAGCTCTTCTTCAACAACCACTTTTAAATGGTTTTTATCTTGTTCAATAATCGCTTTATCTTGAGTGATTCGTGCAAAGGTATTTTCTGCAACTGTTCTCACCATTAAATACGGATTACTTTCGTCCACTTCTTTCGCAAAAGACACACATGACGTAAGTACTAGTAAAGTCGCAATTAAAAATTTCATCATCTTAATTATCACAATCCCAATTAATCGTTGCTTTGGTTAAATAAGAACTGACCAATTAACTCTTCAAGTACCAGAGCTGATTTTGTATCAGTAATAAAGTCACCATCTTTTAAAACTTTCACTTCTTCGAGGCCAAACATTTCGCTTAGTTCATCCTCACCGTTCATATCTTTATGAGCAAGAACACCGGGGTTAATTCCCAAATATTGCTCACCCAAAATACCTGACGTTAATATATTGACCGACGTTGTCTCGGTAAAATTGCTATATTCTGTCGCAATTTTCATGTGTACTACAGGCACATAGTCCGTTGGATCTAAATTTATTGCTTCAACACGACCAACCACAACACCGCCTACTTTAATCGGCGAACGTACTTTAAGTGAGCCTATGTTGTCGAATTTTGCATAAAGGCTATACGTATCACCGTTTCCACTCATGCCTGCATTGGCTACTTTAAGTGCAAGCATCACAATTGCAGCAATACCTAGTGATACAAAAAATCCCACTAAAATTTCTATTTTCTTTGAATTCATTTTTTACCCTTTACGCGCCAAACATAATTGCTGTTAGCACAAAATCTAATCCCAATACTGCCAATGATGACTGCACTACAGTTTCTGTTGTAGCTTTACTGATACCTTCTGAGGTTGGTACACAATCGTAGCCTTTATAGAGTGCAATCCATGTGACAACAAATGCGAATACCACCGCTTTAATTGCCCCATTTAAAATATCTTTTTCGAACGACACCTGTGCCTGCATAATTGACCAAAAACTGCCTGAATCAACACCAAGCCAATCTACCCCGACAATGTGAGCACCTAAAATCGCGACCGCAGAGAAGATCATTGCAAGCAATGGCATACTAATCATTCCAGCCCAAAAACGTGGCGCAATAACACGCTTAAGGGGGTCAACGGCCATCATTTCTAAGCTTGTTAACTGTTCTGTCGCTTTCATTAAGCCTATTTCAGCAGTTAATGCACTGCCTGCTCGGCCCGCAAATAGCAGTGCGGTAACCACCGGACCTAACTCACGTAATAAGCTAAGCGCTACTAGCGGCCCTAAACTGTCTTCTGCACCATAATCCACTAATACCGTATAGCCTTGTAAGGCCAGTACCATGCCGATAAAAAGACCTGATACCAAAATAATAATTAATGATAAAAAGCCCACCATGTAGAGCTGTTTTATTAATAGGGGCGTACCTTTTTTGAAATTTGGCACACTAAAAATGGCACCTAGCAACATAAGTAGCGCGCGACCGATGCCTGCTAATGTATCTAACGTATTGCGGCCGATTGTTTGAATAGTATTAACCACGTTCGCTTCCCATTAATAAATCTTGATTGTATGGCGCAGCATCAAAGTGGAATGGTACAGGACCATCAGATAGCCCCTGTAAAAATTGTTGTACTAACGGCGATTCAGATTGAGATACCTGCTCTGGTGTTCCTTCGCCAATTACGCCCTTATCTGCCAATATCACAACGTGATCGGCAATACTCATAACCTCTGCCACATCGTGCGTCACAACAAGCGACGTAATATTAAGGGTTTGGTTTAGCGATTTTATTAGCTTAACCAACACGCCCATTGAAATCGGGTCTTGTCCTGCGAAAGGCTCGTCATACATGATTAGTTCAGGGTCGAGTGCGATTGCACGGGCCAATGCTGCACGCCTAGCCATACCACCCGAAAGCTCAGAAGGCATCAGGTCACGTGCGCCACGCAGGCCAACCGCTTCGAGCTTCATCAGCACGATAATACGAATAATCTCTTCGGATAGTTTAGTGTGTTCACGTAACGGAAAAGCGATATTGTCAAATACGCTCATATCGGTGAACAAAGCACCGCTTTGAAATAGCATACTCATGCGCTCACGCGCTTGATATAACTCGCTGCGTGACATATTTGGAATGCTTTCGTTAGCAAAAAGAATGTCGCCAGAATCCGGTTTTAGTTGTCCACCAATTAAGCGTAGCATGGTTGTTTTACCAATACCGCTTGGGCCCATTATGGCGGTTATTTTTCCTGTCGGGACGCTAAAGCTCATGTTTTGATAGATAATTCTATCGCCACGAGAAAAGGTAACATCCTTTATTTCAACTAAATTTTGCGACAAGTCGCTCTCCTAGAATTAATTGCGCAGTGTATTCTAAGCCTTTTGAAATTGTTGTGAAACCTATGAAAAAGTAAATATTTGTAATAACGGTTACAAAAGCTGTGTTTTAAATCAAGATTTGATATTATTTGGTGTTATCTAAATTTTGGTTTTTATTCAAGAATGTTGTTATCAATTGCTATTTTAATTGCAGGATTTGTCGGCTTAGTGTGGAGTGCGGACCGCTTTGTTTTTGGTGCTGCAGCACTGGCGAAGAATTACGGAATTCCAACATTAATCATTGGTTTAACGATTGTTGCTATGGGCTCTTCAGCCCCTGAAATGATGGTATCGGCTCAAGCCGCATTAGCGCAGCAAACGGACACAGCGGTTGGTAATGCTATTGGTTCGAACATAACTAACATTCTTTTAGTTTTGGGTATTACAGCATTACTGCGCCCACTGAATGTCTCTTCAACTACCTTAAAACGCGAAATGCCGGTTGTGATGTTCGTATCACTAGCAGCTTGGTATATTTTATCAGATAACTACTTAGGCTTTGGTGAAGGTATTGCCCTGATGGCTGGGTTTGTAATCTTTATTGCTGCCGTTACTGTTATTTCAGTAAAACAAAGTAAAGCAGCCAATGCCGAACATGATCCGTTTGTTGACGAAGCTTGTGATGAAGTGCCTGACAATGTCAGTACTCCTATCGCATTAATGTGGCTTGTTATTGGCATGGCCGTACTGCCTGTCAGTTCTCATTTTATTATTGATTCAGCTACCGATATTGCTAAATTATTCGGTATAAGCGATTTAGTTATCGGCTTAACCATAATAGCGATTGGCACGAGCTTGCCTGAATTGGCAGCATGTGTTGCTGGCGTGTTGAAAAATGAAGATGACTTAGCACTGGGTAATATTATTGGATCTAATATTTTTAACCTGCTCGCAGTGCTCTCTCTTGCCGGTATCATTAACCCTTCAAGTGTTGACCCTGCAGTATCATCGCGTGATATTTTAATTATGCTTGGCGCAACCGTGGCATTAATCGCCATGAGTTTAAGTATTCGTGGCTCACGTCGAATAAACCGAATAGAAGGTGGCTTACTACTAGTCGCATTTGTTGCTTATCAATACCTTCTTTTTTCATCAGTAAGCGCTTAAGGCCAACACATGAACTTTATTGCTCGCGGAAAACGTGTACTAGAAATTGAAAAGAACGCGATTGAACAACTCGCTCAGTATATCAATGACGATTTTAGCAATGCCTGCCAATTAATGTATGACTGCAAAGGTCGCGTTATTGTGATTGGCATGGGCAAATCAGGTCATATTGGTAATAAAATAGCTGCCACGTTAGCAAGTACTGGCACACCCGCATTTTTTGTGCACCCAGGCGAAGCAAGCCATGGTGATTTAGGCATGATCACCAAAGACGATGTACTGTTAATGATTTCAAATTCGGGTGAAACAGCAGAAGTCATAAACCTGATCCCCGTTATTAAACGTATTGGCGCTAAAATTGTTGGTATGAGTGGCAAGCAAAACTCAACCCTTGCCCAACAATCCAATGTACATATTTGCATCGCAATATCAGAAGAAGCATGCCCTCTCGGACTGGCACCTACAGCCAGCACCACGGCTACGCTCGCTATGGGTGATGCTATTGCTGTGGCACTTTTAGAAGAAAAAGGCTTTACCGCTGATGACTTTGCGTTATCTCATCCTGGTGGCAGTTTAGGTAAGCGTTTACTATTAATGTTAAAAGACATTATGCACCAAGACGATGCTTTACCGATTGTGACCGAAGGTACCACCATAAAAAATGCATTGCTTGAAATGACAGCTAAAGGTCTTGGTATGACTGCTGTTATCAATCAAGATAAGGTGCTTCAAGGGATTTTTACTGACGGTGACTTGCGTCGTATCTTAGAGCAACGCATTGATATACACGCGACAGCTATTTCAGATGTCATGACTAAGCAATGCACTACCGCATGCGAAACTATGTTAGCTGCTGAGGCACTTAATATAATGGAACAAAAGAAAATTAATGGCTTAATTGTGGTAGATCATCAGCAAAGGCCAATTGGTGCGCTCAATATGCAAGATTTACTAAAAGCAGGTGTTTTATGAGTTTAACGCCCTCACAACAGCTCTTTAACGAATTGTATGCTGAAACAACAAATGAAGTATTTAGCAAAGCACGCAACATCAAACTGCTAATTTGCGATATTGATGGCGTATTTTCAGATGGCCGTATCTACCTTGGCAATGATGGCGAAGAACTTAAAGCGTTCCACACGAAAGACGGTTTTGGTATTAAATCTCTTATAAATAGTGGCGTGCAAGTGGCGGTAATTACTGGGCGCAATTCAAAGATTGTAGAAAACCGCATGAAGAGCCTAACGGTTCAGCATATTTATCAAGGTCAAGAAGATAAAATTGTTGCCTTTAATCAATTAAAAGAATCGCTATCACTCAGTAACAACGAAATCGCCTACATTGGTGATGACAGCCCTGACCTGCCCGTTATGGAGCTTGTTGGCTTTGCCGTGGCAACCAATGATGCACACCCACTAGTTAAACGCACAGCCCACTATACAACCACTATGCTTGGTGGTTTTGGTGCCGTACGCGAACTCACAGACTTAATTATGTTGAGTCAAAATAAACCTCTTAGTCACTCTGGTACCAGTAGCTAATGTCTGCGCGCATCGCCCTTACAATACTCTTTACCATTGCCATGGTGTGGCTATGGCTTCCTTACTTTTTTGAGACAAAAGAGCAAGCCCCTGTGATCGAGCAAATAGCCAGTATTCCTGACTATATTGCTACTGATTTAAAACAAACAAATTTTAATGACGCAGGTGCAGTTAGCCATAAAGTTATGGCGAAAAAGATGTCGATGTACCAAGACTTAGGTTTTACCCATTTTGAAAAACCGCAATTTACCATTTTTTCAGAACAAGGGGTGTGGCAACTGACCGCCGATGAAGCCACACTTTATAACAATGAAAAACTTATTCTGGAACAAAACGTTGTTGCTAAAAGTCTGACAACTGATGTTATGCTCGACACTATAGAAGCCGCCAGCATTGAATACCTGATTTCAACAAAGGTGATGACTTCCGAATCAGAAGTGAAAATGACAGGTCCTGGACTTGAAATCAAAGGCCAAGGCCTCAATGCTAATTTAGAAGAACAAGTTATACAGTTAATCAACCATACAAAGACCACTTATTATGACCAATAAAATGACTAAATTAATGTCAATCGCCGGACTGGCTTTCACTTTGTGCATCTCCAGTGTCCAAGTAATGGCTGAACAAATTAAACTGAAGTTTCCATTGGAAATTGATGCTGATGAGCAGTCTGCTCGTCTTAAAGAAAATGTGGGTATTTTCCGCAACAATGTTCAAATTAAGCATGGCAATATGTCTATCACTGCCGATTATTTAGAAGCACATAAGCGCACCGAGCTTGGTGATAATCAACAATTACTGATCGCAAGTGGAAAGCCCGTTAAATTCTCTGCCAAGCAAGAAGATGGCTCTACGATAGTTGCAAGTGCAGAAAACATTACATACGATGTGGCTAAATCATTGTTTACCATGTCTGGTGGTGCCAAGTTCCAACAAAATGGCGACATGATGTCAGCAGATACCATCATTTACGATCGCGCAAATGAAACAGTGACATCTAAAAAGTCAGAAAACTCAAATAACCAAGTAAAAACCATCATTAATACGCAAAATAAACAAGGCGAAAAATGAGCACATTAATTGCCGAAAAGCTGGCAAAAAGTTACAAATCACGTCAAGTTGTTAAAAATGTTGGTTTAGAAGTTAAAGCCGGCAGTATCGTAGGTTTGCTTGGCCCAAATGGCGCAGGTAAAACAACCACGTTTTACATGATTGTCGGTTTAGTGCCGAGTGACAGAGGCACTATTCGTATTGATGATAATGACATTACATTACAACCAATGCATAGTCGTGCCCGTTTAGGAATTGGTTATTTACCACAAGAATCTTCGATTTTTAGAAAGCTTACGGTATACCAAAACATCATGGCGATCCTCGAAACTCGAAAAGATCTTAATCGTGTTCAGCGCGAAGAAGCGCTCGATGATTTGCTCGAAGAATTTAATATTGGTCATATTCGAGATTCGCAAGGTATGGCTCTTTCTGGTGGTGAGCGTCGCCGAGTAGAAATCGCTCGCGCATTAGCCGCAAATCCGAAATTTATCCTGTTAGATGAACCTTTTGCTGGTGTTGATCCTATTTCAGTGATAGATATAAAGAAAATAATTGAGCATTTAAAAAATCGCGGAATTGGTGTTTTAATCACTGACCATAATGTGCGCGAAACCCTTGATGTATGTGAGAAAGCCTATATTGTTTCTCACGGTGAATTGATAGCATCAGGTACTGCAGAAGAGGTTTTAAACAACCAAAAAGTTCGCGATGTATACCTAGGTGAACAATTCAGACTATAGTAATAATGAGTGTACTTTTTTACTGGAGTTGAATTGTTAACCAACAGCTTGAGAAATAAAGAAGGATTAGAATAATTACATGAAGCAATCGCTACAGCTTCGCCTTGGGCAGCAACTAACAATGACACCCCAATTGCAGCAGGCAATTCGCCTATTGCAGTTGAGTACGTTAGATTTGCAGCAAGAAATTCAAGAAGCCCTTGATGCCAATCCTTTACTTGAAGAAGACATTGATTTCAGTGATGACAATCAAAACAATGAAAGCACTGAAACCAGCAAAGATGATTCATCTTCTCACGATGAATATGACACGCCTGTAAGCCAATCAGAAATTGAATCTAGCGACGCCTTAAATAATGAAAATCTCTCTGATGATTTAGCTATGGACGTGTCGTGGGATGATTATATTAGTGCAGCACCAGTATCGGTTAGCAATGCACCCGCCCCTGAAAATGACACGGTTTACCAAGGCTCTACCAGCGAATCTTTGCAAGATTACTTAATGTGGCAATTACGTTTAACGCCGTTTAGCGACACCGACGAAATGATTGCAACAACCATTGTTGAAGCGGTTGATGATTCTGGTTATTTAACGCAAAGTGCCGAAGAAATTTTAGAAGCGGTGCAAAAATCAGAAGATCAGGAACAAATTGAACTTGATGAAGTTGAAGCTGTACTAAAACGCATTCAACTCTTTGATCCTGTTGGTATTGCTGCACGTTCACTACAAGAATGTTTATTGATCCAGCTCAACCAGTATGACAAAAATACCCCTTGGCTAAGCGAAACAAAAAGCGTAATCTCAAACCATATGGAACTTTTGGGGTTAAGAGACTATCGTACCATAATGAAGAAGGCCAAACTCAAAGAACCTGAGTTAAAAGAAGTCTTAACATTAATACATAGCCTTAATCCAAAGCCAGCTGAAAGCATCATTCATGAAGAGCCTGAGTATGTTGTTCCTGATGTTTCAGTGAAAAAGATTAAAGGCCGTTGGCGTGTTGAGTTAAACAACGACAGTATGCCGAAAATTCGTGTAAACGAGCAGTATGCATCACTTACCCGCTCTATGAAGTCAGGCAGTGATAGCCAGTTTATACGCAACCATTTGCAAGAGGCTAAATGGTTTATTAAAAGCTTAGAAAGCCGCAATGACACTTTATTAAAAGTAGCCAATTGCATTGTTGAACAACAACAGGCATTCTTTGAATATGGCGATGAAGCAATGAAACCGATGGTTTTAAATGATGTCGCCGAAATGGTTGAAATGCATGAATCGACTATCTCGCGTGTTACAACGCAAAAATACATGCATACACCACGTGGCATTTACGAATTAAAATACTTTTTCTCTAGCCACGTTAGCACGGAAAATGGGGGTGAGTGCTCATCTACCGCGATTCGAGCACTGATCAAAAAGTTAGTAGCAGCGGAAAATCCTGCCAAGCCATTAAGCGATAGCAAGATAACCGATCTACTAGCAGAACAAGGAATTAAAGTGGCGCGACGCACAATTGCAAAATATCGTGAGTCGCTATCCATACCACCGTCTAATCAGCGCAAGAGCCTGATTTAGACCATTTAGAAGGAAAATGCTTATGCAATTAAACTTAACAGGTCGTCACGTAGAAATTACTGATTCTTTAAGAGACTATGTCACTAACAAATTTGCAAAACTAGAGAGGCATTTTGATCACATTAATAACGTGCACGTTATTCTAGATATTGAAAAATTATCACAAAAAGCAGAAGCAACAATGCATGTTAATGGTGGCGAACTCTTCGCATCAACCGCACATGAAGATATGTATGCAGCAATTGATGGCCTAGTTGATAAACTTGACCGTCAAGTAATTAAACACAAAGAGAAGTTATCTCGCCACTAAAATGAAACTTACAGATATTATTGCTGAGGACTGCGCTAAAACCGCGGTCCTTTTTAATAGCAAAAAACGACTATTTGAATTTATAAGTGATCTTGCGCATCAACAAGCACCTGACATCACTTCTCAAGAATTTTTAGATGCCTTATTACAGCGTGAAAAGCTTGGTAGTACAGGTATTGGTAAAGGCCTCGCCATTCCCCATGGCCGCATTGATGGCTTACAAGATACCATCGGTTTTTTAATTGTAAATCAATCTCCTATCCCATTTGATGCAATTGATGACAAAGACGTCGATATTTTCGTTGTACTGCTCATACCAGAGCAAAAGTGCCAACAACATTTGCAGACTTTAGCCACTATCGCTGATAAACTAAAAGACAAGCAATTTTGCCGTCAGCTACGTCATGCTGAGAATAATCATCAGCTATATCAAATCATTAGTAGTGAAGCGAGTAACTAAAGTTAGGAGACTTAAGTGCAGCTTATTTTAATCAGTGGTCGCTCAGGGTCAGGAAAAACTGTCGCACTTAGGGTGCTTGAAGATCTTGGCTACTATGTTGTTGATAATATTCCGGTTAATTTACTGCCATCGTTAATTCGCTCAGTCTCCGACAAATACGACAAAATTGCCGTCAGTGTTGATGCTCGTAATATGACAAAAGAGCCAGAGGAAATTGAAGAGGTATTAGACTACCTGCCTGGCTTTGCTACGCCAACACTCTTTTATCTCGACAGTGATGATAACACTCTGATTAGACGTTTCTCTGAAACACGTCGCTTACACCCGCTTTCGCTAAACAATATCTCTCTTGAAGAAGCAATTGAAGCCGAGAAGAAGCTGCTTGACCCGATTGCATCTAAGGCCGATATTTTTATTGATACAACTGATTTAAGTGTTCATCAATTAGCTGATAGCATTCGTGAAAAGGTACTTGGTAAAAAATCAAATCAGCTGATTATTACCTTTGAATCTTTTGGTTATAAACACGGCATACCTAAACATGCTGACTATGTTTTTGATGCACGATTCTTACCGAACCCGCATTGGGAGCCACACTTAAAACCGCTAACAGGGCTTGATCAGCCAGTAATCGATTTTCTTGCTAATCAACCCGTTGTACATAAGTTTGCTTGGCAAATACAAACATTTATTGAAACTTGGTTGCCCCATTTAGAACGTAACAATCGCAGTTATTTAACGGTTGCAATTGGTTGTACTGGTGGACAACATCGCTCAGTGTATTTGGCTCAAACCCTTGCAGAAAGCTTCGCCAAGCATCATAAAAATGTAAAAGCGCATCATAGAGAACAAACCAAGTCATCGTAAGGGAAGAGCATGGCCATCGAAAAACACTTTTTGATAGAAAATAAGCTTGGCTTACATGCTCGCGCTGCAACCCAGTTGGCTAAACTTGCCATGGCATTTGATGCCAAGATAAGCCTAACTCAAGGTGAGAAAACGGCGGATGCCGATAGTGTTTTAGGATTGATGTTATTAGAAAGTTCCCAAGGGAAAGAAGTGTTAGTTCGCTGTGATGGTCCAGACCAAGATCAAGCGTTACTCGCCATTGGTGATTTAATTCAAGCTAAGTTTAACGAAGACGAATAAACTGCTAACTTAACTAAAACTTTTATCTGCAATAATGCTACAATAAGTTAAAATCAAGTTAACTCTATAAATCAAAGAGTTGCAACCATTCACTCCAACCATCAACAAATAATAGGGTGAACATGCCAGAAGCACTAGAACAGGATTATTCACAAACACAACTACATGAGGTCACAAAAGCCCTAAGTAGCGGCATGTTTGTGCACGTTCGCCGCATGTTAGCACATATGCCACCCTGTGATATTGCCTTGCTTTTGGAGTCATCGCCGCATAAAAGTCGTACCGTTCTTTGGCAGCTTGTAGATCCTGATTTACAGGGCGAAACCTTAGAAGAACTTTCAGAAGATGTACGTAACGGCATCATCGCGCAAATGGATCCTGCTCTTGTTGCTGCTGCAACAGAGGAAATGGACGACGATGATTTTGCAGAAGTACTGCGTAGCTTACCTGATACTGTCTACCAAGAAGTATTGGGCTCAATGGATAAAACCGACCAAGAACGTGCAACAGTAGTTCTCTCGTATGAAGAGGAAACTGCCGGTGCACTAATGAGCACCGATACCATAACCATTCGCCCTGATGTAACACTAGATGTTGTTTTGCGTTATTTGCGTTTAAAGGGGGAGCTGCCTGAAGGTACCGATGAACTTTACGTTGTTGATAAAGAAAATAAGTTTTTAGGTGATATACAACTAGCCACGCTTCTGACTAAAAATCCTAGTCTTACAGTGCGCGAAGTGATGGATAACGAATCTGAGGCCATCCCAGTGAGTATGGGTGAGTCTGAAGTTGCACAGCTATTCGAACGTCATAATTGGATTTCTGCACCGGTTGTCGATGCAGACAGCCAATTGCTTGGTCGTATCACTATCGATGACATTGTTGATGTTATTCGTGAAGAAGCCGAGCACAGCATGATGAGCATGGCCGGTCTTGATGATGAAGAAGATACCTTTGCACCTGTTGTTAAAAGTACAAAGCGACGCTCGGTTTGGCTTGGTGTTAATTTAATTACTGCCATTTTGGCTGCATTTGTCGCCGGGTTGTTTGAATCTACGCTTGGTATTTTGCCTATTTTAGCGGTTCTTAATGGTATCGTACCTTCAATGGGCGGTATTGCAGGCAGTCAAACCCTGACGCTCGTTATTCGTGGTATTGCTGTTGGCCACATTAATGATGCCAACCAACGCTGGCTAATAGGTAAAGAGATTGCCATAGGCATGCTTAATGGTGTGATTTGGGCCTTGCTGATTGCATCCGTCGTGGCACTTTGGCAATGGAACTTCACGCTTGGTTTAGTGATCGCCTTTGCGATGTTTATGAACTTATTCGCTGCTGGCTGCGCTGGCGTAACTATCCCGCTGCTCCTTAAAAAGCTGGACATTGATCCTGCCCTTGCTGGAGGGGTTATCTTAACGACTGTGACGGATGTTGTTGGTATTTTTGCCTTCCTTGGCACAGCAACCTACTTCCTTTTACCGTGATATAAGCATTATTGCTTATATCACCTTATTTCTACTTCTTTGGTAGCAGGGTGTATTCACCAACAAATTCTGCCACAAGCTGCTCACCATCAAAGATACTAACTGGTACTTTATAAATAGCCTTTTCACCTTGCTCAAGAGACGTTAAATCACCACTGCATTTTTGTAAATCAACATTACCGCGTGGATCTTGCTTTAACGGCTTCAAATACTTAATACTTGCATCTGAAAGCACAATTGCTGCATCTACACCAATTTCTTTTAAATGAAGGTATGTAGCGCCCCAACCCGTTAAGGTTGCCAAGCTATAAATTGAGCCCGCAAACATTGTACCGTGAAGGTTTTGGTTAGCACTAAATTCAGCTGTAGTTGTAAACTGCCAATCGGTATAACTCTCAACCTTAATGCCCATAGCATCACTGATTGGAATATCTTCACGCCACGTATTTTGCAACACTTTGGTCCATTCTGGACGGCGAAACCAACCAGGGCATGAAGGACATACTTTAACCATTTTCCAGTGCTGAATATCACCATACATTAAATGTGCTTTTTCAATCACCACATAACCATGCCGTTTGTAAAAATCAACAGCGCGGTCTCTGGCAAACAGAAGTAGCTCTTTGGCACCTTGCTGCCATGCAATTTTTTCTAGTTCATGTAATAAACGACTGCCGAGGTGATGCCCACGATGATCTTTATTGACCGCCATATAGCGCACTTGTGCTTGCTCACCTGTATTCCAATGCAAACGCGCTACGCCGAGAACTTGTCCTTGCTCATTTTTAATAAAACGATGTTCAGCTTCTTGCTCAAATTCATCTTGCTCAGAGCCTCTCGGCTGCTGCCAAGGTGCACGTAATACTTGCCATCTAAGTTGATAATAATCCTGCCAATCTTGACTGCTCTGGGGTGTCGTTACTTGTAACATGGCGACTCCTTATTATTTTAATTGGCAACAGATTAACCTAAAACCGGAGAATATAAAATCATTCCATGGTAAACACTTTGGTATTAATCTAAGCTTGTTAGTGCATAGACATTACAAGAGCTTACCTTGATAAATACCGAATTTGTAAACCATTCAAATGAATTAGGAAACCTAGTTTGTTTACAGAAAACAGCTATTGGCACATGCACCATAAGGCAACTCAATAACCTTCGCTGGTTATTAATAAACAACACCTTACAATCTATATGTAATTTAGATCACCCTGAAAGCTTTTTGTTGCCCCATTTACAACAACTTGCAAATTTATGGCAACAACTAGATAAGCCAAATAAAGTATTAGAAGTAGGGCTTGGTGGTGGTGTTATTCGTAACTATTTGCAGGTTAAATATCCTCTCTGTGAGGTAATTACCATTGAAAAGAGCCCTGAAATTATCGAGCTATATCAACAATTTTTTACCAAAGAAACTAACCCTAAAATAGTAAACTCAGATATTACTTCACTCGATTTAACGGAAAAGTTCGAATGGCTCGTACTCGACTTATTCAGCCAACAAGATTGCCCTATCTTTCTTTTTCACCAAGATTTTTATTTAAAAATAAAAGAGCTCTTTATATCAAATAAAGAGCGCCATTTGTTTATCAATTTTATTTGCGAAAATACGCAACAAATAAAGCTACTGGAAGAAGTATTAAAAGAGGTGTTTGAAGTAGATGCAACTGTCTACCCAATTAAAGACTACAACAATAAAATAGTCCATTTACACTTCTAAGCGAAATGTCACTGGTCCATCATTTACTAAATGCACTTTCATATCAGCACCAAATTGCCCAGTTTGCACCTTAGCTAAACTTGCTCTAGCCTGCTTAACAAAGTACTCATAAAGCTCTTCACCTAGCGCTGGTACTGCGGCGGATGAAAAACTCGGGCGCATGCCTTTTTTGGTATCTGCAGCGAGAGTAAATTGCGATACAACAAGCAAATCGCAGCCAATGTCTTTTAAACTTAAATTCATTTTACCTTCACTGTCAGAAAAGATGCGGTAACCTGACACTTTATGCAAAAGCTTATCCGCTTTTTGCTGGTCATCCCCTTTCTCTACACCAAGCAATAATAAAATTCCCTGTTTAATTTCACCGACGACTTCACCTTCAACGACTACTTTGGCTTCACTCACCCGTTGAATTAACCCTTGCATACTACTTTTCCTCTTTTTCAACAACTAGTGGTTTATTTCTATTCCCAAACGTTTGCTGCAACGACACTGTAAACTCTGCTCCTAACAACACCACAATCCAAGATAAATATACCCATACAAATAGAATTGGAATTGTTGCCAGGGCACCATAAATTACTTCATATGATGGGAAGTTACTCACATATGCAGCAAAGCCTTTTTTGCTAAGTTCAAATAGTAATGCGGCAAACATTGCACCTGGCAGTGATGCTTTAATTGGCACACGGGTATTTGGTACCAAGGTATAAATCAACATAAAACCTGCGGTTGAAATTACATAGGGCAATAACCCCAGTAAAAAACCACTAAATCCCGGAATACCTTCATCAGCATAGGCAGCAAGGCCTACGATATATGATGTAACACCTAGGCTAGCACCTAATAAAACCGGCCCTAACGTTAACACCATCCAGTAAATAGCAAACGAAATAACCACAGGGCGCTTTTTTTGCGTACGCCAAATACGATTTAGCGTGGCATCAACATTGCGTATCAAAAAGAGTGCAACCACAATTAAAAAACCAATACCCATCGCTGTCATTTTGTTGGCATTACCGGTAAACGCACCGATATGTTCTTTAATTGTTTCAGAAGAGGTAGGAACAAAATTATTGAAAATAAAATTTTCAATCATCGCTCGAAACTCTTGAAACACAGGAAACGCAGAGAAAATAGCAAATACCACAGCCAACATAGGCACCAATGATAACAATGTAACATAGGCCAAATAGCCTGCATTTACGGTAATTTGATCATCTAAACAACGTTTTCCATACCCTTTAAACCAAAAGGCAATGTAGCTCACTCCGTTACCTAAGTGCTGAAACATCTGTGAATAATCGATTTTCTTCTGCATATTAAGCGCTACTAATAAAAAATTATTGCCATATAATAACAAGATAATGAAAAGCATAAAGAGAATTGCACACACTATGAAAAAATTACTGTTAGCTGTCGCAACCACAAGCTTATTAACCCTTTCAGGCTGTCAAACAGCCTATTATTCGGCAATGGAAAGCGTGGGTGTTCATAAACGAGATATTCTGATTGACCGAGTAGAAGAAGCAAAAGAGTCGCAACAGGAATCGCAAGAAGAATTCCAATCTGCCTATGAGCGCTTAACTACATTAATTAATTTTGACGGTGGCGAGCTGCAAAAAGTTTACGACCAACTGAATGATGATTATTTAGCGAGTAAAAAATCGGCTGAAGATGTTTCAAGTAAAATCAATGCCGTGGAAGACGTAGCTGAAGCGCTGTTTGATGAGTGGGAAGAAGAATTAGAGCAATATTCAAACGCCAAGCTAAAACGCGACAGCCAAAAGAAACTTTCTGCAACTAAACGCCAGTTTGAACAGTTATTACGTTCAATGCGCCGCTCTGAGAGTAAAATGGAGCCAGTATTAACCGCATTAAACGACAACGTTTTATACCTCAAACACAACCTAAATGCACAAGCTATAGCCGCAATAAAAGGTGAGTTTTCAAGCTTAAAGCGCGATATTCAAACCTTAATGAGTGAAATGAATAAATCGATTGCAGATTCAAATCAGTTTATTGCGCAGATGAATAAGTAGAAGAGTTTTCTTATTTTTTAAATAAAAAAATGCCGCTTTAAAGCGGCATTTTTATTATTTCCAGAGATTAGAACTTGTAGTTCACACCTACTGTGTAAGTACGACCATCTAGATCGAAGAACTCACCGTCATCATAGTATGAAGGATGACGAGGTGGTGTTCTGTCGAACACATTTAAGATACCACCACGAACTTGAAGATCATTAGTGATATTATAACGTGCTGTTAAGTCCCACTTAATGTAAGAAGGGATATCGTTATAATTGTTATCTTCAGGGATCCAATCACGGTCAGCAACTGTTGCATGTCTGTATGTAGACGTTGCTGCAACTGATAAATCTTCGTAGCCATAGTTAAGAGTGAAACGACCTTTCCAACGAGGACGGTGTACTTCACCTTGATATTGACGGCTATCTTCTTCTTTACCTGTTGTGTTTTGCTCACGCTCTTCTAGGTAAGTTGTGATTAAACGGAAATCGAAATCACCAAAACCAGATTCAAAGCCGTAGTTAAGCTCAATATCAGTACCTGAAATAGTACTTGTTGCAGCATTTACTGGAGACTGATAGAACGCAGTGATCTCAAGTGATGTAGGATCACGCTCAACAAGATTACAGTAAGGGTTATCTAGTGAATCTAGTTCATAACAACCACGAACAATGTTAGCAGCGCTAGGACGTGTAATCATGTCTTCTAGCTCAAACTTCCAGTAATCTAACGTTACACTGAAGCCTTCAAGGTATGCTGGCGTATAAATGAAACCATATGTAATGTCATATGCTGTTTCGTTTGTTAAGTCATCATTACCTACAACGTAACCTGGGTGAGTTGTTTGCTTCCAAAGATCAGAAGGCGCCCAACCAACTGGGATACCAGCTGCACGACAGTTACGCTCAATGTTTGCTTTGTATTCACCAGCATTGTCAATTTGGCCTTGTTCACAAGGATCATTGAAGCTCGCGTAAGTTTGGCCTGGAGGACTGTATAACTCATCGATGTTTGGTGCACGAACTGACTTAGAGCGGTTCAAACGGAAACGTAAATCATCGTTCATTACATAGTTAAGACTTACTTTCCACGCGTCATCAGTACCTGTAGATGAGTAATCCATGTAACGGTATGCTAGTTCAACATATAAATCTTGAACAAACGGCATGTCAGATAATACTGGAATTGAGAATTCTGCAGCCGCTTCTTTAACATCAAACTCACCGAATAGTGCATCTGATTGGTTGTTAAAGATTAGACCTTTACGCATCGCTGGATCTGGTAGTGTCTCAGCACGTTCTTCACGATATTCAAGAGTGAATGCTGATGCTAGAGGACCTGCTGGTAATTCAAATAAATCACCGCTAACAGTACCACCAACAACTGTTTGCTTGATGCTTGCACGACGAGTTGCATCAGTACCTACATAATCAAGAGCTTCTTGAGATGCTAAGCCTTTACCCCAAATATTTAATGGTGCACAACCAGACAAACCACCAACAACTTCACCAGCATCATTACGGTCAGCACACACGATTTGACCATTAAATTCTACTGCATCAAGTGCGTTGAAGAAGTTATCTACAAGTAACTCACCAAACCAAGTTGTGTCTTGCTGTACGTAACCGATTTGAGCATACGCATCGTAGCTCCAGTTATCAGTAATCATACCGTCAAAGCCTAATGCACCACGAACAGTTTGACGTTTTTGGTCATACTTACGGTGGCCAAACATATCTGCTAGGTAATAAGAACCATATGAAGACATACCACGATCAGCAAAGAACTGTTTAGTTTCGTCACTGAAGAATGCGTTATCAGCTCTCATTCCTGGTAGGTAGAAGAATGCTGGTGAGCTTTCACCAAAAGCAGACGTATTTGAATAAAGCATTTCAAATGTCATATTGTGATCGTCAGCAAGTTCCATATTTACTTGCGTGTTCACATTAATACGCTCAAGCGGCGTACGAACATACTTATGCTCTAAGAAGTTATAACCGTCACCGTCACCAGTGTAGTAGTTAGTGTTTCGGCTACCAGGTGTTGAACTCGCTGGTAAACGCTCACCTTCAACAAATGGACGGATAGAACCATCATCAGCAAAAATGAAGTGACCATCTGGAGCAAAGAAATCACCAGTCTTGCTGTAGAAACGTAATGAAGTTGAACCTTCTTGATCATAGATAATACGACGAGGGATGCCATCTTCGTCATTTACGTTATCTGGGTGGTCAATAGCAATAACACCATTTTTGATGAAATCACGTTGGTCACCACGTAACTGCTCATCTTTAGTGTATGAAATATTAGTGATAAAACTAATTTTGTCTGCTTCACCACCAAATGTTAATGATGCATAACTTGATTCACCACCTTCTTGAGAAGGTTGACGTGTAGATGCGTCAAACTCAATACCATCAAATGATTGCTTAGTTACAATGTTTACAACACCAGCAATAGCATCAGAACCATAAACAGCAGATGCACCACCAGTTGTTACTTCGATACGCTCAATCATTGCTGTTGGAATGTTGTTTAAGTCCACAGCACTTGATGTAGGTGAACCTGAAACGAAACGACGACCGTTAACAAGAACAAGAGTACGGTTAGGACCTAAACCACGAAGGTCTGTATTGTTAAGACCGCTTGCGAAAATAGTATTATTTGTTGTTTCTGGAGAAAGACCTGTCGTCGCCGATGGTAAATCTTGAAGTAAGTCTGCAACGTTTGTAATACCAGCATCAGTTAGTGTATCACCAGTGATTACTGTAACAGGAGTAGCTGAAAGTTCACCAATACGCTTGATTTTAGAACCAGTAACGGTAATACGTTCTACTTCTTCGCCTTGATTTGCTTCTTCAGCAGCTGTTGCAGCAAAACTAGTCACTGCACCAGCAAATAACGCGCCTTTTATACCAAGCGCTAATAAGCTTAAGTTTTTCAAAATGAGATTTCCCTGAAGTTTTCTAAATGTTATGCGTTACAAATTACACAAATGTATTTCAAATTATTTCAAAATGTAATTTGAACACCATTGTTTTAACACAAAAATTACAAAAGGTGAGCCGTTATCGACAAACAACATTTTTATAAAAAACAAACTAAATTAAATGCAGGATAAAAACAAAAAAAATAAACAATTAAAAACAATAGGTTATAGCGTTACAACAGTAAATCTAAATTTACAGTTAAAAAATTCCATTTACAGTTATTTACAATTTAAGCAATAAATATCAGTGACTAATCGCTTATTTCATACTTCAAAGGGCAATTTTCAATCATTTTAGATAGAAATAATTGGTAGGAGGAGTGAAATGCAAGATTAACGGACGCCAATCTTGCGATAAATGAAATAATTAACTTTTGGTTAATATTCTCGGTAAATAACCACTTTTCTAAACTTTGCTGCATCGATTATTGACCATAAATGGAAAATACCACCAATAATTGCTGGAACCACCAAAAACCACAGTGCATAACCGCCAAATACTACAATTGCAAAAACTAATGCTGCGCCGATTCGGCCTTGCACAAGTTGGCCTAGACCTGGAAAAAACACATTACAAATAGCGGCAATTACATTGCCTGCTGATCCTTGTTCTGCCATATAAACCTCTCAAATTTCCAATTTACTTAACTTAAATCAAACTCTATGCCAAATATATTTTAATATAACTTTCAGTGTGTTAGCTTTAAATGACAACTTACGAGTAATTCATTATTAGTAAGATTGACTAAAATAGAGCTAATTACACTAAATATGGAGCTTGCCATGAAATTAACATTTATCGGGGCAGCAAGTACAGTGACAGGTTCAAAACACCTGCTCGAAATTGATAATCTCAAAATCTTGATTGATTGCGGCTTATATCAAGGCATTAAAAATTACCGAACCCGCAATTGGCAATCTCTTCCATTTGATATAGCACAATTAGATGCCGTGTTATTGACTCATGCCCACATAGATCACTCTGGCTACATCCCACTTCTGTATAAACAAGGGTTTAGAGGTCCTATTTTTTGTTCATATGAAACATTAAAACTATGCGAAGTGTTATTACCCGATGCCGGTTTTTTACAAGAAGAAGACGCCAAATACGCTAATAAAAAGAAATTTTCTAAACACTCTCCTGCAGAGCCACTTTATACATTAAATGATGCTAAAAAGTCATTGTCACTTTTTGTTCCATTAGACTTTCATCATTTAACGGAAGTATTACCCAATGTTGAGATCACTTTAAAAGCAAACGGCCACATTTTAGGCGCTTCGAGTATTGAGCTAAGAGCAAAGAATAAGACCCTGATATTCAGTGGTGATGTAGGCAGACAAGATGACCCTATCATGTATCCGCCTGAAGCTATTGCCCCGTGTGATTTATTGGTTGTTGAAGCAACCTATGGTGACAGACGACATGCTGTTATCGACACCAAGCAAATCCTTGCCGATGCCATAAATGACACTTTTAAACGCGGCGGTATATTTTTAATGCCCTCTTTTGCAGTAGGTCGCGCACAATTGATTTTGCATTTAATAGCTGAGCTCAAAAAAGAACAACGTATTCCTAATGTGCCTGTTTACCTCAATAGCCCGATGGCAATTAAAGTAACCGACCTTTACGAGAAAGCACATAAACATCACAAATTAACAAAAGAGCAATGCCAAGCTATTGATGACATGACTGAGTTTGTAAAAACACAAGAAGAGTCAGAGTTACTCAATAGTCGCCACTTACCTTGTATTATTGTTTCAGCCAGCGGTATGGCGAGCGGTGGTCGTGTACTCCATCACTTAAAAAGCTTATTACCAGATGATAAACACACAGTAGCATTCTTAGGTTTCCAGGCAGCAGGCACGCGAGGTGAAGCCTTAATTAATGGTGCAGAAAGAATCAAAATACATGGTGAATATGTCGAGGTACGGGCAAATGTTTTGCATCTAGATTCGCTCTCAGCACATGGCGACTATCAAGATATTCTAAATTGGCTTCAGCAAAGTGAGTCTTTACCAAAGCAAATTTATATTAATCACGGTGAGGTCAGCGCATGTGAAGCGATGCGGTGCCACATTAAAGAACAGCTAGGTATTGATGCCAAAGTAGCTGAATATTTAGAACAAGTTGAACTTTGAAAACCCAATTTTTAGTACATCAAGGTATCTACATCGCGTTTAATGATAAATTGATGGCTGACGTTCATCGCCATCAATTTATTCAAATAAACTTACTCTCGCCGAAGGCTATCGTTACCGTTGAGCAAACATTTATAAATGCGAGTTGTTTAGTCATTGCGGCTAATGCTCATCATGCACTAAAAAGTGAGGCTCCGGTAATCACAATCTTGGTTGATAACTTTAGCGTGTTAGGCAAAAAGCTAACCCATCTAATTAGCTGTCAAAATGATACTAACAATGCATACATTTGCTTTGAAAATGTAAAGTCCCAGCATCTTTGGCAATATTTTATGGAGCACACAGGTCACTTTGATTATGCGCTTGGGGAATTATTAAATAGTCTTTTATGCGAACATACTCAAGCTAGCACCATCCCAGATGCCCGCATTGATAAAGTGCTAGCACACTTAAATCACAATAACGCTGATGTTAGCCTTAAATTTTTAGCAAATTTGGTCAACTTATCGCCAAGTCGTTTATCGCATTTACTGAGTGAGCACTTAGGTATGCCCTTTAAAAGCTATTTGCGATACTTACGATTTCAACGTTTAATGCCATTGCTAGCAGGCGGCTATGACTTAACAACAGCTGCCTATGAGGTTGGCTTTAGCGATTCTGCACATCTGAGCCGAGAATGTAAAACACTGTTTGGCATAAAACCAAAGTTACTAAAAGGCCGGCTAACATTCGAGCAAGTCTAATAAATTAAAATCATGCTCAATACCCATAATTAACCCAGAGCCTCGTGAGCTAAGCCAAGGTTGCGACAAAATATATAAACCGGATATTTTAGAAACCGTTTTTAATATGCTTTGCTCACCCACTTTCTCAGTTGTTAAATTGTTAAGCCAAGAAAAGTCATTTTTGTAGCCTGTGGCGATTAACACTCTATCTATCGATTGCCCAGCAAGTATTACAGGCTTTTCAGACTTTAACTTATTCAAATCAAAACGTTTGCAAAACATCACGCCCGCTTTTATTAATTGATTATTACGAATACCATCTGCTGGAAAGGGATCGCTTTTTTGTATTCTTTTTGCCAGCCAATGGCGTTTATCTAATCGGGTAATGCCAAATTTATCTAACCAAAAGAAAACATCTTTACCAAATAATCGCTGTGGCAAAAAAGAACGCTGCTTTCCCGAAGATAAGAATACCCGATTATTTTCAGCGAGCATTTTGGCAAGCTGTCGACCACTGGCACCATCGCCAATAACTAGCCAATTTTCGCTTTTACATGTTAAATGCCGGTTTCCTACCGATTCGGGTGTAAACACTCTGTTTTGGTAAAAAGCATTGTTATTTAAATGCAAATTATCGGGTATTTGAAATGCACCGGTACATATAAATAGCATTTTACTTTGATAGGTTTCACCATTTTCACAGCTTAGTGTAAAGCCATTGGTATCCTTTCGCGCATCAATCACTTTGCGGCAAAAACTTATATCAAACTGAAAATTATCTGCATATTGCTTTAGATAGTCGATAAATTCTTGCTTTGTTGGATACTCATTTGCATTTCCAGTCATTTTCAAACCCGGTAACTGGCTGTAACGCTTAGAAGTAAATAAGGCTAATCCTTCATAACGTTTACGCCATGCACTGCCTACTTCACTTGATGCCTCTAAAATAATCACTTCATGGTAGCCTTTTTGCTTTAACAAATAAGCGGTTGCTAAACCTGCGTGACCTGCCCCAACAATAATTGCTTGTTTCATACCTACTCCAACTAAAAACTCTCAGCTAGAATAAAGGGACAAAGCAATTAAAAATTGAATTTAAACGCTATATGTTTGATAAATTTAAAATGCACGGCGACGTTAGCCTAAATTGGCATAACAAAACCCTTGAAATAAACAGCACTGGACCATGGAATATGGAATTTTTTGAGCATTTACATGCACAATTAATTGTTATGGTCAGAAATCAACAGATTACAGATTTCGATGTGTTGTTAAATATTTATGGTGAAGCATTGCCAACGCCAGACGCGCAAAATTATCACATCGAATTTTTAAAAGCATCGAGCGCCAAAGCAGTTGCCATTAATCTAGCAAGGTGTGAAACCAAATCAATGACCAAACAAGTATGCGATAACGTCTATCCTGCGGCTAATTTAACGCACAAATGTTTTAATACAAGAGAACAAGCCCTTGCATGGCTAGCGAGTAATCGCGGGGAAGAGTAAAGCCATTAATGCGCTAAGTGCTTCACGGCGCATTTCATCATTCATACTGGCAAACCCCAATCTTACGTACTGATATCCTTGATGATCAAAGTCGATATAATCATCATTAAAATCTTGCTGACATTGAACGAAAATACCTTGGCTTTGTGCCAATGCCGTAAAGCCAGTTAAGTCTCGCTTACAACCTAACCAAATTGCCATTCCACCATCTGGAATAGCATAGTTGATTGGAAAACCTGCTTGTTTGTATTCTGCTAACAATTGCACAAGGTGATCTCTTCTAGCTAAATACAGCTGCGTCATTTTACGAAGATGCCTTTCAAAATCCCCCTCGCTCATCCAATTGGCTACCGCTTGCTGTAATACACATTCAGTTTTGTGGTTAATAATTTTTTTACTATTAGCGAGATATTCAATCACTTGAGGATGCGCCGAAACATAGCCCAATCGCGCGCCTGCAAACATAATTTTTGAAAACGTTGAAATATAAATTACTCGCCCATCAGGGTCATTTGCCGCCATGGGCACTAAAGGTGAACAGCGATAATGAAACTCATGATCATAATCATCTTCTAAAATTAAAAAATCATGCAGCTGAGCCAATTGGTATATTTGGCTACGACGCTGTGGCGATAAGGTCACTGTTGTTGGGTACTGATGTAACGGCGTTAAATACAATAGCTTTATTTTGCTTTGTGCTAATACACGCTTTAAGTTGTCAGGTTTAATACCAAACTCATCTTGTTCAATGGTGATCAAGTTTGCACCATTTGAGCTAAGCGCAGCGCATGCCGGTGGATAACTAAGTTGCTCAACCGCCACATTATCACCGCCCTGCAACACCGCTTGCGCAACAATAAACAGTGCCTCTTGCGACCCATTGGTTATTAATATTTCGCCAGATGAAAGCCCACGTGCTCTTATTAGGTATTTTTTTATTTGTTCGCGTAATTTGGCGTTACCCAACGTACCTTGGTAATGTAAGCTTCCAAGGTCTAACTGTTTTAACGCGGTATTTAAATGGCTTTTAAATACCTTCATTGAAAATTGCGTTATATCTGGTAATCCACCAGCAAAATTAAAGCGTACGTTGAAATCAGAAGTAGAGAGACTTGTTTTTGGCGATTTAAATAAGTGAGCTAAATTAAACTGCTGAGTTTCGGTCGATTCATTTAGGTCACAGCCTTCTACCGGTAAGACCGAAACTACTTGGTAACCGATACGCGGTAAACTTTCTAAATACCCCTGCGCCACTAACTCATCGCAAGCCGCCATAATAGTATGACGATTCACATTGAGCTGATTTGCTAAATCCCTGCTTGCCGGCAATCGGTCTTGTGGTTTTAACTGACCGGATAAAATGGCCTCTCGAATACTCGCAGCAATGGCGAGGTATTTTTTTTCATGTGGGTTAAATGAAATGGTAAGTAAGCGCATTTAATTTCTGGTCTATATAAATAATAAAAACTGGTTGTTAACGTTATACCAGAATTCTTTTTTAATACACCTCATTAAGCATGAATAATTTGGAATGAGGTCACCATGCAACAATTAACACAAACACAATTTGAAACTAACAAAGTCATTTTGCAAAAGCTGCAACACCACCATTTAGATGATTTATTACAAGCAGGGAAAAACCCGGTAATTTGGCAATATGTACTTAGCAATTACTGCAAAGATAAAGATACGCTTGAGCATTGGTTTAATGAAACAGCACAGTACCAAGCTGATAAGCAATTGCCGTTAGTGATTATTGATAAAGAAAGTAATCAACTGGTTGGCAGCACACGCTTATTTGCCCTTGATTTTAATCACGATAAACTTGAAATTGGCCATACATTTATTACTCCTGAATTTCAACGTTGCCATATCAATACACATACAAAATATCTGCTGTTGAGCTACGCATTTAAACAACTTGGTGCAGCCCGAGTAGAACTTCGCACCCATGAACATAATCAAAAGTCACGAAACGCCATCGAAAGATTGGGCGCACAATTTGAAGGCATCGCATGGCAAGATAGGAAGCTGATTGACGGTAGCTATCGTAATAGCGCGGTATTTAGTGTAACCCACACTATTTGGCCAAATGTAAAACAGTTGTTAGAGGCAAAGTTATAATATGTACCCACCCAATAAATATATTGAAAACGACCACTCTCGACTGTTAGCACACATTGAGAAGTCACCGTTGGCAAGTTTGATTTATCAAAACGCGCAAGGCGATATTGAGCTTTGCCATATTCCATTAGTGCTGGATGAAAAAAAGCAGCACTTATTGGGGCATATGGCCGCAAACAACCCGCTTGCTAAGTTACTTGCTAAGCAGCCTTTAAACATAAAATGCCTTTTTAATGGCGCTGACTGTTATGTCTCTCCGAATGATGCCGAAAAGGTTTATTTACCTACATGGCATTACGCCAAATTAGAGGTAAAAGGCACAGCACAACCTATTTCTGATCCCTCACAAAAGCGCGAGATAATGGCTTATTCCGTTGCACAATTTGAAGATAAACTGGCAACGCAGTGGCAACTTTCTCAAGTAGGTGAGAATGAGCTGTCTCAGTCTTTAAAGTACATAATGGTGTTTAGAGTGGAAATTACTGAAATCCTTGGTAACTTCAAACTGAGTCAAGATAAGGCAAGCGAAACTCGAGATGAAATAAAACAGAGCCTTTATGCTCGTGGCGATAAAGACTCTGCCGAATTAATTTACTAGCGGGCTTTATGAATGCGCTCTACAAACTGGGATGAAGCAATTGCAACAACACAATAAGCAGTAAAAAACCAAAAGCCGATGCCTAGCTCGGCTTTCATTTTTAACATGTTCCCCATTTGCCCATCGGCATTACCAGCCAAATAAGAAACAATTAGCGCAATCACAAATACGTCTGTCATACTCCACTTACTAAGCTTAGAAGCAGCGGTATTAAGCAAACGAGTGAGCTTAATTTTAGCGGGCAATAACACACTGAGTAACTGCATCAATAGTTTTAAAAATGGAATGATCACCGCAAATAAACCAACTAATACCGCCACCACATGGTTTTGGTTATTGGCAAGTTCCTCAATGGTACCAACAATACTACGGGTTTTGCGATAGGCTTCGACTTCGCCTTCTAACTTATCAAGGCCAAGCATACCCGAGAACATACGTAACATGCCGCGTGTATTGCCATCGCCTTCTTCGGCAAGCATGTTAATACCCACATCCACTATTTTAGCTTTATCAATATTCCCTTGCAGTGTTAACACAGGCTGAGTTACCCCAGGGATCAGCAAGGCAATGCTCACGAGTAATAAAATAACAGCGCTAATTTTTGTTTTCATAATGCTTCTTAAAAATTAATTTTCCCGACTTTAACGCATCACAACATTTACAAACAATAATGATGTGATTTTAAGTGAAAATTAGAGGTGATTTAGAACATTCATCATAAAAAAGCCGATGCTAAATAGCATCGGCTTTTTTTTCCATCACATGCAATTACACAGCGAGGCACTATACTGCTTGCTGAACAATTACAGTGTCAGCCTTTTTAGTGTACTGAGGCATTTTGTGGAAGTTTAAGTAACGGTACGTATCAGCAGCCGTTGCGTTAATCTTCTCTGCGTACTCTTGATACTCAGCTGGCGTTGGTAATTTACCAATGATTGCAGCAACTGCAGCAAGTTCAGCTGATGCTAAGAATACGTTTGCACCTGTACCTAAACGGTTAGGGAAGTTACGTGTAGAAGTAGAAACAACCGTTGCTTTATCAGCAACACGTGCTTGGTTACCCATACACAGTGAACATCCTGGCGTTTCAATACGCGCACCTACACGGCCGTAAATACCATAGTAACCTTCGTCAGTTAACTGGTCGCGGTCCATTTTCGTTGGTGGTGCAATCCACATACGTGTTGGAAGCTGACCTTTGAAGTTATCAAGTAACTTACCAGCTGCACGGAAGTGGCCGATGTTTGTCATACAAGAACCAATGAATACTTCGTTGATTTCTTCACCTTGTACGTCAGAAAGTAATCGCGCGTCATCTGGATCGTTTGGCGCACATAGAATTGGTTCTTTAATGTCTGCTAAATCAATTTCAATGATGTGTGCATATTCAGCATCAGCATCTGCAGTCATTAATTCAGGGTTAGCTAACCACTCTTGCATCTTAGTGATACGACGCTCAATAGTGCGTACATCACCGTAACCTTCAGAGATCATCCACTTAAGCATTACGATGTTAGAGTTTAAGTACTCTTCGATTGATGCTTGTGACAGCTTAACTGTACAACCTGCAGCTGAACGCTCCGCTGATGCGTCAGAAAGTTCAAACGCTTGCTCAACTGTTAAGTGCTCAACACCTTCGATTTCTAGCACACGGCCAGAGAATTCGTTGATCTTGCCTTTCTTCTCAACAGTTAATAAACCTTGCTTAATTGCGTAGTAAGGGATTGCGTGTACTAGGTCACGTAATGTGATACCTGGCTGCATATCGCCTTTGAAACGAACAAGAATTGACTCAGGCATATCTAATGGCATAACACCTGTTGCTGCAGCAAACGCTACTGCACCTGAACCCGCAGGGAAAGAAATACCCAGTGGGAAACGTGTATGCGAGTCACCGCCTGTACCTACCGTATCAGGCAGTAACATACGGTTTAACCATGAGTGGATAACACCGTCACCTGGACGTAGTGAAACACCGCCACGGTTCATGATGAAATCAGGAAGTGTGTGGTGAGTGTTAACGTCAATTGGCTTAGGATACGCTGAAGTGTGACAGAATGACTGCATGGTTAAATCAGCAGAGAAACCTAAACACGCTAAGTCTTTTAGCTCGTCACGCGTCATAGGGCCTGTGGTATCTTGCGAACCAACCGTAGTCATTTTCGGCTCACAGTATTGGCCAGGGCGAACACCTGCTACGCCACACGCTTTACCAACCATTTTCTGTGCAAGGGTAAAACCTTTACCTGAATCAGCAGGAGCTGCTGGCTTACGGAAAATTGTTTCTTGCGCTAAACCAAGTGATGTACGAGCTTTGTCAGTTAAACCACGACCAATGATCAGAGGAATACGACCTCCCGCTTGTACTTCATCAAGGATCACGTCAGATTTAAGCTCAAACGTAGAAATTACTTCATCAGTACCATGACGCTTAACAACACCTTCGTATGGGTAAATATCAACTTGATCACCCATGTTTAATTCGTCAACTGGCAGTTCAATTGGTAACGCGCCAGAATCTTCCATGGTATTGAAGAAAATGGGTGCAATTTTACCACCTAAACATACCCCACCAACACGCTTGTTAGGCACAAATGGAATGTCATCACCCATAAACCAAAGCACAGAGTTAGTCGCTGATTTACGAGAAGAACCCGTACCTACAACGTCACCTACGTACGCAAGTGGTAAGCCTTTAGCTTTTAATTCTTCAAGTTGCGAAATTGGACCAATTTCACCAGCTTTTTCAGGGTAAATACCCTCACGCTCGTTTTTAAGCATTGCTAGGGCGTGTAGTGGGATATCTGGACGTGACCATGCGTCTGGCGCTGGAGATAAATCGTCAGTGTTGGTTTCGCCAGTTACTTTAAATACAGTAACAGAGACTTTTTCAGCAACGGCTGGCTTTTCAGTGAACCACTCAGCATTCGCCCAAGATTCAATTACTTGTTGTGCGTATTTATTACCCGCTTTCGCTTTTTCTTCTACATCGTAGAACGCATCAAACATCAGTAATGTGTGTGATAAACCCTTAGCAACAATCGGCGCTAGCGCTTCGTCGTCAAGTAGCTCAATCATAGGTGCGATGTTGTAACCACCTAGCATAGTGCCAAGTAATTCTGCTGCGTATTCTTTTGACACTAATGGCGAGCTTGCTTCACCTTTAGCAACAGCTGCTAAGAAACCCGCTTTTACGTATGCCGCGTCATCAACACCTGGTGGTACACGGTTTACTAATAGGTCTAAAATAAATTCTTCTTCGCCTGCAGGTGGATTTTTAATTAATTCAATTAGATCTGCAGTTTGTTGCGCGTCTAATGGCTTAGGTACGATACCTTGTGCCGCACGCTCCTCGACATGTTTACGATATTCTTGAAGCACAATAAGGCCCTCTTGGTGACGTGTAATACCTGATTAACTGTAGCATCTGTGAGAGTAGCGTCAGGCATTTGTTAATAATTCACAAATCATTATAAGGGTTTTATTGCGTGTTCCCAGCCATCAAGACTTATACCAATTATAAAAACCGTGAATATTAAAAGGGTAGTTCAAGAAATCTTATGAATAGTCACTTTAGTGATCAGAAGTAAAAGATGATCGCCACTTTTGTTCAATTAATACGTACTCTTGTGAGTTGTGTAGATCATTTAAAGCTTGTTGTAAGCGTTTTAATAAAATGGGGTTTGAGTCTTTGCTAAGAGCGATATGCAATAACGGAGCCCGCCCTAAATCTACAACTGGTTCAAACTCTGACATATCAAACGCCAATAACTTACTCAGCGCGATTAAATTATTCTTTTGCAGCACAATGGCATCAACACGCTGTTCTTTCAGTGCTGTTATTGCCTCTGGCCAAGTGCGCACTTGCATCACATTTTTGGTGGGCCATTGATACCTTGCAACAATCTCGTCCATCAAATAATCATCTCTTGCGACTACAAGCGTTAAGTTACGCATGGTATTTGTGCTAACTTTCTTTTGTTTAAATGATTTTAACTGCCATAAATACAATGAACTTTTACTTTGTAACAACGAGTTTGCAGGAAAAATTGGCCCAACCCAAAGGAAATCGCCTTCACGTTTTTGCGTGCGACGAATGGAATAAATCATCACGTTCTTTTGCTGGGTTGCAATATGATAAGCCCGCGACCAAGGAAGAATAAGATGCTGAGTATCTATACTTTCGCGCTTAAGTAATGCATTAACGATTTCAACCGCCACCCCTTCTAACTTATCACCAGCCTTTACTTGATAGGGAGGAAAATGTTCAGTGACCACCATTTCAAGATCAGCTGCCAACAGCTTAACCGAAAGCAATAAAGTTACGATAAGAGTAAAGCTATTTGTTAGCCAGGAATGCCGCATTGAGTTATTAATAAAAGGAAGTCATTTTCCTAAGTCTAGGTGAGAGCTAGCGTAAATAAAAGAAAGCCAAGTAATGGAAATAAATAAGCAATTATGCGATTAGGCATACGGTATAAAAATGCTTTTTCCGGGTTAGCTGGGTCAACAAACAAATACACTGTTTGATTCTCATTAAGCGCATTTAAACAACTTTTGTCATACTCCAAAATAACACTGTATTTTTCTTGTTCAAAACAATATTGCAGCATCATTTGTTTATCTTTAAAGCTGTAAAATGGCATCAAATCTTGTAAGCCAACTAATGTGGCTTTTTCAATAGCGCAAGCACGCCAAGAGCGTTTTCGTTGGCGGCACAAAAAATAATATACCCAAGGCTCCAAGCCCCAAAGTAATATTAACCCGCCAACTAATAACAGCTCTAATTTCATGCCCATTCCCAACTTAGTTAGATAACTTATAAACAAGGTTAGCAGCCACAAGATCGCTAAGCGCCGTGCCCACCGATTTAAATAATGTGATGCTACTTTCTTGCTGTCTGCCTAAAACGCGTTTAGCACATAAGTCGGCTAATTCACCTTTTATTTGCTGTTGGCTAAACGCTCCTTCAGCTATCGGAATTAACAACTCCCCCGCTTCGTTTAACACGTTTGTTAAGCCATCCACGTACACCTCACTTTGTGTTACCGTTTGCGTATCACACTCTCGGCAATGTTTGTGATGGTTACCGATTAGGTCTATATGCGTACCAACACTGACCCAGCTACCATCAAATAACGGCTCCGGTGAGCCTGTTGCACAACAAATTGTGCAGGCACTTGCAATCGTTGCTTTATCAGATTGCCCAGCAACAAATGCAACGTGACTAAATTCGCTTTGTAACTGGCTAATCAAGCTGTCTACCTTGTCGCGATTGCGGCCAATAATGGTCACTTTACGGTAATTGCGAACTGACAAATGCGCTTTAATCATATAACTGGCAAGGTTACCGCTACCAAAAAACACTAAATGCTCAGCATCTTCACGTGCTAGATAGCGTGCTGCTAGCGCCGAAACTGCAGCGGTTCGCCAAAGCGTCACACTTGTGCCATCCACCAGCGCAAGCGGTACACCATGCGCTCGGTCAAACAGCATAATTTTTGAATATAAGGATTCAAAACCCGCCTCGCCATTTTGCGGGAAATAAGTAAAGGATTTCACCCCAATCACTTCTTCATCCCACGCTGGTAAAACAGCAAATGCATTATGTGAAGGATCACCTGGTTTCAGTTCAAACACTTGTCGCTGTGGCATTAAAAAGTTGCCGGCAAAACTCGTGTTAAGTGCATTAATTAAGGCATCAAACGTCAGGCTAGATAACACCTGTTCTTTTTCAATTATTTTCATGGCGTATCCACTTAACCTCTTTCAGGTAAAATCATTTGCTTAGGAGCATGGGTCAGTAATTTGTAGCCATTTTCAGTAACCAAAATATCATCCTCTAAACGCACACCACCGAAGTTTGGAATATAAATTCCCGGTTCAATCGTAATGACATTACCGGCTTCAAGATGGTAATCACAGTTAGGTTTTATAATTGGAAATTCATGTAAAAATAATCCTACGCCATGGCCTAACCCTTCACCTGCATACTCAGCAAAGCCCGCATTTTCAATCACTCGATGACTTGCTTTCAAGGCATTGGTTGCCGCAGCACCTGCAACCACTTCAGCCATAGCTGCAGCCTGTGCATCTGCGACAGTTTGATAAACCAATTGTTGTTTTTCACTGGCTTCGCCATAAATATAACTGCGCGTCATATCAGAGCGATAACCATTAATTACAGCACCAAAATCAAGGGTAATAAAATCACCAACAGCGAGTTTGCGTTCACCCGGCATACCATGTGGTAAGGAAGTGCGTTCGCCAAACAACAAAATCGTGTCAAAGCTCATGCCATTTGAACCTAACTTTTGCATGCGATATTCAAGCTCAAGTGCAATATCGCGCTCACTGGCTCCGGTTTTAAAATAAGGTAAGGTTTCGCTAAGTGCTTGGTCAGCAATCGCTGCTGCAAGCTCAATTTGCTTCACTTCCCAATCATCTTTAACTGAGCGCATACGCTCAACAACGCCTTGTATTGGCGTTAATTGAGCAACTGACAACTCTGCATTTATCGCTTGCCAAGCCCCAACATTAATATGATCAGCTTCAAAACCTAACTTAGCATTTTTGTCGATAAGACGATTAAAGCAATGGCCTAACGTTTCGTTATCACGATCGCGACAAATTACTTCAAAGCCTTGGCTTTCATTTGTGGCTTGCTCTGCGTAACGGTAGTCAGTGACTAAATAACCACTATTTTGATTAATCACTAAATAGGCTGCATGACCGCTAAAACCAGATAAATAGCGAATATTCTCGTAGCCAAAAATCAATGCGCTATCAAGCTGTGAACTGGTTAATAAACTGCGAAATGTCGCTTGGCGCGATAAAAATGGGGTGCTCATCGGAAAATAAATCCTGTGTTTAATGCATCGTTCTGATCAAAATAAAAAGTGTTTTTACCCACCACATTGGCGTTCCCACTCACTTCGGGGATCACCGCCATGTAATCACCATATTCTAGTGTATCAACCACTTTAACACTGAACTGTGAGCCTAAAATACTTTCAATCACAATCTCTTGTTGTGCTTCAATTTCGTTTTTAGCAAAGTGAATTGCTGCTCGCCCCGCTACACCCGACCCTGTTGGGCTGCGATCTAACTCACCTTCAGCAAAAATACACACATTGCGACTATGCGAATCTGGGTGTTCTATTTGGGTATGCGAAACAAAAATAGTGCCGTACAAAAAGCTTAAATCAGCTTCAAAAGGGTGGTTAATTTCGGTGCTTTCAATCACCGCCTGTTTAATACGCTTACCCCAATCAATAATTTGATTACTGTTATCTTGCTTAAGAGACAAACCAATGGCATCTGCATCAACATAGGCATAAAACGCGCCGCCGTAGGCTAAGTCAAAAGTCACAACTCCTATGCCTTCAACCTCAATTTGCTGTGCTTTTAGCGCTAAGAATGAAGGCACATTTAAAAAACGAATATCGCTAATTTCACCATTATTAACGGTTACCGATGAGCGAATTTGACCACAAGGCACATCAAAGTTAATCTGATTAACACCTTCTTGTTTACTTATCACACCCGCTTCAATTGCCGCTTTAGATAGGGCAATAATGGCATGACCGCACATGGTGCTGTAACCTTCGTTATGTAAAAACAGCACACCCAAGTCACTGGTATCGCGCTCCGGTTCAACAATCAATGCGCCATACATATCTGCATGACCACGCGGTTCAAACATCAAGCCTTTTCGTAAATCATCATGATTAGCTAAACAGTCCTGACGTTTTGCTAAAATGGTGTCGCCTTTTAAATTAGGAAACCCCGATGTAATAATGCGTAACGGTTCACCACCTGTGTGCATTTCTAGTGTGGTAATTTGCTGCATTGCTTTGCTTGGTTGCCAATTAGCAAACGCATTTGTGTTCATATTTAGCTTTCTATATCGAAATCAACATTTGCATACAATATACCTTTGAAAATATTAAAATCAATATAAAGCCCAGCTTGGGTAAGTGATTATTGCTTAAAAGGATTACTAAACGCTTTGTTTTTAATAAACTTTTCGTCAGTTAAAGTGTGTAAAAATGCCACTAAGTCTTGCTTTTCTTGTTCAGTTAACTGAAAACCTTTAATAAATGCACTTTTATATGGGTTTTCACGGCCATCACCTTGATGCTTGCCAGTTGTAATATTGCGTCCTGCATCGGCATAAAAATCAATTACTTGCTCTAACGTTTGTAAACTACCATCGTGCATATAAGGGGCTGTTAAGGCAATATTACGCAATGTTGGCGCTCTAAACTTGCCCATATCTTGTGGCGTTTCTGTGATAGCAAATAACCCTTGATCACTTAGCGGAAATGCCCCTTTGCCATCAATATTATAAAGGCCTGTATTATGAAACGGATGACGGTCTAATTGCTGCTTTTGATGGGTCGTTGATTGCGTAAAGTTAAAACCACCATGGCAATGGTGGCACTCTAAACGCTCAGAAAAAAACAAATCCATACCGCGTATTTCGCTTGCTGTCAGTGCATCATCCTGCATGGCGTAAGCATATTGATCAAAACGACTTTGAAACGAAATCAAACTGCGGGTAAAACTGGCAAGCGCTTTAACAATATGATCAAAACTCGCATCTTGTGTGCCAAAAGCTCTCTCAAATAATGCGTTGTACTTTGGCGTATTAAAACGTGCTAACACCTCTTCTTCATGCCCTGTCACACCCATTTCTAGCGGTGTTTCACCAAATAGTGGGAGCAAAATTTGCTGTTCCAACTCAGTCATTTCAGAGTGAGCCCAGGTCAGTGTTTTATTGTAAGCAACGTTCACTAGTGCCTGCGCATTACGGTGATGTAGCTCACCTGTCGAACCAATCGAAGTTGGGATCATTTCAGCAAATGCTCTATCTTGCTGATGACATGACGCGCAACTTTGCAATCCATTTGCTGACAAGTTTTTGTCATAAAATAAGTGTCGACCAAGTTCAACTTTGGCATCACTCATGGGGTTCGTTGAAGGAATTTGCGGTTCGGGGAAACCATCAGGTAATTGCCATTTGTATGGCTTACTTGGCTCGCTACAACCCACAAGTAATAGTGCCAACAACAGTAAAGAACGACGCATATTATTCCTGATAAAATATCTTAGTTGTTAAGTTGCTAAACAACTGCTGACAAATCTCGTTCGCTTGTTCACTCATACAAGATCGAGAACGATCCACCTCAGAAAACAAACGATCTAAGTCTAAAATAATTGGTTTTTGCGCATCGAATCGAGCTAGCTCAAACTGATAACGGTTTGGGTAAGTACAGGGTGCAGAAGGCGCCCGTAAACGCGATGCACTTTTACAGCCGGTACTGCCTAAATGGAAAGCAAATCCATTGTCGCCATCAAAGCGGAAAAACTTATGGCCTAACTGCCAACTCCAAAACATTTCACTGATGTTAAGTGGTGATGCCGCAGTAAGTGGATTTAGGTGATTTTCATTAAACGGAACCGCCATTTCAAATGATAGCTTTTTTCCGTCTAAATCATCTGCCATAAGCTCAACTTGCCAACTGCTTTTCTCACAATTTGCACCAATTAAGGCAACGCTGTTTGATGAAAAATGACTAGGCTTAATTGAGATTGCATTTTCCGATTTAAATTCGGAGACAAACCACATGAGTGTTTGCCGCTCATCACATGTGTGTTGAACGCCATGTTGTTTTACAACAAATTCAATTTTAGTCGTTGATGGTTTTTGACATGCAAACAAAAAACTCATTAACAAAAGTATACAAAATGACCGCAGCAAGGTGGTTTACTCTCTTGATTGATTAGTTACACTGTAATTAATACAGGAACAGGATCCTAACAAAGTTATGATGACTCAGAAACTTACACTGCTAACACTTGCTTTGGCAAGTAGCATTACTAGCCTCAGTGCGCTTGCACACACCGAACATGACAAAGCACGTTTTGTAGCTACCAACGGAATGGATAAAGGTGACTGCAACAACCCCGTCAGGCCATGTAAATCCATTGCCTATGCTGTATCGCAAGCCAGTAAAGGGGACAAAGTATTAGTCGCAAGTGGTCAATACGAATTAAAAAATGAGTCTGAACTTTTTTACTTACAAAGCGAGTTAGTGCCCGTGTTGGGTGGTTTTAACCGCTTTGATCACTTTCAAGTACAGAACCCAAATAGCAATAAAACACAAATTGTTGGTGCGCCACTCGCCTTACATGACATGTTGCAAAAGGCTGGCTTTAATGTCATTGCAGACACTAAAAGCTTAACAATTTCAAAACAGTTAAAACAAAAACTAGCGCGTCACCAAGCGCTTTTTGAACAGCAAAGTAGCACCGCATGTGAGAATGGCCGTGCCGGTTCGTATTCCTGTAACAATGTAGATTTAGTCGCGCATGTACCATTACCAAGCTCCACTTCAGGTAATGATATTTGGGGACATGTTGATTTAAATAGTGGCATTGAATACGCCATTATGGGGTTCTCTGATGGCATTCGCGTATACAGTTTAGCGGACCCAACAAACCCAACATTAGTTGGTCATGTTGCTGGGGCAAATACGACGTGGCGCGATATAAAAGTACTGCAATACTACGACGATACATTAAACGCCTATCAAGCGTACGCCTATGTAACAGCTGAAGCAAACACTGGCGTGCAGATTATTAACCTAAATAATTTACCCACATCGGTATCGCTTGCAGGCACAAATTTCACGGTAAATAGCGCACATAACGTGTATATCAGTAATGTTGATTACAGTTTAAATCTGCCGCTCAACGGCCAATCTGCAAAAATGCAAATTGTTGGTTCAAACAAATATGGCGGCTCGTTTACTACCTATGATTTAACAACGCCCAACAATCCCAGCAAAAGCTTTGATATTGGCTCAACATCACGCGCAAACTACACACATGACGCCACCAGCATGTCAATAAACGACACCCGTGCTACGCGAGATTGCGTTAATGCCACGAGCGGTGTGTGTGATGTATTTATCGATTTTAACGAAAATGAAATTCGCATTTGGGATGCAACACAATCTGCTAATACCGAACGTTTAGGACAAGTAGGCTATGATGATGTCGATAGCAGCAGCCAGTATATTCATTCAGGTTGGTGGCACGAAAACAAACGCTACGTGTATGTGCATGATGAGTTTGATGAAAATAAAGGCGGTTTAAATACCACTGTTCGCATTCTTGATTTAGCCGATCTAACACAACCAACGATTGTCGGTAAATGGACCAGTAATAACCGCACCATAGACCACAACGGATTTGTTAAAGGCAACCGTTATTACATGTCTAATTACGAGCGTGGTTTAACTATTTTAGATATTAGCGATCCAATCAACCCGCAAGAAGTCGGTTATTTCGATACTTTCCCAACCTCAAATAATGCTTCATTTAATGGTGCTTGGGGTACTTACCCTTACTTGCCTTCCGGTAATATTCTAATTAGTGATATCAATAGCGGCTTATACATTGTTAAAGATACCTCTCGCGATAACAGTGTTAACGTGGCGTTTGAAAGCACCGAATTAACAGCTGAGCGCGGTGATGAGCTGCGCCTTGTCGTCGCTAAGCCATCCGCTGTTAACGATGAAGCCAGCGTTGAATTTGAAATCATCAATGGTAGTGCACAACTCAATAGCGATATGAGCCAACGTAACAGCACGCAAGTGTTAACCTGGGCAGCCAACGATACAACTCCTAAAGTAATCGGTTTGGCACTTTTAGATACTGGTGAAACATCACTAAAAGACTTTTATATTCGCTTGCACAATGCATCGAGCAATCTTGAAATCGGTGATAACCGAATTATGAAAGTCACCATTAATGGCCTTGCCAGCCAAGGTAAAGTTGGCTTTGTTCAAACAAGCCGCACCTTCTCTGAAAAAACAGGTGATGTAAATATTGAATTAAGCCGTATGGGTGGCAGCCGCGGCCAAATTACCTTTGACTACCAAGTTGAATACCTAACAGCGAGCAGTGACGATATTTCTTTTGAAAATGGCACAGTAACCTGGGCTGAAGGCGACACTGCCAATAAAACCATTTCATTTAGCATTACGGACGATCAAGAAATTGAAGATGCCGAACGCTTTATTATCAAACTTACTAATAATGATGACAGCTTGTTAAGCAATCAACAGGTTGAAATCACCATTTCAGATGATGACAGCAATAGCGCACCTGAGGTATACGCAGGTAACGATATTGAACTGGCAACAAATGCATCAACGGTTTTAAATGCAGCAACTGCCAGCGATGATCGCACTGAGCAACTGACTTATCAGTGGCAACGAGTATCTGGTGTTGCAATTAATATCACCAATGAGGACAGCTTAACGCCTAGCGTTTCTGCCACAAGCGACGCTGGAAGTGCTATCATTTCATTTACTGCTACCGATGAACATGGCGCAAGCAGCAGTGATGAATTAACCATTACTGTTGTTGCACCGGTTGCTCCACCAGAGCCAGAAAAATCGAGTTCATCGAGCGGTAGTTTACCTATTTACTTATTACTTCTGATGTCGCTGTTAGCAATTCGTAGAAGGTAAAACTATTAGGTCTGTTGACTTAAAAAAGCGCCAATTGGCGCTTTTTTGTTTTATGTTGTGGTGCGTTTATTTTTTATTGCGATACAACAGATAATAAGCACAAGGTAATACCAACATACTCACCAGTGGGCTTATCACCATACCGCCGAGCATTGGCGCGGCGATTTTTTGCATCACCTCACTGCCCGTGCCACCTCCCAACATAATCGGTGTTAAGCCAATCACGATGGTCAGTACCGTCATCGCTTTAGGGCGAACGCGCTGTACCGAACCCTGTTTAACCGCAGTTAAAATATCCTTATGTTGCTTTAACGCCTGATTGAGGTAAATCAGCATCACGACACCAAATTCAGCCGCAACCCCCGCAAGGGCAATCATGCCTACCGCAACCGCAACGGATAACTGATAATCCAGCAAGTAAACAAACCACAATGAACCCGCCAGTGCCACTGGTAGTGTTAACATCACTAACGTTGCCTGCAATGACGAGTTAAAGGCGAGGTAAAGAATAATAAAAATAATCGCCAATGTGATTGGGATCAACAATTCCAATTTACTGGTAACCCGCTCCATATACTCGTACTGGCCTGAAAATCGAATACTGTGCTTGGCAGGCAGCACTAATTCATTATCCAGTGCTGCTTTAGCAGCTGCAATATAATCACCAATCACGGTCTCTGGTGCTAAATCGACAAATGTCCACGCAATAAAACGACCATTTTCGCTTTTAATCATCGCTGGGCCATCTTTAATTTCAATATCAGCAACCTGCTCTAGCGTGACCCATGCACCCGTTGGTGATAAAAACGGGAGTGTTTTTAGCTCTTCAATTTGGTCACGATAACGGCGTGGGTAGCGCAAGTTAATTGGAAAGCGCTCTTTGCCTTGCACCGACTGGCCAATATTGGCGCCACCCAAAGCATGCTTAACTAGATTTTGAATATCGGCAATATTCAAACCGTATTTGGCAGCGTCTTTGCGCCTTGGTGATATATCAATATAGCGCCCTGACTGCGCCCGCTCAGCATAAGCCGATAAGGTACCCGGAACATCCGCTAAAATGCGCTCAACATCACGGCCTATTTGCTCAATTTGCGCTAAATCATCGCCCGAGATTTGAATGCCAACTGGAGTTTTAACACCAGTTGATAGCATATCAATACGGGTTTTAATTGGCTGTACCCAGGCATTGGCAAGCCCCGGAAAATTCACACTTGCTTGCAACTCAGCAATAATGGTTTCAAGGGTAACTCCTTCGCGCCATTCACTCTTTGGTTTTAACTGAATGGTGGTTTCAAGCATGGTTAGCGGCGCAGGGTCGGTTGCGGTTTCTGCACGGCCTACTTTACCAAATACACTAAGTACCTCGGGCTGCGTTTTTATTAAGCGGTCGGTTTGTTGCAGTATTTCACCCGCTTCCGCAATGGAAACACCCGGCAGCGTGGTTGGCATATAGAGCAAATCCCCCTCTTCTAGCTCAGGCATAAACTCACTGCCTAATTTAGAAAGCGGGTAATAACTTGATGCCGCAATCACAATAGCAACCAACAGCGTAAATTTAGGTACTTTTAAGCAGAGGTCTAAAATCGGGCGGTAGATTGCTACTAACGCACGGGTTAGATAGTTATTTTGCTCACTTGGTATATTGCCACGCACTAAATACCCCATTAATACAGGTACTAAGGTCACGCTTAACAGTGCGGCAGCCGCCATGACAAAAGTTTTGGTATAGGCAAGCGGGCTAAATAATTTCCCTTCCTGTGCTTCAAGGGCAAACACCGGCATAAAGCTCACCGTAATTAAAATTAGCGAGAAGAAAAGCGCAGGCCCTACTTCCACAGCGGCTTTACTTACTAATTGCCAATGCGCTTTTCCCTGAGCGTTTTCGCCCGTTTCAGCGCGATACTGCTCAAGGTGTTTATGGCAGTTTTCCACCATCACAATTGCAGCATCAACTAACGCACCAATTGCAATCGCAATACCACCCAGGCTCATAATATTGGCATTAATGCCCATTAAGCGCATTAAAATAAAGCCCGCTAATACCGCTAACGGTAAACAAATCACAGCCACTAGCGTTGAGCGTGCATGCATTAAAAATACTAAGCACACCAAGGCAACAACAATCATTTCTTCAATCAGTTTTGACTGCAAATTTTCAACCGAGCGTTCAATTAAGTTTGAGCGGTCGTAAACCGTTACAATCTCAACTCCTTGAGGTAGGCTCGGTGTAATTTGCGCAATTTTAGCTTTTACATTGGCAATGGTTGTTAGTGCATTTTCGCCATCGCGCATCACCACGATGCCACCAACCACTTCACCTTCACCATTTAATTCGGCAATGCCTCGGCGCATTTGCGGACCCAAACGAATGGTCGCAACATGTTCTAGCAATAACGGGCTACCGTCGTCATTAATAATGCCTAAGGGAATGGCTTTAAACGCATCCAAGTCGGTTAAAAATCCACGACTGCGCACCATGTATTCGGCCTCTGCCATTTCAAGCACCGAACCGCCCACCTCACTATTGGCATTTTCGATTGCTGACTTTACCTGTGTGAGCGTTACGCCGTACTGCATTAACCTCAGAGGCTCCACAACCACCTGATAACTTTGCACCATGCCGCCAACGGTAGCAATTTCACTTACACCCGCCACTGACTGCAATTCGTACTTTAAAAACCAATCTTGCAAAGTACGTAACTGAGCTAAGTTTTGCTGACCTGTTTTGTCAATTAAGGCATATTGATAAACCCAACCAACCCCTGACGCATCAGGCCCTAAAGTTGGCTTAGCGTCACTTGGTAAATTTGCGGTTACTTGGTTTAGGTATTCCAACACCCGTGAGCGTGCCCAATACAAGTCGGTATCGTCTTCAAAAATAATGTAAACGTAAGAGTCACCAAAAAAGCTAAAACCTCGCACCGTTTTTGCTTTTGGTACTGCCATTAAACTGGTTGATAACGGATATGTTACTTGCTCTTCAACTACTTCAGGTGCTTGCCCCGGAAAGCTGGTTTTAACTATAACCTGCACATCCGATAAATCAGGAATGGCATCAAGCGGTGTTTTCTTTACCGAATAAACGCCCAATATCGCTAGCATGGCAGCCAATAACAGCACCAATACTTTGTACTTTAAACTGGTTTGAATAATCCACTGCAACATAATCGCCTCCTAGTGTTGATGCGACTGCATTGCTTTGGCTGGTTTGCCATCTTGACTCATTTTCAAAATAGCAGAGCGAATGTTCGATTCGCTGTCTATTAAGAATTGACCAGATGTTACTACTTGTTCACCTTGTGCTAGCCCTTGCATAATTTCAGCGCGGCCTTGAGTGATCATGCCCACCATCACTTCACGCGAGACAAAGGTGCCATCGTGTTGTTCTACCACTACACGATTCTGCTTGCCAGTTCGAATAAGCGCTTCAACGGGGATATTAAGTACATCTTCTTTAGGGCCACCATAAATACGTACATTTGCTAGCATATCTGGCTTAAATGAACCGCTTTCATTATTTAAAGACAATCTAACCTTTAATGTACGGGTTTTAGGATCAAGCGCTGGATAGATGTATTCAATCTTACCTTCAATGGCATACACACCTATCGCAGGGAGGTCAAACTCAACCCACTTACCATTTTCAACCCAATCAATTTGATGCTCAAACACATCGGCTAGCACCCACACCTGTGAAAGATCCGCCAAGGTCATTAGCTTTACGGCTGGCTGCACATACATACCTTCACGAATGCCAAGCTCAGACACTATCGCATCATGTGGTGCATAGTAAGGCACGCGAAACAGTGACTCTTTAGTTTTCTCAATTTGGTCGATTAGTTTTTCTGACATGCCTAATAAACGTAAACGTGTGCGGCCACGTTCTTTCAAGCCTTTATTCGTTGGATTTGTTTTAAGCAGGGATAAATAATCGTCTTGGGCAACAATTAACTCAGGCGCGTAAATTTCATAAAGTAACTCACCTTTTTTTACACGTGCTCCTAAAGTTTTTACTTGTAGGTTTTCAACCCAGCCCGTTGCTCTTGGGTGAATATGGGTTAGGCCATTTTCGTCATATTCAACCTTGCCAAAGGTCTCAATAAAACGCCATAAAGTAGAACGCTCAACCGGTGCTTTAGTTAACGCCATGCTCTGCTGAGTATGCCCTGACACTGAAATAGCCACTTCTTCACTACTTTCAGGTGCTGAAAGTTCCACTAAGTCCATGCCACAAATTGGGCATTTGCCTGGGTGGTCTTTAACGATATGGCTGTGCATTGGACAGACAAACTTGGTGCTTTTAGCGGGTGATTGTGTCAATTCATTTACCAGATCAGGCGATGACACGTTTGCAAAACTCAGGCTTGCAAAAAGCGCTAAGCAAATAATTAATAAATTTTTCATAGCTTTAGTTCTCAATTCAAATAAATAAGGTGTATTTGACGTTGGCAAATACGGCTTAAAAAGTTGAATTAAGCTATTGGCGGTATAATGCTAACTTGCAGTGGTGTTGGGTAGTTTGAAAGCCCAATGGTAAGATACGCGAGCTCTTTTGCTATTGGCTCTGAGAAGGCGAATGCCGAAAATACACAGCATGAGGTATGGCATTTTGCACTGCAATCATTACAGGTTTCGCAATCATGCTTAGCCATTTCTTGCTGCATTTGGCTGTCATCACAACAACTGTGATTTGAACTTTCCATGCTTTTTTCTACTTGATGCATTTCAGCGCACGACATTTCCTCCCCTTGCATACTGTTCGCCGCAAGTGGATTTAGAAAAATACTGAAAATAAGCATTAAATATAAAATTCGCATAACGCAAAAAGTATACGTGATTGTATAAAACTTAGCTAGCCCTAAGCTTTGGGTATAAGGTTAGTTCTGGTTCGTAGATGAAAAAGCTCTCTGCAAGCTCTTTATATTAATAAATTCATTTAAATACTAAAATGCTATTTTTTTACATATTGATAACCATATAGATCAGCATATTTAACCAACTTTGCATTCAACTTGTTATAAAATATACAGATAACATTTTCATCTTAACCCCTAACTTACTACGCACATGGTAAAAAACCAAAAACACGCAATTTTCTATGCCTTATCGGCCGTCTTTTTATGGTCGACTGTTGCTACTGCATTTAAACTCGCATTAATGCAACTTACACCTCTTCAGTTGGTATTTTATGCCTCTGCATTTAGCTGGTTGTTTTTGGCTGTTTTTTTACTTGTAAATGGTGATTATAAACATGTAAAAACAGCGTTTTTGGGCAAACCATTACTGTATTTAAAACTCGGTGTTCTCAACCCTTTTTTGTATTACCTCATTTTATTTAAAGCGTATGACTTGCTACCTGCGCAACAAGCGCAGGCTCTTAATTACACTTGGGCAATTGCGTTAAGCCTGCTAGCTGTACCTATGCTTGGGCAACGCCTTCGAAAAACCGATATTGCCGCATTACTTTTCGCCTATATTGGTGTACTTATAATCAGTACAAAAGGGCAATTTACCGAGCTAAATTTTGAAAGCCCGCTGGGTGTTGGACTTGCTTTATTATCAACACTACTTTGGGCGTTGTATTGGATTTTTAGCACCAAGAATACTGATAAACCTGTAATTAGCTTATTCATTTGTTTCTCTATTGGCTTACCCTTTATTGCCTTTGTGCTGACTTGGCAAAATGCTTGGCAAATTCCTTCTGGTAAAGCATGGCTCGCAGCGGCTTATGTTGGGTTATTTGAAATGGGGATTACATTTGTACTGTGGCTAATGGCAATGAAAAAAGCTGAAAATACCGCAAGTGTTAGTAATTTAATCTTTATTTCGCCGTTTTTATCACTCATTTTTATCTATACTTTTTTAGGTGAAGCAATTCACCCCGCCACGGTTGTTGGTCTTGGCTTTATTATTTGTGGTTTAGCGATTCAAAAGTTAATAAAAGCGAAAAATTAGTTGTGAAATTGATTGGTTTTAGCACCATTCACGGTTATCAATTCTGATCTTTTGATTTGAAACAGAGTTTATAAGCCAGATATTGATAAACTGCCCATCTTTAACTTATGCGACTCAGGAGAGAGGCAACGGAATGTTTTTAATAATTTATGTATGACTTGTCTGAAATAAAGCACTTTTACCGCTCTTTTCTCGGGCGTTTATTTATCATTATTGTTGCTCTCTTATTTGTGCTTGCTTCAACGCTAATTGCTATGCATTACCAAAATCATATGGCAAAAGTTGATGAAAAAATAAAAGCGCATTCCGAGTTCATCATGTCTTCTTCTGTTGCCCAACTAGAACAGCACCTAGTTGTATTTACTATGGCAGAGCGCTTACTTTCTGAAATACCTGAAAACATCACTGTTGAGCATGTAAAAAACGTTAACAAGGTTACTTTCAGCCACTTTCCATATTATCTAACTACGCAATTTTTCTTGCTCGATGATAAACAACAGTTAACAACTTTATTAAGTAATCAAAAAGCTGTTGTAAAAACACCGAAAAACATTTCAGAGTTGGGATTAAAACAAACCCTAAGAACAAACCAATTATTAATTAGCGTGCCTTATGCCGTTGCAGAAGATAATACGCTAAGGCTGCCGATCAGTTACTTAACACAACTTAAAAACAGCCAACAGCCTATTTTAATTTCCATTGAGGTTGATTTAAATTCGCAGCACAATCCATGGCGTTACGATATTTTAGATCGCGATATGGAAATACTTGTTACGCAAAAATCCGCGATGCCAAATCAATACTGGAGCTTATTCCATACATCGCCTAAATCATTGCATGGCAATAAAACCCATCCTTATGGCCAACAAATGCCAGCTAAATTTGTTGACTATGTAAATCAAAGCGTAAAAAAAATAACTGGCCGCACTGTTGATCGCTACAAACAAAGCGATGGTATTTCAATTTATACAAATCGCACTTCAGGGATCCCCCACGTGCGCGTTGGCATTTCTTACAACAATGCATTTAACACCTTTGTGGCGGTTAGGTTACCGCTAAAAGCAATTTACAGTGAAGTAAGTAATTTTGCGGCTTGGGTAAGTACTTTTTGCACGTTAGCGATTGCGATAAGCTTTTTCATCACCCGCCATTTATATCGCTTAGATAAAATCTATAAAAATAAGCTGTATCAGCAAGCGAACTTCGATAAATTAACTAAACTAGCCAATCGTTATTTCTTTGATAACACTCTCGTTAATGACCAAGCCTTTAATCAAGGCCAATACACTTTAATGTGCGTTGATTTAGATAACTTTAAACATATTAATGATCGCTTTGGCCGCCATACTGGTGATAAAACGCTGCAATTGGTCGCAGATCGCATATCACACTGTTGTGGCTCTGGTGCATTAGCTGTTCGTACTGGCGGTGACGAGTTTTTCATTATTTTACAATCAACAGATCGTACAAAAAGCGCCTCTCTCGCAAGCAATATTCTTTCAGCAATTAGTGTGACCATGATTCTCGATAACTTAAAGTTATCGATTAGTGCAAGTATTGGTATTTACCATGCTGACGAAATTATTGAACCACAGACAGCTGAAATTTATGCCGAAATTGCTATGTTCGAAGCAAAGAAATTGAAAAACCGTTACTGCTTTTTTGATAAAGGGCTGGCTGAACAGCTGCATTATCGTGTTGATATTGAAACCGAACTAAAAAGTGCAATTCAAAATAAAGAGCTCTATTTAACTTACCAACCGCAAATTTACACCGAGCAAAGCGCCGTTAAAGGGTTAGAGGTGCTACTGCGTTGGCAAAATAAAAAGTTAGGGTTTGTGCCACCCGATAAATTTATTCCAATTGCAGAAGAAACTGGGCTGATTGCAGAAATTGGCGAGTTTGTTATTCAGCAGGCACTACATGATTATGCCAAGCACCTAAAATATACTGAAATTAGCTTATCAATCAATGTTTCGGCTTATCAGTTAATGTATACGCCGTTGTTCGAAATACTAAAACGTCATGTTGAACACTATCAAATTTCACCTAAATGCATCATTTTAGAAGTAACAGAGTCGATTTTTATTGAAGACAAAGCAGCTGTGCAAGGATTATTCGACAAACTGATGGCCTATGGTTTTCTAATTTCGCTCGATGACTTTGGTACAGGTTATTCATCGCTATCACAGATACGCGATTACCCGATCCATGAACTGAAAATTGACCGCAGTTTTATTACTCACATCCATGAAAAAGATCAAGATGCAGCGCTACTTCATCAAATTGTATCTATTGCGAAATGCCACAACATTCTAACCGTGGCAGAGGGTGTTGAAATAGACGCTCAACACCACATAGTGCGAGCGCTCGGTATTGATATTGAACAAGGGTTTCTGCATGCCAAACCAATGGAGATAAATGCGTTAAAAGTTTTTTTGGCAACTCAAGAAGTTACTCAAAAGGCTTGCTAACGGCGCTTTTTGGCGACCCAAGCCCAACGCATTTCGCAGCTAATTGGGCTATCGCCACTTTCATCTGAAAGCATAACAGGTACAACTAAATCGCCTTTTTCCTGGGTGGTAATTAACGCAATGTCTTGTTCTCTCAATGATGCAGTTGCAGTGATGTCACCTTGCATGCGCTTGTTGTACTCAAGTGTCATTGATTTAAGTAGCGGTAAATGGCTATCAGGCACATTCATACCAAACACGATACCAGAGGCAGACTCTGCAGCTAACGCGGCACCGACAGCATGAATACCACCAATATGATTTTGCACACGCTTTTTATTTGCGAGTGTTACAACCACTTGTTGGTTGCCAATCTTATTCACTTTTAACTTTGCAGTTGCAGCAAACTTTACCTGACTGGTAAATAGCTTTGTGAGTAAAAACTCATGGGTTGATTTTGGTAATTTGTAAACTTTACTAACAAGTTTGCTTAATTTATTAGCCATTTCGCTCTCCAATAAAACTGGTTAGACCACCAAGAGTAACCCAAGCCATGCAAAACAGCAAAATATCAAATAGCTAAAAACTATTTCACCTAATTCACAATAAGCTGCATAGTGACGTTTTTATTTTTTAAGTTAAGCATTATGACTTTAGAAACTTTACTTGAGCAATTAAACACATCACCTGAAAGCGTTACATTTCAACAAGTAATGGCAGTTATTGAAAGCCAATACAACTATACGCCTGAAACATTTACTAATGGAGAGATCACCAATAATGCGGGTGAAAATGCAGGCAGCTGCAAAATCTTCAGCTTTGCAAAGCTAAATAATCTAACTGAAGAGCAAACCCTTCACTGCTTTGGTGATTACTATCGAGTAGATGTATTACAACACCCTACTGGTGACGATCACCAAAATATTCGCAACTTTATAAAAACGGGTTGGGCGGGTGTGAACTTCGCTAAAAGTGCGCTTGAAGCTAAATAAAGGCACAAAAAAACCAGCAAATGCTGGTTTTTTATTAACTAATCTTATTTGATCAGAATGGTTATCTAAGACAAATCATACAAATACAGGGGCAGTACAGTGCAAAAAATACAGCTTTAACAAAGACATCACCCAAGTGACCCTAATTAATTTTTAAACATTAAAAAATAACAATGTAGATTAATCGAGGTATTTTTGCGAATTACGCTTAAATTTAAACATTTTTCAACATTTCTGCCAAGGCGGTTTTACGAGTATCAACTGCCCCCTGTTTGTTAACACAATAACGAAAATCCGTTTCCTTACCAATAATATGTACTTTATCTTCTGCTCTTGTTACAGCCGTATATAGCCAACTTCGATCGAGTAATATTCCTAGCTCAAGCAATACAATCACATTCGGAGCTTGTGACCCCTGCAATTTATGCAAGGTTAAGCAGTAAGCAAGATCGATATATTCAAATAATTGCCAATCCACTTCTAACAAGCGTTTATTACCTTTTTCATCAAGGTCTTCAAGTTCAACGACACAAGCATATTCATCTGTAGGTTCAGCACACTTTAAGACCCCCAGCGTACCATTCTGAACATCGTGTTTATAACTGGTTAGGGTAATGACAATCGGGTCACCTTCCCTGAAGTCATAGCTTCCTTTGAGAATTGGCATATCCGTAAGATCAAGAATCTTGCCATTTGGGTTCGCAACACCTTGCAGCATGATGTTTGCTTTTCTTACCGTATCATTTGTAGGAGCGACTATCATGGCGTTGTCATACTCAGAGTAGGCGGTTACGGCATCTTGCAAAATGTCGCCTGTTGATTCTTGGAACGTAATATCTGCGGTAGTTAATGACTCTGGAATTATGCCTTGCCGTATAGCATTGGAGTATCTAGGCACACTACTGTCTATTCCCTGTCGTTTTACAACATCAAGTTCCACATGTTTTATTACACCACTTTTAATGACATCATTTAAAATAAATCCCGCATTAATTGGAGGAAGTTGATAAGGGTCACCAACTAACAAAATCCGAGTCTTATCAGAAAACAAAGTAACCAAACGCCACATGGTATATGCATCCAACATGGAAGCTTCATCTACTAGCAGTACTGCCTTATTTTCATCAAGGTCTGATTCGCGCAAAAGTTTTGCAATAGTCTTCGTTTCAAAACCGATTGATTGTTGTAGCCTACGAGCTGCCTTTCCTGATAACGCTACAGGGTATATCGTATAGCCTAGCTTTTTATAAGCATCGACAATAAGCTTTGTGGTAAATGTCTTACCTGTTCCAGCACCACCAGTGAGTGCAAATACATTGCTGAGTAAAGCAGTCCTTACTGCACGTTCTTGAGCTTTTTCTAACGTCCATCCATCAGGTATTGAAGACGCATAAGCCTCTTCTAAACTACTTTGCCACGTCTGCTGTATCTTAGAGAGTTTACCGAGCCGTTTAGAAATGGTTTTCTCAAATATATAATTGCCAGAAACGAAATATTGGTTGTTTTGTTTAACAAAGCCTACGATATCGCCATCTAGTTCACATGCCTTTGCAACTAGCAGCTTGTCATTATTCAACAACCTAGAGACACATGATTTAATATCTTGCCAATCTGCGACGGTATTACCCTGATCACTCCATAATCTCAATGCTTGTTCAACGATGGCTACCAGTCTGATTTCATCATCCCGTTTAATTGCGAAATGCTTTTGGGCAATAGCGTCTACCTTGTGAAATCGCATTCCCAGTGAAAACAATCGGTATGGATTCTGTGTAATAAAATTGATTGCATCCTGATCGGCGAATCTAAAAAGTTGGCGCTGTATAGGTGCTTCTATTTCCCACTTAACGAACTGCGCTGAGTGCTTTAAATTTGAATACTCTTTATAGCCCTCCCATAGCCCATGCACGGCTTTGTCGCTCAGCAGAACTTCCCTGACTACTTGAAAGTTGGTTTTTGATTGGTCTTTTTCGTATGGCGCATATTTATCGCACTCTAGAATGTCGAATATATCGCTTCGAAACTCTAACCAAAGTAGTTGAGCGCTAACCTTACCGATACCTTCAAATGCTTTTTCAGAGCTTAAAAAGGCTACGAAGCCAGCACCGTTATCTGGCATCACACATTTCAGTGTAGGCTCCATAAATCGCCAAACATCGACATAACCGTCCGTGCTTACTTGCTGCTGTCTAATACTGAAGTTTTGTTCTTTGAGGATTTTCCATTGTTGACCGACTTTTGGATTAATATTCAGCTTATTTTGCGTGGTCAGAATCTCGATACGGTGCGCGCCTGCTTTTTGATTAACAAAAACAGCCCCCAATCGTACATTATCTGGGCGGTATTGATATATTCTGGTTATCCTCACCAGATAAGCGCTACTCTTCATTTCCACAAACCCATTTCAATCAATACATCTTTAAACTCTGATAGCTTGGCAACTTCAGCAGCTAGTTTTGCATTTTCATTTTGTAGCCTGCGGTTTATCCTTTTAAGGTCACGGACTTTGGCGCTGTCTTTTATGTCTTCTTCAGCATCTTTGTTTACTGCTATTACCTCTTTGTCGAGAGGCAGATTGGTCTTTCGTTGTTGGTAGACACCTGATGTAGCAAGTTCTTGCTTAAGGTCTTGCAACAAATCAAAGAGCCCTTTATTTCTTTTTTCCTTAAATGCAGAAGAATCAAAGCCAAGTTCATCTGCAATTTTTTTGGGGCTTAACGTATTGCCATGCCAATAATCCAACCAATTAGGCGACTCCTTCGATTTCATTTCTGCTACCCAAGCGAGGAATAAATTTCTGTTACGTTGACCTCTTTCTTTACTCATATATTAACCTCCCTCTACGATGCGCCTTATCGTTGTCCTGCTAACGCCATACTCCTTTGAGAGTTGGTTCTGAGATTTCTTCTTTGATTGCACTAGCTTGCGGATCTTTTCCCTATCAGAATCAGGAATAGTCTTTGGTCTGCCCATATGCTTGCCCTGAGCAATAGCCCGTTCACGCCCTTCAGTCGTATTTTTAATGATCAAGCCTTTGTTTAATTCAGCAAAAACGGCAATAACATGAAGAACTGCTTTACCGAATGGCGAATCATCTGCACTATTTATTACCCCGTCGAGGGTTGTGAGAGCAGCACCTTTTGAATGAATATCATCGATTGAAGTCATAATCCCTTTTAGGCTTCGCCCTAAACGATCAAGCTTTGTAACGCAAACAACATCACCTTCACGGATGTAATCGAGCAGTTCTTCAAGTTTTTTTACGTTATCCAAAGAGTTACCGCCTTGCTTACCCGAAAATATCTTCTTACAACCATGATGCTCTAATGCATCAATTTGTGCTTCAAGGTCTTGCTCTTGCGTGCTAACCCTCGCATATCCTATTAGTGCCATCTATAGCTCCCTAGTATGAACCTAAGTTATAAGTTTAGTACAACTAAATCAGGTTATAAACTTAAATAGTAAATATGAATTTAGTTCATGAACTTACACCATCAATTAACTTTAGTTCACCATAAGATCAACACATATGTGTAACTATGCAAGCAAGCTCTTCCAGTGATTAAACAATTTGGATTCTTAGCTGCATAATGAGCAAATAGAGAATGCTTGGGTTTATATATTCCGTGTTCAGAATATAATACTAGAATAAAGGCTTATTTCTGATTGACGAAGGCTTGCTTACAGCAATCTTTGCGTATGTTATTTAGTTACCCTGGAATCTGCTCAAGATTATTAGAATAAGCCTTCATTCTGATCGCGGAATTAGGATGAAGCCTTGGTGATGTACTCTAATATTGAATTAAGGCTTTTTTATGATCTGTAAGGCCAAAAATTCATTCGAATAAAATGAGACCACAACCGCTTTTAATAAACTTCAATTCACTTATTTTAATTAACCGTTGAACAAGTCTTTTTTGATTTGTTCAAGTTCCTGCCCATGGTTTAACTAAACCTAAGTCACTGTACACACCTTCCAGTAACTCTAAGTCCAGAGGCCATTTTCGATGCAGGATTGAGCGGAATCGCTTTGATAAGAAGTACATTAGCAAAACAAATGGATGCCTGTACTCAACGGCCCCATCTTGCCGGTTTCTTATTCTGTCGCAAACATAGCCATATTCAGGGCTTTCAAGAAAAGCTTGAAATTCTTCAGTTGAGGTTTTCTGGAGTAGCCAATCAAGACTGCTGAGAACGTGGTCGGCACTTTTGCTGTCATCTATTAGCTGAATGTCGCTGAGTCGCTGTTGCGCTTCTCGATTAATGATGCTTTTCCATAAATTAATATCCGCCGTTGCGCTTTCCAGGGCCTCTTTGGCGCTGCATAGCAGGTCATCGGTGGTTTCCATCAAAGCCATGCTTTTAGCAAAGGTTCTATGCACCTCTGGCGTGGTGACTATGTTGCCTTTATAAATAGTATCATGCGCGAGTTCGGCGTAGGCGTGTTGTAGTAGTGTCCGCAATTGAACCTCGCACGGGGTTCCTGCTTTTATCTCAACCCCTTTGTGGGTTATGTTTTCAGCAGCATAGACAATATAATGAACCGACTGATAATCAAAGATTCTAGGGTCATCACCCTTCCACTCGTCAAACTCCCTATCCTTTGAGTAGGTCCAGTTTGTTGAGCTTTGGACGATGTCTGAAAGTAGCGTCAATTGCGAGGTAAGCAAAACGACAAAGCGGATACCTGCCTTGTCGGTTATTTCTTTGTATGGGTCCTTGTATTTGTTGCGCTTTCTAATAAAAGCCTTGGTTACTAATGAATCAACCTGCTTAACCCTTTGCGAAGGGGGGATCTTAACCCACTCCAAATATGCAGCTTGTGACCCCGCATGGTATAATATGGCACTATTGATTTCATTTAGCACAAAGTCTGCCCACGCCTCATACATAGGACGCTCAGCTTCGTATAGTTTGATGAAATCTTCGCGGTTCATTTATTCTTGCTCTGTCAGTCTGCCTTTTATTTGCAGGGTGGTATATTCATCAGTAACTTCAATAACCTGAACCATCTCATCAAATGCATCGGCTGGTGCTGTAAGTTTCACACTGGAAGAAAAGTTCATTTTCCGGTGCTGTAGTTTTCGCCTTATTAGCGCATTATCTTTAACAATGGCTGTTATTGGAAAATTCTTGTTTTCCATATAAGAAGCATAGTCATCCCGAAGCTCTTCATCCATGAACTGCTCTGCAAAGGCGCTACTCTGAATGATATTGCTTTGGTCTGTTTTCAGGTAAGTATGTAGAGCCTGTTGCAAGTCTACCTTGGTTTCAGTTGTTATATCGGCTGTATTAATAAAGCCTTTGGTGTATTCAAAAAAGTCACGAGTTCTCTGCTCTGCGTTTTCTGGTATTCTCAACCCTAAAAAGCCTGAGTAGAAATATCTTGCTGCCTTGCGGTCATCTTTTGCTTTGATGTTACTGTCAAAAACATAAGCTTCAAAGTCGTCAGAATTCCTAATATCCTCCCCGACACTTGCGCCATCAATTTCAACAAACACACCAACTTTGTACAGTTTTGATTGTGGCGTAAGTATCAGACTGTCAAGAAACTCCATGATAACCTGGTTACCATCTTCTTTTTCAAAGAATCCTGCTTGCTGCTCTGCTTTGATAATGAATAAGCACCGCTTATTAGCTGCTCCGGCAGTTCCGTCAATTATAACCAGAGTCCCACCCGGCCAATTTTTACTAGTATGAGCGGTGGTGTGTAACTCAGCAATTTCAACTGAATTGTCGATGAAGCCCGAGTCGTCATCGGTTAGTAATCTCGTGGCGCAATGAAAGCAACTGGTTGACCCATCTTGCGCAATATCCATTTGCAGACTGTGTGAACCGTTACCAAGGACGCTGCTAATACGTTGCTGTAACTTGTCTAATCCATTTGCATCAAGAATGGTTAATGCCTTGCTTGGAAAAGGGTCTACTCGCCCCTCGTCATTGGGTTTGTATACATTGTGGAGAATGATTCTACGGAAATTAAGGTTGTCGAAAGTAAAAGACATTTACGACGCCACTCCTTGCGTTACTAATTATTCAACTAAATAAAGTCAAGCTATTGATTATAAATGGTATATTTTTATACTTGTAGAAGTCTATTGTCTACAATTTTTATAATAGTTAGTTACGCTACTCCTACCTGTTTCAAATGTCAAAAAGGCAGATGTAAATTGATCTAATAAGTAATTTCCAATGTTCACTTTTCATTAACAAAAGGAGTCATACTGATCACCGATATTAAAATAAAGCTTGATTCTGATCTCGGATACTACTATCAAGCCTTGATTCTGATCTCGGATACTATTATCAAGCCTTGATTCTAATCACGGATATTACAATCAAGCCTTGATTCTGATCTCGGATACTATTATCAAGCCTTGATTCTAATCACGGATATTACAATCAAGCCTTGATTCTGATCTCGGATACTATTATCAAGCCTTGATTCTGATCTCGGATATTACAATCAAGCCTTAATTCTGATCTCCAATCATCCTATTTGCGTGATTTATCAAATTTGGTCTGAGTGCGTAACCAGAACTCACTTGGCATACCAGTCACTGCCTCAAGCCGTTTAGCCAAAGTAAGTGTTACGCTTATTTTCTCTATAAGAAAGTCATCGAATTGCTCGACCGACAGGCCTAACATCTTGCTGAGGTCATTATTACTAAGTCCTTGGGCTCGAAGTTTCTGTAAGTACAGAGCCTCGAAATATCGAGCAGGATGCAGCATCTCCTTGTCATCTGGAATATCGACAATATAGCCGTCGTCAATTTCAGCAATTGATTCAAGCTTTTTTCTGCTGCGAATTCGAGAAGTCGTTACGTCTACACCGGAGTTAGCTAGGCCATTGTTCTTGAAAGGATTTGTATGTTGCTTTTGGCTTGTTTGCCAACTGTCACGCGAAGCCCGAATGACTTTTGCACTGGGGATAGCGTTCTTTACCTTGGCCATAACTGATTCAACCAAATCCGCGTAGCTAGTGGCCGCTCGACTCAATTCGATTGCAACTTTTCCGTCGCCTGAATGGCTGACAATTGCGTCATCAAACCCAACATCAAAAAGACTGTCGTCAATTTCATCCATCGTTAATGAATCTTCATTTATTTCAAATTTAATGGTGGCTTCATAAATTCCTGGCCGCTCTTTATCATTAAAAATCAACGGCAAAAGCTTCGCCGTATTTTTAGCATCATCCAAAGCTCGGTGATGATTTCCCTCGTATGAAAGATTTGCAATTTCCAGCGCTCGTTTCAGTCCCACTTTTTTCTTTAAATTGCGAGCTTCTTTAAATGCAATTTTTAAATTTAAGGTTGTTGACGGGGAAAATTCTGGCATCCCATGCGATGCACAATCGATATTAAGTTGCACTAAGTCGTAAGCCCCCCAAGTAGCAAAAATATATTCAGCATCGCTAGGTAACCAGTCGATGAAATTCGCGAACAGCTTTGGAAATGGCTCTGCAACATCTAGCTCAGACTGTGTGATCCCTGTTAACTCTGTGCAGAATTTGCTTAACTTCGGATGGATAACTGGGCGAATCAAACAACTAAACTCATCAATTATCTGTAATGAACAAGTATCAAGAAGTACAGCACCGATTTCTATTGTCTCCCGCTCCTCAGGTGGGATCGAACCGTCCATAGCGCATGTATGTTCAATGTCTACGACTACTATATGCCTATAATCATTGATTAGTGAGTTGAGGTTGCCTGAATTATATTCTGGTTCCATCAATGTTCTGAGCTCTGTTGTATCAATTATTAAATAGCCTACACCATCAACCACAAAATAATCAAAATGATTACATCAAAATGATTGCTCCCTAACTCTGATTAAGCTAATGTACTTTGATTAAAACTTGGTTTTATTAAAGTATGCAGCTCGAAAATCTGAACCATGCACAACGCGAACGCTTAGCTTTTATTGACTATAGCCTTGAATTCTTTGGTCAAATAGCAAGGGCTGACTTGATACAAAAATTTGGCACTGGCTTAGCTTCGTGTACTCGCGATCTTTCTCTATATAGAGAATTAGCACCAGACAATGCTGTGCTCATGCATGAAAATAAAAGATATGTGCGCTCAGACGCTTTCAGAGCCATTTTCGAGCACGATCCCGAGTCTGTGCTTAGAACATTGGCAAAAGGCTTTGGAGATGGTTTCTCGTTGCCACAAGAGGAATCTCCAAGATGTTTTGATGCGATTAGATTAGTTCACCCAAACGCTGAAATCATTTCGGCCATTATGCGAGCGATTTACTCGAATTCAGCGATTCGGTGCGAATATGAGTCTCTTAGCAGCGGTGCAACCAAACGGGAGTTAGTACCACATGCCATTGTTAATAACGGTCATCGTTGGCATGTGCGAGCTTATGACCGCAAGAGCAAAGAGTTTCGGGATTTTGTTTGCACGCGATTTAAGCGTATCGAACTGCAAGAAACTGAGCCTAAAAGTAATGAACTGGCCGACATGGATACAGCTTGGAATACGCTTTGTGAATTACAGCTAGTACCTCATCCAAGGCTTGGCCATAGCAAGGCCATTGAAATGGATTACGGCATGACAAAGGGCATACTTGAACTTGAGGTTCGAGCCGCTTTAGCAAATTACTTACTCCGCCAATGGAATGTTGATTGTACAGACAATGCAACGTTAACTGGCGATGAGTACCAATTGTATTTGAAGAATAAAAACAGCCTGGTCGACCTAATCGACTTCTCAATAGCACCAGGCCAACAACTTAACTAGGAACAGTAACCAAGATGGTTGAACAACACAAAAAAGCACTCGAAAAACAGTTATGGAATATTGCCAACGCCTTACGTGGCAACATGAGTGCTGATGAATTTCGTGATTACATTTTAGGGTTTATCTTCTACAAGTATTTGTCTGAGCGTATGGATATATATGCAGACGAGCTATTAAAAGAGGATGGTATTAAGTTTGATGCTATTGATGAAAACACCGATGAAGGCAAGGAATATCTAGAAGCTATTCAAGAAGAAGCCATTGACCACTTAGGTTACTTCTTAAAGCCAAGTGAGCTTTTCCATGTGCTTGCTCAAAAAGGTGAAAACGGTGAGTTTATCCTAGAAGCGTTGTCTGAAGTGCTTAACCATATTGAACAAAGCACTATGGGAACGGCATCAGAAGATGACTTCAATGGTCTTTTCGATGACTTAGATTTAACGTCAAATAAGCTGGGCAAAACAGAAAAAGCCAAAAACGAGCTGATTTCAAAAATCCTTGTTCACTTAGATGATATCGATTTTCTACACCACGAAACAGAAATCGATGTACTAGGTGATGCATACGAGTATCTAATTGGTCAGTTCGCTTCTGGTGCGGGTAAAAAAGCCGGTGAATTCTATACCCCGCCAATGGTATCCAAGCTTCTAGCCAAGCTTGTTACCATGGGTAAAGACAAACTGCGAAGCGTTTACGACCCAACCTGTGGCTCAGGCTCATTATTACTGCGGGTAGCGAAAGAAGTAAAAGAAGTTGGTAACTATTACGGTCAAGAGTCTAACCCTAGTACCTACAACCTTGCTCGCATGAATATGATCTTGCATGGTGTGCATTACCGTCAATTTGATATTCAACAAGATGACACGTTGGAGCAGCCGCATCATATTGAAAAACGATTTGAAGCAGTGGTAGCTAATCCTCCATTTTCTGCTGATTGGAGTGCATCTTCAGGTTTTCTGACAGATGAACGCTTTCAGGATTACGGTAAATTGGCTCCAAAAGGAAAAGCAGACTTTGCTTTTGTGCAACATATGGTTCATCAACTAGATGACGACGGCACAATGGCGGTTGTATTGCCTCATGGCGTGCTATTCCGAGGTGCTGCTGAAGGTCATATTCGTAAGCATTTAATCAAAGATAAGAATTACTTAGATGCGGTAATAGGTTTACCAGCCAATATTTTTTATGGCACCGAAATACCAACATGTATTTTAGTGCTAAGTAAAAACAGAAAGAATAAAGATAATATTTTATTTGTTGATGCAAGTGCTTATTTCCAAAAAGCAACTAATCAAAACCTAATCTCAGAAGAAGATGTTGAAAGAATTACTAGTTGTCTCGTTAAGAGGAAAAATATAGATAAATTTTCATATGTTGCATCTATTGAAGAAATTGAAGATGAAAATGACTTTAATTTAAACATCCCTAGGTATGTTGATACATTCCAAGAAGAGGAGCCTATATGTTTAGATGGAACATCAACAGCTTTAATTAATATTGAAGAAGCGATGAAAGAAGTAGATTCGGAAATAGCTGCGTTTTGTAAAGAGCTAAATGTCGAAGCTCCTTTTGGAGGTAATGGTGCAAGCTAACAATCTTCCTAAATTGAGATTTCCTGAGTTTTTTGGCAACTATGAGTCGAAAAAAATTGAAGATATTACCACTAGAATAACGAAACCAGTGGAATTAAAAGATGACATTGAGTACACGGAAATAGGAATTCGATCTTGGGGGAAAGGAATTTTTCATAAAGAAAAGACAAGTAAAGAACAAATCGGAAATAAACGTGTTTTTTGGCTAGAACCTGATTTATTTATTGTAAATATTGTTTTTGCATGGGAACAAGCTTTAGCTAAAACTACCGAGCAGGAATTAGGTAAAATTGCTTCCCATAGGTTTCCTATGTATAAGCCAAAAAAAGAACAGGTTACGCTGGATTATTTAGTTTGGCTATTTTTAACGAACAAGGGGAAGTACCTTTTAGAAATGGCTTCCCCTGGTGGCGCAGGCCGCAACAAAACTCTTGGGCAAAAAGAATTTAATAGGCTTCGAGTTAATTTGCCTAGTTTGTCAGAACAATCAAGAGTTGCACACTCAATCAATCTTATCGACAAAAGAATTAGCCTACTTAAGGAAAAGTATGCCTTACTGACTCAATATAAAAAAGGCGTGATGCAAAAGCTGTTCAAGCAAGAAATCCGGTTCAAAGATGATAATGGTAGTGACTTTCCTGATTGGCAAGAGCAGAGATTTGAGCAAGTTTTTGAGCGGGTTACTCGTAAAAACAAAGAAGACAATCAGAATGTATTAACCATCTCCGCTCAACAAGGGTTAATTAACCAAGAAAAGTATTTTAATAAGTCTGTATCTGCCAATGATGTTACTGGTTACTACTTGTTAGAAAAAGGTGACTTTGCTTATAACAAAAGCTATTCAAAGGGCTACCCAATGGGCGCAATTAAACGCCTAAATAATTATGATAAAGGCGTCGTATCGACACTTTATATCTGCTTTAAGTCTCACGGAGAACAGCAGGATGAGTTCTGGGAGCAATACTTTGAAGCTGGTAACTTAAATAGAGAAATAAACAAAATTGCTCAAGAAGGTGCGAGAAATCACGGTTTGTTGAACGTCAGTGTTACAGAGTTTTTTCATGATGTAAAAGTTATCGCTCCATGTGCTGAAGAACAGCAGAAAATAGCGGATTTTCTGCAAGCTCTTGATAAAAAGCTCGATGCCGTAAACCAGCAAATTGAACTGACTCAAACTTTTAAAAAAGGCTTGTTGCAGCAGATGTTTGTATAAGGATTAGAAGTACAAGGAATTAATGTGGCCTATCAATCAGAACAAGAATTAGAAAATAACTTAGTAGCACAGCTCGTTAAAGGCGGCTTTGAAAAAGCCGTCATTACCGATGTTAAATCGCTCAGAGCTAATCTTAAAAAGCAGCTTTCAAAGCTTAATGGCTTTGATATTAGCGATAACGAACTTAAGCAAATTCGTAATGCCCTATCGAAAGGTAATGTGTTTGATAAAGCGAAAACGCTACGTGATAGGCTACAAATCAACAAGGATGATGGCACCGTTGGTTATGTTCGGTTTCTTGATGATGACTTTAGTAAGAATCACTTCCAAGTAACTCAGCAAGTAACGGTAGAAGGCCATTATAAAAACCGTTATGACGTTACCATACTGGTTAATGGCTTGCCGCTGGTTCAAATTGAACTTAAGCGCAGAGGACTAGAGCTTAAAGAGGCGTTTAACCAAATTAACCGTTACCAGCGTCACTCTTATTGGGCTGAAGATGGCTTATTTCAGTATGTTCAAGTATTTGTTATTTCTAATGGCGTAAACACTAAATATTACGCCAATAATCGCAAACAAAGCTTTAAACAAACCTTCTATTGGGCCGATGTTAAAAATGAGCGTTTTACAGAATTAACTGAGTTTGCCAACGAGTTTTTAACGCCTCAACACCTAACAGATATGATCACTAAGTATGTGGTGTTGAATGAAACTGACCGCATTTTGATGGTGATGCGTCCGTATCAAATCTATGCCACAGAAGCGATTATTGAACGAGTTGCAGAGCGTGAACAGTTAAAAGCTCAGAATCAAGCAACTGATGAGCTCAACGGTTATATCTGGCATACCACAGGCTCAGGTAAGACACTAACCTCGTTTAAAACAGCACAACTTCTTACCGGCGATAGCAACATCCATAAAGTGGTATTTGTGGTTGATCGTAAAGACCTCGACTATCAAACCAGTAAAGAATTTAATGGCTTTGCTAAAGGTTGTGTTGATAGCACTGATAACACTAAGTTGTTAGTGGATCAGTTTACTGACGCGCCAATTCCAGCGGACAAAGTTAATGAAAAACGTAATACCAAACTGATTGTTACTACCATACAAAAGCTCAATAACGCCATTAGCCATAAACGCTATTCTAAACGAATGGAACCGGTGCAAGACAAGAATATGGTGTTTATCTTTGATGAATGCCATCGCAGTCAGTTTGGTGATACCCATAAGAAGATCACTCAGTTCTTCTCTAATCATCAAATGTTTGGTTTTACCGGTACACCTATTCTGGAAAAGAATGCGGTGTCAAAATCATCTCGTAAATACACCACGACAGACTTATTCCATAAGCCACTTCACAAGTACACCATTGTTGATGCGATTAAGGATGAGAACGTGCTCAAATTCAATATTGAGTACGTTGGCCGCTATAAGAAGAAAGACAGCGCTAATGAGGTGGATATTGAGGTTGAAGGCATTGATACCAAAGAGCTGATGGAATCTGATGTTAGGTTGGAAAAGATCACTGATTACATCATTGCTCAGCATAAACGCAAAACGCATAGCCAAGAATTTACTGGCATGTTTTGTGTGTCGAGCGTACCTGCCTTAATTAAGTATTATGAGCTGTTTGCCAAGAAAAAGGCTGAAGGTAAACACAACCTGAGAATTGCGACGATATTCTCCTATGCTGCCAATGAAGAAGACCCAGACGCTGATGGCTTAGATGAGGCCGTGTTGGATAAAGTTGCCGAACCTCAGGCCGCATATAGCCATAGCCGAGATAAGCTAGAACAGTTCATTGGCGATTACAACGAGATGTTCAGCTGTAGCTATACCACGAAAGACAGCGAATCGTTTTATAACTACTACAACGATATCTCAAAAAAGGTTCGGGAAAGAAAAATCGACATTCTGCTAGTCGTGAACATGTTCCTTACCGGCTTTGATAGTAAAACGCTTAACACGTTATACGTTGATAAAAACCTCAAATATCACGGGTTGATTCAGGCGTATTCACGCACTAACCGTATTCTGAATGAGCAAAAGTCTCAGGGTAATATTGTTTGTTTCCGTAACCTGAAAAAGCGCACAGACGAAGCCTTAGCACTGTTCTCAAATAAAGACGCCAGAGATACGGTGATAATGCCGCCGTATGAAGAATTCCTTAAGCTGTTTAATCAGGCTTTAGAGCAGCTTAAAAAGATTGCGCCAGAGGTAGATAGTGTTGATTCGTTGCAAGATGAGCATATGGAGCTGGAATACGTTAAAGCCTTTAGGGAATTAATGCGATTGCGTAACGTGCTTTCAACCTTTGCCGACTTTGAGTTTGATGACGTAGACATCAGTGAACAAGGGTTCGAAGACTATAAGAGCAAGTACCTTGATCTTTATGACAAAGTTAAGACTAATACTGCACCTGAAAAAGAATCTATTCTCGAAGAAGTCGACTTTGAACTAGAGCTACTGGCGATGGATGAGGTAAACGTTGCCTACATCTTAAATCTGCTTAGCAAACTCAAAGAGACTGACACTGAAGAAGAATATCAGTATCAATATAAAGCGCTTATGCAGGTTATTGGTGGTGATCCTAACCTTCGCAGCAAACAAGAGTTAATTGATAAATTCATCCGAGAAAACTTACCAGAAGTGAAGTCAGCCGAAGAAGTAGATGACGCGTTTGCAGTTTACTGGGAAGTAGAAAAAGAAAAAGCCACTCAACAAATGGCTGAGGAAGAAAACCTTATTCCAGAAAACGTAAAAGAACTAGTCGAACGCATGATATTCAACAATCAAGAACCACTGCGTGAAGACATAGTAGCAACGATGGAAAAGCCACCTAGCGTATTGCAACGCAAGAAAGTAATACCAAGGCTTGCCGAGAAGTTTAAGGGTTTTGTAAACACGTTTTATGGTGGGATGTAGGGATGAATTTTGTTGTTGTAAATAATTATGGGCGTGCTCCTACTACAGCTGTAGATACGGCTTATTTGAGTGTAGATAACTGGAACGACTACTCTTTTGTAACAATGTTTTATTTAACTGTTTTTGATGGTGCAGGAATAAAGCACGACATTGGTAATGTGAAGATTGCTTACAAAGGGCAGACAACAGAGACAAGCACATACTCAACTTTAGGTCAGGCCTTTTCTTTACTAACTGATCAATATTTTTCGTTAGGTACAGATGCTGAATATTACAAAAATCTAAATAAGCTCAGTGCCGAGCTTAAAATTAGCCTTCTATCTGCGTTGCAAGACATTGTATATAAGCCAGAAAAGTTAAAAGAAATTGAAGATGAAGAGGTACTAAATACATCTCTTTTCCGTGGTGTTACCTTATCGGACGTGCATGGCCAGTTCTCAAGGGTCCTCCAAGGCTTAGCTGAATTATCCGATTTTGACTTTAATTTTGTGCGACAAGGCTTAGATGGATTTTGCGATTTGAAAATACCATTCGGAGTGAAAGTCGGATCAATTCCCAGTACGAATATCCATGCTTTTATCGGACGTAACGGTTGTGGCAAAACAACTATTTTAAACGGAATGATTAACGCGATAACCGAACCTGGGAATGATAACTACTATTTTACTGAAAATAATCATTTTACTGAGTCTAGAATTCCAAATGGATATTTCCGGTCTCTAGTTTCTGTGTCTTTTAGCGCTTTTGATCCATTTACTCCACCACAAGAACAACCCGATCCAGCCAAAGGTACGAAGTATTTTTATATTGGGCTTAAAAGCAGAGTAAATGGTAATGAATTAAATTCATTAGAAGATCTGCGCAAAGATTTCATTTCGGCACTAATCGGTTGTTTACGTAAAGACGACAAGAAAAGACTTTGGCTTGATGCGATTGAAAAACTAAGTAGCGATCAAAATTTCGAAAACATGGGGCTGAGCATCCTAAATACTCGGTATGCTAATTTACGAGAAAATCACCCTAACACCCAAGTCGATAGTGATGACTTTAAAGAACTTTTTTTTCAAGATATACAAAGCTATCTAAAGCGCATGAGTTCGGGCCATGCAATTGTATTATTTACTATAACAAGATTAGTCGACACAGTTGGTGAAAAATCGCTAGTCTTATTAGATGAGCCAGAAGGTCATTTACACCCCCCCTTGCTCTCTGCATTTCTGCGTACATTAAGTGACCTTCTTTATGTCAAGAATGGCGTAGCCATCATCGCAACACATTCCCCAGTTGTTTTACAAGAAATACCTAGATCCTGCGTATGGAAAGTTATTCGCTCAAGGGAAGTCATAGGTACAGAAAGGCCTGATATTGAAACGTTTGGAGAAAATTTGGGCGTGTTGACTCGCGAAGTTTTCGTGCTCGAAGTATCGAACTCTGGATATCATTCATTACTAACTAAATCTGTTGAGTCTGGAGCCTCATATGAGGAAATATTAGATGAGTATAAGGGGCAAATAGGTCTAGAGGGACGAACAGTGTTAAAGGCAATGGTGTTAAGTAGGGATGCAAGAACGATAGGATGAAGAAGTTAAACCTACCAAGTATCTCGTTTACTGAAATGTTGAATAAATGTGCAGAAGGAATGGAGCAAATACATGTTCGCAATAACTTCATTTCAGTTTTTCCAACCTTTCATACGAAAGAGCGACAATATCAAGCGTTAAGTTTGACGGGTAACTTGTATACCTACCCAAGAGTAACTCCATTAGCTAATACTACGCCTGTTATAGGTCATCTCACCAAAACAAAGCTAATTAATTTATATGAAAATAACTTACGGAATAAAGATAAACCTGCAAGGGATTATTACGATGCATTACTAGTTTCTTCTGGTGAGCGTTGTCCATTTTGCGGTGATATTGGTCACACCAAGAATTTAGATCATTTCTTACCTAAAGCCCACTTCCCTGAGTTTTCAGTAATGCCTCTTAACTTAGTGCCATCATGTCGTGATTGTAATATGGGTGAAAAAGGCCAAGCATACGCGACCGTTGAAGAAGAGCAAGCCATTCACCCATATGTTGATAAAGATATCTTTTTTCAGGAACAGTGGGTATATGCAGAATACATTAATGAAAATGACGGCGCTTTACGTTACTACGTTCAATGTCCTGATGTTTGGAGTCAAGAAGATAAAAATAGGGCTGAAAATCATTTTAACGAACTTGATTTGAGTAATCGATATCGCCTGGAAGCAGGAAAGCATTTAAGTGAAATTATTGACCAAAAAAGAGCTTTTGAAGCAAGTGTTATTAGATTGGCTCCAAATGTGTCAGCTCAAGCGATAAAAGATGAGTTCATAAACTCAAATCTAATGCCTATAGTGAACTCAAATCAATTTCCTAACCATTGGAAAAAAGTAATGTACCAATGCCTAGCAAATTCAGCATCGTTTTTCGAATAAAAAAGCACGCTATTGACTGGCGTGCCTTATACAAATTGCATTTTATGAGACCACATTAATTCAACTAAGCCATTACACTGGTAGTTACCTCGCTTAGTCGTGCCGTGCTTAACAGTGAAGTGTTTTCTGACTAGGATTGACCTTACCCAGATAACGTTATCTGGGTAAGTATTCTGATACACTTAATCTCGATTTTTGGCAGGTAACCCAGTATCAATTGTCGCTGCGAGCTTATTCATATCAACACCATCCATCTTTTGAAGATTGTTCTGCCACCTGGCAAACCTTTCGAGCAAAATATTGTTTTCACCAATTACCCTTTTATTCTCTGAATTAAGCCTCTCATTCTCGTTTTCCAACTTCTCAACTCGCTTGATAAGCTCAGCTATAGTTGCATCATCGTTGTCCAATTTTTCTATAAGATGACTCAACTTGTCGGAGCTATCGAATATCGATTTAGCCTCTTCAATAGCAATTGATTTCTTGTTTCTAAGCTCTTCTTTCTTTAAGTCAAAAGCATGTTTTATCTCATCATGCTTTGTGTACGTGTGCCGTGATGGAGGACGTTTTAAGCCCAATTCTGATTGAAGTTTGCTAGAAAGAAGCTCATAAGTAAGTTTACCACTCCAACCATCGATAATCGCTAGAATCGTTTCTTTATTGTCTGTTACAAAAGCCATGATTACTCCTCCATATCAGTTAATGCTAAAGCGGTAAGGTCAAAAGTTGGGATTACACTCTGCTCGTCAATATTGAGTGAGCGCTTAACCGGTGAAGGGTCTAACTCATCGGGAATTCTGATAGGTGTGCCATCTGGTTTGTTTGGATCTTCCATCATGGTGATAATGGTTTTGATCTTTGATAATCTGAAACCTAAGGCTGTCACCCAACGATCTGCACCGAAAAATTTATCTTCTGCTTTAGCGACAGCATCCTCTAGCTGCTCCTCATAGAGCTTCTCAAGGTTTTTAAGCTCTTCTAAGGTATGAGGTAACCCCTTTAAACATTCATGCTCACTACAGACCGCACAATCGCCATTCTTAACACATGGACTTTCCGCATAGTTGTGCACGCAGTAGCCTAACCCTGTGAACTGAGCGACACCTGTTCTATTAATTCCAAGTGACTTTAGCGAAACTGGTAAACCCAAATCATGTAACAAGATTGCAGGGGGAGGAGACTCTGATGTGTATGGCGATAAAAACTTATTCGCTTGAGCAACTGTCAGGACACCTTCAACATTTGCAACATGGCCTATGCGTTTGGTTAACCGCGACTTCTGCTCTTGCGTTCTTCCATCGTAAGCTTTGTTTTGTTTAATATCAGCTCGACCTGACCACTTGGCAATCAACCAATCTTCTTCACCAGCCAGTTTCAACTTAGTATTCAACCAATGCCGGGGTTGGTGTGTATTCAATTGTAACCGAGTGCCATCTTCGTCTGTGATTGCCAATTCATCAAAGATTGACTCGATTGTTTCTTCTCCTGAAGGGCGCTCTGAACCTATAGCATCACTCACAGCTCCATGACCGACCATAATCCAAGAAAACGGCTTAACATCAAACTCTTTGTGAAACTCATTCTCGCGAACTAAGGTAATGCAATCCCAAATTTTCACTTCACCGACGTTGGGAAAACCTTTAGTTGTATATTGCTGCTCAACGACAATTCGTAGATCACTGTAACTTGGGAACTTAATAGAGCAACCTATTGGTTCCTTAGTGTACCTATCCACAACATCATTATTGGGTAAAATTGCTGCCCCCTCACACAACTCTTTCTTCCAATCAGATACGCCATTTAATTCACTAATAAGGCTTTTGAGCCATTTAATGTTGTTTCCATATGTAACCCAACTAATATCCGCACCTCTTGCTGATTTACCAGTTTTGAACCCCATTGCTTTTGCAAATTGATTATATGTTAACGGCTTGTCTTGCGGAAAATCAGCAGATGTAATGCACTGTTCATGTATCATAAAAATGTTGGGATTTTCAAAAGCAAATTTCGCGGCAGCTCTTGCAGGAGCAGAAATATCAATGAGCCTGTCAAATGCTTGCTTTACAACATCTTCTAGTAGCTTAGGGACCCACTTTTTTACGGGATCTCCTCCTTTTGCAGGATGCCACATTAGATATAAACGTCCTTTTACACTTGTTTGTAATGAGTTTGTTGTTAAACCATTAAGCTCTGTATTTCTACTCGGCTGGCACATCAACATTACACATAGACTGGAGAAGTACTTTTGACGAGGTGTTTTAGCTTTGTGAAATGCATCCGCCACTTGAAGCATTTGATAATCAGAAGGACATTTATCCTCTTCTTCTTTAAGGCTGTCTTCATCAAGCTTAATTCCAGAGTCAGGTTTACGAGGGAAAGGGTTTGACCACTCTTGCAGGTCTAATTTGAATCGTTTTTCTTTGATGAAATTAACTACTTTTTCAAATGACAGGGCAATATTGCGCTTTCCTCCAGCACTTAATCCACTATTCTTAATCTGCTCCTCGATACGATTAATTTCCGTGTTAGTGAGGTGCATGATATCAACATCCTCTCTACCATTTTGAATCGCGTTTTCTTCTAGGGCATTGTAGATCCACACTAAAGATGAAGACCAAGTTGTCGAATTTTTAAAATCGAGCGACTGTTGGTAACGCACATAGGCTTTGGCAAAGTCAGCAAATGGCTGTTTGAATGGTATATATTCGGAATGGTTTACACTGTTTCCAAATACGATGGTTAATTTCTTTCCTTTCGCTGGTTTCCAAGACCATTTATCGCACTCCCATCCTTTTTGAGTGCCAAAAGGACTTTCAAACACATGGTCACCAAAAAGCGTTAAATCGTTTTTTGCAAATGCTATGAACTCGGCATAATTTTTCTGGAAATCTAGTTTATTCTTGGGTGTAAATACCAATACATCAGACATTTAACGCTCCTTCTTTTTCCAGCTCTTGTTTTCTAGCATTACACTTTTGAATAACAACTTTGATCGCATCGATACTTCGATTATGGCCTTGTAATACAAACTCACTTGCCCCCATCTTACGCTTGCGATCACGTTCAGAAATAATACTTTTCAGAACTTCCGTATGAGGCGCATTTAACCAAGGTTGAAATTTATTGCAGGTGTAACAATGAATTGTGCCATTTGCACAAAAGCCAAATTTACCGCAACTTCCGACAGGGTTGCCATCGTTATTATTGATTCGGCTGCGAGGATCATTGGCTCGAATTGCATCTTTTTCACCGTCAATCAAAGTACCCGAAAATGCTTGCGCTAATGGTGTTAAATCAGATGCAAGTGCTTCATCAAGTCTATCAGCCATTTCTTCATTAAATTCTGTGTACACAGTCACATGTTGAGTATCTTCATGTCCCAATTCTTCTGCAATTGTATGAGCACTCGCACCAAGAACAGCCATATTTGTTGCATGTGTATAACGGAATCTCCTTGCGTTTACATGCAGGTCACCATAAATGCCTTCAGTTTTTATTCGTGTTGTTTTTAACGGGCAAAGTCTCGCAATGTTTCGTATCATATTACCTGCACCAGATTTACTTAAACAAAGTAAGTCTGGTGTATTCGCTTGCACCTCATAGAACTCTCTGAGAGTTGATATCTTGGCTATTTCTTTCTTATTTAGAAATACCGGAATAGTAGTCTTTTGTGACTCAGATAGTTTTGTGTTGTAACAATCCTCAATGTAATTAACTGATTGTTCGGCTTGCTTTGCTAAGACCAAAAAGAGATCTTCGTTAATATCATCTTTAAATTGGAATGACTCTCTGAAATCTGCCCTTAATTTTTTGGCATGAGGTATTCTTAGAGAAAAAGATGTAATTGAACCTTCTGTGTGAGCGACCAAGTCACAATAGTACAGATAGCGTAACTGGATTGGTCTGGCTCCAGTTTGTTGAAGTGCAATAACGAAAGCATATTCAGTTAATGTTATTTGGTTTAAAGAGTATGCATCTACGTACCAGCGAATAAAGGCTACTTGCTCGTCAAACGAATATGCGCCGCTGTATGGGCACCCTAGCGCAACAGCTTTCCCTTTTTCGGTACCTGCTAACTTTACCGAACTGAGTAGGTCAACAACCTTTTTATCAACACCTTTAATCTCCTTCTCATACCAGTCCAAAATGAAGGAGCGCACCTGCCCAAGCTTCCACTCTTTATTTTTTTCAAGGGTAGCTTTAAAGTTTATTACATGCTCTTCCTTTATCTTATCTGTAACACCAAAAGCAAATAATTGCCTGATGTTAATATAGATCGAAGTAACATAGCCTGGTGAGAACTCTGATGCGTAATCAGCTAATGCAAGACGAAAATTAGCCTCAAACTGAGAAGTCAATTTCAAAGGTGCTAATAAGCTAAAATTTATAGAGTAATCTGCATTTAACTTCCAAACGTCTTGATATACATCATATTCGTAATTATGCTTACTTTTGCGAACATCAGACTTTAGCTTCGACGCGCTCGAATTTTTTTTTTACTAGATGTAGTCATCAATACTTCCTGCCTTGTGTTTTAGCCTTTGATGCATTTTTTTGCGTATTGCGCTTGCTCGTTTTCTTGTTGTTCGTTTCAAGTATGTTCTACCTGATTCAAGAGAGGAATGACCGTTAAGCTCAGCCCGAATTTCCAACTCTCGTTGCTCTGTAATGATATTTTCACTAGCATATTGTTTTGCCTCTTGATGCAAACCAGCTTGCTCTAATCGTTTAATCTCTTGTTTAACTGCTTCTCTTTCCTGATCAATCGTGTTTGACAATTGATCATTATAATAATGTCGATAAGAGTGAGGCGTAATAGCCCAGAAACGCTCTAGGTTCACCGCTTTTATGCTATTAAATATATCGTTAATTGTTTGCTGAATGATCGGTTGCCCAGATTGATAATGTCCCTCTTTATCTTTGTGTGAAACGAATATGAATGGATGTGTTTTCGCTACTTTTGTATCAGCACGATGAACCTTGATATACGTATTCAACAAGTCTCTTAGCTCTTTTGTGATAGAAACAGCTCTGCCAAGCGTCTTAGCCGTCGGCTCTTTTAAACGAGGATCATCTTTACTGTCATGTCGTCTAACAACTGACAATGTTGGATTATCAGTATCCGTTCCAATATCGCTGATCCGAAGCGCTAATAACTCGGCACATCGAAATCCAGTCTCATATAACACTTGTACGATTAGATAGTTTCTAAACTTTACAACAGGGTTTTTAAACGGATTGTATTGTGAATCTGGCTTAGCTACCTCAACAAAATCTTCAAATACATCATCTGCAATCCCAGATTTATCCAAAGATACTTTTTTCGATTTTCCCTTTGGATTACCGCTCTTAAGTAGAGTTTTCATTTTATCTAACTCATCAAAAAGCTCGGCTGCTGTTGGTTTATATTTGACTCGCTCTTTTCCAATAAAATGAAGGAATTCTGCTATGTGAGCAATTCGGGAAATATATTGAGATTTGCTAATGGTGGGCTTATCTTGTGTTTTTGATAAGTGAAACTTCTCCATTTTGACCACATTACTTACAGTTTTCACCTTTAATGCCTTGGCGTGATATAAACAGTGTTCCTTGAGAGCCTTAACATCTTTTTCATCGGGCACTTTGCCGTTGTATATTTCGTCAAGAAGGTCTCTATTGTTCATTTCCTCCCAGCGTTTCAAATGCTTAATATCTTTTAGGTATTGCTCAATTGATGTTGCAGCCTTAGTCATTCGCAGTTTTTGCGTAACAAAGTGAGTTACCCAAAAATCCGGGACGCCATCCTTTCCTAATAGAAAGACATAGCGCTCCCCACTTTTAAATTTCTTCACAGCAACTTTCACAAACATCACTATTAAACATTTATTTTTGTTATAAAGTAATATAGAGAATATTTTAAGATTTTCAACATTAATTTTCTAATGAAATTAAAAAAGCCGCTTAATAGCGGCTTTCTAAAAGATTTTTCAACATTTTTCTTTTTGTCTTAGGTCAGAACGGAATGTCGTCATCAAAATCAATTGGTGGTTCCATTGGGTTTGATGCGCCGCCTTGTGGTGCATTCTGCTTAGGAGCAAAGCCGCCTGATTGCTGCTGAGGCGCAAAACCACCAGACTGTTGTTGACCACCAAAACCACCAGATTGCTGCATTGGAGCAGACTGTTGAGCCGGTTGCTGATTAAAGCCACCTTGTTGCTGCTGTTGACCACCTTGGTTAAAACCTTGTGATTGCTGAGGAGCAAAGCCTGATTGCTGCTGATTTTGCTGTTGGAAACCACCACCCGCATTGTTGCCAGCATTATCACCACGACCACCTAGCATTTGCATCTGACCTGTAAAGCCATCAACTACAATCTCAGTTGTGTATTTTTCTTGACCTTGCTGATCCTGCCACTTACGTGTTTGTAATTTACCTTCAACGTAAATTTGCGAACCTTTACGACAATATTCACCAACCACTTCAGCTAACTTGCCAAAAAACACAACGCGGTGCCATTCGGTTTTGTCTACTAACTGACCCGTGTTTTTATCTTTATAACTGTCAGACGTTGCAAGTGTGATATTTGCTACTGCGTTGCCGTTTGGCATATATCTCACTTCTGGATCCTGGCCTAAATTACCAACTAGGATCACTTTGTTAATACCACGAGCCATGGTCTGTCTCCTTTAATTAAACTATACCTGCAACAACTTTTGCTTGTTGCAAATCGAATTCTGATTCTTTTACTTTTAAGTAAGTACGATTTTCTTCAAGTACTACTGTTGTTTCTAACACACCCGGTAAATCTGCAAGGTCATTTGCAAGCTTTTCGGCTGCTTTTTCAGGGTCGAAATCATCTTCCTCCCCTTGTAATTCAGTGAGTAAGCTAATTAACTTACTTTTTGGTGGTACTTCCATTCCCCACGCAATGGCAAACCATATTACCCCAACCAAGGTTGCTGCGGCAAATACTGTCTGGGCATCGCTTACTTGTGCTAAATATCCACCAACAACACCACCAAAAAAGGCGCCTAAAAACTGCGTTGAGCTAAACGCCCCCATTGCAGAACCTTTCTGCCCTGGGGGTGAAATACGTGCTACCAACGCAGGCATGGTCGCTTCTAAAAAGTTAAATGCAATAAAGTACAATAGCATGCAAACACCAATTATGGCCGCACTTGCACCAAACAAACTTAAGCTCATTAAACTTGCAACAATCAGTGCAATTGAGGCTAAAAACGCTACTTTTTCTTTTTCTTTTTTGATGGCAATAATCATCATTGGCACCATAAAAATAAATGCCAATAGTAGAACAGGAATATATAACTTCCAGTGCGTTTCAGCTGCTAAGCCATCTTTAATTAATTCGCCCGGCAAAGCTACAAACACAGCTGTTAAAGTTAGATGCAATAACATTACACCACAATTTAAGCGAAATAACTGAGGGTGTTTTATAAGGTTTTTAATGTCGCTAAGCGAGGCTGAGGTATCTCCTTTCGGCGCTCGGTTTACAGCTGTTGGTACCACTGTTAACACAATAAAAATACCAATAACAGCAAGCATTGCAGTTAGCCAAAAAATACCACTTACACCAAAAGAGGCCGCTATCATTGGGCCTAACAGCATAGCTGCTGCAAAGCTAAGACCAATACACATACCAATGACGGCCATTACTTTAGGGCGTTGTTCATCACGGCTAAGATCCGCAGCAAGTGCCAAGACTGCAGCCGCAATGGCTCCCATACCTTGCAATGCACGGCCTAATGTTACGGTATAAATCGATTCGGCCATTGCCGCAATGACCGAGCCAATGGCAAACATAATAAGACCACCAACAATCACGCGTTTGCGACCAAATTTATCAGATAACCATCCCATAGGAATTTGTAATAGTGCTTGCGTTAAACCATACGCACCAATTGCAATACCAATCCATAAAGGCGAAAAGCCTTCTAATTCAGTACCATAAATTGCCAATACAGGCATAAGCATAAACAAACCAAGCATGCGAAAAGCAAATACACTGGCAAGCGACACTGCGGTACGTTTTTCGAGGGCATTTAAAGATGAAGCAGACATTAGCGGTTTAGCAAATAGTTATTTGAAAATTAAGGCGGCAAGTTTACCACAAACTAAGATGGTTATTCTAACCCGTATTTTGCTAAAATTTTACGCTGTTCATTTTGGTATTTACTGCTTTTAAAAATGCCTTCGAATTGTTGAAATTGTGTTTCGCTAATTGTGCGTTTACTAAATGCATAAAACACTTCGGTGCTATTCACAACAAAGTCATCAATATAGATATGCGAAAAGCTGGGGTTATATTGTTTTTGATAAGCTAAATTTCCCTTTTCCTCTAAAAAACCACTGATTTTTTTACGGGCTAATAAATCCAACTTGGTATTATTGTCTACTACGGTAATAAACCTTTCAGGGTATTGCTTTAATATTTTCTCAAATTCATCACCATAAAAAGCACCGCGATGAACCGCAACTGGGGCAGGTAAATTAAGTAAATCTTCAAGTGAACTTATTGAATAAACATTATCTTGATTCATCGCCAAAACGATCGTTTCTTTTCGCTGAGGGCCTAAAAAATAATAGTATTTTTCGCGCTCGGTAGTTTTTGAGACGCTTAACATCAAGTCAATTAACCCCGCTTTTAAGCCGCCTAATGATCTTGCCCACGGGAGCTCTACAAAACGGTAACTACAGTCAGTTTGAGCCAACAATGTTTTAGCAAAGTCAACATCAAGCCCATGTAAATCAGCATGTTCAGCACGACTTTTAACCTCACCAAAACGTTCATAGCGAATCGTTAATTCACAGCTAACCGTTGAAAAAGTCAAACAACCGAAAAAGATCAGAGCAATATTTCTAAACAACAAAGGTGATCCAAAGTGAGAACCTAAACTTAAATAAGTTTAGTAACTTCTCACTAGAAATACAGGCCACAAAAGGCTGTATATTTATACAATATAATGCAATACTAAGCGCTATATTGCTGCTCGCTATTACTATAGGATAACAATGGAACATATCGAGGTTCGCGGTGCCCGCACGCACAACTTAAAAAACATCAACTTGACTATTCCTCGCGATAAACTGATTGTAATCACAGGTTTATCTGGTTCAGGTAAATCATCTTTAGCATTTGATACTTTGTATGCTGAAGGTCAGCGACGTTATGTTGAATCACTTTCTGCGTATGCTCGCCAATTTTTATCCTTAATGGAAAAACCTGATGTTGACCATATTGAAGGTTTATCACCTGCAATTTCAATCGAGCAAAAATCAACCTCGCATAATCCGCGCTCTACCGTAGGCACCATTACTGAAATTTACGATTACTTAAGGCTATTGTTTGCACGCGTTGGCGAGCCTCGCTGTCCAACCCACGACTTACCACTTGCAGCTCAAACAATTAGCCAAATGGTTGACCAAGTTTTAGCGCTGCCAGAAGGCACTAAAGTAATGCTGCTCGCACCTGTAGTAAAAGAGCGCAAAGGTGAGCATATCAAGCTGCTTGAAAGCCTTGCAGCACAAGGGTTTATTCGTGCACGTATTGATGGCGAAGTTTGCGACCTTTCCGATCCACCTACACTAGAATTACATAAAAAGCATACGATTGAAGTAGTGGTTGATCGCATCAAAGTAAAAGATGGCTTACAACTTCGTTTAGCCGAATCATTTGAGCAAGCACTTGAACTTTCAAACGGTGTAGCGCAAATAGCCTATATGGATGAGCCGGAAAAAGACGAAATGGTGTTCTCAGCTAACTTTGCTTGCCCGAGTTGTGGCTACGCAATGACAGAGTTAGAACCGCGCTTATTTTCATTTAACAATCCGGCAGGTGCCTGTCAAAGCTGTGATGGCTTAGGTGTTCGCCAATATTTTGATCCAAACCGCGTTGTACAAAACCCAGAGCTCAGCCTTGCAGGCGGTGCAATTCGCGGCTGGGATAAGCGTAGTTTTTACTATTTTCAAATGCTGCAAGCAGTGGCAAATCATTATGGCTTTGATATTGAAACGCCTTTTGAAAAGTTACCTACCGATGCGCAAAAAGTGGTACTGAATGGTTCTGGCCGCACCCAAATTGAATTCCAATACCGTAATGATCGCGGCGATGTTGTGGTGCGCAATCATGTTTTTGAGGGTGTGCTGAATAATATGGCACGCCGTTACAAAGAAACCGAATCAAACTCAGTACGTGAAGAGCTAGCAAAATATCAAACCAATCAAGACTGCCCGAGTTGTAGTGGCTCACGCTTACGCGAAGAAGCACGTCATGTGTTTATTGGCACTACTAATTTGCCACATGTTACTAAAATGAGCATTGGTGAAGCTCAGCAATTTTTTGGTGACCTAAGTTTTAGCGGTCAAAAAGCCAAAATCGCCGAAAAAATCTTAAAAGAAATCAGCGATCGTTTATCCTTCTTGGTTAATGTAGGACTTAATTATTTATCTTTAGAGCGCAGTGCCGAAACCCTTTCAGGTGGTGAAGCGCAGCGTATTCGTTTAGCAAGTCAAATTGGTGCAGGCCTTGTTGGCGTAATGTATGTGTTGGATGAGCCTTCTATCGGTTTACACCAGCGCGATAACGACAGATTACTCGCCACATTAACGCACTTACGTGATTTAGGTAACACGGTAATTGTGGTTGAGCATGACGAAGATGCAATTCGTGCCGCAGATCATATTATTGATATTGGCCCTGGTGCAGGCGTTCACGGCGGCCAAGTTATTGCTGAAGGTACACGTGACGATATTATTAACTGTGCAGAGTCGGTAACTGGCCAATATCTTTCGGGCACAAAATCAATAGAAGTACCCGCAGCACGTCATCAACCTCAAGATAAATGGCTAGAGCTTAAAGGTGCTACCGGTAATAACTTAAAAAGTGTCGACCTTTCAATTCCATTTGGCTTAATGACGTGTGTTACAGGTGTTTCAGGTTCAGGCAAATCAACCTTAATTAACGATACACTATTTAAGGTAGCGCACACCGAACTTAATGGTGCAACGACGGCCGAAGCAGCGCCTTACAAATCAATCACTGGCATGGATTTGTTTGATAAAGTTATCGATATTGATCAAAGCCCTATTGGACGTACGCCACGCTCAAACCCTGCGACTTACACAGGTATTTTTACTGCTATTCGTGAGCTGTTTTCAGGCACGCAAGAAGCTCGCTCTCGTGGTTATAAACCGGGGCGTTTTAGCTTTAATGTAAAAGGTGGGCGCTGCGAAGCGTGTCAGGGCGATGGTGTTATTAAAGTTGAAATGCACTTTTTACCCGATGTTTACGTGCCGTGTGATGTGTGTACTGGTAAACGCTACAACCGTGAAACATTGGAAGTCTTATACAAAGGCAAAAACATTCACCAAGTGCTTGATATGACGGTGGAAGATGCACGCGAATTTTTTGACAAAATTCCAGCCATTGCACGCAAGTTACAAACACTGATGGATGTTGGTTTAAGTTATATTCGCTTAGGACAATCAGCAACTACCTTGTCTGGTGGTGAAGCTCAACGCGTTAAATTAGCACGCGAACTATCAAAACGTGATACCGGTAAAACCTTATATATTCTCGATGAGCCAACCACAGGTTTGCACTTTGCCGATATTCAACAACTGCTTGTGGTGTTGCATCGCCTGCGTGATCACGGTAATACCATTGTGGTTATTGAGCACAACCTTGATGTAATCAAAACTGCCGATTGGATTGTTGATTTAGGCCCTGAAGGTGGTTCTGGTGGTGGTGAAATATTGGTTGCAGGTACGCCTGAAGAAGTTGCTCAACATCCACAATCTCATACTGGTCGCTATTTAAAAGAAATGCTATAAGTATTTCAATTAATAATAAAAAAGCACCTAAATGGAATTAATTAGTCAAAAGCTGCCAAAGTTAAAGCTAGTCCAACTTAAGCTAGTAAACTTTTGGCAGTCTTTATCACTACCTGAAAAACTCTATACCCTATCATTCGCCTTGCTGATTATTTTTCAAGGTGATTATGGTTTAGCTGCAATGCTTACTGTGATTGGTCTGCTGATGGAGTTTTGGCCTAAGTTTTCCAGGGCATGGGAAAGTCTTGCTGGAAAAGCTGTCATCCTACTTTTTTATGCCACCATTACAAATTTTGCGCTGGTATCAAGTGCGTCTATGGTGAATGAAGTAACAGGCGTACCTGCTGCACACTTTAACTACACGCATAACTTTGCCATTTTACTGGTGTTACCTAGCTGGATTTTAGGCATTAGCGTTGTAGCGTTAATGATTTACCAGTTATTTGTGCCGTTTTATCTGTTCGCAATTTTGTTGGCAAAGCCATTTGGCATCAAAATGGTGCGTTTCTTTTCTAAAAGTAATCATCCGTTTTTTTCTAACTCCATGCGTTTTATGGTGTGTTTTACTGTAGTCTTCCAGTTACTGTCGCTTTGGCAAGGAGAGCAAAAGAGCATCGAAGAAATACTTAATGGAATTGACCCTAATGTCACTGAAGTAGAACAAAAACAAGCTGATTTAGCGAAGCAACAAGCTCTTGATACTGCTGCTGTTGTTGAAACACAAGAGCCAGAGAAGCCAGAAACATTTAGCATTAAATTTAATAACGCCGCGGGTGAGTCAGACGAACTATTAATTCCAATTGATAGAGGGTACGAATCGGTAATGCGTTATTTAATTGCAATGTTCGCTTATCGACTAGAAGCTGATAGCTATTCTCGTTGTGCTAAATCCGCAAATACAAAAGTAGTAGAGTTAAACGACTACGAGGTGCTGTTGATTAGTGAAAACAAAAATACCCAGTATGGTTATGAGTTTGTGGTAGCTGTTTGTGACTCACCCAGCAATGAGCTTTTCAAAAACAGGTAACTGAAACTTTTTATCCACCTAAAAACAGCTTACTCTGCTTTTAGGTGGGCAGTTAATGACGCTCTTTCTTGCTCACTTAACGGTGTAGATGCTTTATTGGCAAAGTCGTATCGCACCATTGTGGCATGCCCAACCGCACACAACTCACTATGCTGGTACACTTCTTGGCAAATCACAAATGATGATGATCCAATGCGACTAATACTTGAGTTTATAGTGATTTCTTGGCCATAAAATAGCTCACCTTTAAATTCCACCTCAATTTTTGCAACGATAAGCTTCCAGTTGTTGCAATCTAAGTCAGGAGTAAAAAAACGGAAAAAAGGGGTACGAGCGGCTTCAAACCAAACCGGTAGCGCAGTATTATTAATGTGTCCTAACGCATCTGTTTCGCTAAAACGCGGCATAAGTGTTTCACTAAACATATCAATTGAGCTTTATATACTAATTATGTGCTCACTATAGTTATGTTTAATCATAATTAAAATAATAAGGTCAATAATGCAGGATTTTATTCGGGTTTATGACAACGTATTGAGCAAAGAGTTTTGTGATAGCTTTATCACTAAATTTGATAACAGCCCATTTTTAGCACAAGGTAAAACCAGTGGTGGGGTCGATCTTAGTAAGAAAAATAGCCAAGATTTATACCTCAACCAACATATTGAATATCAAAAAGAACTCCAGCATATTCTGCAACATACCACTGAGAAAATATTTGAATACTTTGAAGAACACTTCTTTGCATTAATCGGTGCTTTTGGTTTAAAGGTGTATCACCCAACAACGAAACAACCAGTTGACTTAACGGTTGAAAATTTTGAAGAAGTTGGGAAACCTCAATTGCCAGTTCTGGTTCAACAAATCTTTCGCTTAGGCCAAATTCAAGCGCAAAAATATACTGCTGGAGAAGGTGGTTATCCCTACTGGCATAGTGAGGTTTATCCACAAAAAGGGCATAACGATAGCTTGCACCGTATTTTACTGTTTATGTTTTACTTAAATGATGTAGAAGAAGGCGGCGAAACAGAGTTTTATTATCAGAATAAAAAGATAAAACCAAAGCAAGGCTCTATGGTTATAGCACCAGCTTATTTCACGCACACCCACAGGGGATGTATTCCGGTGTCTAATGACAAATACATTGTCACATCCTGGGTGCTGTTTAATACAGCAGAACAGATTTATGGTGCCTAAATAGGCACCATAATATTAATTGCTTAGATGAATTCGCAAGCTAACCTTTGCTTCTAAGCCACCTTCAGAGCGATTGCGCAGTGTTACTTTGCCTTGGTGCATATCAACAATACGCTTGATAATAGCAAGGCCTAAGCCACTTCCTTCGCTTCCTCGTGCCTGATCGCCCTGAGTAAACGGCTGAAACACTCGCTCTAGCTCGTGTTCAGGAATACCTGGGCCTTTGTCTTGCACCAAAATTTCAACATATTCTTTATTAGTTGAAAACTGGGTTACAACCGTGACATCTTCTTCACTGTAGCGCAGTGCATTTTCAATCATATTGGTGATTACACGCTTCATCGCTACATGACTAATCGGAATATTCGGCAGTGCTTCGTTGGCGCTAAAACTAATTTCTCGACCTTGTTTTTGCTCTGAAGCAACCACCTCAGATACCAATGCGTTGATATCATCGGGCGCTAAATCGCTTAACTTGTGATTACGAAGATACTCAATAAACTGGTCAATAATTGCATTCATATCCTCGATATCGGTGATGATACCTTCACGCAAATAATCTTCGTGTTCTGACATCATTTCGGTGGCAAGGCGAATGCGTGTTAGCGGCGTACGTAAATCATGGGAAACACCCGCCATTAACAAGCGACGATCTTCTTCTACCGCAGCCAGCCCTCGCGACATTTGATTAAATGCACGTGTTACCTCAATCATTTCAATCGAGCCTTGTTCAGGAAGTTGGCTTGAATAATCACCTACTTCCACTTTGCTTGCCGCTTTTTGCATTGCTTTTAATGGACGGTTTAGATGACTTGCAAATAACCAACCGCCAAGCACACTTAATACACCAATAAAGGCTAAATAAAATGTCAGCACTTTAACATTTGCTTCTTGATAGCCGACAAGCGGTACTTTTACCCAATAGCCAGGTGCTTGCGGTGGCTCAATCCAATAAACAAGTATATCCGATTGGCTAATACGTACTCGCGCTTCACCTTGTAAGTATTCTGACATCACACGTGATAAATAAGGGTATTCGCTGGCTTGCTCTAAGCCATTTCGCATAGCTTCACGTTCACTCATCACCTCAACGCCAGTTGCTAAATAAAATTTTTCAGCAACATCATTTGGCATCTCCACACCATCATTATGACCAATAAAGACAGTACGTACCTGTTTAGCTAACATTAAGTTAACTTGTTCGATGGAAGGTTTTACTACGTAAAGGGTAACCGAGATATAAGAAACGATTTGATTTATAAGCAGCAGTGCACCTACCAAAAAGACGGTCTGGCCAAATGCACTGCGGGGAAAAATACGCATAATTTAGGCTTTATATATCCTATTCTTTGCCATCTGGCACAAATACATAACCTAAGCCCCACACTGTTTGAATATAGCGAGGGTTTGCAGCATCTTCTTCAATCATGCGACGTAAGCGAGAAACTTGAACATCAATACTGCGTTCTAATGCACTGTAATCGCGTCCACGCGCTAAGTTCATTAATTTATCACGGCTCAGAGGCTCACGCGGATGCGATACCAAGGCTTTTAATACGGCAAATTCACCACTTGTAAGCGAGATAGTTTCATCGCCTTTACTCATTTCACGCGTCGCCAAGTTAAGCGAAAACTGACCAAAGCGAATTTCATTTTCTTCTGCAGAAGGTGCACCCGGCACATCACTCGCTCTGCGGCGAAGAATCGCTTTAATACGCGCAAGGAGTTCGCGCGGGTTAAACGGTTTAGGAATATAGTCATCCGCACCAAGTTCTAAGCCGATAATACGGTCAACTTCATCACCTTTTGCCGTTAACATTACGATTGGAATGTCATTTTCTTTTTGACGTAAACGACGACAAATTGAAAGGCCATCTTCACCAGGCAACATTAAGTCTAATACCATTAAATGAAAGTTTTCTCGTTCTAATAAGCGGTCCATTTGCTCCGAGTTTGCTGCAGAGCGAACAATAAAGCCCTGCTCAACTAAGTAGCGCTCTAGTAGGCTGCGTAAACGCATGTCATCATCGACTACCAATATTTTTGTTGTTTCTTGTCCCATGATTTCATTCTTCTGTTATTTTTCTTTGGCAATATGCCTACTATAAATAATTTTTGTCAAATTAGGCAAAAGAAGAGTGTTACTAGGTATTACAAACTCTTACTAAGCAGCATCGTAGCGAATTGCATTAATAAAGAAGAGCGTTACACCTTCTGCATTTTTAAACTCAAACTCATCGTCTTGCTGTTTACCTAGCATGGCACGGGCAAATGGCGAATCAATGCTAATTTTGCCCTGTCTAACATCAAATTCATCTGGGCCGACAATTTGATAGTTAAACACCTCACCCTCTTCATTTTCTACCTCTACATGCGCGCCAAAAAAGACTTTGCCCGCTTGCTCTGGTTTAGGATAAACAATATTTAACTGCTCTAAACGCTTTGTTAAAAAACGCACACGGCGATCAATCTCTCGCAAGCGCTTTTTACCATAAATATATTCAGCATTTTCTGAGCGGTCTCCAAGAGCTGCTGCTTCAGATACTGCCTGCGTCACTTTCGGGCGTTCTTCTTTCCACAAATAACGCAGCTCTCTTTCTAGTTCATCATAACCGCTGCGTGTAATATAATTAGAGCGCTTGGGAAATGTCTGCTTAGGTGGTTTTCTCATAGTTAAGTAACTAAGTATCGTAATTTATTTATCGCTTATGATTGAAAAATTTATGTTTAGATACAAGATCTATAGGCATTATATTTAAAACAATTTTTCTGGTGTGGTCTCTCAATACAAAAACCACCCATACTTACCGATTTAAAGGTTTTTAATGAACGCTATTGCTAATCAATTAGCTCATGAGCTAAATGCTTCAGTGCAGCAAGTGACTGCCGCAACACAATTACTCGATGATGGTGCAACTGTGCCATTTATTGCACGCTACAGAAAAGAAGTAACCGGTGGCTTAGATGATGGCCAATTGCGTTTGTTAGAGCAGCGTTTAGGTTATTTACGAGAACTTGAAGAACGTCGTTCGTTTATTCTTAAAACGATTGAAGAACAAGACAAACTCACTGCTGAGTTAAAAGCCGATATTAATGGCGCGACCAGCAAAACAGAGTTAGAAGACTTATACCTGCCATATAAACCAAAGCGTCGCACGAAAGGTCAAATTGCAATAGAAGCTGGTTTAGCACCACTAGCGGATCAACTACTAGATAATCCAACACTTGACCCTGAAATAACTGCAAGTGACTTTATTAACCCTGAAAAAGGCATTGAAGACAGCAAAGCTGCGCTTGATGGCGCTAAATTTATCCTAATGGAACGCTTTGCCGAAGATGCAAAACTGCTAGCTAAACTCAGAGGCATGCTGCAAAGGAACGGGCATATCGAAAGCAAAGTGATTGCAGGCAAAGAAAAAGATGGTGCCAAGTACCAAGACTACTTCGAACATAGCGAAGCGCTTAGCCGTATTCCATCTCACCGTGCACTTGCCATGTTGCGCGCACGAAATGAAGGCGTTATCAGCTTAACGATTAACCCTGATCCTAGCTTAGAAGATGGCAATGCTGAATGCGTTCGCATCATTGCTGATCACTATAAGCTAGACGTTTTAGCAAGCCCTTGGCTTAAGCAAGTAGCGCAATGGACTTGGAAGATTAAACTAGCACTGCACTTAGAAAATGAATTTTTGGGCAAAATCAGAGAAGTTGCAGAACAAGGCGCTATAGACGTTTTTGCAAAGAATCTTAATGACTTATTAATGGCTGCTCCAGCGGGTGCAAAAACCACATTAGGTCTCGACCCTGGTCTTCGTACTGGTTGTAAAATCGCAGTTGTTGATAAAACAGGTAAACTACTCGATAACGTGACGATTTACCCTCATGCACCACAAAACCATTGGGATAAATCATTACGCACATTAAGCCAGCTATGCCGCCAGCATAAAGTTGAACTCATTGCGATCGGTAATGGCACCGCATCACGTGAAAGCGATAAGCTTGTTGCTGAGCTAATAAAGCAAGAATCTGATCTTAAGATAAGCAAAATTATGGTTAGTGAAGCAGGTGCATCTGTTTACTCTGCATCTGAAGTAGCTGCTGAAGAATTCCCAAATCTTGATGTATCAATTCGTGGTGCAGTATCAATTGCACGCCGATTACAAGATCCACTTGCTGAATTAGTAAAAATTGAACCAAAAGCCATTGGTGTAGGCCAATACCAACACGATGTGTCACAGAGCCAATTAGGCCAAAGCCTAACCGCAGTTGTTGAAGATTGTGTAAACGCAGTAGGTGTAGACGTAAACATGGCATCGCCACAGTTACTTACCCGAGTTGCGGGCTTAAATAAAACGTTAGCGCAGAATATTGTGGCTTATCGTGACGAGAATGGTCGCTTTAGCTCTCGTAAAGAACTGAAAAAAGTTGAGCGTTTAGGGCCGAAAGCATTTGAACAGTCAGCGGGTTTCTTACGCATTAATGAAGGTAAAGATCCACTTGATGGTTCTGCAGTTCACCCTGAAGCCTACGAAATTGTTAAAAGTATTGCAGATAAGACAGGCGTGCCTGTCGCTGAACTAATTGGTAACTCGACACTGCTTAAGTCGTTAAACCCAAATGACTTTGTAACAGAAAAATTCGGTTTACCAACCATCACAGATATTATTGCTGAACTTGATAAACCTGGTCGTGACCCGCGCCCTGAATTTAAAACAGCAAGTTTTAAAGAAGGTGTTGAAACAATTGCAGACCTAAAACCTGGCATGATTTTAGAGGGCGTTGTTTCAAATGTTGCTAACTTTGGTGCATTTGTTGATGTAGGTGTGCATCAAGATGGTTTAGTACACATCTCATCATTAACAAATAAGTTTGTCTCAGATCCACGAGAAGTAGTAAAAGCAGGCGATATTGTTAAAGTAAAAGTTTTGGAAGTTGATGTTGAGCGTAAACGTATCAGCTTCACAATGCGATTAGATGAAGAAGTACGCGAAAAAGCACCATCTAAAGCTAAGCCAAGCAAACCAACTCAGGCAGCAGCAAAGAAAGCGAAACCTCAGCAAAATAATAATGCTGCAATGGGTAATGCATTTGCAGAAGCCTTTGCCAAACTTAAAAAGTAGTTTTAACGGATTAATCAAATTCAGATTAATTAAAACTGCCACAAAAAAACCGCACTCAGTGCGGTTTTTTTGTGTATACCAATCATATTAATTATGCGTAGTTTGCTAAATTTGGTCTTTCAAATGGGGATGTAGCCGCTTGATAGAATTTAGCTATGCGCTCAGCTCTTTGATTAATCTCTGAATCTCTACGCTCACTAAAATCATACTTTGACTCTGCATTAGCTTCCTCTTCAACTTCACCATCACGCTTAAAGAAATCGCTTAATTCAGTATTCAGATCCGCGCGCGCTTCACTCATTTTTTGGTTTGCTTCTGCCGCAATTGCACGATCAGCGCCTGAAGGCTCTTGCGGTGCTAAAGCTGCGGCTCTCACTTGCTGCATTTTTTCAATCGTAGCTTGCGGATCGTTTGGCACTTCGCTGATATCAATTGGCACTTCGCCCGCTACAGCATAGTTATTACCATCACTGCCTCGTTCATATTCGTAACTAGGGCTGCCTGCATACTGCCCGCCAACTGCTGCATGCGCTTGTTCATGCGCTTTAACTTCAAGATCACGCTTTTTAAGCTGCGCTAATGCTTGCGCTTCTTTTTGCTCTAATTGCTGCTGTTTTTCTTCTTCACGCTGCTGGCTTTGTTGCTCTTGCTGATCCTGCTGCTTTTTTTCTTTAATTTTAGTGGTGTCTTCACTGCGATTATCAAGTGCTTCTTGATTAGCAATTTGGCTTGAACCTGGTTGACGTGTTTTATCTTGCTCAGCCGCTAAACGAGGGCTAGTTGCTGAAGCTTCAGCTTGTTTTGCAGGTGTAACCAACTCTCGCAATTGATTATCGCGACGGGCATTTTCAGTATGAACATTAGCGGTGTTAAGGCTAATGTTGGGGTAAGTCGATACAATATTCATTTAGTTGCTGAGTTACACTCTCACGTCTATTAAAGTGCCAAGCACTTCATCAGCGGTTTGAATAGAACGTGTATTTGCTTGAGCATTAAACTGCTCTACACGTAGGTTAACAAGTTCTTCCGTTACATTTACGGGTTGGCTTTGTGCTTCTCTTGTTTCAGGAGTCGGTTCTGGGCGTTCAACATTTTCTCGCTCAGTTTGTGCACGAGCAATATTAGACGATGCCTCAGTGATACCATCAGATGCACTTTGCAAACCTTGTAAGCCCGAATTAAAAGCAGAGCTCAAGTTATTTGAAACATCCATAAGCACCCTCAATTAAAACACTTGTGATAGCTATAGTATCGCTCAAATTTCACACAAAATAAAGTTAAGGCGGCAATAATTTGCCGCCCTTTATCAAGGTTAATTTTCTATGTGGGATAACAGTAAGTTAGTAAACTCTTGAGGATGAGATATAAATGGCGCATGTGAAGCTTTAGGTAAAATATCCGCTTTAAAATGTGAATTGAGCTGCTGCATTTTAAGCACTGACTTTACAGGAACAAGTGAGTCTAAACGGCCAAAGATACCTGATATTGGCACTTCAACAGTGGCAAAAAGCTCACGCAAGTCATCATTTTTCAATATTTCTAAGCCGCCTGAGAGTGCAATTGGTTGTGCATCAGGATACGCCGCGAGCAATGATTTAATTTCTTTAATATCTTGCTTAGCATGTTCACTGCCCATTGCTTGAATTGCTAGAAAACGTTCAACTGTTTTTTTATGATCTTTACTTAATTGCAGCATAAATGTATCGAGAACTTTTTCATCAATACCTCGCCATTCATCATTAGATGCAAAAAAAGGAGTCGAGGCAATTAAGATGATTTGTTTTACTTTGCTTGGATAAAGCTCTGTCATTTTAAGGGCAATTAAGCCAGAAAGTGACCATGCAACCAAAACCGAATTATCTTCAATTTCTTGTGATAGCTGATGTGTGACATTTTCCAATTGGTATTGTTTAGTGTCATCAAATTGATTACCACCAAAACCGGGTAAATTTAATACGCTAAAAGTGTGTTCACTGTGCTTTTCAAGCGTCTCTTTTTGCATTTGCCAAATGCCTTGGTTCATCCCCCAACCATGCAATAAAACAACGTTCGCCATCGAATTTCCTCGCTTAAAAATTTTGCCGCTATACTAACAGTTAGTGATATGGAAATCCTGCATGAATTTTTATAACAAATTATTAAATTGGGTTTTACCCAACCTATGTGTTTCTTGCCGTGAGCACCTTCTTGCTCCGGCAAAATTATGCCGCTCTTGCCTAGGCGATATTGAACGTATCACATTCAAAGACTCCGCAAATCTACTTCACCGCCCAGATATCGATAAATTACTAAAGTCAGCTAAATTTGATTCGTTATTTGCGGTAACTTGGTATCAGCCCCCCTCTTCATTATGGTTAAAAGGGCTTAAGTTTAATAAGCAGCTTATTTATATCAATGCTCTTCGTCAGTTGATAAAAAGACAACTTAAAGAAGCAAGTAACCAAAAAAATTGGCAACACCCTGAGGTCATAATGCCTGTCCCGCTGCACTGGTTTAGGCATTTCCGGCGTGGTTTTAATCAAAGTGAAGAAATCTGGAGAAATTTGAATATTCCAATTGATACCCAATCTTTAACACGCATTAAAAACACAAAGGCGCAAAGCGAATTAAATAAAAGACAGCGAAAAGGTAATATCAAAGGAGCATTTAGTTGTAACTTAATTCAGCCTTATCAGCATGTGGCTATCGTTGATGACATCATCACAACTGGTAATACGGTTAATGAATTAACACAGCTATTAAAAAAAGCTGGTGTAAAGCAGGTTTCTGTTTGGGTTGTCGCTATTAGCGATCCATTAAATAAGCATTAAAAAAGGGGCTCTCGCCCCTCAATTAAAGCTATTTACTCTGAATCAATTGCATGACCAAAGAAAATCGCATTGCTAAGTAAGCGACTGGTACCATACCAGTAACTTCTGAAAACAGGGTTATCAGACATCGCTACAACCTTTCCTTTGCCAAAGTTATGCGCAACAAGGACAGCTTGATCAGCAATCTGTTGATTGTTCTTATCATGACTGAATCCGGCAAGTAATGGCTCTGCCGTATAGGTGACAACGTTCACAAAAGGTTTTGCACTTGGTTTTAAAACAAAGGTGTTATTTTTGAACACAGGTAATGTATTGCGCTCATATGAAAAACTCAAAGGGTGGCTTAAGTCAATATTTGCATTGAATATTGCACCTGCAATTCGCTTATCGCCATGATAGCTGTCTTTGTCTGCGTAGCTTAAGTTATCAGTTGGAAACGCCTTGGCCATATCTCTGCTCGAAAGATATTCAGCTTTTAAAATGCCTTTATCGGCCAGAAACTTAGCGCCTGATTTATGACCCCAAACAACGCCGCCATGCTGAACCCAATATTTTAATTTATCGACTGTTTTAGTTGAAACCGACGAAAAGCTGCCATTTGTCATAATGATGTGGGTATAAGGTGCCAAATCAATTCGTGATAATCGTTCTAAGTCAACTAATGTAGCTGCAATATCTAAATAACGGTCAAGGTAATACCACACTTCACCCACTTCATATTGGCTTGTGCCCTGTCCACCCACTAGCAGTACTTTTGGTGTTTTTAAAGGCACAATGTTGCGTGAACCAATATCAATGCCCTGTGTGGTTAAGCCAGAGGTAATTTGATGAACTTTTACAGTAGAGTTATTTGCTAATTTTTGGAATTTATTAAACCAGTTTTCATCTTGCTGCAACCCTTTGGCAATAATTATTGTACCTGCGGCAAACGCATGCTCGCCATTGGTTGTTGATGCTGTAAATGGCTTCATTGCACCACGTGCGACAATACCGTTTTGCTGCAACTGTGAAAGTAATTTCGGTGCAAGGTAATCATTCCATTCAAATGCAAAGGCATAATTTGGTGAAAGTGTTTGATTACCTTTATTCGACGTCGGCTGCCAAGCTTGTTCTTGATACTTAACTGCACGAGTTGAGCTAACCTCTGCAAATGCTAAATTAAATGAATGCGCTAAATTCCAACCAGACACATCATAGAATGTATTATCGTTAAAACTTGTTTGTTGTAAAAACACACCTTTAATTAATCTGTACTGGGGCTGATTAAGCGGAATAAAAACACTGCTGTTTGCTTGGAATGTTTGCTTTGCAACACTTGCATCTTTGTTAAGCGGGTAAGCTTTAATCTGATGCTGATTTAACAGCGTTAAGAATGCATTAAATCGTGACTTATCTTTACCCCCAGCAACTACATAACCTTTTACATCATCTTTTTTAGCTAACTTTGCAGTGTCTTGATAAAAGCGTTGCTGATATGAAAGTAAACCCTGCTTGCCAGACACAACAGCATCAAACGTTGAAAGTGATGTAGTTAATTGATTTTTAATTGCATCAGAGAACTCGCGAAGGCCGTTAATGGTGTCATACTTATGGCCGCGAACACTGCCTTGCTCAAATAAAATACCAATTGTTCCGTGAATATCTGGATAGGTAGACCCTTTACCGATATAAAAATCGTCAAAGCTTTCTTCCGTAAAATATAACTCACCTTGCTGGTCGAGTGCCGCCGCATGAAAAGTCGCAATATCTTTCGTCAATTGCACATTTTCATCCGGTGTTAGCGGAAACTTACGTGATGGAATACCCGGTTGGAAAAAATACGTACTGTGCGGGCCCATTTCATGAAAATCTGTAAGTACATGCGGCATCCACTGATGGTATTTAGCTATACGAGCACGTGATTCTGGGTGCTGTAGTAACAACCAATCACGATTTAAGTCAGTAAAATAATGGTTTGTGCGGCCACTAGGCCAAGCTTCGTTGTGATCTTTGTGATTTGGATCTGCCGAAATATTTTTACCTTTATAGCTATTAACCCATTGAGAGAAACGCGCCAATCCATCAGGATTCAGTGAAGGATCAAGTAGAATCACAGTTTCATCTAGCAGCTTATTTATTTTTTCGCCTTGTGCCGCAGCCAAATAATATGCCACTAACAACGCCGCATTACTGCCGCTTGCTTCATTGCCATGCACACTGTAGCCCATCCAAGTAATAACAGGTGAATCATTTTCAATGTTACTACCTTGAATTGATTGAGCTAAATGCTGTTTACGCACAGCATCAATATTATTAAGTCTTGATGGGTTTGTAATCGTAAGCAGTAAAAGAGGACGCTGCTCATGGCTGTAACCAATTACTTCTAAGTTAATACGCTCACTTTTTTCAGCAAGCAACGTCATATACGCTACAAGTTGATCATGACGAACGTGCCAATCACCCACTTGATAACCAAGCACTGATTCAGGTGTTGGAATAGTTGGGTCAAAATTAATTTTTTCGTCAAAATAAAAATCTAAGCTCTTAGCTGAGCTTTCTATACTGAGCAGTGCCAAACAGGCTGTTATAAATAAAAGGTACAGCTTTTTCATAGTGATGCCATAATGATAGATTGGTTATGTTTATTGCATTATTGCGCAAACTTACACTAACAATGTTTACTATTTAAACCCACTCGTTTCAGTCGAAGCGGCAAAAAAATAAGACCAGTTAAAGCCTTTTTTCAACTTCTGCCACTATTTTAGCAAACAAAAAAAGTGATATACTAAAAACCAAGTAAATTAGTCAGGTATAGGTCGAATTATGATTACCATTTCTGAGGCAGCACAAAGCCACTTTGCCAAATTACTCGCTGATCAAGCTGAAGGCACAAACATTCGCGTTTTTGTGGTTAACCCTGGTACGGCACAAGCTGAGTGTGGCGTTTCGTATTGCCCGGCTGATGCAGTTGAAGAAACTGACATTAAACTTCCATTTAATGGCTTTGATGCAGTTGTTGATGAAGAGAGTGCACCATTTTTAGAAGAAGCGGATATCGACTTCGTAACAGACAAAATGGGTTCACAGTTAACGCTAAAAGCACCAAACGCAAAAGCGAAAAAACTGAGCGATGATGCAAGCCTTCAAGAACGTGTGCAGCACATGATTGAAACCGAAATTAACCCGCAACTTGCAAATCACGGTGGCCAGGTTAATTTAGTTGAAATCACACAAGACGGTATCGCTGTTGTTCAATTTGGCGGTGGCTGTAATGGTTGCTCTATGATTGATGTGACATTAAAAGATGGCATCGAAACTCAAATGATTGCTAAGTTTGAAGAGATCACAGGTGTACGTGATATAACTGAGCACCAATCTGGCGAGCACTCATATTATTAAGTTTAAACAGGCTATTTACCGCCTAGGTAATGAACCTAAAATAAGCCTAAAGCGCTTTCTAAGCGGTTTAGGCTTATTTGTAATTGCAGCAGCATTGATTGTTTATGGCTACTTTAACAGCCATTACTTTCAAATTGGAGGCCTGCTGTTGTTACCCATAGCACTCTATTTTGCTATTTACGGCTACTTAGGTATTTTTGCTAACCGCTTTTCGCAAGTTATTGCAAAAGCTGACGAAAGCGCCAAGCATCGTGATATTTTTTAGCGAGTGTTAACCCTCTAAGCGCCATAAAACTAGTCATCGCTAACCAAAGCCCATGATTTCCCCATTGGTAACTCACAGCAAAAACGCCTGCAAATCCAACTAACGCAGAAAATATCATGGTATTGCGCATTTCTTTCGCTCTGGTTAAACCAACAAATACTCCATCGTATAAAAAACAAAAACTCGCAACAGGCGGAAGAATAATGGACCAAATTAGATAACTTTCAGCTGTGCTAATCACATCTGGTAAATCGGTTAATAAACCAATAATAGCCGAGCCAAAAAGCATAAATAGCAAACTATAAAGACAAGCAAAGATAAACGCCCAGAAACGCCCTATCACCACCCATAAATGGATCGCTTGTGCTTTTTTCCGCCCTTTTGCTTGACCTACTTTTGCTTCAACTGCGTAAGCAATACCGTCAAGGGCAAAACTCACCAACAGCAAAAAGTTAAGCAAAACAGCATTTGCTGCAAGTGTTACATCGCCAAGAAAGCCACCGTAGTAAGTCATAAATGCAAAGCATAGCTGCAAAAACAAAGAGCGAATGAAGATATCGCGATTCAGTTTTAATGATCGCATCATTCCGTTTAATGGTACTTTTAACAAAGCAAAAAACGATAAAGCATGCTTTGTAAAACGCGCTTTTAACAGCACTAGTGCCGCAAGCAAACCTATATAATCAGCCACCACTGACGCAAAAGCCGCACCTTCAACTTGCCACTCAAAAACCACCACAAAAAGTACATCTAAAATAATATTCGCGATGTTAGTTACTAATACAATTATCAGTGTTCCTTTACTAAACTGGGTACCTAGCATCCACGCGAGAATAACCATATTAAGAAGCGCTGCCGGTGCGCTAAAAATCCGAATATTAAAATATGTTTGGGCATACCCAATTGCATCATCACTACCAGAAAGAAAATGCCCCATAAAAAGGCTAATGAAAGGGCTTAAGAGTAGTAATAGTGTGGCAACTAAGATTGCGAGTAAGGCAGCACCTTTTAGTTCCTGCATTAATCCTTGTTGACTATTTTGGCCATAAGCTTGTGCAACCAACCCTGTGGTACTCATTCGCAAAAAACCTGCCAGCCAAAAAAGCAGATTAATAACCATACTACCCAGTGCAACACCCGCCAAAAAGCTCGCGTCACTTAAGTGGCCAATCACAGCTGTATCAACCAAGCCCAGTAATGGTACACTGATATTTGATAAAATCATTGGCCACGCGAGAAGTAACAATCCAATATGGAAAGATTTATGGCGAGTAAAAAAGTTTTTCATTTAAGCCTTGGACTATTTTTAAGTTTGTATTTTTGCCTTGCTCAAGCCGCAGTCATTTTGCAATACCATCACGTTTCAGAAACATTACCGCGAGTAACAAGTTTGTCTGAAAGTGAATTTAGTGACCATTTAAGTTTCTTAAAAGAGCATGATTACGAAGTCGTGCCACTGCACCAAATAATTGAAGCAATAAAACAGCAAAAGAGTATACCTGACAAAACTGTCGCGCTCACCTTTGACGATGGTTTTATAAACAATTTCACGCAAGCTGCCCCCATTTTAAAGCGCTTTAACTATCCCTATACTATTTTCGTCAATCCACAGTTGATTGATGAGGGAAAAAGCTATGTTATGGACTGGCAGCAATTAAGAGAATTAAGTAAAGCTGGCGCATTTATCGCAAATCACAGTGCGAAACATGATTATCTTCATGTACTTGAAGAGGGAGAATCGTTTACCCAATGGCAAGAGAGAATGCGTCATGATATCACCCATTCTGAGCTAAGAATTAAACAAGAAATTGGTCATAACTTTAAATATTTAGCTTACCCTTACGGGGAGTTTAATCAAGACTTACAAGAACTGGTAGCTGAACTCGGTTTTGTGGGAATTGGGCAGCATTCAGGAGCTGTGGGTAAGCATACAGATTTAACGCGGGTGCCACGTTTCCCAGCATCAGGTATTTACGCTAATTTAGAAACCTTAAAAACAAAAATAGCCAGCTTACCCTTCGCTTTTAAAGTCGATGCTAAATCAGTAACTAACAACACAAAACCACAACTAAAATTGTCTTTTCTGGAAAAGGATTTTAACAAAGGACAGTTTAATTGTTTTATTACTGGCAATACGGCAAAAATAACTTGGCTAAGTGAAAACCAAGTTGAGATACAAGCTGAAAAGGATCTTAATAAAGGGCGGTCTCGCTATAACTGTACCGCACCAAGCAAAGCTAAACCTGGACGCTTTTATTGGCTATCACACCCTTTCGTAGTTGAGAACTAATTACGAAAGGGCTGCAAAATTATTTCTTTGCCCAGTTTGTAATTTCTGCGGCAAATGCATCTAAGCTTAATACCTTGTGCGCAGCATCCAGATCAATAGCTGCGCGCGGCATGCCCCACACCACAGATGACGCTTCATCCTGAGCTAAAGTATATGCATTGTATTCTTTTAATTTAAGCAAGCCGGCTGCGCCATCAGCTCCCATACCCGTTAAAATGGATGCGCAAACTTTATTACCGAGCTCAAGTTTGGCAATTGACTTAAATAAAACATCCACTGCTGGACGATGACGATTAACAGGTGGTGACTGCGTGACTTTACACTTTAAGTTACCCGCCCTGCCGACAACTGCTAGATGGTAATCACCCGGCGCAATATAAACATGGTTAGGTTTTATTAGCTCGCCATCTTCTGCTTCTTTAACCGTAAGCGCAACGGAGCGATCCATTCTTTCCGCAAACGATGCCGAAAAAACCGGTGGAATATGCTGCGTGATCACAACAGGAGGAAAAGTATCAGGCAAACCTGTAAGTAATTCTTTAATAGCCTCAGTGCCACCCGTTGATGCACCAATAGCCACCAGCTTAGTGGCATCAAAACTACCAAATGCTGGCTTAGAAACAGGCGTAGCTACAGGCTTTAATGAACGGACTCGCGCTTTTGCAGCAGCGCGAATTTTCTCATGCAGCGTTTCCGCATAATCAAGCAGCTTATCGCCAACTTGTTGCGTCGGTTTAGCCACAAAATCAACTGCACCAAGCTCAAGACATTCAAGGGTAACGGGTGCGCCTTGCTGTGTTAAGGTAGATATCATCACAACTGGCATTGGCCTTAAACGCATCAGGTTTTTTAAAAAACTAACCCCATCCATTTTTGGCATTTCAACATCAAGCGTTAAGACATCGGGATTTAGTTGCTTAATTAAATCCCGAGCCTGGTAAGGATCATTTGCCGTACCAATGACTTCTATATCTTGTGCTTGTTGTAAGACTTCTGTCAGTACCGCCCGAATTAAAGGCGAATCATCGACTACTAAAACCCTGATCATCTTCATTCCTAAAACAGCTCGATATCTGTATGCGTATCTTGTTCTTCAATTTCATGAAGATATTTAAATTCGCGTTGTTGAATTGTGTCATTATGCATACTACGTAATTTTTTCACATGCGCCTTGCCTGTTGTTGGATTAAACAGCACTTTTCTAGGCCACGGGCCTCCAACATCATGAGATTCAACTTGTAGCCCTTCATTTTTCAAATATTGCGAGACAAACATAATATTCCCCTCACCAACATCGCCCATACCTTTGATAATTTTTCCGCCACCAAATATTTTGATTTTGAAATTCTCTCTACTACCACCATTTTTTATAATTTCATTAATCAAGAATTCCATAGCCCAGTTGCCATAACGGCAGCTCAAACTATCAATACTGGCATTATTGTTAGCTGGCAGCATAAAATGGTTCATACCGCCAATGCCCATTTTATAATCGTAAACACATGCGGAAATGCACGAACCTAAAACTGTCGATATTAATTCATCTTGCTTAGTCACATAAACTTCACCGGGTAAAATTTTCGCAACAACACTGTCGCGCCCTCTATCCCAATATCGTTTAATGTGCTCAAAGCCATGAAGGCATCGTTTAAATTCTGTATTCAAAAAGCCTTCCTGTACATTGTCTTCCCTAACGCTACAAACTGAGTCTGCGATTTATTCATACTTTCTGAATGACCTAAAAATAAATGACCTTCAGTACATAATTTTTCAGCGTAACGTTGAAATAACGACTCTTTGGTAGGCTGATCAAAATAAATAACGACATTGCGACAAAAGATCACATCAAACTCACCTTTCATAGGCCAGTCTTGCAATAAGTTTAAACGCTTAAAATATATGTTTTTCCTAAGCTCAGGCCTGACTTTAAACAAACCACTTTGTTTATTTCGCAAAAAAAAGCGTTTTTTTAACGAATCGTCTAAGCCCGTTATGGAATTTTCAGCATATTCTCCAGCACTGGCTTTTGATAACACATTCGAGTCCAGATCGGTTGCTAATATTTTCACATCCCACGAAGGTGGAAAGCGGTCAGCAATCGTCATCGCAATGGTATAAGGCTCTTCGCCAGTGGAGCAACCTGCGGACCAGATTCTTACTCGCTTAGTGTTTCGATTGCGCTCTAATATTTGAGGGATCAGTGTTTCACGCAGAAAGTCAAAGTGATATGGCTCACGAAAAAAAGAAGTAAGGTTGGTCGTAATCGCATTAATAAAGTGGCTAAACTCTTCGCGTTTATGATCTTCCAAGTAATTAATATACTCAGCAAAACTTGATAAATTCAGCACTCTTATTCGGCGAGCAAGGCGAGAATAAACCATTTCACGTTTATGGCCACCAAGCACAATACCACATGCCTCATAAACCATTTTCGCAATTAGTTCGAACTCACCATCTGTAAGCAAAAATTCCTTCGCCACAATGACTCCTAGAGTGAGCTAAGCAAGTTGAATTGCTTAGCTCTTAACTACATCAGTTAAAACTCTTCCCACTCTTCGCTGCTATCAGCAAAGTCATCGCCCGATGGCACTGATGAAATTTGCAAACGCTCACTACGAGAGGTGATTTTTGGTGCAGGTCTTGAAGTTGAACGTTGCGCAATTCTCGGTGTTTCAATACCACTACTGCCACTGGTATTAAAGAAGCTTAGCAATTGACGCATACCGTTTGCTTGTTCAGCCATAGACTCACTCGCTGCCGATGCTTGCTCTACGAGCGCCGCATTTTGCTGAGTCATTTCGTCCATTTGGGTAATTGCTTTATTAACTTGCTCAATACCAGAGCTTTGCTCTTCAGAAGCTACGGTAATATCAGCAATCATTTCAGTTACTCGCTGTACTGATGCCACAATCTCTTGTAACGTGCTGCCCGATTCATTAACAAGTAACGTACCATCTTCAACTTTACTAACACTGTCGCGAATAAGCTCTTTAATCTCTTTCGCTGCAGCTGCTGAACGCTGTGCAAGATTTCTCACTTCGCCAGCAACGACCGCAAAACCACGACCTTGTTCACCTGCTCGCGCAGCTTCTACTGCAGCATTTAATGCTAGTAAGTTGGTTTGGAAAGCAATTTCATCAATTACACCGATAATATCGGCAATCTTCTTACTTGAATGATTGATTTCAGCCATGCTCTCAACGGCACGTTCAACAACTTCGCCACCTTGCTTAGCTTTAATTTGCGTATCGTTAGCTAGTTCATTCGCAACTTTTGCATTATCCGCATTTTGACGAACGGTACTTGTCATCTCTTCCATACTCGATGCGGTTTCTTCAAGAGAAGAAGCCTGCTCTTCAGTACGCTGACTTAAATCGGTATTACCTTGTGAAATCTCTTCCGCACCACTGGCCACTAAATTAGATGAAACACTTACTTTTTCAATTACTTCTGTTAATTTTTCAGCCGTTGTATTTGCATCACGTTTTAATTTATCAAACGAACCTAAATAATCGCTCTCGATACGTTTGGTTAAATCACCATGCGCCATGGCATCCAGCATTTCGGCTGTTTCTGTAATCACTTTGTCAGAAATGCCCACTAGTTTGTTCAAGCCTTGCGCTAAGCTCAGGAAGAAGCCTTGTTTACCAACCTCTTCAATACGTGTATCAAGTTCACCTCTTGAAGCTGCTGAAACCAACTCATCTATTTCTTTCTCAATAACTACTTCAGCTGTGCGGTCAAGCCACTCTACAACCGTGCCTAAGCGTTCTTTATCTTCAGAGAAAATTGGGTTCGCTGTAAGCGCAAATGTACGACCACCTACCGTGATCTCAGTACTGTATGTTGATGATAAGCGCTCTATCATGTGTTGCTGATGGGCTGGATTTTTATGGAATACATCCATATTTGAACCCATTAACGCAGCACTATTAAAGTTTGGTAAATCGCGTTTAATATCTGATTCAGCATTTCGCATCATGCCTAGCACAGCTTCATTCATATACACAATGTTATTACCTGCGTCTGCAATCATTGTGTTGGTATTTACTGTATCTAGTGCCTGACGAACTCGTGCATTTTCGTTAGCAATATCTCTAGCTTGCTTTTCGGCTGCTAAGCGCTCTGTTTTATCATCCCATTCAACAACAGTTCCTACTCGTTCACCTTGTTCATCAAATACTGGTGTGGCAATTAAGCCAAAAGTGAAACCTGCTAAATTAAGTTCTGTTTGGTAAACAGATTTAAGATTTGCCAACATGCCGCGTTGATGCGCAGGATTTTTATGGAAGTCATCAACACATGTTCCAACTAACTCACTTACCTTAAAGTTAGGTAATACTGTTTGGATTTGTGACTGATTTGAACTTAACATATCAACTACTGAATCATTAACATAAACAATGTTCAAATCATTATCTGCGAGCATCACATTTGCTTGGCAAACTTTTAATGCGCTAGCAATACGTGCATTATTGGCAGCTTCTTTTGCTGCGAGTTCTTGCTGGGCTAACTGCTCAGTGATGTCGTCCCACTCAACCACAGTACCTAAACGTTCTCCACTATCTGAGAAAACAGGTGTTGCAATTAGATCGAAATGCAAGCCAGCCACATGAATTTTAGTACGGTATACTTGTTGAAGATTTTTAAGCATACTGCGTTGATGTGCTGGGTTTTGGTGGAAAACGTCAACATTAGTACCAACAAGCGTATTCACATTAAAATTCGGTAGAGCTTGTTGTAACTTAACTTGGTTTTTAGACAACATATCTACGACTGATTTGTTAACGTAAACAATGTTGCAGTCGGCATCTGCCAACATAACATTCGCTTGGCACACTTCGAGGGCTTCTAACTTACTCGATGCTAATGCATTGTCTGATACTTCTTCAGTTTCGACTTCTTTATTTAACAGGCTATCGAGTGCTCTGAAGTAAGCTGGAAACTTATCTTGATCAACAAGTGCTAACTTTTCAGCATTACCCTCTAATAAACTCGGTAACGATGCTGATACAACCTCAAGCTTTTCGGCGATTGCTGTCACACTTTGTGCCAGAAAAAACGTTATACCCGCTACAACTAGAACAAAGACGGCAATGGCCGCAAGCCCTTGCTGCATGTCTACACCTGCTAATTGCAAACAGATAAAGAATCCGACCAAAACCACCGCGGCAGATACATAGAGTTTATTTAATATGGTTGCTTTTATATTTTCCATCATGCCCCCTAACGGAAATTAATTCTTGCTTGCGCCAAATTCAAGGTTGAGCACACGTTCGAGATCCAGTAAAACCACCATTTTCTCGCCGACATTCACTAGACCATGAACAAATTCTGTATTTTCAGTATTAGTGACATCAGGCACATCACGTGCATCTGATTCGGAGATGCTATAAACATCTGAAACAGCATCAACCACAATACCCATAATTTTATCGCCACTTTGTAATCCAACTTTAACCACAATAACTACAGTTACTGAACTGTAAGGTACTTGAGGCAAACCAAAGCGAGCGCGTAAATCAATGATTGGAACAATCGTTCCTCTCAAGTTAATCGCACCTTTTACATAAGCGGGAGAGTTTGGAATTTGAGTAATTTCTTCCCAACCTCTTATTTCTTGCACAGCTAAAATATCAACGCCGTATTCTTCATCTGCCATCATAAAAGTAAGGAATTGGCAGATATTATCTTCTTGGTGTTCATCAGCTGAGTCTAAGAGCTCATCAACGACTGCTTCCATTAAGCTTCCTCACTTTCTAATGACTCTATCGCCAGCTCTGTTGAGCCTGCTTTTTTAAGGCCTGCCAGCTTAATCAAACCGGTAATATCTATGATCAGAGAAACTCGTCCATCACCTAAAATAGTTGCTCCAGAAACGCCTTCTACTTTTTGGTAATTTGCTTCAAGACTCTTTATAACCACTTGTTGCTGAGCTAGTAAGTCATCAACAAGCAAACCTACTTTTTGGTTATCACTTTCAACAATAACCAGCAGGCCTTTGTCGAGGTCTTCTATAGCACCGCTATGATTAAAAATTTGGTGCAATCTTAAAATTGGAATGTATTCATCGCGCAAACGTAAAACATTTAGCCCGCCTCCAACACAATTCACCATTTTTAAATCAATTTGCAGAGATTCAACAATGGAAATAAGCGGGATAATATACGTATGCTGTGCAACCGTGACGAGTTGCCCATCTAAAATGGCTAACGTTAGTGGTAAACGAATGGTAAAAGTAGAACCAATACCCTGCTCTGAAGTAACCTCAATTGAGCCATTTAGGGATTGAATATTTCGCCTTACAACATCCATCCCAACACCACGACCAGAAATATCGCTTACTTGGTCGGCTGTTGAAAAACCTGGCATAAAGATCAGTTCATTAATTTCATCATCTGACAGTTCGTCACCTTCGCTGATTAGGCCATTTTGAATTGCTTTTTGTTTGATTTTTTGAGTATTAAGGCCTGCACCATCATCCATAATTTCAATTACGATGTTACCGCCTTGGTGAAATGCATTTAACGTCACCGTACCCACTTTAGGCTTGCCGGCCTCTTCCCTTTGTTCGGGTGTTTCAAGGCCATGATCCAATGAGTTACGCACTAAGTGCACCATAGGATCGGATATTTTTTCCATCACAGTTTTATCAAGCTCGGTTTGTTCACCAAGCAGCTTTAACTCAACTTCTTTGCCTAATTTTTGCGAGGTATCTCGTACCAAACGAGGGAAGCGGCTAAATACAAAGCTAATAGGTAACATCCGAATACGCATAACACTTTCTTGCAGGTCGCGTGTATTATGCGCGAGTTGTGCTAACCCTTCTTGCAACGCCATCATCTTATTTTCAGTGATTTCTCCCTCACCGAGTTGAGTTAACATTGCTTGAGTAATAACAAGTTCACCCACCATATTAATAAGCGAATCAACTTTATCAATGCTTACACGAATTGATGTGCTTTCAGTAGAGGCGGCTTTTGAAGCTGCTTTATTAGCAACAGGTAGAGCATCATTTTTGCTTTCACTTTTTGAAACAGCTGCTGTTTGTGCTGAAGGCTCTGAGGCACTTGGTTCATTTGGCGTATTCTCTTCAATAGGGTCATCGCCAAACAGCCCACCACATAAGGTAATGTTAATTTCAGCATCATCTTCAACCCATTCAAACACTTCTTTGATGGCATCTTCAGCTTTATCCGTCTCAAGATAAAAAGTCCAAGTGACGTAGCATTCATCAGCAGAAAGATTGTGAATATCAGGGATTAACTCAAGATTAGCAACAACGTCTAATTCACCTAGCTCCGCGAGCTCTTCAATAAGGTAAATAGGCTCGTTACCCGTTTTGAATAAATGATGTTGTGGCTTAAATACCACTTCATAAGTGTCTAATGCACCATGCTCAGTTTGCGCTTCGCTTGCAACCTGTTGTTGCTCAGCAGGTGATTGAACATTTGATGATTGCTCTTCACCAGATAAGATTAACTCGAATTTTTCTTTTAATTGTGTCGCATTAGTCAAATCTGTCTCTTGGTTGTTTTGCAAATCACCAAGCATTTCTCGCAAGCAATCGACCGATTGAAGAAGTAAATTAACATGCTCAGATGTCAACTCACGAGATCCTTCGCGAATTTGATCTAACAGAGTTTCAAGAACGTGAGTAAAATCTGAAACGTGAGTGAATCCGAAAGTTCCACTCCCGCCTTTAATTGAGTGGGCGGCACGAAAAATAGTATTGATGGTTTCGTTATCTAAGTCTCCCGGTGTGAGATTTAGTAACTCAGATTCCATTACATCCAGACCTTCAAGACTCTCTTCAAAGAAAACCTCAAAGAATTGGCTTAAGTCGATGCTCATGCCGCCTCCTGTTTATCGGATGACTTTTTTAATTACAGCCAATAATTGGTCAGGATTAAATGGTTTTACAATCCAGCCAGTCGCTCCTGCTGCTTTACCTTCAGTCTTTTTATCCAAACCTGATTCAGTTGTTAGCATCAGCATTGGTGTAAATTTATAAGCTGGAAGCGCTCTTAACTCTCTGATAAGTGTAATACCATCCATTACTGGCATGTTTACATCCGAAATCACAACATCAAAGCTTTCGCCTTTTGCTATTTCAAGCGCTTCGCTTCCATCTTTTGCTTCTGTTACATCGAAACCCGCTTTTTTAAGCGTAAAACCAACCATTTGTCTCATTGATGCTGAGTCATCAACCGCCAAAATCTTTTTCATACAGACCCCAAATTATTGTTCTGACAAGGCAAGAAAATCTTGCACTCCCAAAGTTTTTGCTGCAGCAAATAACGCATTACTATTGCCATGCCAAGTAATTTGCTGCTGAGTTTCCGCTAGATTTTTTTGCAACGAACAGAGTAATTGAATTGAAGCTGTATCAGCACGAGTAACCTGAGAAATATCAAGTTCAATACTCGATTGCTTCGACAACAAATCTAAGAGAGTTTCTTTTAGCTCAGAGACCGAGTTTATGACAAGCTCGGCGGGTAACTGATACATAGTTTTCTTTCCTTGTTCGCTTAAAATTAAGCGTAGACCCAGAATTTGAAATTGCCAAAATATTATCGATTATTTAAATCTAATTAATGTGTTAGGCAACTTAAATTCATAGTGCGCTAGAATAGTATTCAATTATCTTAGTCAAGTCTTCTATAATTTTTGACTGGTCGATAATCGGTACTTTTCCTTTTGCAAATTCAGGTTTGAATATCGCTCTAACGGCACCACTTGGGTCAACCAAGGTGACAGAAGCACTATGATCAACGGTGTAATTTTCAGTCTCTCCATCATCATGAATGGCATAAACTAAGCCTAAATTCCTAACAAATGGAAACAACTGTTTATGCTCCGCTGAAACCGCTGTAAAGCTTGGATTAAAATAATCAATATACTGTCGACGTTTATCAGCGACATCACGCTTAGGATCAACAGAAACAAACCAAATATTTACAGGGTAGGTATCGGAAAGTTTTTCATAGACTTGAGTTAATTTTGCTAATGTCATCGGACAAATATCAGGACAACTCGTGTAACCTAAAAATAATAATGTCCATTGCCCTTTAAGGTTAGCTTCAGAAACGCTTTTGCCAAGTTGATCTTCTAAGATAAATGGCTTAACCGCTCTCGCTTCTTGATAAAGCAAACCATGGGTTTCAGGTGGCGCTTTGGGACCGCACCCCATAAGCACCGAGATAAAAAGTATAGAGAGCCAACGAAGTCTAATTTGAGGCATTAAATCAACCACTTATCTACAAACAGTACAATGAATAGTAGCATAAGTTGCCAAATAGAATAGATAAAGAGTTTAATCGCTAACTTCTCTTTGGGAGCAAATTTTAACTGCCAAGCTCGGTAAACAAATATGCTGTTCAACACTAGGCTAGCAATTAGGTAAATATTGCCCGACATACCTATTAAAAATGGTAATACACAAACTAAGGTTAATAGCACGCTGTATAATAAAACCATGGTTTTTGTGAATTCGATCCCATGAGTTACCGGCAACATAGGTATTTTTGCATTTTCATAATCTTTTTTACGATCAATCGCTAACGCCCAGAAATGAGGTGGCGTCCATGCAAACACTATCATCACTAACAACCAAGGTTCAGCTGACATCGCACCGGTTTCAGACACCCAACCAAGTAGTGGCGGCATTGCTCCAGCAAAACCACCAATCACAATGTTTTGAGGTGTTCTTCTTTTTAGTACCAGCGTATAGATAAAGGCATAACCTACTAAGGCAAACATTGTCAGCCATGCAGTCAGCCAGTTGGCAAATTGCGCTAAAATACAAAAGCCAACAACTAACAGTATCATTGAGAAAGTAAAGGCATGTGTATTCGAGATGCTACCGGTTGCAACTGGGCGGTTATCTGTGCGGCGCATTTTTTTATCGATATCACTATCAACAATATGATTAATTACCGCGGCACTGCTTGCTAATAATGCGATACCAAGGATTGTTAGGGTTTGTTCTAGTAATGAGCGCCCTGAAGCTGGGGCTAAGCCCTGCCCCACAACGGCAGTTAACGCTAAGAGCATTACCACTTTATGTTTACATAACACCAAGTACTCATGAATTTTTGCGCTAACAGAGCGCTGCAATTGTAAAACGTTACTTGTCATAAATTACTCCTAGCACTTGCTTCTTAAGAGGTAAGCCAATCGAACACAACTCAATAGTAATAAGACAGCTGTCAGGTTATGCATAAGCGCCACATTCAGTGGTATGTGTAATAAAATTAAACTTACACCTAAAGCGATTTGGCATAACAGCACAGCCCAAACATGATAAACAGCATGTTTAACTACCGTTGAATAACAATTTTTAAGTATTCTGAACCCTACCCAAAACACCACACAAGCAGTCACTAATGCCCATATTCGATGGAAAAAATGAATCGACATTCTGGTCTCGGCTGAAAGCACACCATATTCATAGGTAGCATGATCATCAGGTAGTTGAAAAATACTGCTAAACGAAAAACGTTCGAACGTGTTTGCTCCGCAAAGGGGAAAATCAGCACATAACGATGCGGCATAATTAGCGGCAAGCCAACCACCGAGAGCAATTTGTGAAATGACAAAACATAATGCAACTAACGATAAGCCATAAAAGGGTTTTGCCCCTGAATCTCCTCCAGGAATTCGCTCTGATGTTAATCTGATATAAAGCAAGAACAGCAAGCTAATAATAGAAAATCCGCCGAGCAAATGCCCCATCACAATGAGCGGCTGTAAATTCATAGTCACAGTCAACATCCCGAGCGCCGCTTGAAAGATAACTAAGACTAAAAGTAACAAAGGAAGTTTTACAGGTGCGAGTTTATGCTGACGCTGCTTTAACGCATAAATTGCAATCAGTAAAATAATAATGCCTAGCGTGCCTGCAAAATAGCGATGGATCATTTCTTTCCACGCTTTGCCTTGGTCTACTTCTAGGCTTGGGAAATGCGTTTCAGCCTTTTCAATTTCATGCGTTTCATTAGGCACAGTAAGAAAACCATAGCAGCCTGGCCAATCAGGACAACCTAGGCCCGAATCACTTAACCTTGTATACGCGCCCAAGCCCACAACAATAAATGCAAAGATACATCCAAAAAACACCAGTTTATGATAACCCTTCACTCAACTTCTCCTTAAGCTCGACTGCGACTGTAGTTAAGTAACTTTTTCAGATCTTTGATTAATCCGCGCTTCATCTCATTGTCATTTTGCATTTGATAGGTCACTGGGTATTCAAGCACTACCAAACCTCGATGATCTACCAGGTAAATGGCATCAACCTCCATGGTTAAAGGTTGTTGGTCTAATTCATGTAATGCGCGCTCAGTAGAAACTAAATCCGTTAACTGTACAGACCCTGTTTGCTGTTCAATAGCATACGCACCTACGTATAAATTGTGCTTACCAAGCACATCAAACACATTTTTAATTAATTGATTTTTTGATAAACATGCTTGATTACAATCTTGTTTGTTTACTGTAACGAGAGACCATTTGGTATGCTGATCTGAGGGCCAATTTGAGATAACTTTTTCATTATCAAGAAAGTGACCATAGTTTGTTTGTGCAGGTTCTAGCCAACTGTATTTGAGGGCCATCACAGCAACTAATACAGGGGCAATAAAGCACACAATAAACAACCAAAGTGTTTTATTCATTTGAACCTCCTTTGCGATATATAGCTCCACCAACAACAAGTGCTGCAAGCGCAAGTAAAATCCATTGCAACGCATATGCGCGATGTTTGTCTGGCGACATATTGATAACTTGATAATGGTATGCACCTAGTGCGCTTTGCGCATTTGCATAGACAATGTATGGCGCAAACTCTTGATTGAGTAGTTCTGACGCCAATTGAGGCGAAATGTATTGTAAGCGCTGGCCTTGCACGATTTCATTTTGGTTTTCAGCAAGGCTAAACCCTTTAAAGTCACTTACTTTAAGTACGCCATTAAGTGACAATTGCGGTGGTAAATTTACATCTGGAAGTTGCTCTCGCTGGTAAGAACCCGCAAACCACCCCATATTTACGAGCCACCAGCGAGATGAATTAAAAGGTTTAACAGCGACAATCAAATCATAACCAAATTTTCCATTGACCACTTGGTTATCAAGCCACCAAAACTCTGGGGCTAGCGCCCCCTCTAAAGATACATTAAGCCCTGTTGCTACCCACTCTTTAGGCAAACTAGCTAACTGATGCCAAGGTAAAACACCTTGCTCACTGAGTTTTTCTAATTTTTCAAGAATAGTTATTTTTTGCTGTGACCTTTGGTATTGCCAAACAGCTAAACTTGCGCAAATAAATGCAATTGTGGTTGTACACACTAGCAGAGTGATGCTTTTTGCACTATTCTGGGTTAACCGCATACCGCAAACTCTCCAACTTATGTTGATAAAATTAATTATCGTATTCTTATTGTTATACATCGTTTTTAGTTTGTTTAAGGCACTTGTGTGCATGCTTAAAAGCGACGCCTCTCCCAACTCTATGTCCCATTACTTAGGGCGAAGAGTATTATTTTCTGCAATAGTATTAGTGATTATTTTAATCGCGATGCTGTTTGGTCTTATTACGCCAAACAGCAACCCCTACGTTGTTAGCTAATCAGTGCTGGCACTTAAAGTACGTACACAAAGACGAATAGACATAACCACACCACATCAACAAAGTGCCAATACCAAGCAGCTGCTTGAAAAGCAAAATGCTTTTCTTCGCTAAAATGCCCTTTCAAAATTCTCACAAACACAACAAATAACAGGATAGTACCTAGCGTTACGTGCATGCCATGAAAGCCAGTTAATAAAAAGAAGGTATTACCGTAAATGCCTGAGTCGAGAGTAAGTCCCAAATCTTGATAGGCATGAACATATTCCTCACCTTGTAACCCCAAGAAAATAGCACCAAGTGTAATTGTCATAGCTAACATGACCTTTAATTGTGTGCGCTTACCATGCTCCATTGCGGTGTGAGCAAAGTGTAAGGTGATCGAAGATGTAAGCAGAATAATGGTGTTGATTAAAGGTAAACCTTGCCACCCCATCGCCTTAGTTTCATCACCACCGGGGGTACTTAATAACGGCCATACAGCTTCAAAAGAAGGCCACAATACCTCGTTGGTCATGGCATTATTGCTGTCACCGCCTAACCAAGGTACAGCAAAGGTTCTGGCATAGAATAACGCGCCAAAGAATGCCATAAAGAACATCACTTCAGAGAAAATAAACCACGCCATTCCCTGCCTAAAGGAGCGATCCATTTGCGCTGAATAAAGCCCACCTTGTGATTCATCAATCACATTTTTAAACCAGCCAAATAACATATAAAGCAGAACAGCGATGCCTAATATCAAGACATAAAAACCTATTCCACCTTGCTGTTTAGCCGTTTGCATTACAGCTAAACCTGCACCAATCGCAATTAAAAATAATGCAACAGCCCCGACAATGGGCCATTGACTTTGCTCAGGTACATAATATTTTTCATATTGAGTTTTCATTTGTTAACTCTCCATCGCTCTTGCTATTGTTTGCAACTTTCCCCTTAACATCTGCGGTGATATCGTAAATTGTGTATGACAAAGTAACTTCATGAATATCATTCGGCAACGTTTCATCTAAGTAAAATAGTAGAGGTAGATCCGCAAACCCTTTACTGGTTAACGGCTGTTGATTGAAACAAAAACAAGAGACTTTATGTAAATATTTAGCCGCACGTCCAGGCGCTACTGACGGCACGGCTTGCATTATTTTGTCGCTACTCGATAAATTCTGCGCAATAAATTCTATGCGCTCCATTTCACCAGGGCTAACATCAACGCTGTAACGTTTCGCCTTCACTTTGAAAGGCGCCCCAGCTTGCGCATGGGTAATAAACGTCACACGAACACTACGTGATTCATCACTGTTCGCACTTACTTTGGCTTGCTCCATATTCGGTTTGCCGTTTAATCCTGTGATATCACAAAAAACGTCATATAGAGGTACCAAAGCAAATGCAAAAGCAAACATTAGCAAGCTGGTTAAAATTAACTTTTTAAGTAGCTTTACGTTGTTCATTACTTCACTTCCGGTGGCTCAGAGAAAGTGTGATAAGGTGCAGGTGAATCCACCTCCCACTCTAAACCTTCAGCACCATCCCATACTTTTGCTGGGACTTTTTTGCCACCTTTGGCACATTTGTATACCACAGCAACAAAAAGCAACTGCGATAGGCCAAATGCAAAACCACCAATACTTATTAGTGCATTAAAATCAGCAAATTGAAGCGCATAGTCTGGAATACGACGAGGCATACCAGCTAATCCAACAAAGTGCATTGGGAAGAACAAGATATTTACACTAATTAATGATAGCCAGAAGTGCGTTTTCGCAAGCCCTATGTGATACATATTGCCTGTCCATTTCGGCAGCCAATAATATGCTCCGGCCATAATCGAGAACACAGCACCAGTAACAAGTACATAATGGAAATGCGCTACCACAAAATAGGTATCATGATATTGGAAGTCCACAGGAGTAATTGCCAACATCAAGCCGGAAAAACCACCTAAGGTGAATAACACAATAAACGCGATGGAAAAGAGCATTGGCACTTCAAAGCTAATTGAACCTCGCCACATAGTAGCGACCCAGTTAAATACTTTTACCCCTGTAGGTACCGAAATCAACATGGTGCTGTACATAAAGAACAGCTCACCTGCAAGCGGCATCCCCGTAGTAAACATATGATGCGCCCACACAATGAACGATAAAAACGCAATAGATGCAGTGGCATAAACCATCGACGCATAGCCAAACAGTTTTTTCCGCGAGAATGTTGGAATAATTGTGGAGATGACACCAAATGCCGGCAAAATCATAATGTACACTTCAGGGTGACCGAAGAACCAGAAAATATGCTGGAACATTACCGGATCACCGCCACCAGCCGCATTAAAGAAGTCAGTGCCAAAATATTTATCAGTCAATACCATAGTCACTGCCCCTGCCAAAACAGGCATTACAGCAATTAATAAAAACGCCGTAATTAACCATGTCCATACAAACAGTGGCAGTTTCATATAGGTCATACCTGGAGCACGCATATTAACGATGGTTACAATCACATTGATTGCCCCCATAATCGAGCTAATACCCATTATGTGAACCGCAAAAACAAATAGCGCAGTGTTGTCATTACTATAAGTAGTTGAAAGAGGTGCGTAAAAAGTCCAACCAAATGCAGGACCGCCGCCTTCCATAAAAAGCGACATTAACAGAATAAAAAATGCAAAAGGCAGTATCCAAAAACTCCAGTTATTCATTCTTGGTAAAGCCATGTCTGGCGCACCAATCATCATTGGGATCATCCAGTTTGCAAGCCCTGTAAATGCAGGCATTACGGCACCAAAAACCATAATTAAACCATGCACAGTTGTCATTTGATTAAAAAAGTGAGGTTCTACAAATTGCAATCCAGGCTGGAATAATTCAGCGCGGATCACTAGCGCCATTGCGCCACCAGTCAAAAACATCAGCAGTGCAAATAATAAATAAAGCGTGCCAATATCTTTGTGGTTTGTCGTAAATAACCAACGTTTGATGCCTGTTGGGGCATGATGGTGATGATGAGATTCAGCTATTGTTGTCATTATTGTGCTTCTCCCATAGATTCTTGAATATCACTAGGTTGAACTAAATCACCTGTATTGTTACCCCAAGCATTTCTCTCAAACGTCACCACTGCTGCAATTTCTTTTAAAGACAACATTTTACTGTAGCCTTGCATCGCAGTTGCAGGTTTACCATGAACCACAATGCCGATATGCGCTTTAACATCGCCAAGTGCAATGGGGCTATCTTTGAGAGCTGGGAATACGCCTGGCAATCCCATACCTGTAGGTTGGTGACATGCAGCACAATTTGCCATGTAAACTTGTTCGCCAAGTGTCATTAACTCTTCTTTAGATAGAGTCAAATCAAGCGATGCTTTCTCAGCAGCTGCTGCTTGTGCTTTTTCTAGTTGCGCATTAACGAGCCATTGATCAAATTCAGCAGGCTCTTTTACTTCAACAACAACTGGCATAAAGCCATGGTCTTTACCGCACAGTTCAGCACATTGCCCACGATAGATACCGGTTTCATTAACACGTGTCCAAGCTTCATTGATAAAACCAGGATTGGCATCTTTTTTCACAGCAAATTCAGGCACCCACCAAGAGTGAATAACATCATCTGATGTCATTAAAAAACGTACCTTTTTGCCTTTTGGAATGATTAATGGCTTATCAACATCTAACAAATAGGTTTCTGTTTTTTCATCTTGATTGGTTATTTGCTCTCGAGGGGTTGATAACACCGAATAGAACGACACATCGTGGTCAAGGTATTCATAATGCCATTTCCATTGCGAGCCTGTGACTTTGATTGTCAGGTCCGCTTTGGTGGTGTCTTCCATTGCAATTAATGTTTTGGTGGCAGGAACCGCCATGGCAATCAAAATGACAAATGGAATTGCTGTCCACAAAATTTCAACTTTGGTACTTTCATGAAATTGGGCGGGAACAGCCCCTTTAGATTTACGGTGATGGATAATTGCCCAAAACATGATGGCAAATACGACTAATCCAATAACGCAACAGATATAAAATATGGTCATATGGAGCTCGTAAACATCACGGCTGATGTCCGTCACCCCAACAGGTAAGTTATATTGACTCGTCCCAACTGCTAAAAAAGGAAAGCTCAATAGTAACCATAAGGATAGTTTAACTAACCTCATGCTCGCTCCTTTGCTAATTATTATTATGTTGTTAGGAAATGGTCAGTGAAAGTTAATGTGATTTGATCACACGACGCACTACAGCATCACTCCATTTTCTTTATTATATTTTGTTTTCAAAGCCCGCACTTAAGCTCAAAGAAAACAAAGGTTACTACTAAGGTCTAGTAAACGATTAATTTTTACGCAAGTCAAATTTAAGATAAATTTTTTATAAATCTACAAGTTAGCGATATTTAAGTAAGGGGATTTGACACTAGAAATGTGTTGTTAAGAAGTGTTTGCTTAGTTTATAAGGCTAGTAACATTAGCGACTAGCCTTACTTATTAACTGTTTTTATTTACATCCAATCTGCGTTTCGAATAACGCCAACAGCTAATCCTTCAATATTAAAGTGATCGTGCTCTAAATCGACTTTGATGGTATCAAATGCTTCATTTTCAGCATGTAGTAACACATGCTTACCTGCTTTTTCAAAGCGCTTAACCGTTACATCTTCATCTACGCGCGCGACAACAACTTGCCCATTATTAGCAACAGGAGTTCGGTGAACAGCTAATAAATCACCATCCATAATGCCAATATCTTTCATACTCTCACCTTTAACGCGAAGTAAGAAATCAGCACATGGATTGAAAAGATTGGGATCCACTTGATAATGACTTTCAATATGTTCATGAGCCAAAATTGGTGAGCCCGCTGCTACTTGACCAATTAGCGGCAAACCTAGTTGCTCTGGCTCTTCCTCTTCAACTAAACGAATACCTCGACTCGCGCCAGGTACCATCTCAATCACCCCTTTTTTAGCAAGAGCCTTAAGATGTTCCTCTGCTGCATTGGCACTTTTAAATCCTAATGTAGAGGCAATTTCAGCACGCGTTGGGGGCATGCCGGTATCTTTAATAAATACTTTAACAAGCTCTAAAATTTGCGCTTGGCGTTTAGTTAATGGTCTCATTCACTGGTTTTCCATACAGTACAGGTAACTGTGAGTATATACAGTTGTTACTATTTCGCAACTTTTAATTCTTTGATAATTCGCGCTATGCTTAATAATTACATTTCTTTTAGAAACTTTTGTATAAGCAAGAAAATAATGCTTACAGTTGTACACTCAATTGCTTTATTTTTATTCTGGCATGACCAGTTATTTAATCTTTTTACGTTAACTGGTATGCTAGCGCCCCTTTTTGTTTTAGGTTGGTTATATGAATTTGGTTAGTACTCTGATTCAATGGTTCGCAAACGGTATGAACAAGCTTTTTGTGCGTTCTAAAATTGTACCGGAACACCCTTTGGACAATCTTGGTATTGATGTAAATAAGCCAACCGTTTATATCACTTTATTAAATTCGTTTGCTGATGCAGCAGTACTAAAAACCACTTGTAACAAGTTAGGACTACCTGACCCGCAAACTAATCAACAGATTGGCTCAAAACAAGTTCCTCGCTATATACCAATTCACCATCGCTCACCGCTTTTTGGTAAAGCGAAAAAAGAAAGCCCAGCACTTGCTATAAGCGAAGAAATTTTCAACGCATTAAAACAATCTGATGTTAATGATTTACAAGTTATTCCTGTGACTATCTTGTGGGGACGTAATCCTGGTAAAGAAAAACCCGGACTTGGTACTATTTTATCGAGCTCGCTAACTCCAAGCTGGCTACGCAAACTCTTTGTTGTCTTACTTTCTGGTCGCGACAATTTAATTCGTTTTAGTCGCCCTTTGCAGCTATCTGAGCTCTCAGGAAAAAAACAAAGCAGCGATTTACCGCATAAATTAATTCGCGTTGCTCGCGTACACTTTAAACGCCAAAAACTGGCAGCTCTTGGCCCTAAATTACCTTCACGTGATCAACTCTATCAAGGGCTACTTGCTTCTGCGTCAGTAAAAGCAGCGATAGAAGAAGAAGCAAAAAGTAAAAATATTTCAATCACTGAAGCACGTCATAATGCCATCAAGTTGGTAGATGAAATTGCCGCTAATTACAACGAATCAATGATTGGTGTCTCCGAGCGAATTCTTACTTGGCTTTGGACCAAGCTTTACAACGGGATTGAAGTTAATAATCCAGAGCGTATTCAAGAACTCACTGACAAAGGTCATGAAATTATCTATATGCCCTGCCATCGCAGCCATATGGATTACTTATTACTGACTTATGTCATTTATCATCAAGGCTATGTTCCACCGCATATTGCGGCTGGCATCAATTTAAGCTTTTGGCCTGCAGGCCCTATTTTCAGGCGCTGTGGAGCTTTCTTCTTACGTCGTTCATTTAAAGGCAACAAACTTTACTCATCGGTATTTCGTGAATACTTAAGCCAGCTGTTTATTAAAGGGTACGCCGTTAAGTTTTATACTGAAGGTGGCCGCAGCAGAACAGGTCGTTTACTGCCACCTAAAACCGGAATGCTGGCAATGACATTACAATCAATTTTGCGCGGTATCGATAGACCAATTTCAATTGTGCCTGTCTACATTGGCTACGAACACGTAATGGAAGTTAATACTTACTTAGGTGAGTTAGCTGGACAACAAAAGAAAAACGAATCTGTTTTGGGTGTTTTTAAAACACTAAGAAAGCTAAAGAATTACGGTAAAGGCAATGTTAATTTTGGCGAACCAATTAACATTAATCAGTACCTTACACATCACCAATCAGATTGGCGTGACAGCATCAATGCTTCAAATAAACCCTCTTGGCTTACTCCTATGGTAGGTAAGTTAGCTGATTCTGTAATGGTTAATATTAACAACGCAGCTGCAATTAATGCGGTTACATTAATGTCGTGCATTTTGCTAAATACCGATAAGCAAGCAATGACAAAAACTGAACTTATCGCATCTATGACAAGCTATTTAAGACTGCTAGAAATTGCACCATATAGCCAAGATGTAAGCCTACCAGAACAAAGTGCTGAACAGCTGTTAGAACACGCATTAAAATTAGATAAGTTTGAAACGATTACACAAAGCCGTGTTGATGTTATTCGCATTAAAGACACGCAAAAAGTGTTACTCAATTATTATCGAAATAATGTGCTTCATTTATTTGCAGTGCCGAGTTTAATTAGCTCAATTTTAGTTAGTCATAAGCAAATTTCGCGTGAAAAACTAATACACCAGGTAGAAGCGCTTTACCCACTATTTAAACAAGAGTGGTTTATGCAGCCGTATTGTGAAAATTACATCAACGAGTCAATTGACGCGTTAAGCAGTATTGGCTTTGTTACCATAGAAAATGACTCAATTGCTGTTAACCCAAACAGCAAATCATTAGCTCAGCTCAATTTATTAGCCCGTTTTATTCAATGCACTCTGATTCGCTACGCCAGTGTAATTAAACTGATTTTAGCGACTGATGGTATTTCACAAGAGCAGTTAGAACAGCAAAGCCAAGAGTTTGCACAGCAACTAGCACAACTGTTTGGTATTGATACGCCAGAGTTTTTTGACAAGAAAATACTGTCTGGCTTTATTTGTACTTTAAAACAAAACGATATGATTAATGATTGCGAACAAGGCAAGCTCTCAGGCAATCAAACCACCCATAAGCTCAGCGAAATTATTGCAGAGCAACTTGCACCTCGCATAGCCAGCGCATTGGAAAACTAAATAAAAAGGCGGTTTAACCGCCTTTTCTATTTGTATTGCCTAATAACACCTTCTTGAATGGTTGAGGCTATCAGCTCACCTTGCTGATTAAAGAACTGCCCACGTACCAAACCACGGCCGCCACTTGCTGTTGGACTATCAACCGCATATAAAATCCAATCATCCAAACGGAAAGGACGGTGAAAGTACATTGCATGATCTATTGTTGCCACTTGCATATCTGGTTGTAAAAATGACAACCCATGAGGCTGTAATGCTGTTGGTAAAAACTCAAAATCAGATGCATATGCTAATAGATACTTATGAACACGCGGATCATCCGGCATATCACCATTGGCTTTAAACCACACGTAACGTTCAGGCAAAGTCACAACCGGCTTAAATGGATTTTGAAAATTCACCGGACGCATTTCAATCGGCTTATCACAAATTATTTTATTGCGGATTTTCTCAGGGATTAAATCTTTATGCTCTCGATATACATCAAGTGAGCATGGCAGCTTATCAGGCCCAGGTACATTCGGCATAGCCGCCTGGTGAGTAACACCTTGCTCTTCCACTTGAAATGACGCAGTCATGTAAAAAATTGGTTTACCAAACTGGATTGCTTTTACTCTGCGCGTACTAAAACTACGACCATCACGTATGTTTTCAACATCATAGACAATTGGATGCGCAACATCACCTGGCCTTAAAAAATACGAGTGCAGTGAATGCACTTGCCTATCTTCTGCAACGGTTTCCTTGGCAGCGGACAAGGCTTGGCCCATTACTTGACCTCCAAATACCGCTTTGAAGCCAAGATCCTGACTTGGACCTCGGTACAATCCCTGCTCAATTTTTTCTAACTTAAGTAACGCTAAAAGATCGTCTAGTACCTGACTCATAACACTATTTCGTAATTTGCTAGTAACGCTATAATAGCAAACACTGGTTACTTTAACATTAGCGAGAATGGGTAATGCAATATTGGTTATTTAAAACCGAACCTGATGAGTTTTCGATTGACGATTTAAAACGTAAAAATAAAGAAATTTGGGATGGGATCCGCAATTACCAAGCAAGAAACTTTTTAAGAGATCAAGTCGCATTGGGCGATCTCGTTTTTATTTACCACTCAAGCTGCAAAGAACCTGGAATTGTTGGAGTAGCCAAGGTAATTAAAACAGCTTTCCCAGACCCTTCCCAGTTTGATAGTCAGTCAAAATATTACGATGCCAAATCAACTACAGACAACCCAAGATGGACCAGTGTGACTCTTGAATTTGTCGATAAATTACGCATTATTGCGCTTTCTAAATTAAAAGCTGATAAACAACTCGAATCTATGTACTTAGTGCAAAAAGGTAGTCGCTTGTCGATACAGCCTGTCACCGAAAGTGAGTGGGAATATATTTTAAATACATACGGTTAAATTGTTTTCACAGTTGATTTAAGACTCTTTACCTGATCGGACTAGACACAACTCTTTGGTATGTATTAATATCAATTGTCTATTTTTTAACTGCGAATAAACTATGTCCGCTTTAACAAAGAACCCTTTAGATGATAGAAGGCAGGGAGAGCGCGATTTAAACGACTTTTGGCAAAATTTAAGCTTTGCACAAAAAGTTGAGTTGAATAAGTTAAATCGTTATGGCTATCAGCTCGCGTTTGCTCGAAAATTAGAAAACAACTATTTAGCATTCGCTCGCTGCGACTCTATCTACGCCACCATTGATCATCTTGGTGAAGTCGATATGGAACCAGCTTATAGCATTCGTTAAAAAGGCAACTTTCGTTGCCTTTTTAATTGCTTAAAATTTATAGTGATGACCAGTTAATCTCGTCACTTAATACTCGTTCCACTGCCATATAGTGTAAAATATCACCTTGTTTAATCACCATATCCAGTGGTGGGTTCAAATCTAAACCATCACCAACGCGATTTTGCGCAACCCCTAGTATCGTTGCATCACACTCCTTTTTGAAATAAAAGAATAATGCTTCAAACTTAAGGCCTTCTTTCACCTTACCCACTTCTAAACTAAACTGCGTATCGCCATGCAATGTTGATAGCAACTCTTCTTGAATACGACTTGAACCAGGGTCTTGCATAGAGCGTACTAGAATTTCCACTGACTTAGAGCTGGTAGATTCAACATTTTTACAATGCTCTCGAAGCATCTCGCTTTTGCTTTCATCGAGAAAATAAGCACTGATATGGCATTTATCATTTACGAGACGACTAATTTTTAGCGCAGTTGTGAAAGTTTGATCATCATCAGCACCATCCACAATCACTTTATCAGCGCCATCAATAGACACTCGCTTTAGTTCATCAAGGTCAGTGAAACTGGAAAGCCTAACAAAATCAACATGTGGATTATCTGAAAATGGATGCGTCATTTCCTCATCTACAGCCAATAAAATTCGTCGCTCCAAGCGTTTATTATCTGCCAATATGTAGTTAATCATCTTGCGTGTGCGCGCATGGTGATAGCCAAAAATGATAATGTGCTCTGTTTGTCCTGAAAAATCTTTATCGCCCGTCATAGATGCTTTGATTAACCCCGTAATACTTTGTCCAACTTTACCTAAAACAACACCAAAAAGTGCCAAACCTACTGGGATTTGCACTAAGGCAACAAATAGTTTGCCCCACTCAGTAGCAGGGCTTAAGTCGCCATAACCCACCGTAGAGGTGGTTACTATGTAGTAATAAATAAATTGATTTAACGCTAACAGCTCCGTTTCTCTCGCCGCATATAAGCACGCCCATGTTAAGAACATATGTAATGCAAGCAGCGAAACCACCGATGTCCAACTAACATGGTGAATATGTCGCCGAATAGCTATTAAAATTTTCTTAATAACTAAGTTCATGATAACTATAATTTAATTAACTTAATGAAAGGCACTTTATCTTTTACCCATCAAATGAGCAAGCGAGTACCAAAATCTCTTTAAAAACTATAACAAGTTTACACGATTGGAAAAAAAAACAATTAAAAGTGTCAAAAACGAAAACTCGTTCTAAACTTAAATTGAACTGTTGAGTTCGAAAAGGGCAAACTCAGTGAAAACTGGGGACGCAAAGCTATCGGTCTAAGGGAGTTTCCTATGATTGCGGTGCTGCCACCACTTTAACAGGTCGGGGGCTATGTAGGCTGCTTCGAAACCATTGTAACATTATAAAAATTACGTGGCTTGAAGCAGCCTTTATTTTATTTTTCTTGTTTAGCCAATTCGATATATCTATCAATTTGACGTTCTAATAAATCTAACGGTAATGAACCATTCTTTAAGATTTGATAATGGAATTCTCTTATATCAAAGTTTTGCTTTAACTCAGCTTCAGCTTTCGCACGTAATCGTTTAATCGTTAATTCACCTATTTTGTATGAAAGGGCCTGACCCGGCCATGAGATATAGCGATCCGTTTCTGTTTTGATGTTATGCAATGATAATGCTGAGTTTTCTTGCATAAAAGTCATCGCTTGTTCACGGCTCCAACCAAATAAATGCATACCTGTGTCTACAACTAAACGTGCAGCACGCCACATTTCATAAGTTAAACGGCCAAAGTCGCTATAAGCATCTTGGTAAAATCCCATTTCTTTGCCAAGGTATTCTGAGTATAACCCCCACCCCTCACCAAATGCCGAAATATAGTGATTGCGACGATAGTCAGGAACATTCTCTAGTTCTTTATTAAGAGATATTTGTAAATGATGCCCCGGCACAGCTTCATGTAAAGTCAGCGCTTCTAACACGTATAATGGGCGCTTATCCAAACCATATGTATTTACCCAATAATAACCTGGGTCGGTATCTCTATTGGCACCCACATAGCGACCTGTAGTGTATTTGGGTGCAATTGAATCTGGTACTGGTTCAACACCATAAGGCGTGCGCGGTAGTAGTTTGAAGAATTTAGGTAATTGCGCATCCGCTTTTTTGGCAATATACGATGCTTCTTTCAATAACTCTTCAGCTGATTTGGCATAAAACTGCGGATCAGTTCTTAAAAATTGCACAAACTCCGCAAAACTACCTTTAAAACCTGTTGAATCGATGATTTGTTGCATTTCTGAACGAATACGTTTTACTTCTTGCAAACCAAGTTGGTGTACTTGCTCTGCAGTCATATTGGTTGTGGTGTAGTATTTCACCCGATTCTGGTAATAATCCACTCCACCTGGTGTTGATGATATACCTATTTCAGCGCGCGCATTTGGTTGATATTCAGATTCGAAGAAAACTAGGTAGTTTTCATACGCAGGGATTACTTGTTCTGCAATAATTGCTTTAGCTTTACCTTGCAGCTCAGCAAACTCTTTGTCAGAAATATGCTCAGGCTTAGTAATAAACGGTTTGTAAAAAGCTGACTTGCTTGGCTCATCAACTAGGTACGCTTTGATTGACTCTTCATAACCAACAAGTACTGGTTTTGGCTGTGTTAAGCCAATCTCAATGCCTTTTTTCATCCAAAAAATATTTTGCTCAAAATAGCGTTTTACCCCTGCTAAGCGATTTAAATACAGCTGATAATCTCCTACTGTTTTAAAGCTACTGCTTGAAACCATAAATGACAGCGCAGAGTGAAAACCAAACTCTGAGGTTAAAGGCATGTAATGGGCATTAAAGCGATATTCATCAACCTCATTTTTCACCTGAGAAAGCATAATTGAATGGTTAATTTGGTTTTGCTCATCAAGTTGCGCAACATTGATGCTGTTGAGCTCATTTAAAAATGCCTGATTCTTAGTAAAATTTTCTGCTAAAAACTCACTTGAGAGGTTTTGTAAAAAGTAACCATCGACACCCTCTTTATTCTTAAACGGATCAATACTATTGCGGTATCCGACTATTTTCTCTGCTAGTTTCTCAAATTGCTGTGCCGTTTGCGCTTCTGAAACAACTGGTTGCGAAGCTGTTGAATTGTCTGTTGATTGGCAGCCTATTAATAAAGCGCTCGATAAGGCTAACGTCAGTAAGGATACTTTTATTGTTCTCATAAACTAAAACCAAAATGATTATTTCGTACCAGCATACGCAATTTCATTTTTTAATCTCAACTTATTTGCGACTAAGTCAACATTTCAGTATACAGATAGTGGTTTTTAACTATTTCTATAGCGATAATTTCCAATTAGTAAATTTTGGCATTATTCATAGTGAAAAAATCACTTTTTTTTGATAATTAATAGACTTTTCCTATTCCCAAAATAGAAAAATTGTTTTCTAATTACTTAGGACTTTAATGGATGAAGGTTGCTAATAATTTAGGGTGAATATTTAAGCGGTAATTAACCACTGAGGTTGGGATTTTATGAAGTACCATGATTCCATGGCACAAGCGCAGCAAAAAATGACGGAGGTTTGCTGGTTTTTAGAAAGGTATAATTTACCACCTATTCCGATCAACTATCATACAGTTTACAGCTATATATCAAAATCGAACGATGCTTTGTGTGAAGAATTGGAAGGATTACTCGCCGCCGATGAAAAATTAGATAATTTCATCCTAGAAAATCTATTCAATCGCTATCTATCTGAACAAGATTCAAGCCAAAAAGAATTAATTCAAGGTGTCTCAAAAACATTAGACACTATGGATACATCAATTGATAAAAGCAGTGATACTGTCAATAAATACATTGCGACTCTCGACAGCAGTTTAATTGCAATTGATGATGCAGATATCAGCGAAGCTAAACAACTTATCGCAGATTTAATCAATGCCAGTTATGAGCTTAAAGGCTCGCAACAACATGTGCACGAATCATTATTGCAAGCCAGACAAGAACTCAAGATCTGCCAACAGCAATTACAAAAAATTGAAAAGCAGCGACATGTCGATCCACTAACAGGTTTGTATAAAGAAACATACATGGCCGATAAAGCAGCTGTTTGGGTTGAGCAAGGAAAGTCTATCTGTGCAATCGCCATTGATATTGATGACTTTAATGACTTCAATGAGAAGTACGGTCAAGCCGTTGGCGATGTGGTTATTGGTAAAGTGGCCAAAAAAATTCGCTCTTATGTTCAAGAAAGTGGACTACCTGTTCGAACCAAAGGGAAAGAGTTCATCATTTTATTGCCTGATGTAAGCTTGCAAACAGCCAAAGAAATTGCAGAAAGAATGCGCTCAGGTGTAGAAAAGCTGAAGTTTATCAGCTCGCGAAGTGGCAGACGTTTGCCAACATTGACTATTTCATTGGGCATCAGTGAAATGCATGACAATAATCTAAATCAGCTGACGGCAGCAGCAAGACACTCGGTAGCAAGAGCAAAACTGCAGGGCAAGAATAACGTATTCTTCGACCCAGCCTAACGCTTAAATCAACTTACCGAATGGGGCAGTGCAAGTTTAAACCCTTGTAAACCATCGCTGCCCAATTCTTTGGCCCATTTTACCTGCTGCTCAGACTCAAGTTGCTCACATACAACAACAACGCCTAAGCTGTGCGCCAACTTGATAATATTTTCAAGAAAATACCAAGAATCTTGTTTTTGCTCCAATTCATGAATAAAGCTGCCATCTAGCTTCACAATATCGACTGGCCACTTGCGAAGGGCTAATAATGTATTGTCACCAGTACCAAAATGGTCAATGGCTACCTTTGACCCTAGTTTATGTAATTTAGTGATTACCTGAGGCGCTAACTGGCTTTGCGACAACATCATTTCATCAAACTCCCAGATAATAGAAGAAAATAAATCCCCATATTGGTGTGATTGCTCCATTAGCCATGCGTAAAATTCATCATCTAATACGCTGTGCACTGAGACGTTAATACTCACAGGTAAATCTAAGTTACCCTTGATATACAAAGCTCTAATTTGATCAAATATCCGTTTATCTAACTGCGCGCTTGCTGAAAACTGCTCTGCTTTAGACTGCAGCAATAAAGTAGGTATTATTTCGTCCTTGTACTGAATTTTACTTAGCACCTCAGAAAACATTAAATTCAATTGATCTGACATCATCACCCCATGTTGAGAAAGGTGCAGACTTGATTCATTAATGGCTAATAGCACTCCCTCACGCGTAGCAAGCATATCGGATACTTTCTTAATGCGTTCTGAAGGTTCGTATAAGTGATATTGCCAGCGCTCTTTTGTTGCCATTAAGACAGCTTCATCAGCAGCCTTCATTACCGCCGACATATCATCATTGCTGTGCCATAGCACCGCACCGATCAACACTTCTTTTTTCTGCTGATAACGTCCTTGTAACCTTGCTAAATCAGATGATAAATCATTGAGAAGTTTTACTAATTCATCACGTGTTAGATGCTGTAAAACACAAGCAAACTCATTGTCGTTAAGGCGGAAAATACGCGCATTGGCTCCTTGCTTTGAGTTGCTTTGCAATGTATGAATGACATCTTCTAAGAATGATCTTGCAACTAAAAACCCCTCTTTTCGCCGCACATTCTCCCATTCACTTAGACGCATCAAAATTAGCGCACCGTTTTGGTTTTTTTCTTCATGTAACAACTGACTAAACTGTGCACTAAATAAACGTCGGTTACCCAGTTGAGTTAACTCATCACGATATAAGGCATTTTTTGCATGTTCAAGACGCTTTGTAAGCTCATTAACAAGTTCTTTTACTTGATTAGTCATACGATTATGACTGGACATCAAAGCATTCATTTCAGACACACTGTGAATTTCAGGTGCAACTGAGAAATCGTTATCGGCCAATTTATTGGTATGCTGCTGAAGTGCTTCAATAGGCGCTTTGATAATGTTAATCGCGACGCGAAAAACAAACCAAGTAAGAAACGTAAAGAAAGCAAAAATCAAACATACATCTTTGAGCTGCTGAAAAATATAATCATTGGCCATCACATTTGATATTTGCAACTGCACCAAGTATTCACGTTCATCAACATATACCGATTGCTGAAATAAAGGACTATTTAAAGCTAGCAAACTTTGCAGCCAAGCTGGCATTACTGTTTTTGGACTTGAGCGGTGTTCAAGCAAAGTGGTGTTATTGTGCTGAAGTCGTAAATAGGTAAACTCATACGCTTTTTTAAAGTCAGCAAAGCGTTTTATCATTTCATCTTGCTCAAGTCCCATTTGAACCTTGAGAGTTTGCACCGCATTTTGACCAACCAATTGAGTTTGCTGTGCTAACTGCTGTTTCACAAACGCTTTACTATTTATCAGCGAAAAGCTTGTAATAGCAGCAAACAGCAGCACCATAATGACTGCCACAATTAAGTTAAAATAGGTTTTTAACGTCATATTTTATAAGATCATTTTTTCACCAATAAATTCAGTCTAGTGTGAGATCAACAAAAGTGCCCAATTTAAGCTATTAGACCTTGCTGATGATTGTCATTTCTCACTCCATTCGAGTAAACTATAGGCGTTAATAATCATAGGATTGAAAATGAAGCCGCAAGACGAGCAAACGCACTTTGGTTACAAATCTGTAGCAAGAGACGAAAAACAAGGTTTAGTTGCCGATGTATTCCATTCTGTTGCAGCCAAATACGATGTAATGAATGACTTAATGTCGTTTGGTGTTCACCGTTTATGGAAACGCCATACCATTGCTTGCTCAGGTGCTCGCCAAGGTCAAACTATTTTAGATTTAGCCGGTGGTACTGGCGATTTGACCGCGCGTTTCAGTGATATTGTTGGTCCTGAAGGCCAAGTTATTCTTGGTGATATCAATGATTCCATGCTTAAAGTCGGACGCGACAAACTACGTAACTTAGGTAAGGTAGGGAACATTGAATATGTTCAAATGAACGCTGAGGCATTGCCATTCCCAGACAATACATTTGATCTTATTACCATTGCTTTTGGCCTTAGAAATGTCACAGATAAAAGCAAAGCGCTGGCGTCAATGCAACGCGTATTAAAGCCTGGTGGTCGTTTATTGGTATTAGAGTTTTCCAAGCCGATTTATGAGCCACTGAATAAAGCTTATGATTTTTACTCATTTAACTTACTACCAGGTATGGGCAAACTCGTTGCTAACGATGCAGAATCGTATCGTTATTTAGCGGAATCAATTCGCATGCACCCAGACCAAGAAACATTGAAAGCAATGATGGAAGAAGTCGGTTTTGAAATGACCAGCTATGAAAACCTAACGGGCGGGATTGTTGCTCTTCATAAAGGGTTTAAGTTCTAACACTATGGTGTCTAGTCTTATTGCAGCGTCAATCGAGCAGCTATTAAATCGATTAATTAAACTTGATAATGAGTTTATTAATGATTTAACTCCAGCTGTTCGCCAGCAGTTAACCGTTGAAGTGACCGACCTTAATGCTGTTATGACGGTGATTTTTGACGGTGCCAAGTTTCATATTTTACCAAACGGTGATGCAAGCAGTGACTGCTTTATTAGCGCAGATTTAAACACCCTGCTTGAACTGAAAAAACCTGAGAATGTTACTCAACTTATCCGAAGCGGTAAGCTCAATTTAGACGGTGATTTAAATCTTGCTCAGCACTACAGCAAAGCATTCAATAACTTAGACATTGATTGGGCGGATAATCTGTCACGCTATTTCGGCGATGGCCCAGCTTCCACCTTAGTAAACTTTATTAAACAAACAACTCATAAACTGAAACAGCAAAGAAAGATAACTGAGACAACAATTACCAGCCTTTTACAAGATGAGTTAAAAGTCTCGATTCACCCGCTTGAAGCGCAATTATTCAAGCAACACTGCCGTGCATTACAACAAAATTTGGCACAATTAGAACAGCGTGTTGATAAGCTTAAAACGGTAATTTAAGGATCCAGTTAGTGCATTTCCCTCGTGCTTATAAAATAATCAAAACCTTGCTTAATTTCGGCCTAGATGAGCTTATCCCAAATCATTTATTTCCTTGGTATGGAAAAATAGCGCGCGCATGTTTCTTTTGGCTTGGTAACAAACACAAAGATAAGAGCGTTGGTCAGCGATTGCGCCTAGCACTCGAGTCACTTGGTCCGGTTTGGGTTAAATTTGGCCAAATGTTATCAACAAGACGCGACTTACTACCGCCTGATATCGCGAAAGAACTTAGCTTACTTCAAGACAATGTCGCGCCATTCGATGGTGAAAAAGCGCAAAAGCTTATTGAGCAAGCCCTTGGCTTAGATGATATTCATCAATTATTTGACGATTTTGATACTAAACCACTTGCTTCTGCATCAATTGCACAAGTTCATACTGCACAGTTAAAGCACCATGATGAAAGTCATGAAGTAGTGATCAAAGTCATTCGCCCCGATATTGAAGACGCAATTTATGCGGATTTAAAACTAATGGCGCAATTGGCTAAATTAGTCAGTCAATTTTTGCCTGATGGAAAACGCCTACGCCCTGTTGAAGTTATTAACGAATATCGAAAAACACTGTTAGATGAGCTTGATTTACAACGTGAAGGCGCTAACGCGATTCAGCTTAAGCGCAATTTTGAAAACTCTGACAGCCTCTATATCCCTTATGTTTACAGTGATTACAGCCGTAAAAATGTGCTGGTAATGGAGCGAATTTACGGTATTCCCGTATCTGATATTTGCGCTCTTGAGGCACAAAACACTAACTTACAGTTGCTTGCAGAACGCGGTGTAGAGGTCTTCTTCACCCAAGTATTTCGCGACAGTTTTTTCCATGCGGATATGCATCCAGGCAATATTTTTGTCTCTCGCGAGCATCCAGAAAACCCAATGTATATTGGTATCGACTGCGGCATCGTTGGCACACTCAACAAAGAAGATAAGCGCTATTTAGCCGAAAACTTTATCGCGTTTTTCAATCGTGATTATCGCAAAGTGGCAGAACTTCATGTCGATTCAGGTTGGGTGCCAGCAGATACAAATGTTGAAGAATTCGAGTTTGCGATTCGCACAGTATGTGAACCAATCTTCCAAAAACCGCTTGCTGAGATTTCCTTTGGCCAAGTACTGGTAAATTTATTCAATACCGCCCGCAGGTTTAATATGGAAGTACAGCCACAGCTTGTGTTACTGCAAAAAACGCTGTTGTATATTGAAGGATTAGGCCGCCAACTTTACCCACAATTAGATCTTTGGAAAACCGCAAAACCATTTTTAGAAGATTGGGTAAAACAACAAATAGGGCCTAAAGCAGTCTTTTCACAAATTAAAGAAAACCTGCCATTTTGGGGCGAAAAGCTGCCTGAAATGCCAGATTTACTCTATAAAGCACTTAAACAAAACACAAATAACAGTGCAAACGTCACAATACAACAATCTAACCGTGCTATTGTATGGGCAATTTTTGCCATGACATTTACATTAACTGGCACTGTATTTTTTGTGACTGAATTTATTATTCCTTCAATTGCTTTGTTTAGCGCAGCAACAATCTGTGCTTGGCGCGCTTTGCGACATTCAAGCAATCATCAGGTATAATTTAACCATCGACTGAATTGGAGAAACTATTATGGGTATTGGTGGTATTAGCATTTGGCAACTACTGATTATCTTAGCAATTATCGTATTGTTGTTTGGCACTAAAAAGCTGCGTGGAATCGGTAGCGATTTAGGTGGTGCAGTTAAAGGTTTTAAGAAAGCTGTTTCAGATGAAGAACAAAAATCTGAGGCAATTCAAAATAAAACTGAGCACGATAAAACAAGCGAAAGCGAAAAAAAGCACGATAAGGTATAACCATGGGCTTTTGGGAGCTTTTTGTTGTTCTTGTTGTAGGTCTGATTGTATTGGGCCCTGAGCGTTTGCCAACGGCGGTGCGCTCTGTTGCACGTTGGATAAAAACAATTAAGCAAATGGCAACAAATGTACAAGCTGAGATCAACGAAGAGTTGCGTGTACATGAACTGCATCAAAACCTTAAAAAAGCCGAACAACAAGGTATGGATAATCTATCGCCAGAACTTCAGCGTTCAATTAATGAACTTTCTGAAGCTGCGCAATCAGTGACCCACAGCTACAAATCGAGCGTTCAAACGACCGAGCAAGTGCAGAATAGCAGTAATGACAAACCCTCACAGTAACGCTGAAACAACGCCAACATTTATTAGCCATTTAGTTGAGTTACGTAATCGCTTAATGCGAGCGCTTGCCTCAATTTTGTTAATATTTTTAGCGCTTGTCTATTTTGCGAATGATATTTATGAATTTGTAGCAACCCCTTTGATATCAAACATGCCAGAAAATGCCAGCATGATTGCAACAGATGTTACAGCGCCTTTTTTCGCGCCATTCAAACTAACATTATTTGCAGCACTGTTTTTAGCATTTCCTTTTATTTTGCATCAAGTTTGGGGATTTATTGCACCTGGCTTATATCAAAATGAAAAAAAGGTATTAATGCCAATTTTAGCGGCCTCCGTTATTTTGTTTTATAGTGGCATCGCGTTTTGTTATTACCTAGTAATGCCAATAGTGCTTGGATTTTTCACAGGAATCGGTCCAGATGTCATGACTATTACGCCTGACATCAGTAGTTACTTAAGTTTTGTATTAAAGTTGTTCTTCGCATTTGGTATTGCTTTTGAAATCCCTGTTGCGATTATGTTGCTCTGCTGGAGTGGTGCAACAACCAAGGAAAGTCTGAAAGAAAAACGCCCATACGTAGTGGTAGGCGCATTTGTCATAGCGATGTTTTTAACACCGCCAGATGTGTTATCACAAACGCTGTTGGCTATTCCCATGCTAGCCCTTTTTGAGTTAGGCTTACTGCTAGCTGGTTTTTACCAAAAAAATACGGACTCAGAAGAGGTCAAAAACTAAAATGAAAAAGTTACCTACCCTTATTTTCTCAGTATTTGCATTACCTTTAAGTGCAGCAGAGATTAATACACAAGCTTTAAAAGCCTGTAGTTTTGTAGAAAATGATTTTCAGCGCCTGCAATGCTATGACCAAGTTATCGCAGGTAAAGAATTAACCACGACCAAAAAAGGCAAAGCTGCAAAAAGTCATGCAAAGGTACCTGAGCATGCAGCCGCCCCTGCAACAGTTAAATCAAAAAGTGTTGAAACTGCACCTAAAAAAGCTGAAGACAATTTTGGTTTAGAGCACCGTAAAGTTGAAAAACAAGGTGATGAGATTACATCTGTTGTTACCAATGTGAAAACGCATCCTCATGGTGAACTGATTATTACCTTAGAAAACGGCCATGTTTGGCAACAAATTGGTAGTGATAGATTTACTCTTAAAGAAGGTGAAACGGTAGTGATCTCTCGCGGTATGTTTAACTCATTTATTATGAAAGTTGAAGGTCGTAATAGAGGCATCAAAGTTAAACGCAAATAGTTTTATGCGCTACTTTGATATTGGTGTAAACCTGAGCAGTGAACAATTTGCTAAAGACAGAGCAGATGTAGTTAGTCGCGCCCGTTTAGCGGGTGTTGATAACATGCTGCTGATTGGTTCCAATATCGAAGATAGTCACCAGGCAATTGCACTTGCAAACGAGTTTTCACTTATTGCAAGTGCTGGAATTCACCCTCATGATGCAAAAACAGCCGAAGGTGATTATTGCCAAATAATCCAAAACCTTGTCGAGCAAAATACCGTTGTTGCCGCTATCGGTGAGTGTGGTCTTGATTATAATCGCGACTTTTCACCTCGCGATAAGCAACGCGAAGTCTTTGCAGCGCAAGTCGCACTTGCAAATAAACTTAATAAACCGCTCTATATGCATCAACGTGATGCCCATCATGATTTTTTAGCCATAGTTAAAGAAGCTCAAGTTCCGGGTGTTGTCCATTGTTTTACTGACAGTGAAGAAGCTTTAGAGACTTACTTAGATCTCGGTTTTTATATTGGTATTACGGGCTGGCTTTGTGATGAGCGCCGTGGCGATACATTACGAAAATTACTGCCGCGCATTCCACTTGATAAGCTGCTATTTGAAACTGATGCACCCTATCTTTTGCCACGAAATATTAAGCCAAAACCTAAATCCAGACGCTCTGAACCTTTGCATATTGAATATGTGGCAAAACAGGCAGCTGAACTATACCAACGTCCTTTAGAAGAAGTTGCAAACGCTGCATTTTACAATGCCCATAACCTGTTTGGTTTGGAGTTAGCGTAATGCGATTAATCGCTATTTTGTGTTGGCTGTTCTCTTTTGCACTGCATGCTAATACCTTAAACAGTAAACTGCATGGGCATACCGAGCTTAATTATGAATACAGCATCGCTAATGTAAGTTCACCACAAGACATTCCTGCATCAGCATGGCAACGTGTTGAAGGTGGACAAATCAATTTAGGGTTAGGTACCTCCCCTGTTTGGCTAAAGTTCGCTATTGTTAATAACACAGCGACGCAGCAAGACTTATTTTTATTCAACGCTTTTGTACATATTGATAAATTAACGCTTTATCACAAAGAGCGCAGTAAGCTATTTACCCAAAGAGAATTGGGTGACAGTGTGCCAATAAAAACACGCTATTTAAAAGATGCTGATCAGATATTTAAACTCAGCTTAGCGCCTAATCAAAAACAAGAGTATTACATCAAAGCTCAAACTGCCGGGGTAATGAAATTAAATTTATCGCTTTGGCAACAAGACAAATACATCGAACAAAAAGCCCGATTCAATCTAATAATGGGCCTTATTTTAGGTGTTATGTTTGCATCTTCGCTGATTCTATCGGTGCTTTTTTTCATAACCAAAAAGCAAACGTTTGCGCTTGCTGCGGTATTTAACATTTGTGTTTGGCTATTGTTTGCTTGGCTACTTGGTTATGTTTATCGCTATATTTCTGATCAAGGATTTTGGCTAGTACATACTGTGGTGCCAGCACTTACTATTTTTGTTTTAATCCCGCTTAATATTTTAACCGAACGTCTGCTAGGTTTGCACAGCCTTGCCAAGCCTCTAGTTGCATGCCTTAGAATAACACTCGGTATAAGCGTCGCTTTAGTGCTAATATCACCTTTATTAAGTTACACCCTAGCACTCACTGTGGCGGTGGTATTTGCCCTATTTCATATTTTAGTATTGTTGTTTGTAACAGGTATTCGTGCACAAAAACGCGATACTAAAGCTCAGTTATTGGTTGTCTGCATTTTACCGCTACTTATAACCATGCTGTACAAAGGCGCATTGATATTTTCCTATAGCATCTTCTTTAGCCAATTGATGGTGTTGTTTGGCATAAGTTACCTAATAAGCTGTATTACCTTAACACTTATAGCTATCAGCCAATACATTCAACAACGCGACATAAAAGTAAGCCAACAGCAAAAACGCCTAGCAGAAGCTGAGGCTAACGAAGCAATTCAAAGTGAAACGATTCGCTTACAAGAACAACATCAAGAAGAATTGGAAAGCAAAATCCAAGAGCGTACTTTTGAACTAGAAGTAACATTACGCGAGCTGCAAGAAAAGAATTTAGAACTGGAAGAACTGAATACGTTAGATTCACTCACCGGATTAAGAAACCGCCGCCACTTTGATAAAAAAATCACTATGGAGTTTCGCCGCTCTCGCCGCGAACAAACACCATTGGCTGTGGTGATGCTCGATATTGATCACTTTAAACCAATCAATGATGAATACGGGCATCTCGCTGGTGATGAAGCAATAAAATACGTGGCAGCCAGTATCAAAGGAGCGCTGCGTCGCCCATCAGATATCGCGTGCCGCTATGGTGGTGAAGAATTTGCATTGATATTACCTAACACCGATGCTGAAGGTGCAAAGTTAGTGTCTGAAACAATTCGTAAGAGCATTGCAAAGCACGCAATTAAAACAAGTTCTGGCGATGTTAAACTAACCATAAGTGCTGGCATATTTAGCCATATTGCTGACGCAAGTTTAGATCCAAATCAATATACCGACTGGGCAGATAAAGCACTCTATCTAGCCAAGCAACAAGGTCGAAATCGCGTGTGTTTTGCTAACTCGACCCAGTCATCCAACGATACCGAGGAGTTATAATGGCCCAATCAGGTTTAGATTTATTCCCATATGCACGTATGCGTCGCATGCGTAAAGACCCATTTTCACGTAAGTTAATGCAAGAAAATGTGTTAACACCAGCGGATCTAATTTACCCAGTTTTTGTTTTAGAAGGCAAAGGGCGTCGCGAGAAAATTGACTCTATGCCAGGTATCGAGCGACTTTCAATCGATTTACTTATCGAAGAAGCAAAAGAACTAGCAGCGCTTGGCGTGCCTGCCATGGCTATTTTCCCTGTTACGCCATCTGACAAAAAATCGCTAGAAGCTGAAGAAGCCTATAACCCAGAAGGTTTAGCACAGCGAACGGTGAAAGCACTTAAGCAAGAAGTACCGAGCATGGGCGTTATTACCGACGTTGCGCTTGATCCTTTTACTGTACATGGTCAAGACGGCATTATCGATGAAAATGGCTATGTATTAAACGACATCACTACCGATATTCTAATTAAGCAAGCATTGTCTCATGCAGAGGCTGGTGCAGATGTTGTTGCCCCATCAGATATGATGGATGGCCGTATTGGCGCAATTCGCGAAGCACTTGAAGAAGCTGGTTTTATTAATACGCGTATCATGGCTTATTCAGCTAAATATGCTTCAAGTTACTATGGCCCATTTAGGGATGCGGTTGGCTCAGCTGGCAACTTAAAAGGCGCTGACAAGAAGACCTATCAGATGGACCCCGCAAACTCTAACGAGGCACTACGCGAGGTTGCATTAGATCTACAAGAAGGTGCCGATATGGTGATGGTGAAACCAGGTATGCCGTATCTTGACGTTGTGCGTCGCGTGAAGGATGAATTTGGCGCACCAACCTTTGCCTACCAAGTGAGTGGTGAATACGCAATGCATATGGCAGCGATTCAAAATGGCTGGCTTGCAGAAAAGCCGGTGATTATGGAGTCATTATTGGCATTCAAACGTGCTGGCGCTGATGGCATTTTGACTTACTTCGCGAAAAAAGCTGCGATTTGGCTTAACGAGAAAGACTAAGTTAAGCTGAGTTCAGGTTAACTAAATACAAAAGAGCGCTTGCGCTCTTTTTTGCTATCAATGAAGCAATAAAATAGCGCCATAACACAACACCGCTAACACCAGCCCGGCACCTGCCCGTTGTAAATATACAGCCCTCATTTCTCCTTTAACCCAATAGGCATACATAAACTGCAAAAAGCAGGTCGCGGTTGCACCAAAACACGCAAAAAGGCATAAATAAATTGCTTGCAGCATGGTTGTCCTATAAAGAATAAAAAGCTTATATCTAATAACTATAATGGCTAATCCACTATTAAGACAGTTATTTAATTCAAAGCCCTTGTTTTTACTTGCTTAAACCAAAATGAAAGTTGATATATAACCAAAAGGAATATAGTCAGATTTAAAGTTATTTTTTTCTTTGATAACTCTTCTCTATGCTCCATGCTAAATCTTTTACCCAGTTAAGCAGTAATCGGGTAAAGCAGTACGAAATTCTTTTTTAGGGGACAACTCGTGGATTATTTTCCAATTTTTACCAAGCTTGAAAACAAGCCTGTATTAATTGTCGGCGGTGGTGAAGTCGCACATAGAAAATGCCAAGCTATGTTGCAAGCAAATGCAAACATAACCCTTGTTGCACCTGAATTTTGTGCTGAGTTAATTACACTAAATGACAGCAATAAAGTAACGCTGATACATGATTATTTTTCAGAGCAACACATCAGCAACCAAAGTTTAGTGATTGCCGCCACCGATCTTGAAACTGTTAATAAAGCAGTTTTCGATGCCGCCGAAGCAAAAAATATCTTCGTAAATGTGGTGGATGATCAACCAAAGTGTAGCTTTATTTTTCCATCGATTGTGGATCGCAGCCCTATTACGATTGCGATTTCGAGCGCAGGTAAAGCACCAGTGCTTGCGCGTCGCTTACGTGAAAAGCTTGAAACCATTATTCCACAGCATATTGGCCCGTTGGCTGAACTTGCAGGCAACTTCCGCGATAAAGTTAAAAACCAGTTAGATAGCTTTAGCAAACGTCGTATGTTTTGGGAAAAAGCATTTACCTCAAACGCTGTAGCACAAGTTGCTAAAGGCGATATCGCTGGGGCAGAACAGACATTTGAGAACATCTTAGCCGGTGACAATCAGTTAAGCGGTGAAGTATTTGTTGTTGGTGCAGGTCCAGGCGACCCAGAGTTATTAACAATTAAAGCACTGCAAGCAATGCAAACTGCTGATGTTATCGTGTATGATTATTTAGTATCTGACGAAATTATGGCTTTGGTGCGTAAAGACGCAGAGTTAGTCTGTGTTGGTAAACGCTTAGGTAATCACAGTGTGCCACAAGATGAAATCAACCAAATTTTAGTTTCTCTTGCTAAGCAAGGCAAAAAAGTATGCCGCTTAAAAGGCGGAGACCCTTTTATTTATGGTCGCGGTGGTGAAGAAGTACAAGAGCTTGCTAAGCAGAATATTGCGTTTCAAATTGTGCCTGGTATCACAGCGGCAGCAGGTTGTTCAGCCTATGCCGGCATTCCATTAACACACCGTGATTATGCTCAAGCAATCCAGTTTGTTACCGGTCACTGCAAGAAAGAAGGTCAGGAGCTTGATTGGCAATCATTAGCAAAGGCAAATCAAACTCTCGCTGTTTATATGGGTGTGATAAAATCGCCGCATATTCAAGCAAAATTAATTGAATATGGGCGAGCACCCGAGACACCTGTGGCGATTATTGAAAATGGTACACGCAAAGAGCAACGTGTAGTCTCAGGTGAGCTCAATGACTTGGCTAATTTAATTGAACGTGAACAGATTAAATCGCCAGCATTACTGATTATTGGTGAAGTTGCCAACCTTAGCAAAGAGCTTGCTTGGTTTGGTAATTCACAGCAGACATCTTTGGCGAGCAGTCAATTGCTCACAAACGCTGCATAACAAATTTAGAATTAACTTTACGTTTTAGGACAAAATCATGGCATTAACCCATCTTCAGCAACTCGAAGCTGAAAGTATTCAAATTATCCGCGAAGTTGCGGCTGAGTTTGAAAACCCAGTGATGCTTTACTCAATCGGTAAAGATTCATCGGTGTTATTGCACTTAGCGCGCAAGGCTTTTTACCCAGGCAAAATTCCTTTCCCACTACTGCACGTAGATACCGATTGGAAATTCCGCGAAATGATCGAATTTCGTGATCGCTTAGCTGCAGAATATGATTTTGAACTAATTGTGCATAAAAACCCTGAGGGTATTGCTATGGGTGTCGGCCCATTTACCCACGGTTCATCTAAGCACACTGACATTATGAAAACTCAAGGCTTAAAACAAGCGCTTGATAAGTATGGCTTTGATGCTGCATTTGGCGGTGCTCGCCGAGACGAAGAAAAATCACGAGCAAAAGAGCGTGTGTATTCGTTCCGTGACAAAAACCACCGCTGGGATCCTAAAAACCAACGCCCAGAATTGTGGAGCAACTATAACGGCCAAGTAAACCCTGGCGAAAGCATTCGTGTATTCCCGTTATCAAACTGGACAGAGCTTGATATTTGGCAATATATCTACCAAGAAAATATCGAAATTGTACCGCTTTACTTATCAGACAAACGCCCGGTTGTTGAGCGTGATGGCCTGCTAATTATGGTCGATGACGAGCGTATGCCTCTACGTGAAGGCGAAGAGCCAGAACTACGTTCTGTTCGCTTCCGTACTCTAGGCTGCTACCCACTAACGGGTGCGGTTGAGTCAGAAGCAAATACTTTAACTGGCATCATTGAAGAAATGTTGTTATCAACATCATCTGAGCGCGAAGGTCGTGCAATTGACCACGATTCGTCAGGTTCTATGGAAAAGAAAAAACGTGAGGGCTATTTCTAATGTCGACAGCAAATGAAGTAAGAGAATTAGGTATTGAGCAATACCTTGCACGTCAACAAGACAAAAGCTTATTACGTTTATTAACTTGTGGTAGCGTAGATGATGGTAAATCAACTCTTATCGGTCGTTTACTGCATGACAGTCACCAAATTTATGAAGATCAGCTAGCAGCCCTTCATAAAGATAACGAAAAAGTAGGTAACGCAGGTGAAGAACTTGACCTTGCATTACTCGTTGATGGTCTGCAAGCAGAGCGCGAGCAAGGCATCACAATTGACGTTGCTTACCGTTATTTTTCAACAAATAAGCGTAAGTTTATTATTGCTGACACGCCTGGGCATGAGCAATACACGCGCAACATGGTGACTGGTGCATCTACAGCTGATTTAGCCATTATTCTGGTTGACGCGCGCTATGGTGTGCAAGTACAAACCAAACGTCACAGCTTTATCTGTGATTCGCTTGGTATTAAACAATTTGTTGTAGCAATCAACAAAATGGATATCGTGGATTTTGATGAAGCCGTTTACAACAAAATTCAGCAAGACTATTTAGACTTTGCAGAGCAGTTAAATGTAGAAGACATTCGTTTTATCCCAATGTCAGCTTTAAAAGGCGATAACGTTGTTACACGCTCTGAAAAAACACCATACTACACGGGTGCACCGCTACTAGAATTACTTGAAGATTCGCCTGCAGCGGCATCTAATACTGAGTTTGAAGCGCGTTTACCAGTACAACTTGTTACACGTCCTAACCTGAATTTCCGTGGTTTCCAAGGCACTTTAGTTGCGGGTGAATTAGCCGTTGGCGATGCAGTAAAAGCATTACCGTCAGGCAAAACGTCTACGGTAAAAGAAATTGTAACCTTTGATGGTAACTTAGCGCATGCTGAAGCAGGTCAGGCAATTACCTTAACGCTTAACGATGAAATTGATATCAGTCGTGGTGATGTTATTGTGCCTGCTAATAGTACAGCTAAAATATCAAACCGCTTGCAAGCTAAGCTAGTGTGGATGCACGAAGCACCGTTAGTGTTAGGCAAAGAATACAATGTTAAGTTGGCAACCAAGAAAACAACTACGAAAGTGGTTGCTATTGATCACACCATCGATGTGAATACACTAGCGCATGGCCAAGCCGATAGTTTACAGCTTAATGAAATCGCGATTGTTACAATTGAAATCGATGAGCAAGTGCTCGCTGATGCCTACGTAGCAAACCGTGAAACAGGCTCATTTATCTTGATTGATCGCTTGTCAAACCTAACAGTTGCGGCTGGCATGATTGAACAAGTACTTGACACTGCCGATGCACAACAAGCACCATCTAATTTTAGCGCCTTTGAAGTTGAGTTTAATGCACTTGTGCGTAAACACTTCCCACACTGGCAAGCAATTGATATTTCAAAGCTATAAATATGTATCAGCAAGTCAGCCTTAGCCTTATTATGTTTGTTTTAGTCGCCTGCCTTTTTGGCACGCGACTTAAGCCTGCATGGGTTTTTGCTGGCGCGATTAGTGTAAGTTATTTAGCAGGCCTTATTAATTTAGAAGGTGCGTTAATTAACTTCACTAACCCTTCCTTAATCACTTTAATATTGTTGATTTTGATAAGTATTGGTATCGAAAAAACAGCATTTGTTCGCAAGTTATCGACTTCCTTAGCAAAAGGAAGCTTATCAAAATCAGTAACAAAACTCGGTTTATCAACCGCCTTTTTATCTTCATTCACCAATAACACTGCTGTTGTTGCAAGCCTTATTTCTGCGGTAAAAGAAAATAAAACCCATGCACCGTCAAAGTTACTTTTACCTTTATCATATACCGCGATTCTCGGTGGAACACTGACTTTAATTGGCACCTCTACCAACCTTATTGTCAATGGATTTGCTGTTGACGCTGGCATGGCTCCGCTGGGCTTTTTTGATTTTACTTTAGTCGGGCTTGCGGTTCTGAGTGCCGGTTTGATTGCTATTTTGCTGCTATTAAAGTTTTTACCTAATTACCAAGAAGCGGATGAAGAAGTCACACCGTTTTACCTCGAAGGCAAAGTAAAATCGAGCTCCAAGCTAATTGGTAAAACAGTTGAAGAAAACGGCTTACGTGAATTAAAAGATATCTTCTTGGCTGAAATTATTCGCGGAGAAAAGCGCATTGCAGCCGTTACACCTAAGCAAGTAATAAAAGCCGGTGATATTTTACTGTTTTCAGGCGACTTAAAATCCGTGCCATTATTGAAGCAGTTTGATGGTTTAGAAGTTATCCATGATAAACACGAAATGGCAGTTGAGCATTTTGTAGAAGTGGTAATCAGCCATAGTAGTTCACTAGTTGGGCAAACACTAAAAGATGCTAATTTCCGTAAGGAATTTAAAGCTGCTGTAGTGGCGATTCGCCGCGGCCATAGTCGTTTAGAGGGCAGCTTTGCCAATATTCAATTACAAGCTGGCGACAGCCTTATTTTAGCACCGAGTAGTGACTTTCAATCGAATAAAAAACTAAAACGTGAATTTGTTTATATCTCAGGGCTCGACTTGCAAAGTCACCTTGATGAAAAGCAATCTCACTTTGTTTTTGCTGGCTTTATCGCAGTTATTGCACTCAGTATTTTCGACATTGTGCCGCTTGTTAAAGGTTTAATTGTATTACTCATTGCATTTATGTTGTGGGGCGTGGTTTCGGTTGGTGAGGTAAAACGCCGTTTTCCACTTGAGCTTTTCGTTATCGTTGGTAGCGCTATAGGCCTTGCAAAATTGATGATCGACACTGGTGTGGCAACTCAAGTTTCAGAGTTTGTGTTAAGTTTAGTAGGTCAATTTGGCCCCTATACTGCCCTTGTCGTTATTTTCTTTTTGACCTTGCTGTGTACTGAGCTAATCACCAATAACGCTGCGGCTGCGCTTTCGTTTCCTATAGCTTATTCTTTAGCGATTGGCTTTGGTGTTAGCCCACTGCCATTTATTATGGCGGTTGCATTTGGCGCATCTGCCAGTTTTATTTCGCCATTTGGTTATCAAACCAACCTTATGGTGTATAGCGCAGGCAACTATCAAATTAAAGATTACATCAAAGTGGGTGTTCCCATGTCGTTAGTATATTCAATTACTGCGTTGATCTTTATACCTATTGTTTTTCCATTTTAATTAACGGATTGTAGAACCCATTATGAGTGACGAAAATATTGTTTGGCACAACTACCATGTCGAAAAATCAGCACGGGTAAAACAAAAAGGCCATAAGCCATGCATTTTATGGTTCACAGGTTTGTCAGGTTCAGGTAAAAGTACCGTTGCTAACGCACTAGAAACCGCTCTTCATGAAATGGGGATTCATACCTACTTACTCGATGGTGACAATGTGCGTCACGGACTTTGTGGTGACCTTGGATTTAGTGATGAAGATCGTCAAGAAAATATCCGTCGCGTAGGCGAAGTTGCTAAGTTAATGGTTGATGCAGGGCTTGTTGTATTAAGCGCATTTATTTCACCATTCCAAGCAGAACGTAAAATGGTACGTGAGCTAGTAGAAGACGGTGAGTTTATTGAAGTTTTCCTAGATACCCCGTTAGCTGTGTGTGAAACGCGTGATCCGAAAGGACTTTATAAAAAAGCGCGTGCTGGTGAAATTAAAAACTTTACAGGTATTGATTCAACCTATGAAGCACCTGAAACACCTGAAATTACGCTTGATACAGGTGCAAATACAGTTGCCGATTCAATTAACCAAATCATTGCTGCTTTAAAGCACCACCAAATCATCTAAGTTATTTTTTCTCGACTTGTTGTAGCAAGTCGAGAAACTTCTTCTCTACAAAATCTTTTTCTTTTACTAGATGTGTTAATCGCTCTTCGGCTTCTAACAATTTTTGCTGTAATTTTTTTGCCTCACCGGCATCTGTATTATCTGCGCCTTGAGCCATTAATTGCTGGATAACCTGGTCTTGCTCTGCCATTTGTTTTTTATACTGCTGTAATGCTCTTTTGAGATTATTGTTTTCTTCACTATTTGCACTACTTGATGAATTGGACGTTAGCTGCACATATTCCCGTTCGAGTTGTTCAAACTGCTCACTTATTTTTTTATTCTCTTTGGTTAAACGCTCAACCGTATCATACTGAGAATAAAGTTTTTCACGTGTGGTTCTGAGTTTTTTCACACTGGTGTCTAAATCACCTTTCAGTTTTTGAATTAATTTATGGGCTTTTTTCAAACGCGCATTAAGGTCATCCATCGATGCCTTTTCTTCTTTGCTGATATGATCCGAAGTAGATGCTTTAATATTGGCAAGCTTATTCTCAAGGCCTTGTTGAACACGAATTAAGGCATCGAGTGTATCGCGATTCTCAGCGCTGTAATTGAGCGCCATTTCAATTGAATCTTGATACTCTGAAATCAGCTTATCGTCCACTGCTTGCGACCCACCACCTGCCTTGTAAGCAAATTTTCGAAATTCACGAATAATCAACCACAAAATAACGAACCAACCAGCAAGAATCAGCAGGCCAAGGTCGAGTGCTAATATTTCTAATACTTTATAAGAAGTTAAGCCTGGGATATTCATAACATCTCCACTCAGATAACAACTGAAGTATAGTCTTGATTATTTTTTGCGACTATACTGATTAAATTATCTACTACTGCAGATAGCCACATTGAGAATACTTGTTGTAGACGATAGCAAAGCAACACTTGAAATTGTAAGGCGTTCACTCGAAGGCTTTGGTTATCGTCATTTATCAATCAAAAAAACCAACAATCCGATTGATGCCCTTTCTATCATCGGGCAATGGCAACCTCATATTTTACTTACTGATTGGAATATGCCGGAGCTTAGTGGTATTGCACTCATTAAAGCTATTCGCAAAAAACAGCTTTCCACACAAATTGGCATGATCACCACAATTGACGATAGCCAACAATTAGAACAAGCACAGCAAGCGGGTGCTGACTTTGTGTTGAGTAAACCTTTTGATGATGCACAGCTGTATGAAAAGTTATTGCCATTAGTTCAAGGCGTTGAGCAAAGCGAGATTATTCTTAATGAAATTGAGGAGCTTTCAGAGGGCTTAGCGTTACCCAATTTAGCTCAATTAGAAAAAAATTTAGTAAAACTTACTTCAAACGAGCTCACTGTAAACATTATTAAGCCACAAGTATTTGATGAATCTAAACTGCCCTGCATTATGGCGGTATTTGAAGACAGTGAAACACAAAAAATTCGCTCTGTAGCATTATTAGATATTTATGCAGCGTGTATATTAGCTAAGAGTAATGCCAACGTAACTAATGGTCATATTCAACGAGTCATAAAATCTAAACGCCCAAGCAAATATGTAATGGAAACTACTCAACAGATTTTGCAAAAAGCTGCGATTGTTTTTCTCGATCATCAAAGCCGAAAAAGTTTACGCTTAAAAAATACGAACTTTATTGACCACACTTTTCCCAAATTAGAAAACCTTTATAAAACCCCTGCCAATCGTAGGCTTGATATTTCTTTGCAAATCCCTCCACTAGCACAAGGGAGAATCACCATTATTGGGTTTTAAAAGCGTTGCAAAATGCAACGCAAAAACGAACTTTAAAAACATAATCTTATAAAATTCAACGCATTAAAGTAGGCTCGTTTCTTGAACATTCTTATTACTCTCGGTAAGAAGGATGTTTCTCATGAAAAATCTAGCCAGTAGCATACTGTGTTTAATGCTTATCGCATGTGGCGGGGGCGCAAGCAATGAACAACCACCTGCCCCCACACCAGTGAGCGTACAATCAAACAAACTTAGCGATAATGCAGTTGATGAAAATGCTAATTTTGCGCAGTTTAAACAGCACCAAGTAGAAATCGACTTACAAACATTAGCGCTTAACGGCAACAATATTTACATCAAAGTATATGTCGATGCCGAACAAACCCTTTACCTCGGTAAAGTTCCAGCAAAACAAGTTTTTTCTATTCACGTACCAAATAACGTTAAAACCATTAAATACGATATCTTTTCAGATTTTAGCGATGATGAACAAGTAACAGGGGAGATTTCGTTATGAAGATACTTTCTTATATTGCGATTTTTTTAAGCTTTAATGCAGTTGCTGTCGAGTCAGTGAAAATGGCCGACACCATCAAGCAAGGTTACGGCTATATTGATCTTTTTAAGGCGCAGCAAAGTGCTAATAACCTTACAGCAATTGATTTAGAGTCATTGCGCATTGAGCACGGCAACAAACTTGTTTTTGCTGTGGATATTAACGAAGCTGCAAACGGCACAGAAAAAGCCTCTACCCAAGGCGTTACTGTTGATACTGCTGAACTTATCATTACGAGTAATGGCAGCGAATCTCGCTACAGTGAATTTTATACCCCAACCACCAGCTTAGTTGCTGCAATCAGTGAAACTAATCGTACTTTTCGCTACACCATGATTGGTGAATCGGGTTCGTCACGTATCACTGGTTCGACTTTAAATGATATAACCTCAGAGTTTGATAGCTTACTAACCATCATCGTACCTGATTCATTAGCGAGTGCTGATTCCGCATTTTTAGCTGTACGCTTAAAACAAACGAATAGCTCTCTCGGCGACCCAGAAGCATTTTATGATTACAGCGGAGGTTTTGAAGATATTGCAGTTGTTAATTTTTATGACGCTCAAGTGCTTACTGAACTTGCTCCAGGTGTTGATGAAGCCCCACTAGTGGTCGCCCAATCACAACTCGAAGAAACTGCTGATTCTTGGGTTTATTACCCAAGCAGCGCTTCTTATTTCGTAGTGGCATATGAGGATCAATACCCAAATCGCGGTGATTATGATTTTAACGACCTAGTGATTGGTTATCGCGTTGGTTTTGGCATTAAAGATTCGCAAGTTACCTCGGTTATCGGTGTCGGATATATGATTGCCCGAGGAGCGTCTGCTAATCACGACTGGTATTTACATGTTCCCTTTAGCGATTATGTGTCTGGCAATGCGCTTGTGAACTTATTTAAACCTGGCACATCTGAACAAGCGGTTGGCTACCCGCAACTGCAAGAAGTAAACGGTAATCTCAATTTAAAACTGTTCGAAAATACCAAAGCACTAATGAAGGTGGAAGGCAGTGACTTTGCCAATACACTAAGCAGTCAATCACCAATTCAAGGCCATAAATTTAGTTTTTCATTTAACCTTGATACACCTTTAGATTTCAGCGCTATTCCTGCTGCACCGTATGATCCCTATTTACATGTACTCACTACAGGGTATGAAATTCACTTGTCAGGTAATGCAACGCAATTATCTCAGTCAACTAATAGTGGTGATTCAAATACGCAATACAAAGATGATTTGGGTTATCCGTATGCTTTAGTTTTTCCGGATCAATGGTTACTACCTCTCGAATACACGGACCTAGGTGAGGCATACGACACCTTTTTAGACTACACAAAGAACAGCAATACGCAGAATGAAACTTGGTATCTTTACCCGACTTCGAGCAAAACAAAGTCCATTTCAACTTCACTATGGAAGTGGTAAAACAAAAAAGGCGCTTAAAGCGCCTTTTTTAAAACACAACTTAAAATTGGATTAGAACATCCAAGAAGTTGGGTTTTCAATTGGTTCGTTTTTATCAAGAGCTTTAAGCCCTTTCACACAACGAACAATTAACCATACTAAATAGAATAGAAGAATTAGCAGGCCAATTCCGACAACAGTTAAAATGCCACCGATTACAGCATAAAGTAATCCGATCCAGAATGTACGGATCTGGAATTGATAGTGTGTTTGCACCCACTCAGGCGCATCTTTTTTATTAACATATGCCATGATCACAGCAATTAGACCTGTAATACCTAAAATGATACTAGCTAGGTAAAGTACATAGTTAATTTTCGCGCCATTCTTTGCCGACGCATCTTGTTTTTCGTTTGTTTCAACTACCTGGTCAGTCACCTTTTATCTCCTTATGATGAACTTATTTGTTGCCAGAATGCTTAATTTACAATCATCTGGAATTAATGCAATAAGAGAATAACTGAGCGGAGGTGTTAGAGTTTTAATACTAGTGAGTGACAAGGAACAAAAATTGATTGCTCAATTTACAAACTACACAAGCACATATTGCCCTTTACGCTCTTACTTTTGTTCAATATTTAGAGGTAGAGATTAAATTCACAGCCCCCTTTTTAAGGCAATCTGTAACAAATAATTTTGCAAGCAGGTACTGCAAAAAATTAACGTTTTAACTACGTTTTACACAATTTACTATTTTGATTTCGGTAATCGGCTTGTTTAAAGTGTTGAACGGATTTTAATTGCAATTTACTCAACAATTAAAATAACAAAAAACATGTTTTCTTTTACACCGTGTAAATAGAATAATTTTTAACCAACCAACTAAAACATAATTGCTTACATCGCATCATAATTTTCAAACACAAAGTAGCAGTTTTTACGTTACCTTTTGCTTGCACTGTACTCAAAGCCATTAAAAAGGAAGCCGACATGAAAACATTACTACTTACAGCAGGTATTGCATTACTCTCATTCACAAGCACACAGAGCCTAGCTCACAGCAAAGCAAAATCAATTGTTAGCGCTGACTCTTCAGCAGATTCAAGTCTTTGCGTTGCAATTGCAAAAGACAATCCATTATTAATTCTAAAGCGTTTAAAGCAAGCGGGTCTTCGTAAACATCAAGCAAAAGATGTATTACGTTGCAATGGCATGTCAGCCTCAGAGTTTGCATATAAACATAATGCTTTTAAGGCTATTGCTCGGCTGGATTTAGCTACGGATAAAGAACGCTACGCGCAAAACTCGAAGTAAATTATTTGTTAAATAATTGTACTTGCTTTTGTAAAGCTTCATAGCTAATCTTAGCTAAGACATCCCAATCCAATAACCTAAAAGGCGAACACGCAATGTTTGCCTTTTGCTTTTTTAGCCAGCCTAATTAGTGATAGCATAATAAGATGCAGGTTAAAGAGCGCTTATTATGCTTGATTTAAATACCCTTTACGTCGTAGGTGGCGTTGTTTTATTACTATCTTGGTTTATTAGCTTTCAGGTTTGGCGTGATAATAAAAACGTAGACGGTGCTTTTACCAACCTGCTTTTACCCAGCTTAATGCTAATTGCATTAATTAATTATTCACTCTACCTCTACCGCATAGTTGATATAAAAGCAGGTATCGCCAGTCTTATCGTTTTAATTTGTTCGATTCTCAGCATTCATATTTTGCAGCGTTTTTTTGCTATCAATAGTGCGATTATCAAACTATTTAACCTGATAACCGTTTGCTGCATCATTATGTTTTCGTGGTATACCTACGGTGAGTCGGATGTTCATAACCGCTTAGTTATTTTCAATTTTCAACGCTTTCTAGAAGGTGCTGTAATGCTTTGGTTTTTTGCCAGCATCGACACCTCTAATCACCGCTTTGCAAAACACATTTATTATTGCCATGCGGCAATATTTATTATTGTTTATCCGCTACGTACCTATTATTTAGTGCCACTTGAGGCGTCTGAGATTTTCAGTAATGCATGGTTTGCAATTGGCGCTATGGTTACAGGCATTATTAGCCCGCTTTTATATGCACTCGGTATGGCTTATTTATGTAGTGAACGCAAAGCATTACATTTTTCGGAATTAAAAGATAAAGCACAACAAGATGCAGAGCTTAGAGGGTTATTTTTATCAACTATGAGCCATGAAATACGTACACCCTTAAACGGCATCATGGGCAGCGCTCAATTGATTTTAAATCAATCGCCCAATGCAAAAGTGAAACCCTATTGTGAAGCAATCATTAACTCCTCCGAATCACTTAACTTACTCATTGGTAAGGTGCTTGATTATGCTCGCCTTGAACAAAATACTGAGTCGGGAACAGAAGAAGATATTGAGCTGACACCTTGGTTGGAAAACCTCTGTTTACTGTATCGACCTTTAGCGCAACAAAAGCGCATTGATTTTATACTTAATAATCAACTACCAAATAAAGCCTGCTATTACTTTGATCAGCAAAGCGTAAGACAAGTACTAATCAATTTACTCGGTAATGCCATTAAATTTACCGACAGCGGCCAAGTCACTTTATCCGTAGAGGTGCTTGAAAAGGCGCCGCTTGAGCATAAATTACGTTTTACAGTTACAGACTCGGGTCCTGGCATAGCTGAATCAGAAATAGCGCAACTCAAGGAACCTTATGTACAAAGTGATGCAGGAAAACTAAAAGGCGGCACAGGCCTTGGTTTAGCCATCAGCGAGCGCTTACTCAATAAAATGGATAGCGAACTAAAAATAGCAAGCACGCTTGGCCTGGGTAGTCAGTTTAGCTTTGATATTCGCTTTAGTTTAGGTGAGCTTAGCTTAGTGGAACAAAGTAAAGTGAACGCAGATACGCTTACAGGCTTAAATGTATTATTAGTTGAAGACTTACCACTTAATCAAAAATTAGCGCTTGAATTTATGGCAATGGATCAGCACTGCGTTACCCTAGCAAGCACCGGCCAAGAAGCAATTGAAATGGTTAAGAATAAGGTTTTTGACCTTATTCTTCTCGATATGAATTTACCTGATTTTTCAGGACAAGAAGTGGTTAAAAAACTCGCTAGTTCGCAACATAAAAATAGCCAAACACCGATTTTAGCGTTTACTGCGAGCTTAAGTCCTGACGAAGTAAAAGAGTATTTAACACTTGGTATTAAAGATATTGTCGGTAAGCCTATTCGCATCGAAAAATTACGCCAGGCCATTTTCAATTCACAGCAACAAGTCTATTTACAAACTAATCAACAAGTTGATGATGTACTATTTGATAGTACTGCGGCCAATAGCTTAAGTGCTTCCTTCGCCCAAGATGAGTTTAATGCAATTTATGATGAATTTATTATGTCGCTTCGCGATAAACTTGCCCGTTGTGAAAATGATTTTGAAAAGCAAACAGATGAAACTATTCGAATTCTTCACCGCTTAGCAAGCACAGCATTACAATTAGGATTTAACCGTTTTGGTCTTGCACTCAAACAATGCGAACGCGATTTACTCAATAATAGATTGGTTTTTGATGGCGAAAAACTTAAAAAATTATGGCAAGAAAGCCTTTCAAACTACCTTGAATACGCTCGACAGCAACTCTAATGAAAAATAAATATCACATTGAATTAAAAGGGTTTTGCAGATAAAAATATAGAATAGATATAAAAACGAGCATTAAAGAGTTGCTAGCTAAAAAATTCAAAGCCACTCTACAGATACAATAACTCTAAATTGATAAAACTATCATATGATTCGCTTTACCCTTATAACTATAATGCTAGTCAGCTCACTGTTTGCCAATTGCGCATTAGCCCAAACGCTTTACAGCGATGGTCCTTATTTGTTTTATAAAAATAACAAAATAGAGCAAATTGATATTATCGAAAACACCAAAAAAGTCTCTGAATATTCAGGTCCTCTGGCTATCAACCAAACTTTTTCAGCAAACGAAATAGATAGTTTTCAGAATGTAGAAAAGATTGCCGCGATTAGTGATATTCATGGCCAATTCGATATTTTCAAAACATTACTGCAAAACAATGGCATCATCGACCAACAGTTAAATTGGTCTTATGGCAAAGGCCATTTGGTAATTACAGGTGATATTTTTGACCGTGGCGATACCGTTACTGAAGCTTTATGGCTGGTATTTAAACTAGAGCAGCAAGCAGCTTCAGCTGGCGGTAAATTACACTATTTACTAGGTAACCATGAATATATGGTATTGCGCGATGATCAGCGCTATTTACACCCTAAATACGTTCATGCAGTATCTCATTTCAATAACGATTTACGCCAACAATATAGCGAACAAAGCGTTTTGGGTCGCTGGCTTCTAAGCAAATCTACTATTATCAAAATAAATGGTTTTGTATTTCTACATGGCGGCATTCATCAGGAATTCCTTGATCTTAATTTAAGCTTAGAACAAGCAAATAATGAATTTCGTAAAACCATTGGGCTAAGTAAAAACGCCCTAAAAGAAAATCCAACATGGCTATCGCTGCATAGTTCAAATGGCCCTATTTGGTATCGCGGCTATTTTAGAGATGAAAACTTGGAAGAAGCTCAAATTTCATCAATACTAAAACAATTAAATGCAACTAAAGTGATTGTTGGCCATACCTCCATGCCAACCATTGAAACACGTTTCAAAAGCAAAGTGATCGCGATTGATAGCTCTATCAAACGTGGTGAAAAAGGCGAATTATTAATTTGGCATAACGCAACATTCTCTCGCGGTATGATGTCTGGCGAGCAAAAGCCATTGCAATAAGCTTGCGTGAAATTCTAATTGTGGCAAGATGTTGCATCGCCCTATTGGCTTTTTTATTTGGTTCCGTGAATTGATGTAGACCCAAATGCGAAAGAGTAACGAGATGAGTTTAGCTAGTAACAGTACAATTAATAAATGGACATTATTTTCCAGCACTATGCTGCTAGCGTTAAATTCGTCTCTCGTTATTGCCAATAACAATAATGATTTATTCGACCTTTCTTTAGAACAACTCATTAATGTAGAAGTTTCTTCAGCTTCTCTTACTAAAGAGTCTTTGAGTGAAGCGCCAGTACCCGTTACGGTAATTACCGCGAATATGATTAAGCAAGCGGGCGCACGCAATATCAAAGACGTGTTACTGGCATATGTGCCAAACATGACGCATGTTGAAGATCAGAATGAACAAAACATTGCTGCCCGAGGTGTTTTCACTTCATCACAGCAGAAAATCCTATTTTTAATTGATGGCCATCGCCTTAACAGTCGAAGCTATTCAATGGCTTCGCCAGACTACGCCATTAGTCTTGATAAAATAAAACAAATTGAGGTGCTACGAGGGCCATCTAGTTCTATTTATGGCAATGTCGCTCTCACAGCTACGGTAAATATTATCTTAAAAACGGGCAGTGAATTAACCCAGTCTCAAGTTGCAATTACTGGCGGTAATCAAGGCCATAAACAAGCAAGCCTAACGCTAGGAACACAGGGTGAGAACTGGGATTTACTGGCATGGGCACAGTACTTTTCAGCTGAAGGTGAAAGTTTAAACATTGCACCACAAAATAACTATTCACCCACGCCACGAGAAGACGCATATGCCCATTTAGGGTCATATCAAGACAAAAACACTTATGATTTAGGGGCAAAAATCATTTATCAAGACTGGCGATTGCTAGCTAACACCCGCAGCTCTCACTATATTGAGCCATTTAGTGCAGGTGGCATAAGTGGCGAAGCATACAATTATGACAACATCCGAAAACACTCAGGCACGGGGCCAGGTTTAGGTTACGCCTCAACACATATCAATCTCTCGCATCAAGATGCAATATTTAATTGGCAATGGCACCAAGAAGTCTACCTTGATGATAATAAAATTGATTCGGTTGTCGTCACAGCTCCGGCATCTAATCAAGCTGCAAGTGTTAACTGGCAAGAGCTTTCCTCAGGGTTGCTAACACATGTCAGCAAACGTATCGATAACATTGATTATTTAGTTGGTTTGCAATTAGACCATATGAAAATTACAAACTCTCATTTTGCGGTTTCGCTAAATGGGGAGGATTACTTTCCGGCTGACCAAAAAACGCCTTTAATCAAAGAAAGCAGTGAATCAATTTACTCAGCCTTTGCACAGGTAAAATATCGTTTTTCAGCAAATTGGCTTGCCAATGTTGGTGCGCGATTTGATCAAAAAAACCGTACCGGTAGCGATAACATTAACGACTTGAGCCCGCGCCTCGCAATAATTTTCCAAAGTGAAAATGGCTATAATTTCAAAGCCTCATATGCAACCTCATTTGTTGATGCGACGTACTGGAATCGCTTCAGTACCTTAAGCTCTTTCCGAGGTGCGCAAACGCTTAAGCCTGAAAAACTATCATCACTACAGTTTACGCCTAGCATCAAGCTTGCTGAACACCAGTTTTATGGTGCAGTAAATCTCTTCTATAACCAGTTAGATGACTTTATCTTTCGCGATAATAATGCTGGAGCAAACGAGCCAAATTACTCAAATGCAGGGGAGTTAACCACCTGGGGAGTTGAAGTGGAGTCACGTTTAACAAAACGCGACGTTACTTGGCATGCAACACTTGGCTACCAAGCCGTTATTGATTCTGAGCGCTTTGCGACCACCGGTGATGAAATTAATAATGTACCAAGTTTAACAGCTAACCTTATTACCAGTTGGCAAGTAAATGATAATGCAGATGCAAGTTTCACTGTGCGATACATAAGTGAACAACAGTCTCCAATTCATATCATTTCAAATGGACAAGAAATTATCGATCCTTACCCAGATCAAGGGGTTAATTTTAACGACCCTAAGAATCAAGTGGATGATGTTATTTTATTGGATGCGGCAATTAACTATCAGATTTTGGATAATTTTAGTGTGTCGCTTACAGCTCATAACTTACTAGACAAAAGTTATCAACAAGGTGGCACTACATTACACCCTTATCCACAGGCGGGTCGTAATGTTCGCGCAACACTGAACTATTTCTTTTAGCCGCCATCTCCCGCTGAGGCTGCTCCTGATGCCGCAATAGCAGCTGTGGCAGCGGCTGATGATGCTGCGGTGGCAGCGACATTACTCGCAACAATACCGCTTACAGGCGCAGCGTGATTACCAACATCAATAATACATGTGCCGTAACCCAATCCTTTTAGCGAATTAGTCCATATCTGCTCTCCGGTGGCTTTATCTAAACAAAATAAGTGCCCCGATGCAGCTGCATAAATTCGAGTGTGATCACTACTCACAACGGTAATATTGGCTGACTTTAGTTTAGTACGCCACACTTCACTGCCATCACCTTTGTTGATAGCTATAACATGACCATTAATGCCAATAAATAATAAATCCATAGCTCTACTCCGCTAATCTTCTTTTTTCTAGCTTGCAATACAACTTTGAAAAAGCAAATACCGCCCAGCACCGTTATTATCCACTTATCATTAAATCTGTTATTTCAACTCAAAAAACGTTAGATTGAAGCCAACTAAACAGGAGAGCTCGTTATGGAACAGTTTGATATTACAATAATAATTGGCCTTGCCGTGGTATTTATCCTCGTTATGCTCGGCATAAAAATGGTGCCGCAAGGTTTTAACTACACGGTAGAGCGTTTTGGTAAATACACGCGAACGCTACCACCTGGCTTACAACTTATTATTCCACTAGTTGATACCATTGGTCGCAAGCAAAATATGATGGAACAAGTATTAGATGTACCACCTCAAGTGGTTATTTCGTCTGATAATGCTCAGGTAACTACCGATGCTGTATGTTTCTATCAAGTGCTCGACCCTGTTAAGGCTTCATATGAAGTTAACGACTTAGAACGCGCTATGCGCAACTTGGTTATGACTAATATTCGTGCGGTTTTAGGCTCGATGGAACTTGATGAAATGCTTTCGAACCGCGATAAGATCAATGGTTCACTGCTAGTAAAAGTGGATGAAGCAACTGACCCATGGGGCGTTAAAGTAACGCGTATCGAAATCAAAGATATCGCGCCACCAATGGACTTGGTCGATGCCATGGCGCGTCAAATGAAAGCGGAACGTGAAAAGCGTGCCAATATTTTAGAAGCTGAAGGTGAACGTGAAGCAGCAATTAAAGTTGCTGAAGGTCAAAAGCAAGCCGAGATTTTGAAAGCAGAAGGCGCACTCGAAGCGGCTAAACGCGAGGCTGAAGCACGTGAACGTTTAGCAGCAGCGGAAGCTGAAGCAACACGCTTAGTGTCAGAATCAATTCAAAACGGTGACTCACGTGCAATTAACTATTTTATTGCACAAAAATACATGGAATCACTCGGCAAATTAGCGGAGTCTGATAACAACAAAGTGATGATGATTCCACTTGAAGCAAGCAATATGTTAGGTTCTATCGCTGGTGTTGCCGAAATTGCAAAAGAAGCATTTGGCAAGAAATAAACCTTACATAGATGTATACTAGCAACTGCACAGCACAGGCTGTGCAGTGTTTTTGGAGCAGTTATGATTATAGAGCTATTAAATAATTTAGAACCTTGGCACTGGTTATCACTTGGATTACTGCTGCTTGGTGCTGAAGCACTTGGCGCATCAGGCTTTTTGCTTGGAACAGCGATTGCTGCGTTTTTATTAGCGATTATCAATGCCCTATTTAGCGATATTTCTTGGCAAACTCAGGTAATTTTATTTGCTATCGCAGCACTTGGTTTTTCAATTGCTTACTGGAAATACTTTAAAGAATTTAACAACCGTTCAGATCATGGTCCACTGAACCAACGAGCAGCAAGCTTAATTGGCCGTGAACTAGTTGTAGAACATGACCTAACAGGTGGACAAGGTCGAATTCAAATTGGCGATACTTTTTGGAAAGTGAAATTTGAAGGCCAAATAGATAAAGGCACACGTATCAAAGTAGTGGATGCCGACAGTATGAGCCTGCAAATAACCTCAATTAACTAAATTTTGTGAGTAAAATTCGCCTCGCTAAATTTATTGCTGATGCTGGGATCTGCTCTCGGCGTCAAGCCTCTCGCTTAATTGACGACAAACGTGTGTGTGTTAATGGTGCGTTAGCTAATCATATTGACCATGTAGACGGTGACGATCTTATCGAACTCGATGGCCAGCAAGTTGTTGCACAACATGACAAACACTACTTCGCAATTTTTAAGCCTATCGGTATTGATTGCAAATTAATACCAAGCGACCCAAGTAGCTTGATTCACCTGCTACCACAACACATCAGATTATTTCCAATCGGCCGTTTAGATAAAGATTCGCACGGTCTATTGTTACTCACTAATGATGGTGAATTATGCCATCAGTTAAATCACCCTAATTTTGATAAAGAAAAAGAATACATAGTTACCACCAGCAAGCCTATTTCTCATGAATTCTGCCAACAAATGATGGCGGGCGTGCCGGTAAAAGGTGAAATCACAAAGCCATGTATTGTTGAGCAATTAAATGAAACGCAATTTCGCATTATATTAACGCAAGGCCTTAATCGGCAGATACGCAGAATGACTAAGTTTTGTGGGAATTATGTAACAGATTTAAAAAGAGTGAGAATTGCAAAGTTAACACTTGCCGAGCTTAATCTGGAACCCGGCAAGTACTGCGCGATTAGCCGCAGCCAAATTACTTCCTAAAGCGAACATACATATAAAGACTTGCAATAACACCGCCTGGTAACAACGCCTTTTCCATACCATTCATTGCTAAGTAAGACATTGTCGCAATGAAAAATACCGTCGTTAAAATAACGTCTAAGTATTCCAAAGAGAATTCTAATAATTTATTGGTATTCATAACAATTCCTTGCTGTTGTGCTAAACCAAATCAGGGGTTGATTCAAACATTAATAAAAATAGTGTGCTTTGATAAGCTGGGTGTAGCTTAGAATTTTTGGATAAAAAAACTTTGATCTAGAATAAAAAACAGCCGAGGCATGAAAAAATAAGCCGCAAAACTTGCGGCAAATCAACAATAGCATCATGTGGAAAATGTGTAGCAAAGGGCAAGCTACAAAACCTATTATAAAAAAACACAAAAAATTCGCCTGCGACAAAATGTCGCACTTTTAATGAATTTTTTTCACCTATTCAAAAAACCGCGACCTTTATTCTCTTTTCAACTGATAAGATACATTTTTCAATCAAAAGGTATATCTATGCTTTGGGTCTTTTTTACGGTGCTTGCCGCATTTATGCAAACCTTTCGCAATGGCTTGCAAAGCAAATTAAGTAAGCATGTCAGCACGCTAGGAGTAACGCTAGCGCGGTTTTTATTTGCTACCCCAATTGCACTGGTTTATCTCATTGTACTGTATCAATTTGACCCCATCGAGATACCCACATTTAATGCTAAGTTTTTAACCTATGTTGCTGTTGCGGCAGGAATGCAAATTTTAGCAACGGCACTGATGGTGGTGCTGTTTAAGCAGCAGAACTTTGCCATAGGTGCGGGCCTTGCTAAAAGTGAAGCCCTCGTCGCTGCGATTTTAGGCGCGCTCTTTTTCGGCAGCAAGTTGACTTTACTTGGCTGGTTTGGCGTTTTGCTTGGCGCATTGGCCGTTTTTGTTTTAAGCGGATTAAGATTTACTCAAGGGTTTAAACTCAAGACCGTATTCATTGGCCTTAGCTGTGGCAGTGCTTTTGCGCTTACTTCACTTTCAGTGCGCGAAGCTAGCATTGCGCTTAATTTGCCATTTCCACACAGTGCTGCTTGGGTACTATTGTGGGTGCTCAGTGTGCAAACATTGATTTTATTAATACATATCACACTTAAAGAAAAACATACTTTTAGCAAATTAAAACAACACCTGCCCACAACCTTTGCGATAAGTGTTACAAGCTGTATTGGCTCTATCGGTTGGTTTAGCGCGATGAGTTTACAGTATGTAGCCTATGTTAAAACACTCGGGCAAATTGAAGTGCTATTTACTATTTTACTTGCCATTTTTTGGCTTAAACAAACACCAAGCAAAAATGAATTACTTGGTCTGGTACTAATTGCCATAGCGGCGATTTTAGTGATGTGGCAATAGCGATACAAAAAAGGCTGCGAAGTGCAGCCTTAAATTGCTAATTAAAATACTAAATCACCAACTTTTCACCGCCAGATAAACCTGAGGTAATAATTATTAAGTTGTTTTCCAAAGGCTGCCCTAAGCGCACAAAGCGCTCACTGATTTTACCGTTTTCAAGCACTGACACCTTAGCTAGCTGACCGAAGTGCTGAATATAACGCGCATCAATCGCAATCACGCCGCGCGCTTCTTTATCAATACCAACTTTGGCATACATGCCCGGCATCAGTCCTGTTAAGTCGATATTATCGCCCGCTAAATCAAGCTTTACTTCAAAGCTGCGTGCAGCACTGTCAGCGAGCGGCACAATTTCACTTACTCTTGCCGCACGCACTTGATTCAGTGCTGATAACTCAACTTGTAGCTTTTGTCCTAACGACAAATTAACCGCCTGACTTTCAGGTATAAAGCTACTTATTTGAATACTGGTTGGATTATAAAGTGCAACAACAGCTTGCCCTGGGTTAACTAAATCACCAGGCTCTACCATGCGATCAACCACTTTACCCGCAATAGGCGCAACAATTTTACTGTAGGTTAAGGTTACTTTTGCTTGGTCCAATTGTTGCTCATAGCTGAGTTTAGTGGCACGTAGTTGATCATAAGTAGATTGCACTGTATCTAAATCATTTACTGAAATAAGCCCTTGCTCACGCAGCGCTTTATTGCGTTTTAACTGGAGTGTGGCTTGCGTTAATTGCGCAGAAACCGCCTCCACCTGAGCTTCTATTTGCCCTACTTGTGCTTTTAAATCTTGATTATCAAGTTCAGCAATCACATCACCGGCTTTAACAATATCGCCAGCTCTCACATTCACTGACGTGACATTTGCTAAAATACGGCTCGCAACTTGGGTGTTTTGTCTGGCAATTAAGTTTGCTGGCAACCATAGCCGTTCAATATGTACATAAGGTTCAACCATTACAGTTTGAACATTCTGTAATTCGTCGTTTGATGTGCTTGGCGCAACTTTATTGTCGAAGCCGCCCGCCATCATAATGATCATTACAACCAAGATAACGATGGCACTGATCGGAATTAATACTTTTTGTTTTGTCATGATTTATTGCTCCTGACGCTCTTGATCGCTTTTTTGTGACTCATCGAAAACCAAATAGTAAACGGCGGGCACAATAATCAAACTAAATAGGGTGGAAGAAATAATGCCAAAGATAATGGCGAGTGCTAAACCACTAAACACAGGGTCTAGAATAATCACTAAGTTACCCAATAATGTAGTGCCTGCTGTAAGCAACACTGGGCGCATACGTACGCTCCCTGCCATTAATAAGGCCTGTTTTATTGATTCACCCTGAGCGCGCGCTGCGCTGATAAATTCAACCAAAATAAGTGAATTTCTCACCACAATACCCGCAAGGGCAATCATGCCTATCATCGCGGTTGCAGTGAATAGAATCGGCTCAGGGCTATTTGCAATCTCGCGTTCACCAAACTGATTGATTATCCAAAATCCCGGCATAATACCAATTACAGTTAACGGGATTGCCGACATAATAATGCCCGACAACGCATAAGACCCAGTTTGTAAGCGAAGAATAAAGAAGATACCTGTCAGTGCAAACGCAAATGCAATACCCATATCGCGAAACACGCGCGCGGTTATTCTTAGTTCACCTTCACCACTCCAAGTAAGCCAAGTGCCTTTTGGAATTGACCATAACTCACCACCACCGTTGTTTAGGTAGTGACGGTCCTGCCAAGCAACATGGCTTGCTTGCTCATCACCTAATTGTTCACGTTGGTCAGCATTAATATCTGCGACTACTTCCGCCGGTGTTCTGCCATTTAACTCAGCAGTGACATAAATCACTGATTGTAAATCTTTGCGGAAAATAGGCTGTGCAACCGTTAACGTTTGGTATTCACCTAATTCACTAAGCGCTACGAGTGGTTGGGGTGCAGCTTCTAACCCTAGCCCTAAATCAGTTTGTGCGATGCCTTCTCGACCACGAATATAAAGGCCATCAAGTTCACTTGATTGATTACGTGTCGCGTAAGGAATACGTAATTTTATCGCTAAAGGCTCGGCCTCAGATTCATTCGCAATTGTCCCCGCCTCAACGCCAAAGCCTGCAATCATTAAGGTGCGTTTAATATCTTCTGTCGCAATTCCCGATAATGCAGCTTTTTCTTTATCTACCACAAAACGATTAATCTTTTGCGCCGCTTGCATTGTGGTATCAACTTCAAGCACATGAGGCTCACTGGCTAATCGTGCAGCTACTTGGCGCGCGGCTAATTGCTGTTGCTCTAATGCGACAAATGGCTCTCGGTATACTTCTGCCACTAAAGTTGATAACACCGGCGGGCCTGGTGGCACCTCAACTACTTTGATATTGATGCCATTTTTATTAAATGGCGCCAACAGTTCACGTAGGCGCAATACCACACCATGGGATTGATGTTCGCGTTCGGTTTTATCAACCAACAACACTCGTATTTCAGCTAGGTTTTCTCGCGTACGCAGATAATATTGACGCACCATGCCATTGAAATCGATAGCACTCGGCTCACCTACATACACCGCCACAGCATTTACCTCAGCAACACGCTTTACCTGCTGTGCAATTTCCGAAGAAATAGCAGCACTTTGCTCTAAACTGGCTGACTCTGGCAAGTCGATTAAAATTTGTACTTCATTCTTATTATCAAACGGTAAAAGCTTAAGTGGTACCGTGCGGAACACTGGCAATAAGGCGCTTGCAACAAACAACCCAAGCGTCAGCCAAAGCGCCATCTTAGCACGTGATTTTGACGCCAAAATTGGCGTTAATATTTTATGGTAAAGGTCGCCACTGTTATTGGTTTCTTGCTCTACGGGAGAATCTGTTAGTAACTTACTCGCAAGCCACGGTGTAACAAATAAAGCCACTAAGGTTGAAACAATCACACTGACAGGCACATTAAACGCCATTGGTGCCATATACGGCCCCATCATGCCGGTTATAAAAGCCATGGGCACAAAAGCAAGTACAATGGTTACTGTCGACATAATCAATGCAGGGCGAATTTCACTCATCGCCGCAACAATTTGGCCTTCTTTATTTTTGCCCTTACTCATAAAGCGTTTGATATTATCAATGCCGGTAATCGGATCATCGACCAGCAAGCCAAGTGATAAAATCAAGGCAAATAACGTTACGCGGTTAATGGTATAACCAAATGCCATATCCAAGATAAGCGTTAAGCCATAACAAATAGGCACCGCCAAACCAACTACAATAGCCGGTCGCCAACCTAAAAACACGCCGATAAATACCACCACAGTAAACACCGCAAACGCCAGTGACGAAACAAGGTTATTTACTTTTTCGTTAGCGGTTTCACCGTAGTTTCTAAGTACCGAAACATTAACATGCTCTGGGATCAGCTGCCCTTTAAGTGATTCAACCTCAGACAAAACACGATTAGCAAGGCTTACTGCATTACTGCCCGCTTGCTTAGCAACGCTAATAGTAACCATTGGGTGATCGGCTGTGTTGTCAGCCACTTCGCTATACCATTGATAGCTTGTTGGCTCGGTAGGGCCATCTTGAATAGTGGCAACATCGGATAAATAAACTGGTTTGCCGTTGATAACATTGACGACTAAACGGTTAAGCGCTTCACTTTGACGAAATACATCGCCCACCTCTAAAACCACAGATTTATTATTGCTTACCTGTACACCAACAGTAGCAAGTTGGTTAGAGACATTGAGCGCGTTGTACACATCCATTACGGTGGTGTTAAATGCGGCAAGGTTAGTAGTATTTAAGTAAATTTGTACTGCGCGCTGACGACCACCAATCACCTTAACTTCAGAGGTATCGTCAATTGCTTGTAAATGTGTAGAAACTTCTTGGGCGATACGGCGAAGTGCATAGTCATCATAAAGTTGCGGCTGTTCACTCCATAGCCCCAACATCATAATAGCCACATCATCAACTTCTATTGGCTTAATCTGCCAATTGGACACAATGCTTGGCATAGTATGCTGATTTGCGTAAAGTTTGTTGTAAGTGTTTAAAATCGCTTTTTCGCGGTCTTCACCCACATAAAAGCGCAGCGTAACAATTGCACCGCCCGTTTGTGTGACTGAATAAACATGCTCTACGCCTGGCACTTGTGCCAATAACTTTTCAAGTGGAATAGTAACTTGTCGCTCAACTTGATTGGCGCTGATATTCGGAACCGCAACTTGAATATCAAGCATAGGTACAACAATTTGCGGCTCTTCTTCACGCGCAGTAAATTGCAACGCCAATAAGCCACTTAGTAGCGCAAAAATAAAAATGATAAGCGGAATGCGCCCTTGCAATGAGCTGGCAACCAAGCGGTCAACAGGATGCGTTAACTTCATTTTTTAATTCCCTTTACTCTGATTGACAAAACATATCGTACAAAGCGTTTAACATGGCACTGACACGTTGATCGACAATACGATAATAAATAGTTTGTGCTTCACGGCGCGTTTCAACTAGCTTCGATTTACGCAAGCTTGCCAAATGTTGAGACAATGCTGATTGTGCTAACGGAATAATCTGGTTGAGCTCAGTGACACTGAGTTCACCTTGATTCAACGTACATAAAATCATTAAGCGATTTTTATTTGCCATCAACTTTAAAAATTGCTCTGCATCTGCCGCATTTTCAAGCATTTTTTCCATATCTAACATCATAGGCATCAATTCAATATTCTCAAAATTGAGTAAAGTATATGTCGTTATATTAGAAAAGTCTAATATTAGAGTTTACTAATTTAGATTTTACTAATATAGTTCATAACAAGTTCTACTTTAAGTTAGGTTTTCTATATGAAAGTTAATGACGCACTAAGATTAATTGCTGGCGTAATGCTAATTGTATCGCTATTACTGACACACTTTGTGCACCCAAATTGGGTGTTCTTCACGCTATTTATTGCTATAAACTTACTACAATCGGCGTTTACTAAATGGTGCCCTATGATGACCATTTTGCGTAAATTTGGCTTGGAGGATTAAGCATGCTAAAGACAATTCCCGATCTTATTAAGCTCGCATCAGAAAATGTAAAAAAAGTAGATTCAGCACAAGCAAAAGCTGAAATAGCGCAAAATAATGGATTATTAATCGATGTTCGCGAACCAGCTGAACATGCCATTAAAAATGCCGTTGGTGCGATTAATATTCCACGCGGTGTACTCGAAATGAAGTTGGTTGAAATTGAAAAAGACGCTGACCGCCCTATTTACCTTCACTGTGCAACCGGTGGTCGTGCCACACTTGCTGCAGAACAGTTGCAACGTGTTGGCTATAACAAGGTAACAGTGATCAGCTGCAAAGCTGAAAGTGTATGTGAGACATTTTGTTAGAGTAGGGTCTGTTGATCTTTGCTGTTCTATTTTTGTTCGCTTTGAGCGTGCTTTGATCGCGGCGCTCGATGTGTGGCCTAGCAATCTAAGCGAATATCGAGCAACAATGAGAAAAGTGCGCTCAAAAGAACCGTTCGGCAGCCCTTGATTGGCTTTTATACTGTGTTATCGGCTGACTCACATAGAATAGCTATGCCACGCAGCCTCTGCCGTGTATAAAACCCAATCAAACTGCTGCAAAAACGAACTTGAAAGGTCAACAGACCCTAGAGACTGCTAACCTTAACGGTCTATTTCTGCAGTAATCAACAGTTACTAAAAAGGCTTCCATGTGGAAGCCTTTTTTAAGTAATTACACCCTTACGCTTGGTTAGGCACAATTTGCACTTCTACACGACGGTTTTTGGCTTTACCTGCGGCGGTTTCATTGCTCGCTACCGGACGCATTTCACCATAGCCTGTTATCGATAAACGCTCGCTCATAATCGACTGGTTTACCAAATATTGCTGTACGCTGCGTGCACGACGCTCAGACAGCGTTTGATTATAGCTTTCGCTACCACTGCTGTCGGTGTGGCCTTCTACGCTCAAATAGGTCTTATCGTAATGATTTAGTACATTCGCAATTGTGTTTAAAGTACCGTGAAACTGTGGCGTAATTGTCGCCTGGTTCGTTGCAAAGGTAATGTTAGACGGCATAACTAAACGCAAGTTGTCACCTTCCCTAACAACCTCAACACCTGAGCCTGATAGCTGCTCACGCATTTCCGCTTCTTGACGATCCATATAATCACCAATCGCAGCACCTGCAATAGCACCAACAGCGGCACCTATCACAGCACGTTTGTTTTTATGATTTGATGTTGATTTTCCAATCACAGCGCCTGTAACAGCACCGATCATTGCGCCTTTTTCGGCATTAGTTGTAGCACAACCAGACGCAGCCAATGCAGCAGCTAAAATAGAAACGTTAAATAATTTACGTGGAGAGAAATAAGTCATTGTTTACTCTTTTTCTTTGGAGTTTTATAAAATGTAATTTGATGTGACTGAATAAACGCTGAATCGGCCCATTATTTTACAATAACAGGCGGGAGGTCATATAAATCCACGATTTGCGTTAATTCACCAGAGTTAGCAAGCTCTACTAGGGCTTTTTGTACTCGTGAGATTAGTTTTTGATTTTCAGAGCGTTTTGATGCCACGGCAAAACCTAGAATGGGTTCATCATGGCGATAATTTAGTTTTTTCAAGCGATGAGAAGGTTGGTTTAACACACTTAAAGAATGATCTGCCGTCTGCTCAACCGCAATCACAATATCTAATCGACCTTTTAATAACAGATCCATCGCCACGCGTTCGCTTTGTACCGCGACTTTATTTAGCTTTTTATCATTATCAAAACGGGCAAAGTGAGCTGCACCACGCACTATACCAATGCGTTTACCATATAAGTCTTGGTAGGTATTTACTGCAATATCGGTTTCAGTTTGCGCATAAAATACAAAGGGAGAATTTAAGACCATGTAAGCAGGATCAAGAAACACCATATCTTGTTCACGCTCTGGGGTTTTGATAAATGCACCGCCAATATCAGCTTGGCCAGCTTTGATTAATTTTACACAGCGAGAAATTGGGCAAGGGGTTAACTGTAGCGACACATTCAATTGCTTTGAAATACGCATCATAATATCGATAAGCAAACCGCGCGGGCGTGTTTCACCCAAGGTGTAACTATATGGAGGAGCATGATCAACTGCCACCACTAATCGCTCATGCGCCATTAAGGGCGATGCGAGCAATAACGTTGCGAGCGTTATGAAATGTATTAAGTGTCTAAAGTTCACAATTCTGCCTTACTACAGTGTGGCAAAAAGTCCTTGTTCTGCGGTTGCATACGGTTTGATTCTAGCCAAAAAGACAATCTAAAAAAACCCTAAAATGCGATAATTACCTAAGCCAAATGTAAGAATTTCTGAATTTACAGATGGTTATTCAAAATAACTTACACTTTTTTATTAGTATATTTGCTTTATTTAAGCAGGCAACATAAAAACCATAAAACCACGATTTACTTGGCCTTCCCCAATATCGGAAATTTTATACGAACCTTTAACAAACAATTGGCTATTCAAACTATTATTGCCATTTTTTCCAAAAAGCTATATTTTGCAAGCAGATTTCCCTCAACATCAGGTGACACTTGCATTGGTTGGCAAAATATAAAGTGGCAATAGGCGTTAATCTATTACTATTTTCACTTATACTTCTTATCAGTTTTGCCTGGCACTCGGCTCCTTTACGTATTGAGGGTATTGATTCTGCGCGTTTACTACACTACAGCGTGCATATCATTATCATTCCAATTATCTGCATTTATTTGCCTCTCAAATACATCAGGCAAAAATACTCTAGTGGTAAAAAAGCTTACCTTGCAGGTCTAGTGCTTTGTGTATTGGCAGGCGTTATCAGTGCGACTTACACCCACACAATTTCTGTTCCAGGTAGTTTTCTATTTAAGATTGAAGGCGGCACAAAACAGGTAGATGACCCTGATTATGTGCAGGGCAGCGACACCAATTCATATATGGCTTTAACAATTACTACCAGTGTAAAAGGTTATGAAAAACCTGTGGGGCCAGCTTATTTCTATGTTGAATCCTTTTTACACAGCATCTTATATTGTTTGTACATGCTGTGTTATTTGCAAGCATTTGGTATTTTGCACAAACACAAATTAAAAGAGCAACTTAAGCAACAACAACTCGATGTGCTGCAATACCAACTCAATCCGCACTTTTTGTTTAATTCTTTAAACAGTATTCGCGGTATGTTGTATGAAGATGTCGGTGAGGCAAAAAAATTATTACTGGAATTTCGCCAGTTGTTTAAGCATCACTTTGATAATAAGCGTCATTGTATTGCGCTAAAGCAAGAACTCTTATTGTGCCGTCATTACCTTAAGCTTGAAAAAGTACGATTTGAGGAGCGCCTTAACGTTGATATTTCTGTGTCTGAGGCATGTGAGACTATGCTAGTTCCTAGCATGAGTATTTTCACCTTAATTGAAAATGCCATTAAGCATGGTATCGCGCAAATACCTCAAGGTGGCACAATCGCCATTTCAGTTCATCAGCAAGCTAAAAAGCTTTGTATAAGTGTCAGTAACCCTATTAACTTAACCGCCCGTCAAGCCGATGGTACGCGCACCGGATTGACCAATCTGGAAGCGCGCTTAGCTCTGTTATATCGCGATAATTTCACCATTAACTCTGAACGTACTAACGACCAGTTTAGAGTAGAGCTGCAAATACCAATTAAAAAGGATAAAAGCGGTGAATAAGTCGAACGATTACTATATTGCGCAAGGTATTATCACCGTATTAATCCTGCTGTTTCCATTAGTGGCTGTCACCTTTATTGCGCCTGAAAAGTTAATGAAGTATGCCCATGAATGGCTGCTATACACACTTATGTTAGTGTCTGTCTGGCATTTTGTAACCCGTCGTTTTATCAAACGAATGTTACAAAAGCAGCGCTTCTATCGCGCTTTAGTTGTACTTAGCGCGGTGATTATCTCTGTGGCGATTCTCTATCTACCTAACATGCTGCTTAGTTATATTTGGTATGTTGAACCAGCCGACCGCGAACAGCTGGTAAGATTATTAACAAAATTTAATATATTTCTTAGCTTTGTCTGGACGATTGGCTATGTAAGTGCGCAAGCAGTCCGCGAGAAAGCCAGTATCGAAAAGAGCATTCGTCATCACACTTTGAAGATGCTGTCACAACAAGTACAACCCGCGTTTCTTTACCAATGCTTAGACAATATCGAAGCGCTGATGGATAAAAATATTGATAGCGCAAGTGAGTCAATTACAGATTTAGCAGAGCTACTGCGCTACAAGCTGCAAGCAGGTAAACAAGACTTAGTGGAATTGCAACAAGAGCTCAATGCGCTGGGTTATATGCAGCGCTTGGCAAACGCAGGGGATTTAACCGTCTCTGTGGCACCAAACCTTGCTGAGCGCTCAATTACAGTGCCGCCGTTATTAGTTTACAACTTGCTTTATATGTTGAATTTAAAGGTCTCACAACCACTTCACCTTGAAGTTGTGATGACAAAAGAAAGTTGTATTTTGTTGGTTTCGGGGTTTAGTTTTCAGCCGCGTTTAATTATGTCTCGCATCAAACATAATTACGCAGAGTTTTTTGCCAGCCAACAAGCAAGCATTAGCTACCAAAACAAGGAACTCAGCCTAACCATTAACGGGTAAATTGACCGCTCATATACTGGTAAGGACGCAATGCAAAAAGCGGTAAGGTTGCCAGTAAATGATCTATGATATCTGCTTGTAAATGCTCATATGGGATCCAGCGTTTATCTGCGCTAAAGCAATATATCTCGATAGGTAAACCTTCAGCACTAGGTGCTAGCTCTCTCACCATTAAGGTAAGGCTATGATTAAGCGCTTTGTGTTGGCGTAGATATTCTTCTGCATAAACACGAAACAGCCTGACATTACTTTTGCTAAGCGCTTCTTGCAGCTGCTCTTGCTCTAAAACATCGCAAATAACACTGTGCTGTTTCAAGCCTTCGATAAATTCATTATCAATAATGCGAATACTGTTTAAATCAAGGTTAATAGCACGTTTAATACGGCGCCCACCTGATTCCTGCATGCCGCGCCAATTTTTAAATGACTGCGAAATCAAAGCATAAGTTGGTACTGTGGTAATGGTTTTATCCCAATTGCGCACCTTAACTGTGTTAAGGCCTAGCTCTTCAATTTCACCGTCGGCACCATATTGGTCTATCTGGATCCAATCACCATCCGCCACTAAACGATTTGCCGCAATTTGAATGCTCGCCACAAAGCCCAATATAGTGTCTTTAAACACTAACAGTAGCATGGCTGCCAGGGCACCAAAGCCTGAAAGAATATAGGCCGGCGATTTATCCAATAACACACTAATCACTAAAATCGAGGTAACGATAAAAGTAATCAGTTTTACCACCTGAATAATGCCCAGAATAGGCACATCTTTGGCAAAGCTAAGTTGATTATAAGCCGCCCCAGAAATGCCGATCAGCGAGCTAAAAATAAAGCCACTGTAAATCACCGCCAGGATTTGGCCCACCGTACGATAAAACAGCTCAGCTTCTTCGCCCGGCAGATAAAAATAATGAAAACTGGAAAGAAATGCCACACAGCAAATAAAACCAGCTAAACGCCTATTTAATTTACTGAGTAGTGGTTTAAGTTGACCTAATCGCTGCGGTGAGATATACACCGCGAGCTTTTCAAAGCTTGGTAATACTAAGTGCCTAGCAACAAAGTAAAGCACTATCAGCAGTAAAATACCGGAGCAAATAGAAAGCACTTTTGGTAACCAACCAAGGTGAGGGAAGGCTTCCGTTAGCCATGGGGCTAATAGCGTTTCTATTTTGCTCATAAAAATCCCTTTATTAACTTGAATGTGCCGGAGTTACTTTCGGCAACTGTGGGTTCTCTTGCATCAGTGCAATTTGCAGGTCTTTGGTTTGCCAAATATCATTGAGTTTTTGTTGAAACTCAACTCTAAACTCGCGGTCATGCTGATAATTACCAATTAAATCTGCCGAGATCGGCTGCACTTTGATATCGACATGAATTTTAGTCAGTTTGCCGAATAACATATCCTTGCAAATCGTTTCAGACGTACCGTGATAAACAATGCAGGTATTTAATAGACCATCCATTTTCTCGCCAAGTACTTCAAGTGCAAAGGCAATCCCCCCTGCTTTTGGCTTAAGCAAGTGTTTAAACGGACTACGCTGTTTTTGGTGTTTTTCAGAAGTAAAACGCGAGCCTTCAACAAAATTAATTATCGTCGTTGGGTTTAAGCGGAAATGGCGACATGCACGTTTGGTTCGCTCTACATCCATACCTTTGAGCTTCGGATTTTTCGCAACTTTAGCTTTACTCACGCGCTTCATAAATGGCATGTCCATCGCCCATGCGCCAGTGCCAACAAAAGGCACCCACTTAAGCTCATCTTTTAAAAAGAATTTAGGCGCAGGCAAACGGCCAAGAGCGCTCAATACCATAATGTCGAGCCAGCTTTGGTGATTTGAAATTAGTAAATACCATGCGTTCTCGTCTAGCTCACCTTCAATATCAACTTGCCAGTTATCACACGCAAGCCATACGCCAAAAAAGTTACCCTTGCACCAGCCTTTGTAGGCCAAATGCAATGCATCACGCACGATTTGTATTGGCAATACTATTTTTAACAGTCCCAATAAAAATACGATACCGCCACACAGCACAACATTGCCAACCAGCACTGTAAACACAATTGGCGCAAGTAACACGCCTGGTAAAAATCTGGCTAGCATGACACTTCCTCAGCTTGTGACTGCTTTAATTCAGCCAGTTGCTGGTCTTTGTCTTGCCATAAGGTATTGAGTTCAGTTTGAAATTGCACACGGAACTCAGAATCATTCGAATAGTTGCCAACCCAAGTCGATGACACAGGTTTTACTTCAATGTGTACACGAATTTCAGGTACTTTACCCGCCAAGTAGTCAAAAAAAGTTGGTGTGCCTTTTGGATAACAAATAGTGACATCAACAAGCTTATTCAATTGTTCACCCATTGCTTCCATAACAAACGCAACACCGCCCGCTTTAGGTTTTAATAGATTATCAAACTGACTTTTTTGACGAGTATGTTTGTCTTTCGTAAAGCGCGTACCTTCAACAAAGTTCACAATGCTCACCGGCATATGCTTAAACTTGGCACAGGCTTTTTTTGTGGTTTCCATATCTTTAGTGCGCAGCGATGGGTTTTTCTTTAGCTGGCTTTTGCTGGCACGCTTCATAAATGGAAAATCCAAAGCCCACCAAGCTAAACCTAAAAATGGCACGTAAATTAGTTCTTTTTTGAGGAAGAAATTTAGAAAAGGAATTTTCTTATGCAACACACGCTGCATAACCAAAATATCGACCCAAGACTGATGGTTTGCAACCACTAAATACCAGTCTTTATAGGTAAAATCTTGGCTGCCAGTAACAACCAACTTAGTTGGTGTAAAGATGTATTGAATTATGCTGTTGGTGCCAACCCAGCGGCTCGCACACCATTTAGCAACAACGCTCCACATTGCCTGCCATGGTTTAATTGGCAATAGCTTTAGTACACCTGCAATAAAAATAGGCACAAACCAAAACAGGGTGTTTACTGTGTAAAACAGTAATGAAATTAGGGCTCTTAAATAATACAACATCACACAACTTATCGAATTTATTGGATGAACAAGCTAAAAAAGGCCATATTTTAGCCTTTTTTAGCGCAGCAATAAATAGCCAGACTCTTGTCTTACAGCTGGTCAGTCTTCAAAGTAGGTGTAACCACTAAGTCCAGCTTCTAACTCTTCTAAATACGCTTGCTGTAAATCGTTCGATAGATTACTGGCCGCGAGGCGATTCTGGTAATTGGTTTTTAACGCACCTTCGTTGTAATGCACATACTTAAGTACGTCTTTTACGCTGTCACCTTTTAGTGCATTGGTAAGTGCAAAGCCATTGTCATTAAGCTCAATATGCACAGAATCAGTATCACCAAATAGATTATGTAAATCACCTAAAATTTCTTGGTACGCACCAACCATAAACATTGCAAGGTGATACTGCTCGCCAGGGCGGTATGGCGGAATAGGTAAACTTGCTTCAATACCTGCACCATCGACGTATTCACGAATTTGACCATCCGAATCACACGTGATGTCCTGAAGAATTGCACGCTGTGTACATGCTTCATCTAAACGCTCAATCGGCATCACAGGGAATAACTGCTGAATACCCCAAACGTCTGGTAATGATTGGAATAACGAGAAATTCACGAACAGTTTGTCAGCTAGCTTCTCATTTAAATCATCAATCACTTCTCGGTGAGAACGTGCACTTGCGCTCAATTGCGCGCGTACTGCACGTAAAATGTCGAAATATAAGGTTTCGATTTGCGACCAATCGGTCATCGATAGTAACCCGTGCACGTACTGCTCGTGTGCTTCGCTGAACAGATGCATAGCATCATGGTAAATTTCAAGCGCTAGACGCGGTGTTAAACGCTGTTTTGCTTGCCACATTTCTTGTAATACTTGCGGCGAATTGTCTGAAAGTACAATATCGCTGTGTAATTTTGGCGCTTCTTCAACATCAATTACATCAGTGATAAGCACTGCGTGATGTGCCGTAAGTGCACGTCCTGATTCTGTAATAATGTCTGGCTGCGGCAGGTTATTGGCTTCACAAGTGTCGGCAAAGGTATTTACAACATTGCGCGCGTATTCAGCTACTGTGTAATTCATCGAGCATGAATTACGTGATCCTGAACCCTCGTAATCAACACCTAAACCACCACCTACATCAATCGTTTTAAGCGCAACACCCATTTGGCAAAGCTCAGCATAATGGCGTGCACACTCTTTTAACGCTCGGTGGATATCGCGAATATTCGCGATTTGCGAGCCAATGTGGAAATGCACAAGCGTAAGTAAGTGCTCTTTTCCAACTTTTTTCAAACGCTCAATGGCGCTTAATACCTGGCTTGCAGTTAAACCAAATTTGCCTTTTTCACCACCGGTATTTTGCCATTTACCTTTACCCACAGAGTTTAGGCGTATACGAATACCAATGCCTGGCTCAATGCCTAGCGTTTCAATTTCTTGCAATAGCACATCAAGTTCAGAGAGCTTTTCAACCACGATATTTACATCATGCCCCATTGCCTGACCGATACATGCTAAACGTAAAAACTCACTGTCTTTGTAGCCATTACATACGATTTTAATTGGTTTATCAGCAACCCCTAAAATCGCCATTAACTCTGGCTTAGAGCCAGCTTCAAGGCCTACTTTATTACTTTGATGAGCAAGCAGCTTTTTAACTACTGATGACTGCTGATTAACTTTAATGGGGTAAACACAGGTGTATTCACCTTGATAATTTCGGCTTTGTTTTGCATCCGCAAATGCACCTACTAGCGTATCAACACGCGACTGTAAAATATCGGTAAAACGAACCAAAACAGGTAACGTTAACCCCTGTTCTTTAAATTTTTCAGTTAACTGCGCTAAAGAAACACCTTGTTTTGAGTGATCTTTATCTGGAAATGCAACCAGTTCGCCTTGTTCGTTAATATCAAAGTAGCCTTCACTCCAGTGAGCGATATTATAAGTTTCGCGTGCGTTAGTTATAGCCAATGTTATCTCTTCATAAAGTCATATAATTAGGAATATTTTAATTTGCTTTTTAATCACTAGCCATAAAAATTAAATTGTTCGGCTATAATTTTATTTTCTAATTGAGTCACACGCATTTCACTGGCAAAATTGCGGCAATTTTTAAACATATAAATGGTAAGTGAAAACTACTATGTCTAATTTAGATGCTAATACTTGGTTCACTGAAATAAGTGATCGTGATGGCAGTGCTTTTTCACTGCGCATCAATAAAAAACTAGAGTCAAAACAGTCTCCATTTCAACTTGTTGAAATGTACGAAACAACAGACTTTGGTAATTTAATGATTATTGATGGCTGTACTATGGTTAGTACGCGCGAAAACTTTTTCTATCATGAAATGATGAGCCACCCAGCGTTGTTTTCACACCCAGCACCGAAAAATGTTGTGATCATTGGTGGTGGTGATTGCGGTACATTACGTGAAGTACTTAAACATCCAGGTGTTGAAACCGTTCATCAAATTGACATTGACGAAGTTGTAACTGAAATGTCATTGAAATACTTCCCTGAACTATGTGAGTCAAACAACGACCCACGCGCAACAGTGATGTTTGATGATGGCATTAAGTTTATGGCTGAAGCAGCACCAGAATCAATCGATGTTATTATTGTTGATGGTACTGACCCAGTAGGTCCAGGCGAAGGTTTATTTAACCACGCGTTTTATACTAGCTGCTTAAAAGCACTACGCTCTGGCGGTATCTTAATTCAGCAAAGTGAGTCGCCATTAATGCACCAACAATTACTGCGTGAAACACGTGCAGCAATGTTAGAAGTTGGTTTTGCCGATTTACAAACTCTGCCATTCCCACAGCCAATTTACCCTTCAGGTTTATGGTCAGCAACAATGGCACGTAAAGGTGAAAACTTCACAGCATTTAGAGCTGAAGATGTTGAAAATGCACCATTTGATACAGAATACTACAATGTAGGCATTCACCAAGGTGCATTAGCTACACCTAACTTCTTAAAGCGTGCTTTAGCTAAATAACTGAAAACACCTTAAGCTACAAATTTAAAGCCCTCTTTGAGGGCTTTTTGCGTTATTGAATACGTTTGCAAGCGCTGGTGTCATTTTTGCCAACCTTTTACTCTTGTTATCCCCACATTGACAACAAGTGATACAAAAATGAAAAAAGCACTTTTTCTGCTTCTACTTGCGCCGTGCCTGCAGGCGAAAACCGTTTCGGTTAATTCACCAAATCAACAGTTAAAAGTTGTCGTCAGTGATGATGCTGAACTGCCAACTTACCAAGTTACTTTTAATAAAAACACCATCATCATGCCATCAACCTTGGGCTTTACTTTTCGAGAGCATACAGCGCTTGGTCATAATGCTGAGATTGTAAGTTCAAGCATTTCATCACATGATGAGACTTGGCAGCAGCCTTGGGGAGAGCGCCACAATGTGCGCGATAATCACAACCAATTGGCAATAACGTTTAAACAACAAAACGCTACTTTTAATGTCACCTTTAAAGTATTTGATGATGGCATTGGCTTTCGTTACCAATTAGCTGAAGATCAGGGTTATAAATACGCAGAAATCAGCAAAGAACTAACCCAATTTAACCTTTCAGATTCAAACACGACAACATCTTGGTGGATCCCAGCGCGCGAATGGAACCGCTATGAGTATGTTTACAACAAAACACCGCTTAATTTAGCGCGTCATGTGCATACGCCAGTAACTTTTAAACGCAATGACAATATTCATATTAGCATTCATGAAGCGGCGTTAGTCGACTTTGCTGCAATGACACTTAAACAAAGTCGTGATGGCCAGTTTAACGCTGATTTAACGCCATGGAGTGATGGCTCGTTAGTTAAAACCACTGACGGTTTTACAACACCTTGGCGCACCATTCAAATTAGTGACTCTGCTGTTGGCTTAGCTAACTCAGACTTAATTCTAAATCTCAATGAGCCAAATAAATTAGGTAATGTTGATTGGGTAGAGTCTAGCAAATACGTAGGTATTTGGTGGGGTATGCATATTGGCGAAAATACCTGGGGCAGCGGGGAAAAACATGGCGCTACCACAAAGCTTACTAAAGAATACATCGATTTTGCTGCACAAAATGGCTTTAAAGGTGTGCTAGTCGAGGGTTGGAATATTGGCTGGGATGGTGATTGGTTTCACAACGGTGATGTATTTAATTTTACCCAAGCCTACTCTGATTTTAACTTTGCTGAACTGGCAAACTATGCCACAGATAAAGGTGTGGTGATTGTTGGACACCACGAAACATCCGGCAATGTGAGTAACTACAGAAATCAAATGGAAGACGCCTTTGCGCTTTACCAAAAGCACGGTGTTAGCCAAGTTAAAACCGGCTATGTAGCTGATGGCGGTAATATTAAACGTGTTGATATAAACGGCCAAGTTCATCGCGAGTGGCACGATGGCCAATTTATGGTGAACGAGTACTTAGCCAACGTAACACTTGCTGCAAAACATAAAATTAGCATTAATACCCACGAGCCTATTAAAGACACCGGTTTGCGCCGCACTTACCCAAATTGGATTTCTCGTGAAGGTGCCCGTGGTCAAGAATACAACGCATGGGGCACACCACCTAATCCACCAAGTCATGTGCCAACATTAGCTTTTACCCGCATGCTGTCGGGCCCAATGGATTTCACCCCAGGCATCTTTGATTTATCGTTTAATGGTTTAGGTAGCGACACTAATCGTCCTCAAACCACATTGGCAAAACAGTTAGCACTGTATGTTGTGCTTTATAGCCCAATTCAAATGGCGGCCGATTTACCACGTAATTACCTTGCCAAGCCTGAAGCATTTCAATTTATTAAAGATGTACCGACAGACTGGCAAGAGAGTAAAGCGATTGCTGGCGAGGTAGGCGAATTTATCGTATTTGCGCGACAAGATAAGCACTCAGATGATTGGTACTTAGGTGCCGTAACCGATGAAAATGCACGTACTGAGAAAATTAACCTTAATTTTCTAGACCCTAATCGCAAATACATTGCCCAAGTGTACAGCGATGGCGAAAACGCTAATTGGGTAGACAAACCATACGAAATGGCGATTTATAGCAAAACGGTGTCTAGCAAAGACGAATTCAGCTTGAAAATGGCCGCAGGCGGCGGTGTAGCTATTCGTTTTAAGGCACTTTAAAGAACTTTATTTTCTGCAATAATTACTTGCTTATGCCATAAGGCATACCAAAGCCCTAGCATTTGTTAGGGCTTTTCTTTTGCCTCGTTTTCACTAAGCTTAACAAACAACAAAATTTTTTCTGTGTTATTAAAAAATCCATAAACACAGAATTACTCACTAACAATAAAATGAAAGAGAACCCAATGAAAAAACGACTTGTTATCGGCATCGCTTTGTTACTACAAACCTTCGCCAGCCATGTTAATGCGCTAGACGAAAAGCTAAAAATTTTCGAACCTTACTTAGGCACATGGGAATCTACCTTTAGTAATGGCGCTGTTGATGTAAGCCACTGGGAAAGTGCGCTAAATGGCACAACACTGCGCACCCTGCACTCAATTAATGACGGCGCATACGGTGGTGAATCACTGATTTTTTGGGACAATAACAAACAAAAACTGGTGTTTTACTACTTCACAACCGCGGGGTTTTATACTCAAGGCGAACTTGAAATCACTGCTGAAAATGAGTTTGTTGCCTTTGAGGATGTAACAGGTAATAAAGAAGGTATCACTAAAGTAAAATCATCAAGTAAATTAACAAACGATAAAATTATCGTCAGCACTAGTTACTTTAAACAAGGTGAATGGACAGCGCCAGAATCTCGCAGTTACACGCGAAGCACCAAAACCGTAAAATTTAAATAGAAGCATCACGCATAAAAAAGCCGACCATGCTTTAAAGCAGTGTCGGCTAAATAACCTAAGGGAAATAGTTCGTTTAGCAGCGAATTATTAAAGTTAAGTTTAAATGCATTTAGTTTCACTTTTATTACAAAGAGGGTAACCAGCAAAAATTTATATAAAGCAGTTTTTTCACAACACTTTATTACCCATCTCAGAAACAACCGATAGAAGCACGCAATATAAAAATAAATCCTTTCATTAAAACCATTTAATATCAACAAGATAGGCAAAAGCACAAAGAACACATTAAAAATAATGAGAACTATTCTCAAAAAGGTATTGACAGTTTTTTAGATCTAATTGATAATCAATCTCAACAAGGAAGCAGTACACGCACTCACTCTTCTTTGTGTTTCTCGACCCTAGTAGCTTTTTAATAGTGAATTAACAGGCTACGGCTACTAGCAACAGCGCTTCGCGCCCCTGAAGTTACGTTGCTAGTAGCCAATTTATACGAATTACTTGCTACATTGCTCATATCGGTGACGGTAGATATGAAACCAAAAGGCCTCAGACAGAGGCCTTTTTTATTTGTATCCTAACTGCTCAATAATATACGCTGATTCAATATAACTCTGAGCTTCATTAAATTTACTGATGGCAAAAGTACGATAATCTTCGCTTAACATCACCTGCTCAAAATCATCAATAAACTGTTTACCTACAGTAGAATCCGAACATGCTAAAAACCCTTTTACAGCTTGCTGAGCCTCTTTAAGCGCATAAACAAAATAATCCTTGTTAATAACAGCCTCTGGCTGGCGACTTTTAAATACGGAAGAGTATTCAATGATGCCGTCTAACTTTCCTTGTTTTAACATGACTTCAAGACGTTCGGCTTTATAACTGCCAGCACCAACATATAAACGCTCACTATGCTCTGCGATTAATAAATCCAATTGTTCACCATAATTTCGCCCTTTAACCACACCAATATTTAAGCCAAGCGAGATTATTTCGGGTAGAGAAAGTGGCTGTGGCAAGTCTAAATTGCGATTTAATATCAATCGATTTGGTGCATAAACTATTAAAGGTAAAGATGAAAAAACGGCAATTTTTTCACGCTCAGGTGTGCGCGTTTTATTATAAACACACACATTATTCTGCTTTGTAACTAAGCGCCATTCACGCTCCCTGCTCGCTTGTTGAAAACTAATTTGATACTCGTTCTGTAAGGTATCAGTAACGTAATAAACCAGACTGGAGACGAGATCAATTTTACGATTTCCCTGTTCGGGCATAAGGTCAGTGGCAAAAGTAATCTCTTGCTTCGCGACAGATGAAAAGCTTAATAAGAACAGTGATGTGATTAGGTAGGGTATACGACGCAAGTTAAATTCACTACAGTAATACTCTTATTTAACTGTAGTGAATCTTTAGTTTAAAGCCAACCTTAACGACGGTTTTTACGTGCGCGAGCACGGCGTTGTTTTTTCTCTTCTTCACGTGCTTGTTTTTTTGCTTCTGCCTGGGCACGAAGTTCTGCAACCATAATTTCTTCTTCTTCACGCATTTCAGGCGTTTCCATCGAAATACGGCCAATTACAGCATCGCGCAGTTCATTGATTAAGATTTCAGACATTTTATGGGTATCAACCTGATTTCCCGAACGTATACAGCCACGCTTGCGACCCGCTTGTTCAATAAATTCCCAATCTTGCTCTGGCAGCTCATCCATTTTATAGCGCGATTTTAAAAGTTCAGGATATGCACTTAGTAAATACTCTGCGGTATAGCTTGCGACTTCTTCATAATTAATCGCTGTATCACGAATAGCACCCGTTGCAGCTAAACGATAACCTGAATTTTCGTTTTCAACCTTTGGCCATAACATACCCGGCGTATCGTAGAGTAAGATACCGTCTTCTAAACGAATTTTTTGTTGTGCTTTGGTTACCGCGGGCTCATTGCCTGTTTTCGCCACAACACGACCTGCTAACGTATTAATTAATGTAGATTTACCAACATTAGGAATACCCATAATCATGGCTTTGATTTGTTTATCAGCACCCACTTTATGCGGCACAAGCTTGCGACAAAGATCGTTAATTAAGTGCACTTCACTCGATTTATTGTTATCAAGCGGTAGGGTTTTAACGCCATCTTCGCGCTCAAGGTAAGTCATCCAAGCTTTGGTCATTTCAGGGTCGGCTAAATCAGCTTTATTCAAAATTTTAATTACCGGCTTATCACCGCGTAATGTACCAACCATTGGGTTTTCACTACTGTAAGGAATACGCGCATCCAGCACTTCGATAATCACGTCCATTTGCGGCATGATTTCTTTAATCTCATTGCGCGCCTTATTCATATGACCAGGAAACCACTGAATTGCCATTTATTTTCTCCAAAGCATGAAAGTACGCGTATTTTAACTATATTCAGTTACAATAGCAGTAATCTTTCTTATATAAATAATAATTATGGCATTAAAGGCTTTAGTACATAAGCTCTCGTTAAACCTAAGCGACATGGATAGACACCAATATGGTGATTACAATTTAACGATTGCACAGCACCCTTCTGAAAATGAACATCGCTTGATGTTGCGCGTTTTGGCATTTGCATTAAATGCCTCTGATACACTGAGTTTCACCAAAGGTCTATGCGCTGATGATGAACCTGAAATCTGGGAAAAGTCGCTCACCGATGATATTGAGTTATGGATTGATCTCGGTTTACCTGATGAAAAGCGCTTAAAAAAAGCCTGCAACCAATCTAAACAAGTCATTTTATATACCTATGGTGACGGCGACCAAAAAGTGTGGCTTGAGAAACACCAAGGTAAGTTTTTTCAGCACACTAATTTGCGCGTGTTTAGTATTCCGTTTGAGCAATCACAACAACTTATTCCTTTGGCAGCAAGGCATATGCAGCTTTCCGTAACGGTACAAGACGGGCAAGTCTGGGTCAGTAACGAAAGCGATTCAGTGCTAATCGAGCCGATCACCATTTTATAAACTAGCCACCAATGACGATTAAAAAAGTTGTTATTCTGCACGGTTTATATATGTCGGGCTTTGTAATGTTGCCGCTCAGTAAGCGCATTACAAAGCTGGGCTTTAAAACCCTCAATTTAAGCTATCAGAGTTTATCTCCCAATAAAGAAGACATTTTTCATAAAATTGATGAATTTATTGATGGCGAAAGCACTGCGTTTGTATGCCACTCAATGGGAGGCTTAATTGCGCGCGCCTATTTAGAAGCAAATACCTCGCAAGCCGCTCAGGTTAAAAAAGTCATTACATTAGGCACACCTCACAAAGGGGCTACACTTGCCAAACATATGAAAGAAAAAGGGTTTGATCTGTTTTTAAAAAATAGTGTGGAGTTTTTGCTATCTGAAAATCACGATTGGCCATTTACAGCCAAACTCTACAGTATTGCAGGTGATCTACCTCTTGGCTTAATGCCATTCATCAAAAAGAACAGCCAATCTGACGGTACCGTGTTACTTGATGAAACAACCCTGCACGGCATGGCTGAACATAAAGTGTTTCACTTAAGCCATACAAGTTTAATCTACTCCCGCAAAGTAATGGACTACATCGAATCCATTTTATCATCACAAAAACAGAACGCACCAATCTAGTTTAAGTGATTTAACCAATCACTAAGTTACCCGATAATAATCCCATCGAAACAAATTAATGTTATTGAACACGAGGTGGGTTATGAAAAACGTTTCAATTATCGGATTAGACAAAGACATCACACATAAATTAGTTGCAGAACTTAATGGCTTATTAAGCAGTTACCAAATTCAATATATGAATGCCCGTGGTTTCCACTGGAATATTAAAGGCGAAAACTTTTTTGAGTTACATGCAAAGTTTGAAGAAATTTATAATGACTTATTGCTTAAAGTAGATGAAATTGCTGAGCGTATTTTAACGCTAGGCGGTGAACCACTGCATGGATTCTCAGATTATCTTGCTAAAAGCAGTATCGGTGAAGCCAAAAATATCAGCGCAGGGCGAGATGCCATTGCTAATTTGCTCTCAGGTTACAGTGTATTGATAGCTAAACAGCGATCATTACTTGCGCTAGCAGGCGATGCCGACGACGAAGGAACGGCTTCACTAATGAGTGATTACATTAAAGAGCAAGAAAAGCTTGTTTGGATGCTAAACGCTTATTTGTATTAAGGCCAATTAGCGCACAAAGTTAAATGAAAAAAGGCAGCTAACGCTGCCTTTGTCGCAAGTAAAGTAAAACTAATCGGGGGGCAATCTGTACTTATCTATTAATGACTAGAGTCTTCGTCATGAGATGCAGCATATTTGTAAGCTGCAAATGCAATAATAAAGAGTACTAATGGTACCGGTGCTGCAATAATGCCAAATGAACTTGAGTTAGCAATGCTGGCACCGGCAAGGTGACCAACCACTGTGACAACTAATGCTAAGACTGCAATGACGGTTACAATAATTTCTGATTTTTGCACATTTCTCATAACGAAATTCCTTCTATAAATGTCCGATAAATCGGTTGCTTGAAAGAGAGTATGCGCTTGTTTCTCAACTGAGAATTGACCTAAATCAAGTTTATTTATTAACCAAATAACAGCTGGAATTAAATTTGATTTAGCTCAAAAAATCATCCAAATCGATAATTTTTGGCAGAAATTATGCTTCATGAATATTTCGACTTAGATGGTTGATCAATAAGTTGTATTAATAATCACAGTAAATAATGTAGAGTGAAAAAGTAATTTTAAAATTAAAGGATTATTAACATGAACAAGGTTTTAATCATATTTATTGCACTGCTAAGTATAAAAGTTGCAGCATCAGAAAGCTTCAGATTAGAAAACGGTAAGTTATTACTAGTTGGACAGTCAAAATCGGAGTTAATTTCTCTAGCTGGTGTTCCATTGTACGAAGATGTACAAACGGTAGCTATTGATACTGGAGAAGGTAACTCACCAACAAAAAAAGAAACTCTGACATACAGGTTAGAAGGATCAATTGGTGGTTTTTACCTTGTAGAAGTTAAACTAGAGAACTCTGTTGTAACATCGATTATTAAAAAACAAGAAAAACGTAACTAATTGCATATTAGTTTAAAGCGAGAGCCTAATAAGCATCAGCTCTCGCAAATAAATACATTTACTGATTAGAAATAGCCCATCCTAACATTTGCTTAAAACTTGGCTCTTTGCCGTACATCACCATGCCCATTTTAAATAAACGCCCTGCAACACGTCGCATATAAATACAAAGCACAAGAGTGAGGATCAGCGATAAAATCGGTTGCCAAATAGCCACATCAACCAATGCCATTTTCACTGGCATAACAGCAAACGCAGTTAGCGGAAAATAACTTAGAAACGTCATTACCCAGCCGCTTGGGCTATCCATTAATACAAACGCCAAAATCATTGGAATTAATGGGATCATCATAAACGAAGATTTTCCACTGTGATTTGGGTCATCAATTGCTGCAGCAATTGCCGCCATAAATGCTGTTGAAAAATAAAGTCCAAGCAATGAAAAAACCAGTACCCAAGGTAATATCGTCCAATCTATAAAAGACAAATCGAGCGCTTGTCCTTGAATAATCACTTGCATAAATGCAATCCCTAGCAATACCGAAATAACGGTGCTTAGCATTGCTTTAAGCGCCAGCAATACTTGCCCTAAAATTTTACCATCAACCCAAGTTTGTGCGCTCATAGTAGCGTAAAGCTGCTCGGTTACACGCTGCTGCTTTTCACCTGTGATTGATACAAACACCTGTGCAAACGACATAAATATTCCCACCGAAAGCAACACTAATACGCCAACAGCTGTTGATGTTGAATGGTTTTCTTCGCTTTTAATATTTTGGTCAAAGTATACCGTTGAAAGCGTTATAGGGTTCCTCAGCAACGCCATTTGTTGTGATGAAAGCGATAATTGTTCACTGACTTTGCTTGCATAGTGCTGCTTTAACGCATTTTGCAATGTTTGTTGCCATGCCATTTTTCCTTTGCTGATAACACCAATACTCACAGGGCTTTGCGATTCATCAATTAATAGAATTGCATCAAAGTCCCCGGCTTTTAAGGCATTATGCAAAGTCTCTTGGTTCTCGTTGGTCTTTGTAAAAACATACCCCTCAAGTACCATTTCAAATTCGCTATTTGCAGCCACAGCAATGCGATAATCACTGGTTGTAAAATTAGCAGCCGATTGCCAAAAAAACACCACTAGCGCAATTGCGACCATAATTAACTTGCTGATGATTTCCTGCTTCCACTTAAAAAAGTGCATAAACTCCCATTTGGCCACGTGCATTACTTGGTTATTCATGATTATTCTCCTTTGATAATGCACTACTTTGATGCGATTCAATCGCCTTTAAATACATTTGGTGTAAATCCATATTGCGGCTAGAAATGTGTATCACTTGACCAAGTTTAGGCAGCCTTGCTAGTACCTCATTTACTTGCGACTTATGTTCAAGGCTAACCACTAAGGTGCACTGCTTGTTTAAACGATAATTAAACTGGTCAAAATGTTGCTGCAACGCCTCTGCATTGAGTTCGCCCGCAAAGCCAACCTCCAACTCTAAAGCGCCACCAATATGAGTTCGAATCGCATCCAAAGTGCCATATAAAACGGCTTCACCTTTATTCATTAGCAGCATTCTATCTGCCATTTTTTCTACCATGGCCATTTGGTGCGCACTTAAAATAACTGTCATGCCTTGCTGTTTCAGCTCAGCTAAAAACTGCACTACTTTTTCTTGGTTTATTGGATCAAGACCTGAGAAAGGTTCATCTAAAATAACAATTTCAGGGTTGTGTAATATTGCAGTGATAAGCTGTACTTTCTGCTGATTACCTTTCGAGAGTGACTTAAGCGGCTCTTTTTCACGGCCCAATAAATCAAATCGTTGCAGCCAGTAATCTATTGTTTGTTTTGCATCTTGCTTACTCACCCCATGCAATGCAGCAAAGTAATGAAGATTCTGTAGCAATGTTTTTTCACCATAAAGTCCGCGGTCTTCTGGTAAATAACCAAGCTTATTTGCTGGGATTTCACTTAAATAGCGATTGTCGAGTTGAATAGATATTTTTCCGCTATCGGGTTTAGTAAAGCCTACCAACATACGCACAAGTGACGATTTACCTGCACCATTAGGCCCTAACAAGGCAAAAATTTCGCCTTTATTGACTGAAAAGCTTAATTGATTAACAGCTTTTGTTGAGCTGTATTCTTTACTTACCTGTTCAACACATATCATCGGCTGTGTCATATTACTTCCCGCTTTTTCTTATAATTGTCAGTATTTTACGGTCTTGAATAGGAAGAAACAGATCACTCGTCATTTTATATTGCCACTTATCATTTAAATGACGGTTATTGCTTACTGGCAATTTGGCATTAAGCTTGGCACAATTAACCCACGAAATATCGAGGGTTGTAATGTATGGATAATCTAAAGCACTTGCTCGCCGATTCAGAGCTGCTGTTAAACGCCGTGGGTGAAGGCATTTATGGTTTTGATTTAGAAGGTAAAGCGGTGTTTATCAACCCAGCAGCCGAACGCATGACTGGTTGGCAAGCAGGTGAATTGCTTGGTGAGAAAATCCACCAATATCATCATCATAGCCATGCCGATGGCAGCCCTTACCCAGCCCATGAATGTAATATTTACGCGACCATGCAAGATGGCCAAGAGCGCAGTATTAGCCATGAAGTATTTTGGCGTAAAGATGGTTCTAGCTTTCCTGTAGAATACACCTCAACACCAGTATATAAAGCCGGAAAAATCATTGGTGCAGTGGCAATTTTCCGCGATGTAACCAAGCAACAAGAAAGTGATCGTGCGCTGCGAGAAGCGCTGGCACAAGTGCAAGCCTTATCAGAGCAATTACAAGCCGAAAATACTTACCTACAAAGTGAAATTGATGAAAATTGGAGCGACTCTGGCTTAGTTGGCCAAAGCCCACGTTTTAAGCAATTACTTGATCAAGTGAGCTTGGTCAGCAAGACCGACAGCACTGTATTGATTTTGGGTGAGAACGGCACAGGTAAAGAACTGATAGCACGTAATATTCATCGCCTTAGCAAACGTGCTCACAACACCTTAGTAAAAGTAAATTGTGCAGCGTTTACTCCCAGCCTGCTTGAAAGCGAATTATTTGGCCATGAAAAAGGTGCCTTTACCGGCGCGACTGAACGTCGTAAAGGACGCTTTGAACTAGCAGATAAAGGCACATTGTTTTTAGATGAAGTTGGCGAATTAAGCCTAGAAGCACAAAGCAAACTGTTACGTGTGCTACAAGAACAAGAATTTGAACGCGTTGGTGGCAATCAAACCCTAAAAGTTGATATTCGCGTCATTGCTGCAACCAATAAAGACTTATTAAAAATGGTACAACAAGGCGAATTCCGTATGGATTTATATTATCGCCTTAATGTTTTTCCACTTACCATGCCCGCACTTCGAGAACGCCTTGATGATTTACCACTGCTATGCCAAAACATCATTGCGGAGCTTGCGCGCAAACTTGGTAAAGCTATCAAAGGTATTAGCAAAGCAAGTTTAAAACGCCTTGCTACCTATCATTGGCCTGGCAATATTCGTGAACTGCAAAATGTATTAGAGCGCGAAGTCATTTTAAGCCAAACTTCACTGATTCAAATTAAACACGACTTCCAAGCGAATTTAGACGCGAGTAATTTTGCTCAGCTGACACTTGCCGAAATGGAAAAGTCGTATATTGAACAAGTGCTAGAACAATGTGCAGGGAAAATTGGTGGAGCAAATGGTGCCGCTAAGTTACTTGATCTTCCCGAAAGCACTTTACGTTCAAAAATGAAAAAACTCGGTATTTCAAGAAACTAATTGACTGGATTAGCCCTTTTATGCACAAAAAATGGACGTTGGTTAATCAGTTTATTGTCCTGCTTCTCTAAATCTCAACTAATCCGTTCATCGTAATTCACCACAAAAACACCTCAAAAAACCACGATATATCGCGAACACACGATATATCGTGCCTACTGCATTTACAGAAATAAAAATAAAACATTAATTATCAAAACCTTAAGTGGAATCAGCTCTTGGCATACTTATTGTTATTAGCGTAGTAAGCATTACGAATATCTACCGTCGAGAAACACTATGAAGTTTGATATCAAAGAAGAAGATCTGATTATTAAGCCCTATAAAACAGAAGGGCCCATTTATGTAAGATCACAAAAAGGAAAATACCAGCAACTACGCCGCTATATTGGTTGGGCACTAATGTTGGCGTTTATTCTAATCCCGTTTATTCCTTATCATGGCCAACAAGCGATACTGCTTGATATAGGTTCGCAACAATTCCGCTTTTTTAATACTACTTTGTTTCCGCAAGACTTTACCTTACTGGCGTGGGTTTTTATGGCAGGCGCATTCGCACTGTTTTTTGTAACCACTTGGCTCGGCCGGGTTTGGTGTGGTTATACCTGCCCGCAAACGGTATGGATGATGATGTTTATTTGGGTTGAAGAGAAAGTGGAAGGCAATCGCAATAAGCGCATCAAACTTGATAAATCAAAAATGTCATTCGAAAAATTTCGTAAAAAGACCCTTAAACATCTGATTTGGGGTGCAATTTCATTTTTTACTGCAACTACATTTTTAAGCTATTTTGTTCCAGTTACAGAGCTTTACAGCAACCTAATTTCGCTTGAATGGTCAGGCTTAATTATGTTTTGGGTTGGCTTATTTGCAGTATGTACCTATGGCAACGCAGGTTTTTTAAGAGAAAAAATGTGCATTTATATGTGTCCTTATTCACGTTTCCAAGCAGTAATGTTTGATAAGGATACCTATGTTGTTGCCTATGATGATAAACGTGGTGAATCTCGAGGTCGTCGTAAACGTAAAGATGACCCTAAGCAGCTTGGTTTAGGCGATTGCGTTGACTGTAATTTATGCGTTGAAGTATGCCCTGCAGGTATCGATATTCGTAACGGCTTACAGTATGAATGCATTAACTGTGGTGCATGTATTGATGCATGCGACGAAACCATGGAGAAATTTAATTATAAAAAAGGCCTTATTAGCTATACCAGTGAGCATCAATTAGCAGGTCAGAAAACGGATAAATTCCGCCTAAAGCTTGTCGGTTATGGTTTCTTCACTGGCCTTGTAATTATTACTATGTTGATATGGATGAATTTACGGGTGCCAATTGAGGCAAGCATTTTACGTGATCGCAATGCACTTTACCGAGTGAATTATGAAGGGCTTACAGAGAATACTTACACCCTTAAGATCACCAATAAAACCCAGAATACTCTGACCTATTCACTGACATTATTGGAAGATTCTCGCTTTACTTTAAATGCGCCTCAGCAAATTATTATTGCAGCAGGAGAGATGAGTCAGTTCCCAGTGACCGTGACAGCTGACGCATATGACTTAAAGCAAACAGTCACTGAGATTGATTTTAAAGTTCAGGCAACTGAATCACCGGAGATTCAAATTACTAAGCAGTCTAAATTCTACAAACCTTAAGCTGTTGTTCACATACAGCTAAGTTCCCTAGCACACAAGGCTCAATCAATTTGGGCCTTTTTTTTGCTTTACAACACCATAAACGCGATCAATAATCATTATCATTAAATGGGGTGTGTAAGGTGTTGAAATATGAGCTGGCAATCAACCATGATTAAAGGAAACGAGTGTTTTGATTCGCATAATTGGCTTGAAGCTGAGCGTTATTATATGCGCGCAATTGCACTTGTTGATGAGCTTTGGCAGCAACAGCGCAGTAATCTTGAGGCAATGCAAGCTTGGGTCTGCGGCTATCAAAATCTGGCCGCAACCTATGAGCAGCAAGGGTATTTAGAACGAGCATTACAATGCTTACTGCATGCTCATTTTTATGTTGTTGAACAAGAAAATCACATTACTAATTGCGGCAAAACGCAAAGTAATGCACTGCGCATGTCGGCTATCACGTATAAATGTTTGTCGGATTTTAAACATAAATACCATCACCATAGTCAATGCATAAAAGCACTCTCTGATAAAGACAATATTGCACACTTTGCTTACCACCAAACTAAGCTGCACTAATCGCAAGGAGCAACCGTGAAAAAGTCATCTACACTAAGCAAAACCATTAAAACCTTGGATAAACTGTTCAACTTTGACACCATTGCAGCTGCGTGCAATACAACAAATAAGCCAAAGGGTTTGAATCATGCTCGGGTTAAGCATTAACAAAGTTTCAGGCAACAGCATGTCACCTACCATCGAAACAAATAGTTATGTGCTGCTACACAATTTTGGCACTAAAAAGCATCTTAAAAAGGGGCAAATAGTAAAAGTGGAACACGATGAATTTGGCACCATAATCAAACGCATCGCCTACCAAGATAAGAATGGCTTGTATTGGCTGATTGGCGATGATCCGAAAAGTTTAGCGTGTTGCCAAATCGGGCCGGTTAGCGCAACGCAAATCACCGGCATTTTACTCTGTAACTTAGGGTATTAACGTTAGTGTGTGGTATTCACTAGATTAGTTAAATTAAATTCTAGCGGGTGTTCAGCTGCAACAGTAAAACGCGAAAAATCAATCTGACTAAACTGCTGCTCACGCACTAAAGTGACAAACCTGTCGCGGACAGGTGAATCTGACGACTCAAAAATGGCAACACGTTGACTCATTGATGAGGCTTTTTTCGGGTAAAAGTGATAGTCATTAAGCATTAAGATGGCCTTCGCACCTAACGTCACATGACCACCAAACGAAACATCGGTCATCAACCCTTTTGCATGCACATCCCAGTTAATACCACCCACAACCACATTTTCAGCTTGTGCCAGTTGCTTTAATGCCGCAATTGCACCGAACGCCATTGCATCATTCGCAGCCCACACAATATCCGCAGGATGCTTTGACAGCACGCCATAGGTCTTGTCAAAGGCTTTACTCTCTGACCAATTAGCTACAGTTGAATCAATCAAGGTTACATGAGGGTGTTTTTTAAGTGCGCGAGTTAGGCCTACTTGGCGCTCCCTTGCCGCTGGCGTATTGTAATCACCTAACAGGGCATACATGTTTAGCGAAGGTTTATTTAATTTACTCGCTCGGGCAATTAAGGCGTCTGCCAATTGCTCACCGACTTCTTGGTTATTCGGCGATAAACAACCAATGACCTTACTTGATAACGACTTTGGTAAGGTTTTTTGCTGTGCTCGGCTAAATTTATTTAACAACAGAAATACTTTGATGTTGGTACCTGCAAGTTGCTCAAGCATATATGGCAACATTTCTTTTTCGTTCACCAAAATTAGATAATCAGGTTTACTGGCAATAGCATCTGTAACTAGCTGCTTCATTAAAATATGATTTCTATCAGCGTGCAGTGATGTCAGCTGTACATTTAAGTCTTCTGCTGCAGCCATCATAAAACGATTTACATTTGGCCAAAAATCCCCTGAATCATTGGTCGATTCTGAGCCTGGATTAATAAAAACCACTTTCATTTTTGCATTGGCAAATACGCTAAATGCAGAGCTAAAGAGAATAAAAATAAACAATAAGCGCACTAAAATTTTCATTTTCACACAACACTTTTCTACTGCTAGATGGCTGCCAGTATATAACGTGAACAAAAATAAAGCTGTAAGTTCTCAACAACTCAGAGCAGCTAGCCGATGTAACTTATTTCTCAACTATAGTCATTTAATTTGCCATTACCAAAGAGCAGAACGATGCATTTATATCACCTCTTTCACAGTTCAATAAAAAAGGCTGAACCTAAGTTCAGCCTTTTGATAGTTAATTTGCTTAAAGCTTATTTTTCAAAATACAGCTTTTCACGTTTTTTCTTACCTACTTCATTCATCGTTGCAGTATCGAATAAACGACCGTTGATCATAGTGTGCGTTACTTTATCAGTATCGCGAATATTTTCTAACGGGTTGCCATCAATCACCATTAAGTCAGCAAGTTTACCCACTTCAAGTGAACCAATATGTTTATCTAAGCCAAAGTGCGTAGCAGGGTCAATTGTTGCAGTGCGGATCACCTCAAGTGGTGCCATGCCGCCTTGCGCGAACATCCACATTTCCCAATGCGCAGCTAAGCCTTCACGTTGACCGTGTGCACCAATATTCACTAACACACCTAAGTCTTGTAGCTCTTTCGAAACACGCGCGTTATTTACATGGTTATAGTGATGATCTGGCGCTTTCACACGACGCATTGAGCGTGGTAACAACTTATTCTTTGGTACATATTTAGAAAGAATGGGATGCGCCCATACATCAGTTTTGTCATACCAGTAGTTTTCACCCCAAATACCACCGTAAGCAACGCCTAATGTTGGTGTATAACCTACCTTAGTTTGGCTCCATAACTGCTTAATATCATCATAAATATTTGCCACTGGGATTGAGTGCTCTACCCCTGTGTGTCCATCAACAACCATGGTTAGGTTGTGCTGAAGTAATGAACCACCTTCTGGCACCACCATCATGCCTAGTTCACGTGCAGCTTGCACAACTTGTTGACGCTGATTTCGGCGCGGTTGGTTATATGATTTAACACTAATAGCGCCGACCTTTTGCAGGCGCTCAATGTGGAATTTAGCATCGTCAAGGCTATCAACATGGCTGGTGTAACCCGGCATGTTGGCACCATATAAAATGGTACCCGTTGAGAAGATACGCGGTGCCACAATTTTACCTGCTTTTTGCATTTCACTCGCGGCAAACACTTCGGTTGTGTCGTTTGATGGGTCATGAATTGTTGTAACACCAAACGCAAGGCCTGCTAAGTTTTCCCAGTTTTGCTGTGGGATAATTTCATTTGAACCTTGTGAGCCGTGGGCGTGTGCATCAACTAAACCAGGCATAATGGTTTTGCCATTCATCTCAATAATTAATGCATCACTTGGCACCGTTACATCCCCCACAGTACCAACTGCTTTAATGTGTTTACCGTCGGTAACGATAACGCCATTTTCAATGACTTCATCGCCTTTCATGGTAATGATGCGTGCGCCAGTCAGTGCAATTACACCTTTTGGTGCGTCCATTTTTTGCTTAAAGCCGATATTTTGGCCGTTTTCAACTTTAAACGACTTTGTCTCATCTTTAGCAATATCAAACACACCGTTTAAGTCTGCATGATAAAGTTCAGGACCAAGCGACCAATAAAGCTTATCTGCTGCGGTGTTCCAGCTAATGTTTTCACCAGCACGTACTGATAACTGCTCAATTGGGAACTGGCTGTCTTTTGGACCAATATTGATGGTTTTACCGCGCTCAACAAAAGGCGTTACAAATACTTTAAAGCGCTCTGCAAAGGCCAAGTATTTACCATCTGGTGATACACGGAATTCAGTCGCATGTTTAGACTCGTAAAGTTTACGCTCTTTTTTAGTTTCTAGCTCTACCACTGAAAGTGAAGGTGTAGGCCATGCTTGCATCACATAAATACGGTCGTTCTTAGCACCAAATTGTGGTTGAATACCATTTTTAGTAATGAACTCTTCCTTACCACCTTTACTGCTAACCGCATAAATACCAGGCTCTACAGAATAACTTGGATCTAAGATAGAACCGCCTGTAATTTTACGATATACCACTGTCTCGCCATTTGGGCTAAACGTTGGCTCAACATATTTACCTTTGGTTTCAACAACCTCTTTACCGCGACCAGAACGCGTTGAAACAACGCGAATAGTACCTTGTTCGCTATCGTCCCACGTTGCATACACGATTCGCTTACCATCACGAGAGAATGATGGGAAGAATTCAAAATGATCGTTTTGTTTGGTTAAACGTCTTACTTGGCCAGACTCTAAATCACGCTTATAAATATGGCCCATCGCTTCAAAAATCGCAGTCTCACCATCAGGCGAAACCTGTACATTGCGAAGCATTTTTACGTCAAATTCTTTGGTATCAAGATTTTGTGCAACACGAAGTGCTGTTTGTAGTTTTTTGCTAGTTTCTACTTCAAATGGAATGTCGCTTACTTTTTTGCTTTCAACATCCAGCTTATGAATTTTACCACCCGCCCAGAAGATCAGCTCTTCGTTATCTGGCGTCCATGCAATCGAGGTGTAAACACCATGAATTGCCCATGTTTCTTGCATATCACGCTCTAGCGCACCATACAGTTTGGTATGCTCACCCGTTGCAAAGTCATATACATAAAGGCTTGATTGGAAATCATCACGCTTAACATACGCTAGCTTTTTACCATCTGGTGATGGTGTTGGGCGAATTGCACCACCCATGCCTTCAATAATGGTTTCAATTTCACCTGTTTCGCGATCGTAGCGTTTAATTTTATAAATGCCGGCAACAGAATCTTTTGAATAGTGAAATGTTTTACCTGGTGTCGCATCTTGCGAAAAATAAACATAACGGCCATCTGGTGAAAATGCTGGTTCACCAAGATCTTTCTGGTCGTTAGCGCGCTTAGTGAGCTGCACACCCTTACCACCGGCTTTGTGATAAAGCCAAACTTCGCCAGCACCAAGAGAACGTGTACCCGTAAAATGTTTACGCGCAGCGATAAAGTCACCGTCTGGGCTCCACACTGGACTGTTTAATAAACGGAATGTTTCGTTGGTTACCGCAACTTGCTCTGAACCATCAATATTCATAACCCAAATATTGTCACCACCACCTTGGTCTGAGGTAAACGCGATTTTTTTACCATCAGGACTAAAACGTGGTTGCATTTGCCATGGAATATCTGACGTTAGCTTGGTTGCCTTACCGCCTGAAATTGGCATTGTGTAAATATCACCAAGTAGGTCGAATGCTAAAGTTTTGCCATCTGGGCTGATATCTACATTCATCCAAGTACCTTGCTGTACTTTGATGTTTGCATCTAAAAATTCACCTTGTGGCGCTTCAACTTGCCACTCTTTTTTCTCTTCTTTTTTTGCTTCTTCAGCGCTTACATGCGAACACAGCGCCAAGCCCACTGCCATCGCAAGTGAGGTTTTTAAAATTTGTTTCATCTGGGAGTCTTCTTGTTGTCACGTTTATTCTGTAATGAATTGAAACAAAATAGCGGTTAATTAGCTAGTTTGCGTGAGTTAAAACCACTTAAAAATTCGATTAAAAAACTATCAACAACTTAATTGGAAATATTTTGCAACAAGTTCGCTCGCAAAATGCTTAAACATTCAACAGTTTTATGATTATCTTATGAGCTAGAGCGTGTTGAACTTTGCAGTTCTATTTTTGTTTTTCTGAGCGTACTTTTATCGCGGCGCTCGATGTGTGGCTCAGTCATCTAAGCGAATATCGAGCAACAAAGAGAAAAGCACGCTCAAAAGAACCATTCGGCAGTGCTTGATTAACTTTTTTACTGTGTTATCGACTGACTTACATGGAATAACCATGTCGCGCAGCCTCTGCCTTGTCAAAAAGTTAATCAAGCTACTGCAAAAACGAATTTGAAAGTTCAACACGCTCTATAATTTAGGGAATAAATAGGACTAAAAATGAAAACGATACTAAACCTAGCCATTACAGCGGCAATTGCAGCAAGTTCAATCACCGCAGTGCACGCAACCACATTACAAGAAGCTGTAAAAAGCGAAGTGCGCAGCGATAAAAATAAATCTCGTGACGAATTCCGTAACCCACAACAAACACTTAACTTTTTCGGTTTAACTGAAGATATGACAGTGGTTGAGATCTGGCCAGGAGGCGGCTGGTATACAGAAGTTATCTCGCCTATCGTGGCTGAAAAAGGTAAGTTTGTTGCGGCGCACTTCCCATCAGGTACAGATGTAGGTTACTTCAATAAGCACTTACCTAAGTATCAAGCAAAAATAAAAAATACGCCTGCGCTGAGCAAAACTGAAATAACCGAATTCCACCCTAAATTCAGCCCAGAAATGGCCCCAGCAGGCAGTGCCGATATGGTGCTAACATTCCGTAACTTGCATAATTTTTATATGACAAGTGATGAAATGATGCAAACAACATTAGATTCTGCGTTTAAAGCGCTTAAACCTGGTGGTGTGCTAGGTGTGGTCGATCATAAGCTACCTGAAAACCTCGATGCTGAAGCGTTTCGTCAGTCAGGTTATATCAAACAAAGTGTGGTTGAAGCTGCCGCTAAAAAAGCAGGCTTTAAGTTAGTTGCAAGTTCAGGTGTTAATGCCAACCCACTTGACCAAGCTCAATATGAGAAAGGCGTTTGGACATTACCACCGACTCTGGCACTCGGCGATAAAGATAAGGCGAAATACTTAGCCATTGGTGAAAGTAACCGCTTTACGCTTAAATTTGTTAAGCCAACCTTGTAATTTACCTCTCGTACATCTAACGAAATAATTACACACCTCATATAACAAGCACTTAATACTAAGTGCTTGTTTGCTTTTCTTTTCGCAATTAATTGTGTTTTGTCATTTAATCTAACTATAAATAAAGGTTACAATATCCGCCGTTTTAACAACCAAACATGAAAAAGTACTCAGCTTTTTAGTTGAGTTTAATCAACACAGGGAGTGGGTTTATTTAACGTACATCATGTGACGTTGTTATCGATGTGAAAAAAGGAAATTAAGTAAATGGCACTAACCACTGTAATTCTCGCTGCGGGCAAAGGCACTCGCATGCGCTCAAAACTTCCAAAAGTCCTACACCCTGTAGCCAATAAACCTATGGTGCAACACGTTATTGATAATGCATTATCGCTTGGCGCTAAAACCACTAACTTAGTATACGGCCACGGTGGTGAATTACTGCAAGAGCACCTAGCGCACAACGATGTGAACTGGGTTTTACAAGCTGAGCAACTTGGTACAGGCCACGCAGTGGCACAGACAAAAGAGCATATCGCAAATGACGATACCGTATTAATTCTTTATGGCGACGTACCGCTTACCAAAAAATCAACACTTGAAGCACTTCTTGATGTGACACCAAGTAAAGGCCTTGCAATTTTAACCGTCGATTTAAAAGACCCAACGGGTTATGGCCGTATTGAACGCAAAAACGGCAGTATAGTAGGTATTGTTGAACAAAAAGATGCCAACCCAGAGCAACTCAAAATAACCGAAATTAACTCAGGTATTATGGCAGTTAACGGCGGTTTGTTACGCGACTGGTTAGGTCGTTTATCAAATAATAATGCACAAGGTGAATACTATCTGACTGATATCGTTGCGATGGCGCACGCTGATGGCGTTGAAATAACGTCAGCCCAACCAAGCGATTTAATGGAAGTTGAAGGTGCAAACAATCGCGTACAACTAGCGGCATTAGAACGCGCTTATCAAGCGTGGCAAGCAGAAGATTTAATGCTAAATGGCGCAAGTTTAGCTGACCCAACACGTATTGATGTACGCGGTGAAGTAACTACAGGTCAAGACGTACAAATTGACGTTAACGTAGTATTTGAAGGCAAAGTAGTACTTGGCGACGATGTTGTTATTGGCCCGAACTGCGTGCTAAAAGACTGCGAAATTGGCGATGGTGTTGTGATCAAAGCTAACTCAATTGTTGAAGAAGCAAAAGTGGCAGCTAAATGTACGCTAGGCCCATTTGCACGCCTTCGCCCAGGTGCGATTATGGAAGAAGACTCGCACATTGGTAACTTTGTAGAAATGAAAAAAACACGTTTAGGTAAAGGTTCCAAAGCTAACCATCTAACTTACCTTGGCGATACCGAAGTAGGCGAAAAAGTAAATATTGGTGCTGGTACTATTACCTGCAACTACGACGGTGTAAACAAATCTAAAACCATTATTGGCGATAACGCGTTTATTGGTTCAAACAGCTCGCTTGTGGCACCTGTTGAAATAGGTCAAACAGCCACTATTGGCGCAGGCTCAGTAGTTACAGCCAATGTTGCGGATCAGCAGCTAGCTGTATCACGCGCAAAACAACGTAATATTGATGGTTGGCAACGTCCTGTAAAGAAAGGCTAAGAGCAATAATATTAAAAAAGCCGCTAATTTGCGGCTTTTTTTGTTTCTACGGGTGTGGCTTTTACGATAGGTTTTGATTCGACAATTGCAGGGCACATAGCAACTTCTTGCGTATCACCTTTGCCATTACTGATATAACAGTTTTCAAGTAATGAGCAGTAACACACCTCAACTTTTACTTTAAAGCGTTTTTTATCGAGTACTTGCCAAAACTTCTCGTTATATTTGGTTTTTTCAAATGCTAATAGATTAAGCGAGTCCCCTGGTGGCACCAGTGCGTTTTGCGCAAATGAGGTAGTGATCCAACCAAACTCTTTAAAGAAATTTACCTTTGGTGACTTCTTTTGCAGTTCTTGCAGCGCTGTTTCATAAGCCTTAATGTCAAAACAACATGCAGTGATAAAGTCATAAACATCGTAATAACTTTTATCGTCATAGGTGTACTTTAAATACTTAACAAGTGCCGGCCCCGCACCAGAATTTTTCAAGGTAAAGGTAATTTCTTGACTACGCTGCTCTAAATTCGCATTGCCAGAGACAAACTGCATCCAAGGCCAAGTTGCAGCTTTTACCTGTTTTTCCGCAGCATTTGCTTGTAGAAATGTCGCATAAAAAGACGCCGCCGAAATAATAATAGCGCACAGCGCTAGGAATAAATTGACCTTATCCTGAGAAAAATGGATTTTAGATGCTGCTTTTTCGCTCATTGTATCTTGTTGTTTTTATATACGCTTTAAGCACTATAAATAAATCACAAAGCAACTACAATTCTCAATCACTCTTAAACTACTCTGCAGGCAAGCTAATATGCGCTCGACCTGCTTTATAATCTATCGTTAAAATAAAATGCTTTAAAATATCGTATCCAAGTAAGCCTCTAACAGTTTTCCCTTTTAATCTAGATCCAGTATACCCTTCATAACGATTTTCTAAATTGCTTCGCTCACCAACACCTGGGACTGTTACTAGTACATTTTCAAGCTCATATGGCCCAAATTTTAACGAGTTAATACGAAAACTTTCGGTCTCACTAAATTTATTAACTCCAGAAGATAATCCTGTTTTAGTTTTGTGATTATTAAACCAATCCAGCTTGTTAGCATAATTACGCTCAACCATTACACCGCCATTGTTACCTGTATCAAGCAATAACCAAGCGGAGTTTTCTTGGTTAAATTTAACCTTAACAATAGGCATACCAGATCCTTTTTGGCTTTGCATCTCAATATTCTCAAGCTTTTTTAAATCAATGGCATCTCGCGTTAATAAACGCATCTTGCGGTTAGGGTAATCAAGCTGAACAATAAAACGTGAAAAAAAAGCAGAGCCAATTAAGATAGCATTATCAGCTTGCCAAAGCTGGAAATCGACCATACCATCTAGCTCTAGATCTATGCCAAACAAGTTGACTGGTACATTGTTATAAGTGCTTCGCGTTTGCGTACCAAAAACACCTTCAATATTAATTTTAGAGCCCTTACTGAGATCTAAGTTGTGTTTTTCAACAAAGCCTCTATTAATACCATTTACATTAGCACCTGTATCCAAAATAGCATGCGCTTTGACACCACCAACAATTACAGGCACTTTGATGTGGCCATTCTCCAATTTAAAATCAATCCAGTTTGTTGCACCGGCAAGCACGTTATGTGATAAGCATAGCGTTAACGTAAGAAGTACTATTTTAATTCCATTTAACATTCTGATTCCCTTTGGTTTTATGTTTCCAAAAGTATTTTCTCACAGGCGAATTTTAGATGCAAAAGCCACACACAAAAAATAAGCGCTTGCGATCTGTTAAGTTTCGATTAAAATACCATAACTTTCGAAACGAAACTTATTGATAAAATGACGAAACGTAACACCCAACAAAGACGCCATACTATTTTGCAGCAAGTAAATGAACTTGGTGAAGTGAGCGTTGAACAGCTCGCTGAACAATTTGCAACGTCAGAAGTTACGATTCGTAAAGATCTAACCGCGCTTGAGCAAAGTGGCCTGTTGCTGCGCCGTTATGGTGGTGCAATGGCATTACCGCAAGAGATCGTTGCAAATAGCGACGAAAAGCTCGATCCAATTCGCAAAATGCAAATAGCAAAAGCCGCAGCAGATCTCATTAAAGATCATAACCGCATTATTATTGATAGCGGTCGCACCACAGCGGCAATGATCCCTGAGCTTTCACACAAGCGTGGTTTAGTCGTTATGACCAACGCCATAAATGTAGCTAACCGATTGCTTTCATTAGAAAATGAGCCAACTTTATTAATGCCTGGCGGCACCTGGGATCCACACTCGGAATCTTTTCAGGGGCAAGTTGCCGAGCAAGTTGTGCGCTCTTACGACTTCGATCAACTGTTTATTGGTGCAGATGGCATTGATATTGATAGAGGTACTACTACATTCAATGAATTGATCGGTTTGAGTCGCGTTATGGCTGATTCAGCAAGGGAAGTAATTGTGCTTGTTGAATCAAACAAGATTGGTAAGAAGATACCGAATTTAGAAATACCGTGGCAGCAAGTAAATTATTTAGTAACGGATGATGGCTTAGACGACAACACTAAGCAAGCAATTGAACAACATCAAGTTACTGTTATTTGCGCCAAGTAACGCATTTACAGGTTCCGACAACAAACCTGTAACCCATTTAACGCTCACATACCGTGCAATTTAAGGAGATTATTATGTGTGGCATTGTTGGCGCTGTGGCAGAACGCCCAGTAAACCGAATTTTAATTGAAGGCCTAAAACGCCTTGAATACCGTGGCTACGACTCAGCTGGTGTTGCATTAGGCAACAACGATAAAGCACTTAATACTGTTAAAGCAGTAGGTAAAGTTGCAAACCTCGATGCAGCACTTACGGCTGCGAATGTAAAAGGCACAACAGGTATCGCGCATACCCGCTGGGCAACTCATGGCAGCGTGACTGAAGCCAATGCTCACCCACATATTTCGAGCCAGCAGCTTGCACTTGTGCACAACGGTATTATTGAAAACCACGAAAAATTGCGCACACAACTGCGTGGCGATGGTTACGAGTTTTTATCGGATACCGATACAGAAGTAATGGTGCATAAAATCCACCAGCTTCGTCAAAGCCATGATTCCTTACTTGCGTCAGTGCAAGCGGCAGTTAAAGAGTTTGAAGGTGCTTACGGCACTGTGGTTTTTGACAAAGAAAACCCAAATGAAATTGTTGTAGCACGTTCAGGCAGCCCACTTGTGATTGGCTTAGGTTTAGGTGAAAACTTTATTGCCTCAGACCAATTAGCATTACTGCCTGTAACGCGCAGCTTTATCTTTTTAGAAGAAGGCGACGTTGCCCGCATTACTCGTGAAACTGTTGAGATTTACGATATCAATGGCAATGCTGTTGAGCGCGATGTAGTTGAATCTAACATCACCCAAGATGCTTCAGGCAAAGGCGAATACCGCCACTATATGCTAAAAGAAATCTACGAGCAGCCAGTCGCTGTGCGTAACACCCTAGAAGCACGTATTGACGGAGATAAAGTTGCGGTTGACGCATTTGGCGATACGGCATCTGATATTTTCAAACAAGTGAAGCATGTGCAAATTATTGCCTGCGGTACCTCATACCACTCAGGTATGGTTGCACGCTATTGGTTAGAGCAATATGCCGGTGTTAGTTGTAACGTTGAAATTGCCTCTGAGTTCCGCTATCGCAAATCGTTTGTTCACGAAAACAGCTTACTCGTAACCATTTCACAATCAGGTGAAACTGCCGATACTTTAGCTGCCCTACGCTTAGCAAAAGAGCAAGGTTATATGAGCTCAATGACGATTTGTAATGTGCCTGGCAGCTCGCTAGTGCGCGAATCAGATATTGCGTTTATGACAAAAGCAGGCGCTGAAATTGGCGTTGCATCAACCAAAGCATTTACTACTCAGCTTGTTGGTTTATTAATGTTAGTAGCTTCAATTGCCCAGGAAAAAGGCCTTGAGCACGCTGAAATTGTAAACGCTATTAAAACGTTACCAAACAAGCTTGAAGAATCACTGTCTCTTGCGGAAGGTATTGAAGACTTAGCTGAAGAGTTTGCTGATAAACAACATGCGCTATTCTTAGGCCGTGGCGATCAATACCCAATCGCAATGGAAGGTGCACTGAAGCTGAAAGAAATCTCGTATATTCACGCAGAAGCTTACGCAGCAGGTGAGTTAAAGCATGGTCCATTGGCACTAATTGATGCTGATATGCCAATTATCGTTGTTGCACCAAACAACGAGCTACTGGAAAAGCTGAAATCAAACGTTGAAGAAGTACGTGCACGCGGCGGTATTATTTACGTATTCGCTGATAAAGCATCAGAGTTTGTCTCAGATGACACAATGCGTGTTATTAACGTCAATCAAGTTGACGATGTATTGGCGCCAATTGTGTACACCATCCCACTGCAATTACTGTCTTACTACGTAGCGGTAATTAAAGGTACCGATGTTGACCAACCGCGTAACCTCGCAAAATCAGTTACGGTTGAGTAAGCATTTATAAACTCCAAAAAAAGGCGCATTAGCGCCTTTTTTATTACCCTTTTAGATGATCGTTAGCTCGGGTTATGAAGTTTAATATCTACAATCCAAGGCTCTAATCGCTGGCCCCAATTTACCGTCACGCTATAGCTTGACGCTTTTGTCCCACGTAAAGCTTTTAAACTTACGAGATCATCAACATAACGCGCTGGTACATTAATTTGGTTTACTAACAAAGAACTCACATGCAAAAAGTGCTCTTTTGTTTGCTGGTTAAAATAAGGTTTTGCATTTCCTTTTACTATCACAATGTTGTTTTGCTCAGCATATTTGCTAGCTCGAGAAAGAACAAACGGCTATTGTAATGTTGCTCTCGTTCATATGTTTCAAATGCTCGTTCTTTTGCATGCATAAGTTGGCTATCACTAGTATCTAACTCAAAGCGAGAAAGCGCTTTTTGATAATAACGCTGCGCATGTGCTAATGACTGCTGGTATAACTCACCATTGTATTCAAGCGCAAAATATAGTGTTCGCTCTTGTGCCCAACCTTCTTTCAATTGTTCAATGTCACTAAACCCTAGCGCACTTAATTGCTGCTCAGTAAGTGCCATACTTCGGTTGTTGTAATAAGCTAACTCATTATTTTCATTTGGTAATGCACGCCAAGAAATTGATAGCGCTACGCCTGAATTTTCTTTTTCAAAACCAGATAAATATGGCAAGCGCGCTTCTCGTTCTGATAAAACAAGCTGTGCCGTTGGCTCACCAGTGCGATTATAAAAAACACCACCCAAAACAAAGAGATTGGTAACTATAATTAACGCAACGCCAAAAATTAAGTACTTTTTCATGCGCTTGCTCCAGTATGTTTAGCGAAATTTCTAATTCGTTTGAATACCATTAACGCCAGCAGTGCGCACAACCCAAGTACAAAGAAAAAGACATACTTTGGCATCCAATCCCACCACCAATCAAAAAATTTGGTATAAAGAAACAATACAAAAAACACATTGCCTGTTTGCATAACTCCCGGCCATTCTTTGCGCACACCTAACCAAATGATCAATGCACTTACTGCAAAACCAACTAATTGATAAACGCCTTCCACAATATCGTTATCGTAGTTGAAATAACTTACAGCTCCCCAGTTAGACAAAATAAGTACCACTAAGAAGAAAATAATAAGGGACAAAACACGGTACATCGTTGCAAAGCCACTAAATGCTCGCTGATTTATAAAATTTGGTACTAAAAAGAGTATTATGCTCGGGATAATAAAGTTTTCAGGGCGCTCACCAAAACTGATCCAATACATGCCACTCCATGTACCCACTTTCATTGCGATAAAACCGCACACATTCACAATTGCAAAAAACAACAATACTCTTGCGTTAATGGCATAAGCCAAAATAAAGGCAAATAACGACCAAATAAGAAAAGCGTTGGGCGATGGGGTCAAGTTAAAAATTTGCCCAAGCAACATGAGATTAAGTACAAACCCAGCATACGCAACCAAGCCCGCTATTTTGGCAAAATAACTGTGAGATTCGTTTTTAACTAACTTTATCGCAGTACAGAATAATGCTATGGGCGTAATAACTAAGATACCAACTTGAACACTTGTACTTAAATATCCCCAAAATTGATAAAACAAAAAGAATAAGCTCACCGCCATCGCCAAAGCACCAAACAGCGAGGCGATTTTCATACCTAATGTGAGGTGTTTAGATTGAAGTGTAATATCAACATCAAACTGCTGGGCAAGCTCTGCTAGTAGTTGCTTATGATACTGAGAAACAGACTGTTGCTGTTCAGTTGACAAGGCGATTACGCCTGCATGCTGCAATTGTGTCAATTCAGATTCAAATGCGTGTATCTGATCAACCCGTTGCTGCGCATCCAATTGATTTAGTTGAGATTCATCCATGTAAAAAGCCAATCACTTTGTTTAGTTATTATCATGGCTCAACTAGTAGCTAAAAAACAAGCAATATAACCCCTTTTGGTTTGTGCTTGTAAATGAAAATTACATTCGAATGCCCAATGAAAAAAGGCGGGTATTCAAAATTAGGAAAGCGCACTTATACCAATTCTATTATGTGTATGGTCACATTTAGCACTTTATTTAGCCCACTAGAAAAAGTAGCTGTAAAAGTGCATTGGTATTATGTGCGCTAATAAAGGATTACTTAATTGATAGCGTTAAGCTAATTGGGCAGTGATCGCTTAACATATCTTTGTAGTCTAACTCGCCTTGTTTACCAAACGCATCCACGTTTTGAGAGCCATCAACAATCCATTGGGTTGAAATTGGGCCGGTAATAATATGGTCGATTGGCGCTTTGTATTTTGGGTGGCAACTTTGTAAGTTTTGCATACTGCTTAATAAAATACGCTCGCCATCTTCTTTGCTGAGTTCTTGCCAAAAACGGTTTTGCTGATCAACTAAACGATGGTTAAAGTCGCCTAATACAACAAATGCTTGTTTACTCTCAACACGCTGATTAACCCATTTCTCTAAAATTGGTCCTTGCTGCTGATACATAGTGCAGGCTTTTTTATTTTCTTTACGATAGTCGCTAACAAAACAACCGCTTTTCATATGCACATTTAGTAGTTCTAACTGACCATTGTTAAGGCTAATTGATGTACCGTAGCGTAAACCTGGGTTATCAAGTGCAAGCGCTTTAAAGTCAGCTTGAGCTTGATAGTTAATACCTTTTTTTATCACAAATGCGGTGCGTTGTGGTGTTGAAAATAAGCCTTCATGGCCACGGCACTCATACGCCTCATTATCTGGGCGACTTGAAACTACATATTGCCATTGCGACTCAGGAAATACGCGTTTGAGTGCTTTTTCAGACTGCACTTCTTGCAGTGCGATAATATCGGCATTTAAGGTGGCGGCATACTTAGCAAGCGCTTGATAATCAGCTTGGCTACGAGGTTTACAACCCTTACCAACTTCATCAGCTAAGTGTTCAATATTCCAGCTCACTAACTTTAAAGATTCGCTACTCGTCGTTGAAACTGGCGTTAGCGATGGTTGTTCTTTTTGCTGGCACCCTATCAGCGCGGTTAGCGCAGCAAGTGCAATAAGCGTTTTTTTCATATGTGTGTTCATTGTGAGAAAAAGAATTTCAGTATATCAAGTGGCAAAAGTAAAACACATACAGTTTGCGATAAGATGACTTTTGTTTCGGTTGATTTTTAATGCAAATTTCTACAATAAGCGGTTTATTTGGTGAATTAGTAAAGTTAACTTGTGAAATAATGTCTTATATGAAATTTACTGATTTGCTAATTGATCCCGCATTAGTTATCTTGTTTTCTGCATTAAATTGAGTTCCCTTTTACAAGGATGCCTTATGAATTTATCTCCTTCTGTTACCGTACAACAAACCGATACGGGTCTTGAATATATCTCGGTAGATGCCGACTTCTGTAGCGCTAAAATTTTTCTGCAAGGCGCACAACTTACGGAATTTACGCCAAAAGCTAAAAAGCCGCTTATTTGGGTATCACAAGATGAAGACTACCAAGTGGGCAAAGGTGTTCGCGGTGGTATTCCAATTTGTTGGCCTTGGTTTGGCATGAGTGCTAATGATGGTTGGCCACAACACGGTTTTGCACGCACTATGTTATGGCGAGCAGAAGAAGTAATCGAAAACGACGAGAAAATTGTCGTAAGTTTTTCTTTGCCAATGGCGCAAGTAAATAAAGAATACTGGCCGCATCAATCAACCTTGAAAGTCGTATTTACACTCACCGATAGTTTGCATATTGAACTCATTAATACCAATACGGGTAATGCTGCATTTGAATTAACACAAGCGCTGCATACTTATTTCCCAACCCCTGAAATTGAAAACACCACTGTCGATGGGTTACAAGGTGCAAATTACATTGAGTTTGGCGAAGGGCCATTTGCGCAAAATGACATTGTTAACTTTGCCCGCGAAACAGATATGGTTTATCAAAACACGCCATTAGTGCAAACCATCAATACCCCTGACGGCATTATTGAAGTTGGCCGTGAAAATTCAAGCTCATGTGTTCTTTGGAACCCATGGATTGAAAAATCAAAACGCCTAAGTAACTTCCGCGATGATGAATACCACAGCATGTTGTGTTTAGAAGCTGCCAATGTAATGGATGATAAAGTAACGTTACAACCAGGTGATAGCCATTCACTGGTGCATACGGTACGTTGGTTATAATTTCCAACCTTAAATCATAAAAACTCAGCAAATGCTGAGTTTTTTGTTTTAATAGGCACAGTTAAAAAAAATAAGAGTTCGCCCGTGTTTAGCAATCAACAAATTTCAGAGCAAATACTACCAGATTACAATCAAGCAGATTTTCAGCCATTAGATCAGCAAGCAACCAAAGAAGCACTTATTGGTACGTTTATATTTGTATTGCCGATTTCTATCGCAGTTGTGATTTTTCTTTATTTTTTACCGCCAGTAGCAAACCATATAACCGCACTTGTTACAGGGGCATTGCTGTTGCTCAACATCTATATTGCGTGGTTTACTAAGCGCAGTGTAACCATGACAGGCATCGCGCTTAGAGAGCACGATTTACTTTTAAAACGCGGCGTTTTTTGGCAGCGCACCATCGCTATTCCATTTAATCGTATTCAGCATATTGAAACTCACCGCAACCCGGTTGAACGCAAACTCAAACTTGCCACATTAAAACTATTTACGGCAGGGGGCGCAGGAGCAGATTTAGAAATTCATGGCCTCACGCAAGAACGCGCAAGCAAACTAAGACAGTTTATTTTAGCTAACACCGCAAGTGAACAGCATGACGATGAGTAAAACTAACCCAGCGGCATGGCAAAAACTTTCGCCCGTTGCCATTATTTACTTTGTACTGCATTTTATTGTGCGCTTTGTAAAAGATGGCCTGATTAATGTCGCACCAGCATTTGCCATTTGGGTAACACAAGTTGAAAATAAATTGTTTTGGTTTATTTCTGGTGCCAGCATTTTGGCAGTGGTATTGGTGATTTATGCGGTGCTTTATTACTTAAACTTTCGCTATAAAATCACCGAGCACGAAATTGTGTTACGCAAAGGTGTATTTAAAAAAGAGCGCGTAACACTTAACTTTGCTAAAGTGCAAAATGTTAATCTAGCAACTCCGTTTTACTTCGCACCATTCTCTTTAGTGAATTGTCATTTTGATGCGGCTGGCTCATCGCAACAAGAAGTAGTGTTACCAGGTATAAGTAATGACTATGCTAATACCATGCGCGACCAAATTTTTAATTACCGTGCCAAGCCAGAGCCAGCTGTTCAGCAAGTTGAACTTCAAGAAAAAGCCATTGCGCCCGATCTCACATTAGCAAATTTAGAAGTAGCTAAATTTGGTTTAATGTCAGGCATGATGTTTTTAGTATTGGCTGCACTTGCGCCCTTCACTGAGCAAATTACAGATTATATTAAGCAAGACTTTGCGGCACCTCTCACCGAGTTGATTGCGAATTCATTAAACAGTAATGAGCATGCAGAAATTGCAGCTGGCACCATCATCGTTCTCAGTGGCATAGGTATTTTTGTATTAGCATCAGTGCTTGGTGCCCTTATTCGTTTTTATAATTACGAATTAAGTTTAGAGCAAAGCAAAATTAAGCGTATCTCAGGCCTTTTTGAACGTCATCAGATGTCGTTAAGTATCAATAAAATTCAATCAATAGAGGTCAAGCAAAACTGGATTGCTAAGCTATTAAAGCGCTACACCATCAGCTGTAAGCAAATTAATAACAGTCATGCCAATACCGTTAAAAAAGGGCAATCGTTAATTGTGCCAGTGCTCACCAAAGCACAAGTTAAGCATGTAATGAATTTGTGCTGGGATAAGCAAATCGACATCACCCAAGTGCCTTTTCAACCTATTGCAATTAATTACTTCTATAAAACGTATCTGCTTTATTGGTTATTGCCGCTAACAATTTTCAGTGCGGTTGCTTATCAACCACTTTTAAATGGCGCATGGCCACTATTAATTGTGCTTTTACTCGCAGGCGCAGGGTTAAGCTTTTTACGCTATAAGCGCTTTGGCTTCTACTTTGATGGCGAGCAAGTATTCACAAGAAAGGGCTTAATTGGCGTAAGTTACAAAGTATTTAAAGGCTTCAAAATTCAACAAATTGCCACCACGCAAACACCGCCGATGCGAAAACAACAGCTGAGTACATTGCGCTTCCAATTAGCGAGTGGTGGCATCACCATTCCTTATTTGCCAACAAGCCATGTAAATCAGGTAATGAATCAGCTTATTTTCTTGGCTGAAACCAGCAAAAAGCGTTGGATGTAACCATCAATAATTAAGATTAACCGTTTATCACTATTATTTTTTTCCGATTAATTGTTGCAGTAAGCTAGCCCGCATCAAAAAAGGAACAAATAATATGAAAAAGTCGCTACTCTCATTGATGGTTGCAGCAAGCTTTGCAACAGCTGCCAACGATAACTGGCAAACCATTGAAACAGAAAACTTTAAAGTTCACTTCCCAAAAGCTTACCAAAGCTGGGCGACCTCAGCTGCGAATGAACTGGAAATTGTGCGTGAAAAAGTAAAAGAACAGCAAAATCGCGTGCTAGATAAGCAAGTTGATGTGATTGTGTTCGACCCATTTAACCAATCTAACGGCTTTGCTATTCCAAGCAGTGTAGATCCTATGATGGCGTTTTTTGCCACGCCGCCACAATCAGATACGGTTATTTCAAATAGCTCAGGCTGGCAACAGTTATTAGTACTGCATGAGTACGTGCATTTAGTGCATCTCGCACAGCCTACACGCAGTGAATGGCGCCAAAAGTTACGTAACTTTTCGAGCCTCTATGACCTTACTCACAACCCTACACCACGCTGGGCCGCGGAAGGTTATGCAACCTTACTAGAGTCGCAAATGACAGGCCGTGGCCGCTTACATGATAACTATGTAGAGTCACTAATTATGCAATTTGCAAAAGAAGGCAGCTTACCTAGTTACGGCCAACTGAGTGAAGAAGACGGCGGTTATATGGCGGGCTCAATGGCCTACCTTGTTGGTGTGCGTTATTTGCAATGGCTAGAAGAAAACTACAGCAAAGAGCAGTTAGACGCTGTTTGGACACGCATGCAAGGGGTTAAAAAGCGCGATTTTGACTCAGCTTTCGAAGGTGTTTTCCTCGAAAAGCCAAGCAAGCTTTATCGCCGTTTTGTTGCAGAATATACCCATAAGGCACTTAGTAAAGAAGCAACGCAAACACCGCTAGATAGCAAAGAATGGTTTAATCTTGATTACATTCAAACAGCGCCAAGCATGTCTCCAGATGAAGATAAACTTGCTATCGTTAGTAAAGATAAAGATGGCAATACCAAGCTCACAATCTATGCAACAGAAGAAAATGCCAATGCCATTGAAGAGTTTGAAGAAGCGCAAAAAGAGCTGCTAGAAGACGATGCGAAAGATATTGTAAACAGCAGGCCAACAAGCTTTAAAAAAGAGTCTAAAAAAACCCTGAATTCAATCAACCGAAAAGGTATTTTGAATCCGCTGTGGCAAGATAACAATACGCTTATTTACGGTGCATTTAGCACAGCAAATAACGAAATGAACACGCTTCATCAAGATTTGTTCAGTTGGAACAGTGACACAGGTGAAACTAAGCAGCTTACCCAGTTTGCTAATGTGCGTCGCTTTACACTGGCGGATAACAATACCGCTTATGCAGAACGCGTAAAACAAGGTTATTCGCAATTAGTTAAAATTGACTTAACCACAGGCCAGATTAGCGACTTAACCGCTCCAGCTATAGATGCCGTGTATGATTTTCCACAATTCAAAAATGGAAAACTGGCATATCTTAAAACCGAGTTAAATCAAAACTGGTCTCTTTGGGTTAAAGATATTGCTACAAGCCAAGACGTTAATGTTCCTATGCCTAAAGGCTATCAATTCTTGTCTTATCCTCAGTGGAGCCCTGAGGGAAATAGCATTTATTTTGTTGCCGGCGTAAATGGTGAGACAAATATTTATCGCTATACTTTTAGCTCAGATACGCTAGAACAACTCAGTGCTGGGCAACAGGTTATGCAATACCCAATGCCAACCAAACAACACGGATTACTGTATTTAGCAGTTAACTCTGAAGGCCCTGATATTTATCAACTTGGCGAAAGTGCCACGGTTACAAAAGTAACCCAGCGGGCGCAAACATTACACGCAACAACTGAAAAAGCTGAGCAGCATATTTTGCCACCAGCAAAAATTTACCAACAAGAAGTAGGCGCTCAACGTGATTACTCAGCTGCAGACCAAACGTTGTCATTTGCCCTTTCAGAGCAATACAACAGCGCAAGTACTGCACTTTTGCATGTAGGTGTTAAAGGGAAAGATTTATTAAATAAACTAAGCTGGCAGTTTGGTGGTGCGTTTGATAATAAAAATGCCTTGAATGGTGCTTATTTTGATGCGAAGTATCAATACAATAAATGGCAGTTCTTAGCGCACGCTTTTGACTATAAAATTAACGCCGAAAATCAGTATCAACACCCTGATGTACTTGCTATTCAAGAAGATACAACAGGTGCTTATTTACAAGCGAGTTACCCTTACCGAAATGGTGCGTTTAAAGTTAACAGCCACCTTGCGTATTCTTATAAAGATACTGGCGATGCTTACAATCACTGGTTTGCAGTAGGTGCCGAGCAAATATGGCAGCGCGATTGGCAAGCATTTGCTATCGGCCAAAGTGCATCAGCACGCATTTATAGCGGTGATGCAACAAGTGGCAGTTGGCAAGGCTTTGATGCCAGCTTGAAAGTGTTTGGTAAAGCGTGGTCGGTCCCACTTTATGTTGACTACCATACCCAGCAACGCGATGACACCGTTATGAATATTGGTGGTTTTGCATCAAGTTTAATTAAGCCTGAAGCACAAGCAGATCGCTCACTTATCAATGAGTTACCTTTCTACACTGCACTAAGTGATGACTACCAACGCTTTGGCGCTGGGGTTGCCTTTAAGCAAGATATGCCATGGCTTTATGTTGCACAGCATGACTTGAATAACCAAGACTTCGCAACAAGTTACGGGGTGAAATTTAAGAGCAAATTAAACTTTGCCGTAGCACCCTCCATTTTAAATGATCTTAATTATGATTTTGGTATTGCTAAAATTGAAGGAGATACCATTCAAGATGAATTGCGAGGCTGGTTAGGCATTTGGTATAGCCTATAGAAAGGATTAAAAACTTATGCCGCTCACTTCAGGTGAGCGGTTTTTTTATTTGTTTAAAGCGCTTTATCAATCGCTGCTTTTAGCTCATCACTCTGTGGTTTAACACGAGAGCCAAAATGCGTTACTGTTTGGCGGTCTTTACTCACTAGGTACTTATTAAAGTTCCAGCTTGGTGAGCGTGTTTTTTCTGCTAAGTGTTTGAAAATAGGATTTGCATCACTGCCCTTTACATCACTTGTTGCCATCATATTGAAAGTAACACCGTAGTTGATAAAGCACATATCAGCGGTATCTTTTTCATCGTTTTCTTCCTGAAAGAAGCTATCTGATGGGAAACCCAAAACCACTAACCCTTTGTCTTTATATTCTTTGTGCAGCGCTTCTAATTGTTCGAATTGCGGCGTAAAACCGCAGTTACTTGCTGTATTTACGATTAAGAGCGGCTTATCTTTAAATTCACACAAGTTAATGGTTTCTTTTGAACGTAATTTACGTAACTCTTGGTTGGTAAAATCATTACACTCAGATGCAACCGCTGAAAATGCCATTAAAGATGGAACAACTACCGAAGTTAAAAGGAGTTTTTTAAAAAGTTTCATATGCAATTCCGGTTATTTTAATATACTCAGTATACGGTTATTTTTACCTTAAAGATCGAACAAAATTTGAATTATTTTGCACATTTACACTTAGCTCACCTAACCAGTACCAGTTTAACAGGAAACCTATTAGGTGACTTTGTTAAAGGAAGCCAACTTTCGCACTTGCCCCGTGAACTAGAGCTTGGTATTCGTTTGCATCGCAGTATCGACAGTTATACCGATGCTCACAGTGTAAGCCAACAGTTTAAAAGTGAATTTGGCGCAATGCGCAGGTATGCAGGAGTAGGCTTAGATATTTTGTTTGATCATTTATTAGCAAAACAGCTAGGGGCACATTACACCCCATTGTGTCAGCAGTTTTATCAAACATTGTTAGATGAAAATATTAATTACAATGCTGTTTTACCTCGCGATTATCAACATAAAACCCAGCTTATAACCAGTGACGATTGGTTTGCCAGTTACCGCAATTTACCAGGAATTACCCTTGCCTTAAAAAATACAGGAAAGCGATTTCGCAAACCTGTACCACTCGAAACAGTGGTAGATTGGTACACTGCTAATCAACAATACATCGACGATAGTTTTGAGGAGCTTTATGTCGATACAACGAATTTTGCGTTAACCAAACGCGATGAACTTATTGCTCGCCTAAGCTAATGGTTATGCGAGTATCACTGCTTTTATCATTGCCTATCATCTCATCATAGGCTGTTTGAAAATGCAGGTTTGCAGTAGTAAAACCTAGCGACTTCAAACATGTTTCCGCCTCAAACATTGAATTAAATACCTGCACATTATCTTGCTCGTCAGAAAGTGAATAAAAGTTACCATCTTCATCTTCTGCGCCTACAAGATAGTGGTTAGCGTCTGCATAACCAAAAATAGTTGGTACCAATGAGTGTCTTTCAATTTGATTTTTAAAATCTTCACGGCGCATGGTGACTCTCCTAACTGTTTAATTATCACTCAATACGCAATACCTCAGACAATTGTTCAATCTTTTTTCAAACTAAATCGTATAACCATAAAAACGAGGATCATTATGAAGAAAACAGTCTATTACGATGCCAAGTGCCCATTGTGCTGTAGGGAAATAACTCTGTGGCGAAAATTATCTAGTCATCTTTTTGATTTTAAAGATGTTCATCAACAAAATTTTACAGCTGACAAAAAAGCGCGAATGTTACGCTTACTACATGTGCAAGATGAAAATGGCCAATGGTTTATTGGCCTAGATGCAAATTTTGTACTTTGGCGCTCACACCCTATAGGTTGGCTGTCTTATCTACTTTCCCTGCCTGGCATTTACTGGATGACTTGTTTGCTGTACAACGCGTGGGCTAAGCGCCGTTATGAAAAACGCTATGAATGTAAACAATGCCAGCTTTAAAACAGCGCCCTGCCACAACCGCTAAACGGTTTGCCATTAAGCTTACCCTTTACTGACGATGCAAATGCTTGCCCTGACATAGTATCGCGACAAGGGGTATTGCTGATTTCAAAAGTTAAAAGGTTATCGTTTTGAGCCAAGTTAAACTGCGAGCTGTTTGCTAATTCCATCGGAGCTTTATATTTAAAATTAATTACTTGCTGACCATAATTCCCCTTAAATTCAATCGACTCATTTGGTTTTATTTCCATTAACCAGCCCGGTTCATTACCTACCGCACGAAAACTCACGCCGCGAAATTTTGCATCTTGCCAAATCGCTTCTTGGCGATTGTTAGTACATTGCTTGTAAAGCGTTTGCTGGTAATTCACCATCGCACTTTCACCTTTCATCCAAATATAATCCGTTCCTTTTTGGTATTTTGCTCCTGATGCTGTTCTAGTTGGCTCAAGCGCGAGGGTTTGCTTGGGTAAAAATGCCCATAAAGTATCTTCTTCTAATCGTGCAACAAAGCTCAAACCATTTTCGCACTCATACATCATAGTAATTGCCTGTTTTGGCGATTTGGCTGGTGAACTTTCAATTTTTGCTGTTGGCGCTGCTGTATTACAGCCAGTAAGTACTGCAATACTCAGTAACATAAAAACATGTTTTAACATCTTGATTCCTTTTAAAGAGAAAAACACTATAGTTGTAAAATACTTAACTCTGCGTGAATTACAATCAAAGGAATAAAAAATGGCAGGAGCAAGCTTACTCACTCTGATTGATGATATTGCGACATTGCTCGACGATATCGCGGTAATGAGCAAAGTGGCCGCTAAGAAAACCGCTGGTGTATTGGGTGATGACCTTGCCTTAAATGCGCAACAGGTATCTGGTGTAAAAGCCGACCGAGAATTGCCCGTGGTATGGGCAGTAGCAAAAGGCTCTTTCGTCAACAAGCTTATTTTAGTGCCATTGGCGTTGCTTATTTCGGCCTTTGCGCCTTTTTTAGTCACACCTCTGCTAATGTTGGGTGGTTTATTTTTATGCTTTGAAGGGTGTGAAAAAGTACTTGGCCCTTGGCTTCATGGTAAGCATGCTGAAGATAAAGACAGCCAGTTGGATATTCACGACAAACATTATGAGCAGCAAAAAATAAAAGGGGCTATTCGCACCGACTTTATTCTTTCAGCTGAAATTATTGTGATTTCACTTGGCACCGTAGCCAACGAAAGTTTTACATCACAATTATCTGTATTAAGTGTCATTGCCGTATTAATGACCATTGGCGTGTATGGCTTAGTGGCGCTAATTGTAAAAATTGATGATGCAGGCCTTCTGTTGCTCGAACAACCTCATGCATGGCAGCAAAAAATTGGCCGCGGTTTACTTTCGTTCGCCCCGTATTTAATGAAGCTTTTAGCAATTGTCGGCACACTTGCCATGTTCTTAGTGGGCGGTGGCATTTTGGTACACGGTAGTAGCTTTTTGCACCATTCGATCGAGCAGCTCGTTGAGACTATCAACCTTACGCTTAATGCTGACCTGAGCTTTTTCTTACCTACGTTATTTAATGCCATTATCGGATTTGTCGCGGGTGCAGTAATTGTGGCCGCCACACTTTTACTAAGTAAATTTAGAAATAACTAATCTGGACTCGGGTTAACGAGTTTAAGTACGTAAAAATATGAACTAGATCATCAAACGCCAAAATAGCGCTAGCTGTTAGCTGCAAAATAGCTGACAATAGCGCTTGGTATAAATGGATTTAAATTATGGCGCTAGGATCAGGGGATCGTTACAGCCATAAGTCTTCAAGGAACCAAGTCCACTCATGTTCTTAGAGCATATGAGTGAGCTTATTGATCGAGAGTCTATCTCTCCCTCCTCAATTGTTCTGGGATTACTTTTATACCAATTCACTTAACTGGCTAATTATTTTAGCGGCCTAAACCGGCTCACATTGTTAACAGAATTGGTATTTTATTTGGAGAAAAGTATGACCTTAAACAGCCAATTAAATTTAACTAAAGCTGCACAAATTACCTTGCGCTGCATGGACTTAACAAGCTTAACTGGTACAGAAAGCGACAGCGAAATTAACACGCTTTGCCAACAAGCTAGCAGTAATGTAGGAAACACCGCTGCCATTTGTATTTACCCACAATACATTGAATTTGCAAAAACACAGCTCAATGCCGATGTAAAAATTGCAACCGTAACCAACTTCCCCCATGGCGACGCAAATATAGAAAAAGCAATATCAGAAACTAAACAAGCCGTGAGTTTTGGTGCAAATGAAGTTGATGTTGTATTTCCCTACCGCGCGCTTATCTCAGGCGACGAAACCGTTGGTTTTGAACTGATAAAGCAATGCAAAGCAGCTTGTGGCAATAATGTATTATTAAAAGTAATTATTGAGTCTGGCGAGCTAAAAAGCGATGAGCTCATAGCAAAAGCCTCACATATTGCTATTGATGCTGGTGCCGACTTTATTAAAACCAGTACAGGAAAAGTACCTGTAAATGCCACATTAAATGCCGCCAAAATCATGCTAGAAGCAATAAAAGCTAGTGGTAAAACGGTTGGTTTTAAAGCCGCAGGCGGTGTGCGTACTGTAGTTGATGCCAAACAATACATTGAACTGGCAGCCAGCATTTTTGATTTAGATTGGGTTAATCCTAGCAACTTCCGCTTTGGTGCATCTGGCTTACTGGCGGATGTAAATGCCATTTTGCATGTTGATACGCAATCAGTATCTACACAAGGAGACTACTAATGGTCTCATTTGATCAAATTGAATTTGCAGCCACACCGCACCTAAATGCAAAGCAAGATGACTTTGCCGAAACCATTTTATTACCCGGTGATCCTCTGCGTGCAAAATTCATTGCAGAACATTTTCTCGATGATGCGGTATTAGTAAATGATGTACGCAATATGCTCGGCTATACCGGTTATTATCAAGGTAAACGCATTTCAGTGATGGGCAGTGGCATGGGTATTCCTAGCTGTTCAATTTACGCAAAAGAGTTGATCACAGAATACGGGGTTAAAAACTTGATTCGTGTAGGCAGTTGTGGCGCAGTATCAAATCAAGTGGCACTCAGAGATATTGTGGTTGCAATGGGTGCCTGTACCGACTCAAAAGTAAACCGCATGCGCTTTAAAGGCCATGATTTTGCTGCAATTGCAGACTTTAATTTATTAAACACCTGCTTATCACAAGCAAGCAAATCACAATTACCAGTGAAAGTAGGCAATGTCTTTTCATCTGACCTATTCTATACACCACAACCAGAAATGTTCGAGCTAATGGATAAAATGGGCATTTTAGGTGTCGAAATGGAAGCGGCAGGGCTTTATGGTGTTGCTGCCGAGCTTGGTGCAAATGCATTAACCATTTTAACGGTATCAGATCATATTACACACGATACGCACCTTAGCAGTGAAGAGAGGCAAACCTCCTTTGCTGAAATGATAACCTTGGCGTTACAAACAAGCGTCAGTTTATGATTAAATAGAGGGCCATATTGGCCCTTAATTATTTGTGTTTTAATGAAAAAAATTCTCGACTACTTTGCAACGAAAAACTTAATGTTATGGGCACTGATATGGGGTGTACTGGCTGGTGTTATTTTTGGTGAACGGTTGGCGTTTTTACAACCAGTTGGCAACGGCTTTATCAAACTGATGCAAATCACCATCTTCCCTTATATTGTTGTTTCTTTGATTGTTGGCCTTGGTAAATTTGAACCCGATCAGGTGCGCTCCATTTTACTTAAAGCAGCTACTGTGATGCTGTCGTTATGGGGTATCGGCCTATTTGTTATTTGGTGTTTTGCTTTTACTTTACCAAAACACGATGCTGGCACCTTTTTCTCTACGGCATTGATTTCTGCTAAGCAAGAGATCGATTTTGTCGCTCGCTATATCCCCTCAAACCCGTTTGCATCGATGGCTGAAGGCAATGTGCCCGCCTTAGTTATTTTTTGTATTGCTCTGGGTATGGCCTTGATGGGCAATGTACGAAAAAGCAGTTTGCTCAATATTTTAGATGTGGTTGGGGAAGGCCTTTCTGTTATTTCGAAGAAAATCGTTAAAATATTTCCAATTGGTATTTTTGCCATTACCGCAAGCTCCGCAGGTACCATGAGCATTGACCAACTAAGTACTCTGCAAGTGTATTTAGTACTGGTGATTTTACTCGGCGTATTTTTGATGTTTGTGTTGTTGCCAATGCTAGTTTCGGCACTTACGCCTGTGAAATACCATGAACTAATTGATGTAGCACGAAATGCACTGATCACCGCTTTTACCACAGGTAATGTGTTTATCACCTTGCCTGTAATTACCGAAGGCATTAAAAGCTATATGCACAAAAATAATATCGCGGATGCCAAATCGGACCATATTGCTGAAGTATTAGTGCCTATTGCTTTTACTTTCCCTAGTTTAGGAAAACTTACGACGCTAATTTTTGTGTTATTTGCAGCCTGGCTAACGGGTCACGAAGCGACGCTTGCTGATGTGCCCAATATCACCATCAGCGCTTTGTTCAGCTATTTTGCCAATGTGCATATTGCAATTCCGTACATGTTAGAAACCGTTCGTGTACCTGCAGATACTTACCAATTGTACCTCGCAATGTCGGTTATTAGCGCGAAATTTGTATCACCCACTACCGTGGTGTATATCGTTGCGGTTACTTTCTTAAGTATTTTTTATGTGCGTAAGCAACTCAGTTATAAACGCGCTAAAAGCATTTTATATTTTTCTCTGATTGGTGGGTTATTGCCTGCTTGTATGTTGGCAGCCTTCACCTTGAATACACAGTTACTAAAAAATGCTGACGCTGCAGACGATATCATCGCTAACATGGTGGTCAGTGATAAAGTGCCAGAGCATGTACTCAACCATGTGCCAAAATCATATGAAGACGGTAAGTTATCACTCACAAACATTAGTGTGATTAAAAAACGTAACCTTTTACGAGTCGGTTATATTGCCGATAATGTACCGTTTAGTTACTTCAATCATAATGATGAATTAGTAGGTTTTGATATCAGTTTGGCGCATAAACTGGCGGAAGATTTAGGTGTCAAAGTAGAATTTATTCCATTTAAAAAGCCACAACTTATCGAGTACCTAAACAAAGGCTATTTTGATATTGCGATGTCAGGGTTAGAAATTAATTTAGATGATATCGAGAAAGTGCTGTTCACCGATCCGGTGCTCGAATTACAGCTAGCTTTAGTAACACTTGATCATCGCAGTAAGGAGTTTCAAACGCTTGCTGATTTAAAAGAACATGAGTTACTTAACTTTGCCACAATAGAATACCAAGCCTTGCTGGACAAAGAATTTAAGCGAAATAAACACTACACACTGACAAATATCACCAGTTACCGAGACTTTTTTAGCAACCCAGACAAATACGATGCACTGATTATTAGCGCTGAAGCTGGATTTGCTTGGACCATGTTTTATCCAGATTTTGGGGTCATTGTGCCTGAGGGTGTAAAAACAAAATACCCAACCGGTTTTGCAGTAGCAAAGCGTCATAATGACCTTGCTAACTACCTTAATGCATGGCTCGATATTCGCCGTGCAAATGGCAAAGTGCAAGAAGTTTACGACTATTGGATTTTAGGCAAAGGCAGTAAACCTTACATTCGAAGATGGTCAGTTATTGACGATATAATATTTGATAAATCAGTTACTAAAGACTAGTTTAATAACAATAAAGCGCGATTAGGATAGCTATGAATATCACCGTAATGGGCAGTATTGCACTGGCCGTATTCGCCATGATTTTCCTCTATGTCAGAGGGGAAAACTACAAACGCAAAGCCAAACAACTGGCCAGTACGCTTGATGGCGCTAATCGCGAAACAAAATACTTAAGCGAAATTGTGATAGAGCTTGCAAAAGAAGAGCAGCACCTGTTGCGTGAACGTTTTATCAAAGTACAACGTGCGGGTTCACATAAAGTTGAGCTGCTGCGCTTTACTGGTTTATTAGTCGAAGCCGCAGAAAGTGTTATCAGTGACTCTGCGCTTGGGCACAAATCAGTGCAACAAGCCCTTAAGCACTATGTTGCTAACTTTACACCATTTGCTTTTGAAGATTTTAATAACTTTATACTGCAAGAAAGCACAGATAAAAGGCAGCTATGGAGCAAAAACAACATCAACAGCTACCTTGATTTGTGTAAGTCCTGCATTGATGATTTAGAAAGTGCCAACTAACTTATTGCTCTAACTCAGCACATAATTGAGTTTCTTGGCACAACAACTTCGCATTGTGGTTTCCCTTGTTTACGGCCTGCATCAACCAAAAAGCGGCTTGCTCTTTATTAACTTTAGTCCCTTCACCATCTAAATACATTTTAGCTAAATTAAACTGCCCCCAATCATCACCTTGCTCTGCCGCTTGCTTAAATGATTCAAATGCAAGAGTAAACTCTTTCTCTTGGTAGTAGGCAATACCCTCTTGATTTGCTTTATTTAGTTGAAAACCATCATAGAGCGGCTTGGATTTAGAAGGCATTACCACAAAGCCACCAAACAGTTTCATTGCATTTGGCCTGTAGGCCGCATAAATAGTACCGTTTTTAAAAAACGCATTAATCTGCTGCTGAGGATAATCTTTACTTTCAGTAAAAAAGTACCCTTTTTGCACAAAATTATCGCTGCGTGCTGATATTTCAAGATCGCGCTCTCGCGAATAGTTATAACGGCTAAATTGTAAGGTTACAGTATCGTTTTCAGAGGCGATCACTTTCGCCGCTACAACTCGTTTTTGGTAATAGCCTTCATTTAGTAATTTACTGTAATCAAAAAAGAAAAAGTCATTAGATTGCGGGTTATTTACAATATCTAACTCGATTTCAGTTGCGCGCACATGTTTTTGCCATTGCCACGAAACAAAAGCAATCAATAGCAGTAAACCAATGAATTTAGTCAGTATCGCAACCGGAGGTACTTGAGATGAAAGACTGTTTTCTGGCAAATTTTTGCAATCACAATTAGCGCAGTAGGACTCGCGCTCGACTTTAAAAGGAAGTATTGGAATTAAACCAAAGCAAAGAAATTTTAGCTTTGCTTTTGCACTCACCGCCCGCTGGTTACATTGGCAACATTGAAGGTATTCGTCGTGTTCAAAGGCTTGATCTTTAACGTTAAAGAACAACATAGACAGTCCATTGTTTGCTTGGTTTGTGTTCATTTTTACTGCAATTTAACACACAAAACAATCGCTAACATATTTTCTTACAGATAAAACATTAGTCAAAACAATCCATTACATTTTATTAACAGGCAATTGAATTGCTAAATTTATCAAACAATCTGATATAAAAAAGGCCCTTAAAAAAGAGCCTTGGTAACATTCAAAGTTAGAAATTAAAAGAAGCCTAGTGGGCTATCGCTATAGCTCACAAGTAAGTTTTTCGTATTTTGATAATGCTCTAGCATCATTTTATGTGTTTCGCGGCCAACACCTGACTTTTTATATCCGCCAAATGCCGCGTGTGCAGGGTAATGGTGATAACAGTTTGTCCATACACGGCCTGCTTCAATGCCACGTCCCATACGATACGCAAGATTCATGTTTTTAGTCCAAATACCAGCGCCTAAGCCAAATTCGGTATCGTTTGCAATCGCTAATGCCTCAGCTTCATCCTTAAAGGTTGCAACACTTACCACTGGACCAAAAATTTCATCGCGGAAAATTCGCATTTGGTTATTACCTTTGAACAGTGTTGGCTGAATGTAATAACCGCCGCCAAGCTCATTTGACACTTGCTCTACGTCTCCACCCGTTAACAACTCTGCGCCCTCTTCTTTACCGATTGCAAGATAACTTAATATTTTATCAAATTGCTCTTGAGAGGCTTGTGCGCCTACCATGGTTTCGGTATCGAGTGGATTTCCGCGTTTAATCTGTTTTGTGCGCTCAATTACGCGAGCGATAAATTCATCATAAATATCTTCTTGAACCAATAAACGCGATGGACAAGTACACACTTCACCTTGGTTGAAAAACGCAAGTACTGCACCTTCAACACATTTGCTTATGTATTCTTCATCTTGTTGCATTACGTCTGAGAAATAGATATTCGGTGATTTTCCGCCAAGTTCTACTGTCGAAGGAATAATGTTTTCAGCAGCGCATTTTAGAATATGAGCACCTACAGGGGTTGAACCTGTAAACGCTATTTTGGCAATACGCGTGCTTGTTGCTAATGCTTGCCCTGCTTCTGCGCCATAGCCATTGACCACATTAAGCACTCCCGGCGGTAACAAATCGCCAATTACTTCCATCAGTTTTAAAATAGAAGCTGGTGTTTGTTCGGCAGGTTTAAGTACAACGCAGTTACCAGCCACTAATGCCGGTGCTAATTTCCAAGCGGCCATTAATAATGGGAAGTTCCACGGAATAATTTGACCAACGACACCCAGAGGCTCATGAAAATGGTAAGCAACAGTGCCTGCATCAATTTCGCCAATTGAACCTTCTTGCGCACGAATACAGCCTGCATAATAGCGGAAGTGATCAACGCAAAGCGGTAAGTCTGCAGCTAACGTTTCACGTACTGCTTTACCATTATCCCAAGTTTCTGCTACCGCGAGCATTTCAAGATTTTGCTCAATGCGATCAGCTATTTTAAGCAATAAATTACTGCGCTCAGTAACCGAGGTTTGCGCCCAAGCATCTTTCGCTTTATGCGCTGCATCAAGTGCCAGTTCAATATCTTTACTATTTGAGCGTGGTATACGACAAATGACTTCGCCTGTTACCGGTGTCGTATTATCAAAATACTGACCGTCAACAGGTGCAACCCACTCACCACCGATATAATTTTCATATTGTGCATTGAATTGCACTTTGGCATCTGCGTGCCCAGGATTGGCATAAATCATTTTATTTCCTTTATGTGTGTTATTGTTAGAAAGTTTCTTCAACTTGAATATGTGCCCCCACAGCCTAGTCGTTCAATTTGATTTGTGCTTGATTCTCCATCCAAATAACTTGACTGAGAGTGCATAATTTAGCCATTATGAAGAACAGTGAATTTTCGGAGACAGGCATGTCGCTACAGCAAGAACGCAATAAAATCAGTACGTTGATTGATAACCGCGCCGCATTTAATAGTGAACATGTGCAATTGTGTGTGTACGATACTTACCAAGCCTGTGAGCGAATTCCCTTTCAAGCAGAGCAACTGATGTTTTGCGCAATGCACACTGGAAAAAAAGTAATGCATCACCACAGCCTGCAATTTGGGCAAGAGTTTTTACCCGGACAAAGCTTTATTATTGCAGGTGGTGAACAAGTCGAAATCGACTTCCCCGATGCCCACCTAAGCGCCCCAACGTCGTGTTTAACCATTGAAGTAGACAGCCAAAAAGTGCAAGAAGTCGCTGAAAGAATGCGTTTGGAGCAAGCATTTTACAGTGAACAAACAGCGACGTTGCAGTTACACAATAACCCCTTTACTCAGCAGCTTTATCAACGTTTGGTGGATACATTTAGTGAGAATCAACACGACAGAGAAGTGTTAATTGACCTTGGAATTAGCGAACTATTAGTACGTATGTTACAAGATCGTTCGCGTCAATTAGTGCTGCAACATTGCAGCCAATTGCTAGGCCATAACGGATTGCAATCTGCTATTTCCTTTATAAATCAGAACTTAAAAAAGCCAATTACCATTGAAATGCTATGCAAAAGTGCTGGCATGGGCCGCAGTAAACTATTTTTAGAATTCAAACGCCATCTAGGCTGTACGCCACAAACCTTTATTGTTGAGCAAAAGTTGCATGCTGCAGCACGTAAATTAAAGCAAGGAAAAGCAGTAACTCAAGTGTGTTATGACTATGGGTTTAGTGAGCTCAGTTACTTTAGCCGCCGCTTTAAACAAACCTTTGGTTGCAGCCCTAAACACTATCAAAATCAATTAGTTTAATTTATTTCAACTATTTCAGTTACAAATACGTTGAAAAAAGCAGCAAGCCCTGTATGATACCCGCGATTTTATAACAAGGATTGAAAAGGATATTTCAATGTTAAAAAAAGCACTTCTAATTGCTTCTTCAGCTGTTGCTCTAACAGCATGTGTATCATCAAGTGGCCCAGCGCTTAAAAGCTCAGTAACTCAAGGCGTTGCTGGTGTTGAAGCGCGTTTACCGTATGCAAACTACACCAACTACTTTGGTTATGTTGATGCATCAGTAAAACCTGAAGGCAAATACAAAAATAAAGACGCATACTACCTTTACGCTTGGGTTCCTGCTGCAGTAGATGAAATTGGTGTTTCAATGGTATCACCTGCAACATCAACACCTGCGGATAGCGACTTTGTAAATGCTAACTACACTAAAAACTATGGTTCAGATTCAAAAACATTTTTTGATACGTACCTAGTGCTTGACCGCATGGACATCATTGACCCAGCGAAGATCAAAAATGGCGGTAAGTCGCTACAAACACTTACTTACAATGATGACAGCAGCGAATTACCACAAAATCCAGGTGGTCAGAGCTACAATTCATTACTTCGTCAAACATCAGATGTGAACAACCCAACTAAAGCACTTGTGCGTGGTGTATACCGTATTTCTTTCACTTCATTCCGTTCAGCGGTTGAAGGATCGTTTGAAGCAACCGTAGGTACAAACGTACCTGGCGTTAAAATTGCCGCTTCTTTGGAAGAATTACATAACCTTGTAAACGAAGGTTAATTCTTTTTGAGCTCGATAGCTTATCGAGCTCACTTTTCCCTTTATCCGTTTTATCACCCGCCCATCATTCTTTCATCAATCATTCGTGAGCAAGTGATTACTCTTATTTAAAACCTAATAGGAGTATGAAAATGATTATTACCAATACAGAACACGTCGCAAACTACGAGATAACTCACATGCTCGGGTTAGTAACCGGTAATGTTGTACGCTCTAAACACGTTGGCCGCGATATTATGGCGGGACTTAAAACTATTGTTGGTGGTGAGATTAGAGGCTATACGGAAATGATGAGTGATGCACGCACCGTGGCGCAAGCAAGGTTAGTGGAAGAAGCAGAACGCTTAGGCGCCGATGCCATTGTAAATGTGCGTTTTACAACGAGTGCTGTTGCTGCTGGCATGTCTGAAATTTTGGCCTATGGTACCGCTGTTAAACTCGCAAAATAACGAATTAGCCCAGCTATTTCGCTTAAAAATACTAATTATCAACCAGATAAATTTATCCAACCTTTTTAGCAGTGTTTTAATTTAGTTACTTACAATTAATTGCTCTGCTTATGACCTCTTTTACAACACCCGATCTTTACGATGATTATAGTGACACTCTGCAAGTCGCAAATGCAGGGTTATTTCATTTTGGTAAAGAAACAAAACTCTGTGGACAAGCAATTACTATTCAATGCCCTAACGATAACTCGCTAGTAGGTGAGTTACTTAAAACCAATGGTGAAGGCAAAGTCTTAGTAGTGGATGCAAACAACTCTCTCGCATTTGCTTTTTTGGGTGATAATCTTGCCGAGCATGCCATTAAAAATCATTGGCAAGGCATCATCATTAACGGCTGTATTCGTGATATTGAGATTTTAGAACAGATGCCGCTGCCAATTATGGCTAGAGGCAGCACGCCACGAAAAACCCAAAAGCAAGGTTTAGGTGAAAAAGTGAGTGCTGTAAGCTTTTTGGATATCACAATTCACAATGGGGATTGGGTTTACGGTGATCGGAATGGACTATTAGTTAGCCAAAAAGAACTCTGTTTTTAGAGCCAAGTATTTTTGAGAGCAAAAAGCCACAACAATTATGTTTGGTTTTAATTTGTGTTTGAAATAGAGAAAAATCGGGATTAGCGCTTGTGCATCATGCACTCGTCCACTTCGTGGCGCGTTCGCGGCTCAAATTGTTCCTGACCATTCTTTCGAATAAAGAGCTTCGAACTTAGGGTTCGCACCAAAGCCTCGCTTCACACACCATAAAGCAAAAAACCCCACAACAATTATGATTGGTTTTAATTTGTGTTTGGAATAGAGAGAATTCGGGATTAGCGCTTGTGCATCCTGCACTCGCCCACTTCGTGGCGCGTTCGCGGCTCAAATTGTTCCTGACAATTTGTCGAACAAAGGGTTCGAATCAAAGCCTCGCTTCACACTCCATAAAGCAAAAAACCCCACAACAAGTTGCGGGGTTTTTTGCTTTATACATGGCGGAGAAGGAGGGATTCGAACCCTCGATAGGGCTACAAACCCTATACTCCCTTAGCAGGGGAGCGCCTTCGGCCACTCGGCCACCTCTCCAGCGCAAATACTTATAAAATGGCGGAGAGATAGGGATTTGAACCCTAGATAGGCTATTAACCTATGCCGGTTTTCAAGACCGGTGCTTTCAACCACTCAGCCATCTCTCCATGCGCAAAATAATACTCAGCCAAATCATAACTGTAAATAGCAAAAAGTTTGTTTGCTCAAATAAGCATCAAAATATTAACATTTTTATTAAATATCTATGGAAATTTCAATTTATCACGCCCATTAACCACCAATCACTTCGAATTACCGTTATTCACTTTCACACATTACCTTAAAAAAATATTCGTAATATAGATACCAACAAAACGAATTAACCCAAACACCACGAGGGAATGAGACATGAAAAAATCAATCACAGCAGTTATCGCAGCAGCTAGTATTTTATCGTTCAACGCAGCAGCAAAAGTAGTTCCATCTGATAATAGTCTGGCATCACAAATTTGTGCTGCAGCTGCAAACGACCAAGCCAGCAAAGTGCGCCGTTTACTTAAGCAAGAAAATAAGCACATCCGTAAAGCTGCACAAAACATTCAGTGCGATGGCAAATCACTTGAGCAGTTTGTTCAAGATATGAACGCAGCTAAAGTTGTAAAAAATCTTTATCCACAAAGCGATAAAACTAGCTACATCGCAAAACGTTAATACCACGATTACCTGAAGTTAAAAGGGCGAGTTACTTGAGTAACTCGCCCTTTTTCTTTGTAATTTTTTGGTTAGAACAACAAGCCCATTACACACTTAACGACTCATTAAACTTAGAAAAAAGTAATAATTTTAGAAGATAACACCTTAATCACCGATATTCGCCACCAATCACCTCAAATTACCGTCATTCACTTTCGTAAATTACCTGCAAAAAATATTCGTAATATAGATACCAACAAAACGAATTAACCCAAACACCACGAGGGAATGAGACATGAAAAAATCAATCACAGCAGTTATCGCAGCAGCAAGTATTTTATCGTTCAACGCAGCAGCAAAAGTAGTTCCATCTGATAATAGTCTGGCATCACAAATTTGTGCCGCGGCTGCAAACGACCAAGCCAGCAAAGTGCGCCGTTTACTTAAGCAAGAAAATAAGCACATCCGTAAAGCTGCACAAAATATTCAGTGCGATGGCAAATCACTTGAACAGTTTGTTCAAGATATGAACGCAGCTAAAGTTGTAAAAAACCTTTATCCACAAAGCAATAAAACTAGCTACATCGCAAAACGTTAATACCTAGATTACCTGAAGTAAAAAGGGCGAACTCATTTAACTGAGTTCGCCCTTTTTAATTGATACCGATAAAAGGTTATTCTGGTGACACTAAGCGATAGCCAATACCACGCTTGGTTTCAATCATACTTTCATCATTATTTGGCAGCATCAGTTTTTTGCGTAGTTTACCTATGTACACATCAACAACATTAGTCATGGGATCCATTTCCATACCCCATACATTACTTAAAATGCGCTCTCGACTTAAGTACTTTCCAGGGTTTGTCATTAACAATTCAAGAATCGCCATTTCTTTTACAGTTAAAGAAATCTCTTGTTCTGCAAGCGTCACAATGTAACTGTCACGGTCAAAACTTAAAGGACCAAATGCGAGTGTGTTCGAGCGATTTTTTTGTGAAGGTTTACGACGAGTTACAGCCTCTATGCGCGCTAATAGCTCTTCATAAGCAAACGGCTTTGTTACATAATCATCAGCACCAAGGCGAAGACCATGAACTATATCTTGCGATGCATCCATTGCAGTCAGCATAATAATTGGGATTTCGAAGTTTTTAATGCGCAATGCTTGGCACACTTCTAAACCATTTAAGCCTGGCAACATGATATCAAGCAAAATTAAATTGAAGTCACCTTCAAGCGCAAGATCTAACCCTTCTTTACCGTCACTAGCACGAACTACAAAATATCCTTCAGCGCGCAAGCCTCGTTCAAGAAAACTTGCAACGCGATCATCATCTTCAACTAATAAAATTCTCATTACGTTCCTCACCATTTAACGGTAACAGTATAGTTGCTACAGAGCCTACACCTGAAGTATTTGATTTTAAACTAATATGGCCACCATGAGCATCAACAATTGCTTTGGCCACAGGTAAACCTAAGCCAGAACCCGGTGTATTAGAGCGGTTGCTTCGATAGAAACGCTCAAAAATATAGTCTTGTTCTTGCTTTGTAATGCCTTGCCCTGAGTCTATCACTTTAATAACGACAACCTGCTGGCGACGCATTAATTTCACTTCGGTTACTGCATCTGGCGCAGAATAGCTGAGCGCATTTTCAAGTAAAATCATCAATACTTGGCGTATACGTCTTTCATCTAACTCTAAACTAATTTCTTCATTTAGCTCAAAACTAAGCTCTTGGTTACGCTCTTGTGCTTTTCGGCCATAAATATAACAAAGATCTTGTACCAGCTTGGTTAAGTTTACCTCACTACACGATAACCTTAACTCACCTGCACTCGAGCGAGCCACTAGCATTAAATCATCAATCAGCGCTGTGGTATGACTTACTTGATCCACCACCGCAACTAAGGTTGCTAAATAATCATCCACATTGTCAGAATGGCTGCGCAATAATATTTCTGACTCTCCACGAATAATCGTCAGCGGAGTGCGTAACTCATGTGAAATGTCCGCCAAGAACTGTCTTCTTTGTTTATCAACATGAGCCAGTTTCTCATTGCTCAATGCCAATGCTTTTGTGCGCTCTTGTACTTTTTCTTCAAGTTGTAACTTGGCTTCACCTAACTCACTGTGCTTAGTTTTTAATTCGCTCGCCATAAAATTCAGCGCATCTGCCAGCTTGGCAAATTCGGTGTCTTTTAATTTAGGAATTCGGTGCTCTAACTTACCAGCTGTAAATTGACTAGCCGCAAACTGTAATTGCTTTGTCGCTTTTGAAATTCGCTGCCAAAAAAACCAAATTGTGAGCATCATAAATAAGCTAGAAAGCCCAAGAGCAATCGCTAAATAGCGATTATTTCGTTCAGACATCACCTTGGTATTATCGCGTATTGCTTCCGCTTGCAGGTTTTCTTGTTTTACTGCTTCACTGATCAAAGCATTAAACTCAGCATGAACTCCTTGCTGCTGTAATAAGCGATATAAGCTTTGTGCCTCTGAAAGCTCTCCTTTACTGATTAAAAAGCGAATCTCTTGTGACGTTGTAATAATACGCTCAACTTTTTGCGTCACTTTATCCAGCACAGCCAAATCATTACGAGTACTTAGCTCAGGCGCTAATGTAAGTTTTTTTAATAAGGAGTCTCGTACTTCAACAATTGATGTACGTAATTTTTTTTCGTTTTCTTCTCGCAGCTCTGGTGTAAGCACAATGCCATTTCGCGACATCTCGCCAATTGCCACCAGCTTTTCAAAGGTATAAAGCGCAATACTTGAATACTGATTAAGGATTTTATGAACTAGCTCAGATTTTTGAGCATTTTGTTTAAAGCGGTTAGAACTATCAAAATACAAACCAGCCATTGCCAAACTGAACAAAGAAATAATCACTAAAGCAATAAGCAGCTTATGCGTAAGGCGGCTTTGAATTTGATAAGGAAGGTGATTCAACTGCTTTTCCATTCAATGGGTTAACAACTAATTAAGTGTTTATACTAAGTTAGCTGTAAATATGCGAGTTTACTATATTGTGAGTTGTAAAAAGAGCTAATAATTCACCAACCTATTAACTCTGACAACAACAATATTGGGATTGCGTTCCTGTCCCCTGAAAATACCATCGACTATAATATTCTTGCGTCAACTACAGCCGACGGTAATACAGGAACGCGAGACATATAATAATCACCATGGCTAAATTAAGCCTGTTGAAACAATTAAACTTACCTAAGCCATGTTTAAAATTTAGTTAAACAACATTTAGAGCTATAAAAACATTAGATAATTAAATTAAAAAAGGCCGTAATTTATCATTACAGCCTTTTTAAACAGGTGCGATTGGTCGCAAATAAATCATAGTTTATTTATATGCAACTGCGCCTGCTAATGCGAGTTTTTTACCATAGCGATTCAATTTAGCTAGTAAACTTTTTTTACCATTATTTGAACGAGTTAGTTGACCTTGAGACTGGCCACCTTGGTTTAACGCTTGTTTAGTCATGTGATTGCTCCTGTTGTTTAACTAAATGTTATTTTGCGTTCAAACATGGTTAAAATCCAATCAATAAAATTACAATTTTCGCATAAATTTTTTTAATGCGAATAGGTAATCAAAAAAGTTGCATATAAAGTGCATAATTGTGCAGCATCACACCCTATGCATTTGACCTAAAAGCCTTTAACGGGCAAGCTTAGCGATAACACTGTCATTATCACCATTTCATGAATAAACATTATTTAATCGTTTTAAACCCGCTGCCAAATAAGCAAAAAAAATATTGGCTAACCTGGCTTGTGAGCTATTTGAAGCAACATCAACAGTCATATTACGTGTTTACTACGTCACCAATATTGGCTGACAACCAGCTTTTTTTTCAACAACACCTCAACGAATATGATGAAGTGATCATGTTAGGTGGTGATGGCACCCTGCATCTGTTAGCTAATTGCATGGCTTTTTCATCGCGCCCAATCACTGTTTTACCCTGTGGAACAGGTAATGACTTTGTACGCAACTTTGATTACAGCAATGCCGAGTTTAAACAACTCATACTGAGTGAAAACACGCTACGCATTGATTTAGGAAAGGTAAATGAGCGTTACTTTATAAACAGTGCCGGTGTTGGTTTTGATGCTGAAATAGTTGAAAGAACTAAAGGTAATAAAGGATGGCTTGCGCGTTTTAGTTATTTATACCATGCATTTACTTGTCTTTTTTTCTTCAAAGAGTCACTCTTAACACTGAAACAAGGACGTCATAACATAAACTATAAAAACTTTCTTACTGTGTTTGCCAATGGTAAGTACTTTGGCGGAGGGATGAAGATTGCCCCTAATGCCGAGCTTAATTCATCAAAATTAATGCGCTATAGCGTTGAAAAAACACACCTTGTAAAGAAGTTATGGGCACTGCCAAAACTCTACCAAGGCACACACACAAAGTTGTCCGAAGTGAAGGAACACGCATTTACACAACTTGAAGTCTTAACCCCGGGGCTACCAATCCAAGCGGATGGTGAGTCAGCAGGTTATACTCCAGCGGTTATTGAAGTGGCAGAAAATGCGTTAACTATAAAAATTTTATAATTGTAGTGAGCCAACTATGCCAAAACTGAGCATTATCAAATTTTCGACGATTGCCGTTTTGATCTCATGCACGCCAATTAGCAGCACATTTATTTATCTTAATTACCAAAGCCGATTAGAATTCGCGACAGCGCAAGCACTCAGTAATCATCAGCAAGCACTAAAAGATGTATTAACGCGTATTCGCTCTGATTATAGCAATGCGCAAAAAGTCATTAACAGTCTGATTTATAGATACAATACCAAACAAGAACTGCTAAACGAGTTTCCCTCCTTGCTATTAAAAGAGCTAAGTATGTTCTTGCATAGCGATAACCATGTTGATGCCATTACACTCACTACAAATAACGACATTCTTTGGGCACTCCATCAAATAAACACCCCCGAATCAGAGCAATTATTTAACACGCCAAACAACACCTACTTTGTATTGCAGAAGATCCATCACGACACTGAAATTCGCTATTTTTACAATCAATCATTAGCCTTACTTAAACAACAAAAACTCGCAGCCAGTCTCAACATTAAACAGCGCCCTTGGTACCAACAGGCACAAAAATCAAATGCGCTCACATTGGTTGAACCCTATAAAGATAACTATAGCCAAAGCAAAGTTTTTTCATTGGTTAGGCAATCTAACCAACTGACTGTAAGTGTCGATCTTAATTCGCATTCTTTGTATGCAACCATGTATCACGATGAGCTAAAGTTTAATACTTGGTTGTTTTTAATGAACAGCAACAACAAAATTCTCGCGCTACAAGATGGTAAAGACATTCAATTGGAAGATGACCAAATTGCGCCTTGGCAATCATGGTTAACTCATTCAGCCACCATAGTACGCTCAACAGATATTAATCAACTTACAGAAGTTATTGCGAATAATAACAAGTGGTACCTAAATGCCACGCAAATCGAACCAAATAGCCAAAGTGGTGTAATGCTTGTGGCTGCCACCAAAGCAGATATCATTTTGCGCCCTATTTATTCGCAACTTTATACTTGGTTATTAATTTTATTAGGCTTATGTTTATTAGCGATACCATTAAGCTATTTGGTTGCACATGTTATTACACGACCAATTAGACAATTGCATCGCTATGCATCTCAATTAGCCAACTTCGAAACACCTGGTGCATTTAGTTGCTACATTAATGTTGTTGAAATCGAACAGCTCGCAGCGAGTTTGCAACACCTTCATGGTAATTTAAGTGAGTTTTTTAGTCTGCTCAGCACATTATCAAAAGAGCAAAACTTACAACGCCTAATCGATAAAATTACAATTAAATCAACACGCATAATGAAGGCCGAGGGATGCCTAGTATTACTAGCGCAGAATCAAAACTTAAACGCAGAGTTTTTACGTTATGACAATCAGCAATACTCAATAAACAATCTGCCAACCATACACTGGCACACTTTATACAGCCTTAGCGATATAACAGAAGTTAGCGATGTACCAAATGCTTTGAAGCAGTGGTTATCACTTGAAAATACAGAATGTTACCAAGTACAAGTACCGCTAAAAAACCGAGAGCAACAAGTAATTGGTTTACAGGTTTATTTTTACCTAGCAAGCACGCCGAAAGGCAGTGTTAGCTTAAAACTCGCTGAGCAAGTGGCGGCATTTTTTGGTGTCGCAATTGAAGGGCGAAAACTAGTTAATAAACAAGAGAAGTTACTCGATTCCTTTATTCAAGTCATTGCTGGCGCAATAGATACTAAATCTCACTACACGGGTAAACATTGTCAACGGGTGCCAGAGCTTGCAACACACATCGCTGAAGCAGCTAGCAAGTCAAACCAATTTCCTGATTTTAATTTTGATGAAAATGCTAAGCGCCAGCTCTCCATCGCGGCGTGGTTACATGATTGTGGCAAAGTCACAACGCCTGAGTACATAGTTGATAAAGCAACCCGACTAGAAACCATTTACAACCGTATTCATGAAATTAGAACCCGCTTTGAAGTTCTAAAACGCGACTTAGAAATTGCTGCGCTTAAAGCAAAACTCGCAGGAGAAGATAAAAACAGCATCGACACTAAACTTGCAGAGCAAATCATACAGTTGGAACGTGATTTTGCGCATGTGGCGTATTGCAATAACGCTGAGTTTGTATCAAACAATGATATAGATAAGCTAAATGAAATAACACAGCTAAGATGGCAGCCACACTTTGATGAACGCTTAGGATTATCTCAAGAAGAGTTAACTCAATATTCAGGTTTTTCTGAGGTTTCTGAGCTAAGTGTCTTAGCCGATAGACCAAACCATCTACTTTATAATCAGAATTTACGCTGCGATAGCGCAAAGTATAATTTGCAACAACCTGAGCTTAGAAATAACCTTGGTGAGCTATACAACCTGAGCATTAGCGCAGGCACAATTAATCAAGAAGAACGTTATGCAATTAACCATCATATTGTGCAAACAATTGAAATTCTTGAAAAGCTTCCATTCCCGAAACACCTTAGCAGAGTACCTGAAATTGCTGGCGCGCATCATGAAAAACTCAATGGTAAAGGCTACCCCAAAGGGCTGTGCGGTGATGAAATTAGCTTTGAAGCGCGCATCTTAGCCATTGCCGATATTTTTGAAGCGCTGACAGCCTCAGATCGGCCATATAAACAAGCTAAAACCCTGTCACAAGCAATCAATATAATGCAGCAGCTCGCAACAAAAGGGGAATTAGACCAGACTCTACTCGACTTTTTTATTGCCGAAGAAATCCCCGAACACTATGCAAAAAACCATCTAAAAGCGGAGCAATTAAATTAAAAAAGGGAGCAACTGCTCCCTAAATGATGACTGACGCTATAACTAATGTTTACCTACATTAGATTGATGATTTTTTAGTTTCCACTTTAAACACATCGTAATTTGCTAGTGCTGGAATACGTGCTTGTAGCTCATCTTCTTGCATTGCAAGTGCTTTGAAATCGAAACACATTTTATCTGCCTTTTGCTCAATGTTTTTAGCTTGCAGCTCTACTTTTTCTTCGATTTGCTCGCCCATACGCTCCATGCGCTGCTCGAAGTCACTCATATTACCACCCGAGCTAAGCATTTCGCTGCCAAGGGTAATTAGTAAGCTGCCGATGGATTCCATCATCATTTCTTCCATCGCTTGTTCCATTTTTTCGTCAAATTTATTGTCGAATGTGTCGCCAATGTTATCAAAGCGACCTTGGTCCATTACAAAAGTGCCACCATCATAAAATGCGTGCTGAATCTCTTCACCGATTTCCGACATAATCTCTTCCATCGCGCTCATATTTTCAAGGCCAAACGCGTTACCCACTTCGCTCAGTGCAACACCTGCAAGTGCAACACCTTCCATTGCGATTTCGGCAACTTGAGGTACTTGACCGCGTACATCTTCCGAATAGCGCGCCAATAGCGTTTGGTCACTAGCTGATAAAGACTGCGATTCACCATTAATTTTTAAATTACCATCTTGGTCAATTGCTACTACACCTGATGGTGCTTCAATATTGAGCGTATCTGGGGTAATCGAAAGTTTATTATTAAACTTTAAATTACAGCTATCAGATGAAAAGTTGATGTTGTTATCGTGGTCATCTTGGTGTGCCATTGCACTTGCTGAAAGACCCATACATGCTGCTACTGCTGTTGTGATAAGTAATTTTTTCATAATGATTCCCGTATCTGTCGCGTTTTAATTTTTTCTCTAAGTGTTATAGCTTTATCAAACTCAGTGCCAAAATTACAAAAACGATAAAAATCAAACAGATAAATAATAATTAATATAAATCACAGCATGGAAACAAAAATCAAAAACCAATAAATGGTTTTTTTAACCACCAGATTCGTTTTTTTGACCAATCAAAATTTTTACACATTACTTGCGCTAACTGCAATATGGGTTTTTACTGATTATGAGCGCGTTAAAATGCAATGTTGAGGGTGATCATGAAAGACAATTACCAAGACATCAATAATCAAGAGCCGCTGAATTCAGAACTGGAAAACAGCGAAGATACCCAACATAAACGTGAAGTAAAAAAACGTTTAGAAGATATTTTAGAACAAAAGCGACTGCGTAAATCCATCGGCATGGATGATACGCATAACTATTGGGATGAGCTTTAAACCTGATCGTTTAGCTTATCCATTAAATCGCCAAGCAATGCCTTTAACTGCTTTGCTTTTTCAAGGTCTAGCCCTACTTTATCAACTAATTGAGAAGGCAAACACGAAAGTGATTGCTGTAGTGAATGCCCCTGTTGCGTTAAATAAATACGCACCTTACGCTCATCCCACTCATCGCGCCGACGTTCTATTAAATCACTTTGTTCCATGCGTTTTAAAATTGGCGTTAGCGTGTTGTTATTTAAAATAGCTTGCTGACCTATCTCACCTACTGTCACTCCATCTTGCTGCCACAAAATAAGTAAAATCACGTACTGTGGATAGGTCAACTTATGTCTATCCAACTCAGGCTGATATAGCCGCGTCACCAAGCGTGATGCAGCATAAATCGGAAAACAAAGTTGGTTTTCTAATAATTGGTCAGCATTACTTGCCATGGCTACTGCGCCAATGCTTGTTCAATGTATTTTTCTAGCGCTTCTGGTTTTGTAGTTGGTGCAAAACGCTTTAACGGCTTACCATCACGGCCAATCAGAAATTTAGTGAAATTCCATTTAATTTTATTGCCCAAAATGCCTGTTAACTCATTGCGTAAGTATTTATAAAGCGGATGACTATTTTCACCATTTACATCGATCTTTTCAGTCATCGTAAAATCAACGCCATAATTAATTAAACACTCGCCTTGAATTTGTTCTGCGCTACCTGGCTCTTGTTGTCCAAATTGATTACAGGGGCAGCCAATAATAACTAAGCCTTGATCTGCATATTTTTTGTGAAGTGCTTGCAGCCCTTCATATTGCGGCGTTAAACCACATTTACTGGCAGTATTAACCACTAATACAGCTTTGCCTTGATAGTCTGAAAAATCGATTTTTTGCCCTTGCAGGCTATTAATACTTAATTGATAAAACGGTGTCATGGTCATTCTCCTCTATTGTCAGCAAATATATCGCGCACGATATAATCGCGCAATAATAGTTCAAAAATTGAAGTATTAATTTTGATTAAACTCTGCAATTAAAAAATCGATGAGTAAGCGAACTCGCAGCGGCATTAGATCGCGATTTGGGTAAACTAACCACGAGGCGTTATCCGCTACTTGATAGGGCGCTAGTAAACTAACCAACCGCCCGTTTGCCACATACTCTTCGACAATATCCTGAGCAAGATGCGCAATACCCAGCCCCGACAAGCACGCTTGAAGTAGCGCCTCACCATTGTTACTGCGCCATCGACCAGAAATTTTGTATTCTTTGATGGTGCCATCAACTTTAAAGCGCCAGCGATTAGTTACCGCATACAAACAATTATGCTCTATAAGCTGCTCTGGATGTGTCGGTGCGTCAAACTTTGCTAGGTATTCAGGAGAAGCAACTAAAGTCATAACTCGCGTGGTTAAAGGACGAGCGATTAAATTGGAATCTGCCATACGGCCAAAGCGAATCGCTAAATCAACACCTTCTGCAATTAAGTCTACATTGCGGTTATTAAAGTCCATCACCATAGATACCTGAGTATAACGCTGACAAAACTGTGCTAATTTAGGCGCAACTTGTTTTGCCGCAAAATCGCCAGCACACGACACACGAATTGTACCTTTTGGTTCTTGCTGTTCACCTTGCAGTGCTAAGTTAGCCTCTTCCATCGCAGATTGGATGGAATGAAGTGATGCTGCATATTGTTGCCCAGCTTCCGTTAAATTCAGTGAACGGGTGGTACGCTTTAACAGTGCAACCCCCAAACGTGACTCTAACTGAGCAACACTGCGACTGACGTGAGAAGTTGAAACATCTAAAATTTTTGCCGCACGGGTAAAGCTACCACTTTCAACAACCGCTAAGAATTCGTTAAAACCTTGCCAATCCATACCCTCTCCACAACAAAAATAAAGACACTAACACACTTATTATTGCACATATGCAAAAGTTATTTGCCAATTAGGGGGATTATCCCTGTGCAGTTACACGCTAAACTGGCTTTAATTACCGTACCTAATTGAGGCAATATCATGGAATTTAGTTTTGTAAATCCAACTAAAATTATTTTTGGCCAGGGCCAAATCGCGACAATTCAACAGGAAATCCCAACATCTGCAAAAGTGATGATCATTTATGGTGGTGGCAGCATTAAACAAAATGGCATTTATCAGCAAGTAGTAGATGCGCTAAGCGAACATCAGGTGTTTGAATTTTCTGGTATTGAGCCAAATCCAAGCTATGAAACCGCAATGCGCGCTGTTGCACAAATTAAAGAACATAACGTTGATTATTTACTTGCTGTGGGTGGTGGCTCTGTAATTGATGGCACTAAGTTTATTGCTGCGGCAGCAAAATTTGAAGGCGAGCCATGGGATATTCTGGCAAAAGCAGCAGAGGTATCAGACGCTTTACCTATCGGTGTGGTACTTACATTGCCGGCAACAGGTTCAGAGTCAAATAGCTACTCGGTTATCTCGAAACTCGACACTAACGACAAACTGCCGTTCTTTAGCGAAAAAGTACAACCTAAATTTGCTGTGCTAGATGCGCAAGTAACAAAAACACTACCAGAAAGGCAACTAGCTAACGGTATTGTTGATGCGTTTGTGCATGTAATGGAGCAATATCTCACGTTTGACCACGGTGCCAAAGTACAAGATCGTTTCGCTGAAGGTTTATTGCATACACTCATTGAAGAAGGTCCGCGCGTGTTTGCTGAACCTGAAAATATGGAAGTTCGCGAAAACTTAATGTGGTCTGCAACCATGGCATTAAACGGCCTGATTGGTGCCGGTGTACCACAAGATTGGTCGACTCATATGTTAGGCCATGAAATTACTGCGCTTTATGGTTTAGATCATGCACAAACATTGGCTATTGTGTTGCCACGTATGATGCATGCAATGCGCCAGCAAAAAGAAGCTAAATTACTGCAATATGCTGAACGTATTTGGGGTATTTCAGAGCAAGATAATGACACAACCATTAATCTTGCAATCGAAAAAACCGAGGCATTTTTCCACTCAGTAAAGATGCCAACTCGCTTTAGCGATTACCAATTAGGCGAAGAAATTGTGGATGCGATTGTTGAGCAACTTGAACGACATGGCATGACTGCTCTAGGTGAAAACCAACAAGTCACTCTCGATATTAGCCGTGATGTACTTAAGGCATCACTCTAAAGACACGACAAGCTCTAACTGAAAACCCAGTTAGAGCTTTAATAAAAAGAACACAGCTAAACTTACAACCGTAGTGATGTATAAATTCTTAAAGCGATATGCCAGCAACACCGCCACACAGGCAGCGACTAAATAGGGATTATTAAATGAAATTGCCAGCTTGCCTTCTTGCACAAACACAATCGGCACCCAAATTGCGGTTAATACACAAGGTGCACTAAAGCTTAAAAAGCGTTGCATTTTCGGGCCGATGCTAAAAGGTAGACGTTTAGATAAAAATAAAAAGCGCGTTGTAAAAGTAACGCATGCCATCAGCAAAATAATTTCTATCATTTTTCACCTCGCTTGCTTTCAAGCACATAACCTACACTCATACCAAGCAAGGCTGCAAAAATCAGCCCTAATTCAAAATGCCACAACTTAAAAACCACAATGCTAATTGCCGAAGTTAAACATGCTAATAAGGTTGGCCAATTAGTAATGCTCGGTATCACTAAAGCAATAAAAATGGATGCTATAGCAAAATCTAAACCCAGCTGAGTTAAGTCAGGCAGCATCGCGCCTGCAACAACGCCAATCAAAGTCCAAATATTCCACGCAATATAAAAACTACCACCAGCAACTAACGCATATACTAAGCGAATTTTGCCTTGATAGGCGCGCCTGTGATGCGAAAACGCAAACAGCTCATCAGTTAATAAAAAACCTAAGCTTAATCGCCATTTTAGCGGTTTATCTATCAGCTTATGACGCACACTTAAACCATACAAAAAATGACGTGCGCTTATAATAAAGGTGGTAACTAAAATGGTGATAAGTGACGCATTGCCAACAATCAACTCAATTGCCACTAACTGCGCTGAGCCTGCAAAAACTAACAGCGACATTAACTGTGCTTCTAATGGGCTGAACCCAGATTGCACGGCGAGTGAGCCACATAAAATCCCCCATGGAATGACCGCAAGATTGAGCGGTAACATGTCCCAAAAACCTTTAGCGATAGCTGTTTTCATACACTTACGGCCTTACAATATAGTTTAGGCGTTAACCCCATATTCTTTTTAAAATAACGGTGAAAATGACTTTGATCGTAAAAACCAACCGCCAATGCAACCTCATTAATAGCAAGCCCAGAGCGTAACATTTGCTTTGCCCGATTGACACGAAATTGCGTTTGATAAACATGAGGGGTCATGCCCGTTTCGGCTTTAAATTGTCGAATAAAATGAAATGGGCTCATATTGGCAATCGCCGCAAGCTCCGTAAGACCAATATTTTCGAAATAATAATCTCGCAAGTAATCAAGCGCGGTGGCTAATTGTGGTTTCCGCGATGTTGCACGCAAGCAAAATGAACGCTTATTGTGGCGAGTTATTAAATTAATCAGTAACTGATAAAGCGCTGACTGTTTGGCTAATGTACTTTTTTCGCTTGTGAGTAAGTCAAAGGTAAATGCCATTTGCTTTGCTAACATTGGGTCGAATACCACCGCCTTCTCAAAATAAGGGGCACCTAGTTTCGTTTCGCCAATGCCATCAGTCAAGCCTTCAAATAATTCAGGCGTTGGGTACATAGCACGGTAACCCCAACCTTGTTCAGTAGCCGTTTGGCCATTATGCACTTGGTCGGCGTTAACTAAAATAATGCTGCTTGTTGGCGCCACGTGGTTGGCACCACTTCTAAAAAAACGCTGGGCGCCGTTTTCAATTAATCCAATGGTGTAACCTTCATGACTATGGCGAGCAAAGTTTTGCTGCTTATATTGAGCATGCAGTACTTCTAAGCCATTTAGTTCATGATGATATTGAAAAACCGTCTTTTCCATTGGTGCCGCTTATTATGAATCTGCTCTATGTTTTCAAAGGTGCTTTAGCACCTCAAAGGACGTAACTAAAAGCCCAGTATAGCTAACTACATTTTTAAAAATTGTACAAAATTGCTCGATAGCATTTTTATTGGTGTTTAACGTATTTACTTACCGAATCTATCTGATTTATGGCAACATATCTTTATTCTTATGTAAGTTATTGAAGAATATTGTCAGGGGGCGATATGCAAAAAACACAAGTATGGGATGGATTTATCCGCTTTTTCCATTGGAGTATGGTCGCACTGATCGCACTACTTTATTACTCGGCTGAAAATAGCCTTATGGAATTACATTTTGTAGCGGGTTTTAGTTTGCTTTCGTTATTAGCAACACGTCTTATTTGGGGCTTTATTGGTAGTGATACGGCAAAATTATCTGCATTAATTCACTCACCTAAAAACACGTTAGCAGCCATCAAAGGTGCACCCCAAGAAACCCCTGGCCATAATGCGGCCGGCAGTTATATGGTAATCGCGTTTCTCATTCTATTAGTAACACAAGCAGTCACAGGGCTGATGACCACCGACGACATTATGTATGACGGCCCTTTAGTCGCAATGGTTAGCGGTGATTTATCGTCTCTTGCTGGCAGCTTGCATCATCAAATATTCGACTGGATATTAATTGCTATTGCGCTACATATTACAGCGATTGTGGTGTATAAACTGAAAGGTAAAGCGCTCGTTCCGCCGATGATCACAGGCAAAACAACAGAAAGTTACAAACAAAATGCCAAAATGAAGAGTGGATGGGTAGGTTTTGCGATTTTTTGTGTGTTATTAACCGCTCTACTGACGACTTGGGGTGCTGAGTCAGTTAAAACATTACTAAGCTAACTGTTAACATTAACAGGTATAGAGTTGCATTAAAAAGGTCAGCACTTGCTGACCTTTTATATATTTGAGCATTAAAATACGCAGCAATTAGTCTTTAAATGACTTATGACAATCTTTACAACCTTTTGCCCATGCACCAAATGCAGGCTTGATTACAGCAGGATCACCCGATTGTGCTGCAACTGCTAGCTTATCTGCATAATCAGCAAATGCATTAGCTTTTTGCATAAAGGTTTCATTATCAGACCATACTGCTGGTAATGCTGATGTATCACCTTTGTCAGTGCCCGCATAAAACGCTTCCCAAGGCATTTTCGATAATGCAGCAGCATTATTTGCACGCATTTGGAATGTTTCAGCGTTGAATTCAACTTTACCCTTCAACATATCGCCCATATTTGCAATTTGTGCACGGATCAGTTGAAACGCATGTTGACGGTATTCGATAGCATCCTCTGCTTCTTTGAATGCAGGGTTTGCGTTTGCAAGCGCTGGTGCAGCTATCGCAGCAGCAAGAACTAATGTTCTTAATTTCATAGTTTGCCCCTAATATTATAAACTTATCAATTATTACAGCATCATACTTTATGCTGCAACTGGAAGCGACCAATCCGCGAATTTACGCGTTATAAGTTTAGATTTACTGTTTTCGTTTTACCAAAGCACTTTTTCAATTGTGTTTGGTGCTTCGCCTATCAAGGTCGATACCACACGATTTTGCTTATCTAACAAGATGATGCGTGGCACTCCCGCATTTGCAAATTGACTGTAAATTTGACGATTTGGATCGGCCACCATGGTGAAGTTAGTGGCAAATTTTTCAGAAAAGTTCACTAAGCTTTGATCATCTTCTTCACGCCCTACCGCAATAATTTGTAAATCTGGATCAGCAATTAAAGGTGATGCCATTAATTGTTTTACAAATCGCTGCGAATCACTGCACCAAGTGGCAAACAGTAACACTAACTTACGTTTGTCTTCAGCTAATGCCACAACTTCACCTTGTGTATTAGTAAACTGAGTAATTGGAAATGCCTGTCCTTGCGAAATATAAGTTTCATAAGTTGGTTTTTGGTATGTCGCTTGGTTATTTTGCGTTTGTGCACAACCAAAAAGTGTTGCCACTAGGGCAAGAGGTAAGAGCTTTTTCATTTATATTCCATATAATTTTTGCGCTGGACTCAGTGTTAAAAATTTAGCATCATGCGTCAAGTTATCGCCTAACAATTATTGAAATATCTTCTTGAGTTACCTTTCTTTATTTTTCACCGCGTTTATTGCCGCTACCTTGCTGCCCACAGCATCCGAAGGCATGCTTGCATACCTTACTCAGCAACAACACAACATTGCTCTATTGTGGTTTAGTGCCACCTTAGGTAATACACTTGGTAGCTGTGTTAATTGGTGGCTAGGAAAGGAATTAAACCGCTTTAAAGATAGAAAATGGTTTGCCGTATCTGAGCAACAATTAGAAAAAGCGCAAAAGAGTTTTAATCGTTACGGCAGAGCAAGTTTATTACTCGCTTGGTTACCAATTATTGGTGATCCTTTAACATTTGTAGCGGGCATTATGCGGGTGCCTTTTAGCATTTTTGTTTTGTTAGTGGCGATTGGAAAAGCGCTGCGTTACGCCATAGTCATCGCTATGGCGCTACAGTTTTTTTAGTGTTGTTTTTGCCAAGCAAGCGTGAGAGAAACAGAGTCTGCAAATCGTAATGCATGGGGTTTATCAACGGAAACTTTTGCAAAGGTCACACTCGGGTGACGATGACACTCTTCAAGTACATCTGCCACCAGCTTTTCAAGTAATAAAAAGTGACCGTTTTCAACTAATTCAATCACCGCTTTGGTAATCACTTTATAGTTGACCGCTTGGTCAACTTGATCGGTAACACAAGCCATATCTGCTGGGTAATGCACTTCAATATTGATGATCACATCTTGCTTTTTCTCACGCTCTTCAGGATTAAACCCGATATATGTGCGCAGGCGTAAATTAGTAATGTTTATAATCGCATTTAGCATAGTTACCCCTTAACTAACTGCAAAAATTCATTGCGGGTTTTTGGATCTTCACGGAAATTACCTAACATCACAGACGTACGCATTTTAGAATTTTGTTTTTCCACCCCGCGCATCATCATACACATGTGTTTCGCTTCAACAATCACGCCAACACCTTTTGCACCTGTAACTTCTTGCACAGCTTCAGCAATTTGATGGGTAAGTTGCTCTTGAATTTGAAAACGGCGTGCAAACATATCAACGATACGCGCAAACTTTGATAAACCCAACACTTTACCGTTAGGAATATAAGCAATATGGCAGCGCCCTACAAACGGCAGTAGATGGTGTTCACACATTGAATACAGTTCAATATCCTGCACTAGTACCATGTCATCTGCATCTGAACTAAAAACCGCATTATTGGTGATTTCTTCCAGTGTTTGTCGATACCCTTTAGTCAAATATTCCATGGCTTTCGCCGCTCTTTTCGGCGTATCAAGTAAACCCTCACGATTAGGGTTTTCACCAACCGCTTCAATAATATTCAAATAATTTTCAGCTAGTTTCTTTTCCATAATTCTGTCCTAATTGAGGTGGCGACCACCATCGAGTTGTAGTGTGCGTCCCGTCATATAATTGCTGTTAAGTATCATCTCGATACCATTAATTACTTCAGCAGTACCTGGCTCTAACGCCATAATTGACTTTTTCAGGGTTTTTGCACGATAAGCATCATCATCATGATCGTTAAATATAATCAATGACGGCGCGATTGAATTTACTTTTACTTTAGGTGCAAGCTTTGCAGCAAAAGAACGGGTGAGATTATCAAGCGCAGCTTTACTTGCCGCATAAGCAATGTGTTTAGGGCTGCCCTTTTCGACCACGTAATCCGTGATATGAATAATATCGCTATGCTCTTCGCTGGTATTTTGTAACAGCGGAGTTAGCGCCAAATTAAGCAAATATGGCACCTTTGCGTGAATATTCATCATGCTATCAAATAAGCCATTAAAGTCAGGGTTTTTGCTTTCACAATCCCAACTTGATGCATTGTGAATAATGGCACAAAGCTCTGAGGTATATGATTTAACTTGCTCTACCAGCACATCTACCGCATCAGGTTGTTCAAAGTCGCACAATAAACATATCGCACCTAGTTGCTCAAGTTCAGCCACTGAAGCATGTTTGGTACGGTAGGTAACTATCAACTGGTAACCTTTACCAAGAAAATGTTTTGCTACATCTAAACCAATGCGCTGAGCCGCACCTGTAATTAATATTGTTGCCATATAATTTTGATAATGTATTTTGGGGTTTATTCGGTTATATCTTTAACTATAAACCTAACATCTTGATTTATTAAGTAGTTAAGTAAATTAAACGGGTTAACCTAAGTTTTATACTGGGATTAAAGTGTTTTAGTTCGCAAAACTTTACGTTTCAGGCACTTTTCAGCAAATATTGTTTGCTGATATGTATTTGCAGCAAAGATAGTAATACTAGGCTTGCTTATAAAAGTTTGTATTATCTTAAGTGCAAATTTATTCAATTGTCATTCTTTCACACTTTTTGCTATTTTTGTCACCTCGTCAGAATGACAACGCTGTTCATGAATTATAAAAAGCAAAACTATCGTCAATACATTCCTCTTTTGTGCATCGCATGTGTGTATATTTGCTGGCTTTCACTTCAAGGGGTTCACTCTGCATTTGCTAACTTTATGTCGCAAATCAGTATTGCAATCACTATGGTGTTTGGCTCATTTGTCGCAGGTGGTACAGCCCTTGGCGGGGGTGCTGTTGCTTTTCCGGTGATGACTAAAGTGCTTAGTATTGAGCCCGCTACCGCGAAAGTGTTTTCACTCGCAATTCAAAGTTTTGGCATGACAGCAGCTAGCATAACCATCATTTTTGGCGGCATAAAGTACTACCGCTCGGTAGTGCTGCTAGCACTGATGGGGGCACTGCCTGGGGTTGCAATCAGCCTATTATTTATTGCCGATTTAGTACCACGGCTTGTTACAAAATCACTGTTTAGTGTTTTCTTGCTGATTTTTGCGGTTACCTTGCTGCGTGCTCATTGGCGCGGCAAAGAACGTTTAACCATTGATCTTACCTGCAAGCGACAAAACTTTTTCGTAGTTTTAGTGGCCTTTTTAGGTGGCATTGTGAGTGGATTAATAGGCTCAGGTGCGGATATAGCAATATTTGCATTACTCATGCTCTATTTTAAAGCGGATCTGAAAATTGCGACGGCGAGTTCAGTTCTAATCATGGCTACCACGTCGGTGTTTGCGAGCTTAATTAATTATTTTTATTTAGAGACTATTACACCTGAAATATCAGAGTTTGTACTCGCGGCGATTCCTGTGGTTGTAGTTGGCGCACCGCTTGGGGCGTATTGCTGCGCGAAAGTACCTAAGTCAGTTTTGTTGAGTTTTTTACTTACGCTGATCGGGCTTGAAATTGGTTTTACGCTGTTTGAAGTCGCCAACGTCTAAGCCACAACAGCTATAAAAAAATGCCGTATTCAACGGCATTTTTTAGTCTTCATAGCTATTTAATTGATCATCAAACAGTACATCATTATCTGCCACATCAAGTCCCATATAACCCCGCAACGCTTCAAAGCAATCAATGTTAGCTTGTGCCCACATGATGTCATCTGCAGTCACCTTTAAGCGACCTTCACTTTGCGCTTTTTGCATTGCAAGCATTTCAATTAATGTGGTCATCATCTTTCCTAAGCAACAATAATACAGTTTCTACCTGCTTCTTTCGCTTTGTAGAGTGCTTGATCAGCTCGTTCAATAAACATCTCACAGGATTCTCCATCAAATTCAGCTAAACCAAAACTGGCTGAAATACTGCGTAGTGCTTTACCTGTTTTGCCATCTTTAAGCGCCAATTTTTCAATATCAATGCGAATTTTTTCAAGATAATTAACCGCATCTCGTTTGTCTTTAAACTGACTCAAAATACAAAACTCTTCACCGCCATAACGATAGGCTGCATTAAGTTGATCTGCATGTTTTCTTAATCTGTCAGCGACAACCTTCAATACCATGTCACCTTTTTGATGACCAAAATCGTCATTAAATTTTTTAAAGTGGTCAATATCTACAAATGTCAGATAGAGCTTTAAAATACTGTGATGGCTATTACACAGTAACTCTAAATCTTCATCGAACGATTTACGGTTATTAAGTCCTGTTAAGGCATCCTTTGACGCTGCTTTTTTCGATTCTTTAAGCTCGCTTCGCAAGCTGGATATTTCTTTATAAGCCGCACGTAATTGTTGCTGAAAACGTTCGGCCGTTTGTTGCATGCTTTTTGATTCTTCAGACAGTTTGTTCACGACTTCCAGAATGTCTTTTTCTGATGATTCATCGATAGTAAAGCCATCAAGTTCTTGATTACACGAACTTAGCACCTCACTAAAATCAATTGCTGAATTAAGCGTTTGCCCAACATTTTTTTCAACCGATGCAACCACAGCACTAATATCTTCTGCAACTGAATCAAATAGCTCGAGATCTTTATCTGATAGAAACTCTTCAAATAAATCGCGAGATAATGCTGGGGGACAAGTGCCGTATGTTTTAAGAGCTGAATCTAACTTTTGGTTTAAATTAGGGTGATTTCCCGACACATAGCTATACCAAAGGGCGTAGTTAGCAGGCGTCACCGCTATATTGTATTTAACCATTAAAGGTACGGCTTTTCGCAAACACTCCGCTGAGTGAGACATGGTATTTTTCAAACTAAACTCCACTTTGCATTCCTTATGCGATCCTTAGCCTTTGCGCGCTGATAAGCCGCAATTTAGATGTTCTAAAAAAAGTGTAGTCGAGGAAAATTGATTTGCTAGCAACAGAGATGATTATTAAACATTTTCATTAGGTTAAAAAAAAGCCCTAGCAATTAGGGCTTTATTAAGGATTTTATTAGCTTAGCGAACTCACTTTAGCCTTGCTTTTTCCTCGCAGCTTATTCAAAAGTGCCGCAAATACATTACCAATATCTTGTAAAATTAGGTACATACAAGGGACAAGCACCAAGGTTACCAAGGTGGCAAAAAGCACCGAGAAACCAAGCGCAACAGCCATCGGAATAACAAAGCGCGCCTGCAGGCTAGTTTCAAACATAATCGGTAATACACCAACAAAAGTGGTAATTGATGTTAGTGTTATGGCACGAAAACGTGCGCAACCAGCTTTAGTCACCGCATCTTTGATTGAGGCGCCTTGGGCACGCATTTGATTAACAAAGTCGGTCATAACCAAAGAGTCATTAATCACCACCCCCGCTGCGGCTATTAAACCAAAGGTCGACATTAATGAAATATCTAAACCAAATGAGAAGTGTCCCCAGATTGCACCAACCATACTAAACGGAATCACCGACATAATAATCAATGGTTGGAAATAACTCTTCAACGGCACCGCAAGTAGTATATAAACAATAAACATGCCGGCAATAAAAAACAGCTTTTGCTCATTTGCTTGTGCTTGCTGCTCTTCAATTGAACCACCCAGTTCTGATTTCACCGTTGGAAAAAGCTCTTTTAGTTTTGGCAGCAGCTCTTCTTTTACCGATTTAACCACAGCATCAGGCTCTACTACTTCTTCATCAATCGCGCCCCAAATATATACGCTGCGATACCCACCTTCACGGCGAATATAACTGATACCCGGTTTTTCAACGAGATCAACTACATCTCCCAGCATCACTTCTTTACCATTTGGCGTGGTAATTACTGTGTATTTAAGTGATGAATAGGCTTCACGGGTTAATTTAGGGTAACGCACCATTACACGTACTTCTTCGCCATTACGAATAACACGCTGTGCTTCACCACCATAAAAACTCGCGCCCACCTGATTTGCGATATTGGCAAGATTAAGTCCTAAATCGTACGCCACTGGTTTTAGGCTAATTTGCACTTCTTTGCTGGCAGGATCGATAGTAGAGCTAATATCAAATAAGCCTTTTTGCTGTTGTAGCATCGCAATAAACTGACGCCCTGCGGCATTTAAGGTTTCGATATCAGGGCCAAATAGCAAGTAACCAAACTCACCATCATTACCGCCACCATTCACATCATCTTGAATGTTAATTGATTTAAGCCCCGGAATTTCTGGTAGCGCTTCACGCCAGCGCCGCGAAAGCTCAAACGTGTTGTAAGGTCTTAACTCTTCATCTACCAAAGGAACTACTAGCTGCCCTTCAGTACGTCCTTGGTTGAACACTAACATATCGCGGATCATCGTTTGCCCGCTTTCAGCTTGTGTTTGCTTATCGATTTGCATGATCACAGACTCTATCGACTGTAATGCTGAAATAGTCTGCGTATCAGACACATTGTCATTCATTTCAATACGAATTGTCGGGAAGTCATGGGGTACTTTTGGCGTTGGTACTACACGAACATAATTACCGGCTAGCAAGCCAACACTGATCATCAATAGTGCGAAGAACACGGCAAATACTGCGTAGCGCCATTCAACACATTTTAGAACAAAGCGCTGATAAGGTCCGTTCACAAAGCCAAAGAAACGGTCATTAAATTTCGCTCTAAAACCATTTGGTTTTACATCACTAAAATGAGTATGTGCTAAGTGCGCAGGTAAAATTAGTTTTGACTCAATTAAGCTGAAAACTAAACATAAAATAGACACAGCCGCGATACTGACAAAAAACGCGCTCTCAGGGCCACTGGATAAGGTAAATGGCGCAAAGACCGCAATTGTTGTTAACACCCCAAAGGTGGCAGGTGTAGCGACTCGCTGCGCCCCACGCACCACACTGTTAACCCCGGGGCCAGAACGCTCTATTTCGCTGGCAGCACTTTCACCGATAACAATGGCATCATCTACTACGATGCCTAGTACCATAATAAACGCAAATAACGACACAATATTGATACTAACGCCAACCATCGGCATCATCATCATCGCACCTAAGAAACACACTGGTAGACCCACCATAACCCACAGTGCTAACTTAAAGCGCAAGAATAAGCTCAGCATTAAGGCGACGAGTACAGCCCCTTGGAACAGGTTTTTCAACATCATATCCAAACGTGCGTTTAAGTAGTACGTCATATCAACGATGGTTTCGAGTTTTACACCAGGCGGCAGTGTTTTATTGCGCTCAGCAATAAATTTTTTCACTGATTCCGCTACTGGAATCATGTTTTGATCTTTGGTTGCCTTTACAGACAATGAAATTGCATTGGCGCCCGACATTTTGAAATAGCGCTCGCCTTCAACAAATTGATCTTTTATCTCCGCTATATCGCCTAGCAAAACCTTAGCGCCATTACTGCCAACTTTGACTGGTATTTGGCGGAACTCATCGCCTTTGTAAAATTGGTTTTCTACACGAACGGAAATAACACCTGAATCCGTTTTCAACTGACCAGCAGAAATATTGGCAGAATAACGGCGAATTGCATCACTTACTTGATTTAAAGTGAGGTTATATTTACGCAGTTGATCTGGCTGGATCTCGACCGCTATTTCATCATCCGGTGTGCTCAGATTAACTAACGACACATTTTTTAATTGTAGTAATTCAGTTTCTATTTGACGGGCAATTGGTTTTAATTGCGTAAGCGGTAAATCGCCTACCAACGCCATATTAATAACGTCTTGTTGAAACTCAATTTGCGATACAGTGACCGGCTCCATGCCTGCTGGGAAAGTTGCTATCCCGTCTACGCGCAGCTTTACTTTATCAAGCACTTCAGCCAAGTTTTTATCTGGGTCAATTTCAAGGGTGAGGCTACCGCCATTACGAAAGGCACGAGAAATCCCCTTTTCCACTTCGGTGATATCTTTAATCGCTTCTTCAATTTTGATTAAAATGCCTTCTTCAATTTCCTGCGGCGAGGCCCCTGGATAATTTGCATTGACGGTAATGTAGTTAATTTCAATGCTTGGAAACATTTGGCGCTGAATCGTTAAATAACTCACGAAGCCCATTAAAATAATGAAAAACATCATTAAGTTGGCAGCAACGGAGTTATTGGCAAAGTAAGCAATTAGGCCTGATTGTTGTTTATCTGTCATGGCGAGTCCTTACTTTAGCCCATCACTTGCATTGCTAGCGGCTAATTTTACTTCCATGCCTACTTGCGGATATTCAGGTAGCGTCAGAACCAATTGCTCATCGTTTGCTAACCCTTTATCAATTAAGAAATAGGCTCCTTCACTGCGCAGTACATTTACTTCTTTTGCCTGTAATTTTTGTTCATTATCAACTACCCACACCGTGCGATTGTTAACGAGTTCTTGTGGCAATTTGAACACTTCAGATAGTTGTTTTCCAGCAAACGATACTTCAACGTACTTGCCAAATTTTAGGTCACTACCGCTGCTTTTAAGGTTGTAAGGATCATCGACTTGCACCACGATATGGCTCATGCGAGTTGCACTATCAATCACCCCTAAATCACGAGCAATTTTGCCTTGGCGAACAAAACTGTTAATGCCTTTGTAAGAAATATTAACCGGCGTTTCAGCCAAAGGAGTTGGTAAAAATAAGCTATCAAAGCCCGCTATCGGTAAGATAATTTCAGCTGTTTCAATGTTATTAAGTTGCGCCACTTGCGTGCCTTTATTTACAAACTGGCCTACACCTATTTCGCGCGAAATGATAAGTGCATCATATGGTGCTTTCACATCGCAATCTTCTAGGTCGCGCTGTGCACGCATTAACGCCGCCTGTGCAGATTTAACTTGGGCTTGGGCGCTTAATACTTGCGGCTTTCTTAAAAATAAATCGGTACGCGGTTTGTTTGGAAAACGCTTTGCTTCATCTTCGGCAACTTGTGCTTTTGCTTGCTCTTCAATTAGTACCGCTTGTGCGCTAGTCAACGCAGCTTCGGCTTGCAGTAACGCAGCTAAGTAGTTGTCTTTTTCAATCGAAAACAACACTTCACCACGCTTAACTAAGCCACCTGCCACAAAATTTTTGTGCCAGCTAGTTACTTCACCAGACACTTGTGCAGCCAAACGGGTGGTTTCGAGTGGTTTTACTTCACCAAAACTGGTAAGTATCACTTGATGCTCAACCGCTTTTAGCGCTTTAACACTGACTGTTGGGCGGGTATCAACAGGTTTCTTGTCACCATCATCTGCTGCACTTGCCTTTATCAGGCTAAATCCAACCATTCCAAAAATAATAATACCTATGGGTATGAAAATTTTGACAAGTAACGCTTTCATTTATGACTTCCTGTTGATTTTATGCACGCTAAATATAACGCAAAATTATTCATAATTTTAGCGCTATATTCTTGATGTTACGTTTATATTTCGCAAAAAGATTTTTAAATGTGTTAATTATCGCGTTTTTCTTCACTATTTATTATTGCTGTGGGATAACACTAAAAAATCAGCAGGAGTTTAAAAAAATGTATAAACGCTCACTTATCGCACTAGCGACACTTTGCAGCTTTTCAGCCAGCGCAGCCCAACTAGTGCTTAATGCCGATGCCGCACTTGATGTCACTACGGGTAAATTAATCAAACCAGCAACCGTAGTAATTGAAGATAATAAAATCATCAGTGTTGGTAAAACTAATCGCAAAGCCTATGCCAGTGATGCCAAAGTCATGGATTTAAAGGGCTACACTTTATTGCCAGGCCTTTTTGATATGCATGTGCATCTTACAAGTGATGCGCATGTACATGGTTATAAACGCCTTCAGCGTACAACGCAACGCTCGGCTATTACCGGCGTAAGAAACGCAAAACGCACCTTACAAGCTGGCTTTACGTCAGTACGCAACTTAGGTGCACCCGGTTATGCTGACATTGCTCTTAAAGATGCGATTCGTGATGGTGATGTACCAGGCCCGCGAATTTTTGCTGCAGGCCCAAGCTTAGGTGTTACAGGCGGTCATTGTGATAATAATTTACTTACCCATGAACATGCTGTCACCAGCCAAGGTGTGGCTGACGGCCCTTGGGCGGTTCGTGCAAAAGTGCGCGAAAATATAAAATACGGCGCGGATGTAATTAAGTTCTGTGCAACTGGCGGGGTGCTTTCAAAAGGCACTAAAGTGGGTGCTCAGCAGTATTCACAAGAAGAAATGAACGCCATTGTTGAAGAAGCACATTTACGTGGTTTAACGGTAGCAGCGCATGCCCATGGCACTGAGGGTATTAAATCAGCGATTAAAGCAGGTGTAAATTCAGTTGAGCATGTGAGCTTTGTTGACGATGAAGCGATTGCGCTAGCCCTTGAAAAAGGCACTTATTTTTCAATGGATATTTACAACACCGAGTACATTCTTAGCGAAGGCAAAAAAGCCGGCATTTTAGAAGAAAGCCTAGATAAAGAGCGTACAGTTGGCTCTCGTCAACGCGCTAGCTTTACCAAAGCCGTTAAAGCAGGTGTAAATATGGTATTTGCATCAGATGCAGGAGTTTACCCTCACGGCGATAACGGTCATCAATTTAGTCGCATGGTAAAGTTTGGTATGACCGAACTGCAAGCATTACAAGCTGCTACCATCAATGCGGCAACCATGCTTAAAAAACAAGATTCATTAGGCTCGCTCGATGTGGGTAAATTTGCAGATGTGATTGCTGTTAAAGGCAATCCTCTCGAAAACATTAGCACGTTAGAGCAAGTCGACTTAGTGATTAAAGATGGCAAGGTCGAAATCAATTTAATTAAATAACGGTTAGGGTCTGTTGATCTTTGCTGTTCTATTTTTGTTCTCTTTGAGCGTGATTTTATCGCGGCGCTCGATGTGTGGCCTAGCAATCTAAGCGAATATCGAGCAAAGCTTCCGCGTCCTGCTAACGCCCCTTACCTGCATCCATGCAGGTAACAATGATAAAAGTGCGCTCAAAAGAACCGTTCGGCAGCGCTTGATTGGATTTTCTACTGTGTTATCGGCTGGCTCACATAGAATAACTATGCCACGCAGCCTCTGCCTTGTATAAAACCCAATCAAACTGCTGCAAAAACGAACTTGAAAGGTCAACAGACCCTAATTAAAAAAGGGGCAGATGCCCCTTTTTTACGATTCAAAAAACTCACGATTGCGGCGGTATTCACCCATGCCGATGCCTTTATGTTTGATAAACAGCTTACGAAAAGCTGCATCATCTTGATAACCCAAACTCAGTGCTATTTGCTGCGCCGTTTTATTTGTTGTTTTTAATAAACCACAGGCGCGCTCTATGCGGGCTATTTGCACATATTGCATTGGCGCAACGCCCAATAACTTTTTAAATCTACGCGTTAATGTACGCTCACTAATGTTCAACTTATACGCCATGGTTGAAACATCAATGCTGGTTTCTAAATGATCACTTATCCATTGTTCCAGTTGTCGCATCTCGCTATCGTTATGTTCAGGTAAATCATTCAAAGCAAAAAACGCACTTTGTTTTACTTGCTCAGTATCGATCAGTAAATAACGCGCCACAGTATCAGCTATATCTTTGCCTAAGTAATGGCGCACTAAATACCAAGTTAATAGCAAAAAGCTCGATGTTGCGCCACACGTAAGAAACTTGCCGTCTAGTCTTAGCATTTCACTGGTATCGAGTTTACAGCCTTTAATATGACGTTGAAAAAAGCTATCTAGCCACCAGCTCGCTGTAATTTTTTTCTCTTTTAGCAAGCCGGTATGCGCTAACATAGGTACCGCAGTACAACCTGACATCACAAGTTCAGCGCTCTCAGCAAGCTTTTTAATATGCGGATGAAACGGCGTTAAGCTTTTACACAATTGCCATAACTCTTGGTCACTGCGGTACTGACTACCAGGCCAAATAACAACATCAAATTCGCTGGTTTCTTCAAGCCATACATCGGCTTTAAACACTAAACCTTGGCTCGACTCGACATATTTTTTATCGACCCCAATTAGCTGCCAACTAAACGCATCTGCATTTGCGCCAGTACGCTTTTTATAAATGCTATTTGCGACATTGAGCACATCAATCACGCCCGTTACTGCTGTTGCCATCACGCCTTGATTAATCAATATACCTATTTTGTGCATTGTCTTTATTTAACCTTTTTTAGTCAGTTAAGACACTTTATAGCAAGCTTTTACCTATTAAACTAGGCTGCAAACGTTAAATAGGAGAGTTTTTATGCACACCATTTGGATTTACGGACCGATCTTAGCCATTGTGCTTCACACCTTCACAATACTGATTTATGCCGCTACTAAGCGCATAAAAGCAGTTCGAAATAATCAGCTAGATTACAAAGTAGTTCAAAATTTGGATTACAGTGCAATGCCTGTTGATATTTTGTTGGCAGGACGCAGTTATGACAATCAGTTTCAACAGCCAATTTTGTTTATTGTGTTGTTGGCATTTTTGGCACTCAATACCATTCAAGGTACAGCATGGATTATTGCTGCATGGCTTTATGTAGCACTGCGTCTTTGGCACTCGGTCGAGCACCTTAGCGCCCGCAATATAAAAAGGCGCACCATTGTTTTTGGCTTAAGCGCTTTATTACTGCTTTTTATGTGGCTTACTTTTTTAATAAGTCGTTTATTCTAACTGTTATCAAAAGCACTTAATGTCTATTAAGTGCTTTCGGGGTTTTCCTATGGTGTTATTTAAACAACCGCCTTTCAAGTACAAAGCCCATAATGCCTATGGAAAATAACAAAACTCCAAAAATTTGAAACCAGCCATTGATCGATCTTGCTTGAACGAAATCAACCGTGTCAGTGTATTTATAAACTCTGCGTCCACCATCAACTTGTTGCCTGTATTGCTCACCTAAGTAATTAGAAGTGAGTTGATATTCTTTATGATACCGCCTTGCAATTTCTAGCTTTAACTTTTGATACTCTTGTTTTATTTGCTCACTCGCGTTGTCGTTATATCTGTGAGGGAAATAATCTATAGACCACCTTGTAAACATTGAGTCTGGTTCGTTGTCATAAATCACACCCAAAGACTCATATTGATATACATGCTCATTAAAGAGTAATTTACTTTTTCCGGTATAGAAAAGCGTAACAGCAATTACCATGCAAATACTGGCTGCTAATAATAGATTACGGCGTTTTATAAATTGATTTTGTGACTGCTGCGCCAAATATTGCTCAACATCGGGTATTTGCTTTAGCCGTAACATGTCTTTTTGCACTAATTCGTCAGACATTAAATCAGCAAGCGACACCTGAAACGCCGCGAGAATTTTGCGTAAGATATCATTGGATGGCAGCGATTTATCATTTTCTAATTTTGATAAATACGATTGTTCAATACCTGCTTCAGTGGCTAATTCAGGCTGACTAAGCCCCTTCTCTTGCCTTAACTGTTTTAACTTTTCACCTAATGTCATTGTATATTCCTTAATGCGTTAAACACGTTAATAATGCTTGTTGCTGGCCTGCGAACGTGCTTATTCTTGGCTAGTCCTTGAATAATAAACAGCTGAATATTTTAGAATATTGAAGAATTTCATATTTTTATTTGGATTTATACCACTTATAAACAAGTTTTCTATACTAAATAAAAAAGCAAAAGACGAAGGCTAAAAATGGATCGAATTAACGCTATTTTAATAGGCACATTGTGTTTACTGCTAAGTGCCTGCTCTAAACCCGCCAACCCAACCATTAAGCTGGCAATAAATCCTTGGCCTGGGTACGAGTTTTTATATCTTGCAAAAGAAAAAGGGTTATATGAAAAAGAAGGATTAAATGTAGAAATTATTGAAGCGCCTTCCCTAGCAGAAGTTAAACGTTATTTCCGACAAGGCAAAGCCAATGCTATGACCAGCACTATGATTGAAGCCGTCACCCTTGCTGCAAAACACCAAAAGCAAATTTCAATTGTACTTGTTGCAGACTACTCTAATGGGGGTGATATGATTTTAGCAAAGCCAAATATCGCCGACTTTAGCCAAATTGCAAATAAACGCGTCGGTGTTGAGCTTGGCTCTTTAGGCACCTTCTTTTTACATCAAGCGTTAGCAAAATATAATTTGACATTAAACGACATTGATATGCTAAACATTGAGCAGCTTGATGCTTCTGAAGCGTTTGATAAAGATCTTATTGACGCTTACGTCACCTATCCACCCTATGCAAATTTGTTACAAAATAACCATGATGTAAAAATGGTTTTTAACTCTCGTAGTATTCCTAAAACAATTTTAGATGTGGTTACAGTATCGAGTGAATTATTAGAGCAAGACCCAACTTGGATAAACCGCTTTCATCGAGTGTGGCAAGCAGCATTAGATTACGCCGAAAAGCACCCTCTTGAAGCGAACAGCATTATGGCAAAACGTGAAGGCATTAATGCGGATGAATTTGCGGCAGCACTCACAGACTTAAAAATATTAGCGGCTGCCGAGCAAAAAACGCTATTATCTGAACAGGGATTAAAACACAATATGCAGCAAGTGTGTGCTGTGCTTAATGACACAAACAGCATTGAATTTGATTGCGCACAGCTTCCGCAGTATTTAAAAATAGGTACACTAAGTGACTAAGGGATTAACGCTTGGTAAACGCATAACCTTGTTTCTCAGCATAGTTTATATTGCTGTTTTAGCAGGGCTAGTATTGTTTAATAAACAAAATGCAACACAACTTACCAAAGCAATGCTCAAACATGAAGCCGAGCTGATTGTAGAAAGCATTGTTGTTGCAACAGCCAATCGCATTAGTCCAGCTAATTTTAAACGTATTACCAGTGCCATAGGTGCAAATAATGCCGTTGATCACGTATTAATTGCGCGTGCAAACTCAGGCATTATTTTGGCTAGTAACCAAGGTGAACTGGTCGGTGAATCGTTTACCTCTTCTCATTTTAAATTCAGTCATCTGCTTAATAACCTCAACTTCAATCAATCAGCCGATTATTACTATTTTGATAAACAGCTTATCTACCTAACTAATTTTGAAGCCGTATCAGAGGATCGACGCGCCGTTGAAGACATGGTGGCTATATTAGTAATTAATACAAAGCAGCTAGGCAATTATATTTCCCTTTCTAATCAATACATATTTTTTGCTGCACTGCTTGGTTTTTCGATCACTATGGCGCTTAGTATTTACGCCATCCGTTCGCAAGCAATTGTGCCGATTTATCAACTGCTCAATGCAATTCGTGCGGGTATTGAGTCTCGTAAACCTAAAAAAGTTGATTTAAAACGCAGCGACGAAATTGGCGAACTAGTAAATGCCTATAACGCCTTAATAGAAAATTTGTTAAAGAAACAAGCCGCGTTAAAACAGCAAACCAACAAGAGCCAAGAGGCAATGCAAGCCAAGTCGGACTTTCTTGCTGTAATGAGTCATGAAATTCGTACACCTCTCAACGGCGTTTTAGGTACAGCTACTTTGCTTGGTAAAACAAAAATGACAGAGCAACAACAACAACAACACCTCGATGTAATCACAAGCTCCGGACAACAGTTATTAGCAACGATTAACGATATTTTAGATATTTCAAAAATTGAAGCAGGCAAATTATTACTTCACCCTGTACCTTGTGAAATTAACCAAATGCTGAAAAATGTAGTGGATATGTTTAATGCCTCAGCAATGGAAAAAGACGTTAGTATTATTGCCAACTATACCAAACAAACCACTTACCTAGCGCTGGATGATGTGCGTGTTAAACAAGTACTCATTAACTTAATCAGTAATGCAATAAAGTTTACTGATAAAGGTACTGTGTCGGTGTCTGTTGATTTGAAAAATAACGTTCCTGGCAAACATATTCTTACTATTACAATTGTCGATACGGGTATTGGTTTAAGTGAATCACAAATTGACTCTTTATTTACCAAATTTGTCCAAGCAGATGCCAGTACCACACGTAAGTATGGTGGCACAGGTTTAGGACTCGCAATTTGCAATGCCCTTGTTAAACAAATGGACGGCTCCATAAATGTAGCTAGTAAATTAGGCCAAGGTTCTCGTTTTGTCGTGACCTTACCCTGCAACGAAGCTGAAAAACCTATTATTAACACTGAAGCTGATTGTGAGCTCACTAAAGTCGAAAATGCCAATATTTTATTAGTTGATGATGTGCCTCTAAATCAACATATTGCAAAAGCAATGTTAGCCGGTCACACCATAACCACTGCCAACAATGGTGTTGAAGCTGTTGCTAAAGCAAAAGAAAGCACATTTGATATTATTTTGATGGATTGTTTAATGCCCGAACTTGACGGTTTTGATGCCACTAAACAAATCCGCCAAATGGGTATTACTACGCCTATCGTTGCACTTACCGCAAGCAATCAAAGCGAAACCAAAGATAAATGCTTAGCCGCAGGAATGGATGACTTTCTATCTAAGCCTCTGGTGGAAAAAGAGTTACATAACAAAGTTAACCTGTGGGCAAAACGCCACGACTAAAACCAGTTATCACCCCAAATCGCCTTTAAACACTTTTAAGCTCATCATTTTTAATTTTTGCTTAGTCTAGTCTTAACGAATTAAGGAGACATTATGCTTAAAACATACAAATTAGTGTTAGCTGGACAGCAAATACGCTTAACAAAGAATGATCAGCAGGATGCAAAGCTTTACATCAACGGACAAAAGCAAACCTTAATTAAGCAATCATTTAAAAATCGCACTAACTACTTAGCTAAGCTTGAAAAAATGGGTGATTTTATTATCAGCCAGGTAACCACACGATTAGGCCAGGAAATTCGCTTTTATTTAAAGTCAGCAGGCCAAAATCAGTTGCTATTTAAAGCCAACGCTTAAGGACTAAATATGTTTTCAACTGTTACTCACTACCTAATTTTAGCGGCGCTGCTGATCACTGCCATATTCTTTTATACAGTTTCATTTCAAAGTGGTACTTTTTTGGTAATTATATTAGGTGTGTTATTTGAACTGGCATTTTGGATAAAACTTGCAAGAGGCAAGAAAAAAGCAAAAAAGTTTAGTTAAAAAAGGTATCGTATTTTAAAGGTTACAAATTCCTGATCTGGCTGTTGCCAACTGTTTTCTAAAGTTGCAAAGCGGTTTTGCGTTAAATCGCGTTCAATAAACTCGTTACCGCCTCTGCCATAAACCAAAAACACATCAGAATACGCCCCCATTTTGTAGCGCAGTTTTAGTTGCAAATTAAAGCGCGAATCATCAAAACTGGTATCGCTATGTTGCGAAATTAAGCCTCCTTCAAACACACGGTAAACATCCTTACTTTTCGCCTTTAAGCTCGCCCACTGGAAAGTCGAGCTAAACTCTAAGTTGTCCATTATCAAACCAGATATTTTGATGTAGTTGGCGTAATAGTCTCGGTCATATTCAGTGATCATATTGTGCTGATTAGCAACCAGCCAACCATCACCGGTACGAAAATAATTATTAAATACAACGCGCCAATTTGGATGTGGCATTAAGGTTAGATCAATCGCGTACTGATCAGCACGGCCATTCAACCCTTCTTGATCGTTTTGATAACTCGCCGCCCAGCTGAACATGCCTGTATACGGGCTAATATACATAAAACGCGTTGTCCAATTATCATCAACATAGACAGCATCTGTGCCATAACCTAAGTTGTCATGCCATGCGCCAGCATAATAATTAATAACGGTTTCAAATTGGCCGCCATTTTCTAAGTTTAAATTCACTAAATATTGCGGGTTATTAGTGAGTTTTAGGCCGTTATCATCAGTGTGATAATTTATACTGGCTTTTTGTAGTACGCGGTTAAACCACTTATTGTCAGTGTTGATAGCATGACTAAAGTTGATTTCACTGGCACGCCAATTATTACGTTCGCTATAACCTAAATCGTTATTATCAAAACTATCATCAAGTCTTAAATAATTAGCTGATATTGATGTGTTTACGCTAAATTGGTACTTTGCATTAAGCGATAACCCAGTACCTTGTGTGCTTACTCCTTTATCGGTTATATCCGTGTGCATTAATGCAATTTGACCTGACCAAGTATCACTTTGATACTGACTATCCCAAGCATAACTATAGGCATCTCTATCTAACCATGGGCGCTTAGTTTTGGTCGCCAGCACACCAGTTTGCCAGTTTTGCTGCGCTGTTTGCTGGGTGTAATTAATACGCCCTGCATAAAAATCTTTGCCAGCGTTTGAATCTAAATTATCTTCCGCAACAGCAAAACCTGCCAATTGCAAGTTTTCACCTTGATGCACAAACCGAGCAGCCACATCAATTGGTGTAATTAGTTCACTTTGATCATCACTGCCCGCACCAATACGACGCGTATGAATTAATTTGGTATTACGCTCAGACGGAATACTGAACACACTGATATCTTGGGTAAAGAATGGGCGCTTATCAGTTCGCAGTGTTTCAACAGCCGAATAGTTAAGCACCACTTCATCACTGTCGACCTGACCAAAATCAGGGTTCACTGCCACACTTAATTTTTGGTGGTGATTCGGCTTGTACACTAAATCAAAGCCTAAGTTTGCTTCACCATCATTCGCCACCAAATTGTTTGAGTAGCTTGCATAAGGCACAAACGCCCACTGTTGGCTTTGCGGGATTTTTACCTGTACTTTAGGCATTTCAATATAGAAGTCGCTGTTACCTGTGGTTTGTTGCTGCGAACCATAAATATAGTTTTTAGCTAAATCATACAGCTGTAGCGACACACCTACTTGTGAATACCCATTTTCATCTTGCTTATGACGAAACGATACGGCGTGCCATGGAATAAAAGTTTCAATTGACCAAAAGTCTTCGCTTTCATAAAACGCAGATTGCCATGCGCCATCCCAATCATAGTCGGTTGCTAATTGTGGCGTGAGTACTGCATCTTGAATACCACCACCTAAGGTTACAGCAAATAAATACGCACCACTGCCATCGCCAGAGAAATCAACCACAAAGCGGTTAAAGTCAGCTTGCATAAAGCCATCTTGTAGGTTGTATTGCTTTTGCCTTTGATTTGCCGGCTGATAGTTGATCATGCCGATGTACATGCCTTTTTCATCGCTATAGACACGCCCCTCCACTTTATTTTTATGTTCAGATAACGTGGCAGGCACAACTTGATAAAAGGTGCTGTATTGCGTGGCATTTTGCCATGCAGGCTCTGAAAGTTTGCCATCTAATATAATCGCTGATTGCTCAGCCATTGTTGCAAAACTTACAAGCGTAAAAGAGTAAATTAACGGTGTTTTCATATCAGCTCATTTGCGGTTGATTTGCATTACATATGAGCAGAAAAAGGTGATAAAAAAGCTGATTTTTTTCTTAATAAAGCTGCTAGAAGTCTTATATTTATTGACTTTAATCTGCAAAACCGTATTTTTGTTGTTAAATCAACAAAAGGCATGTTCAACCGCTATGGAAAACGCTCAAAAGCCACAACAAGGTACATTTAGATTTGCAGAGTTTGAATTCAATGCAGCTAAAGACGAGCTATGCCTATGGCGAACAGGCCAGATAGAAAAACTTGAGCCACAAGTATCACAATTGCTTGCTATGTTAATAAATAATGCACAGCAAGTAATTTCAAAAGAGCAGATTCAAAGTGCTTTATGGCCAAATACCATTGTTGAACAAAACAGCCTTTATCAGCTGTTAACAAAACTGCGTAAATTACTCAACGACAGTTCGCGCAATCCTAAATTTATTAAAACCGTGCCAAAAAAAGGCTACTGTTTTATTGCTGAGGTTGAGTTAATTTCTAACGATACCCCTGCTGTCAAAACCCTACCGCGCGGGCGTAAAATTCATCCTCTTGTCGCTGCTTTACCAATATTAATTGTTTGCTTTAGCGTATGGGCTTTTTTTAATAGCAAGGAAACCGAGTTCGAAATCCCCCACTATCAGTTACATGATGTGAGTTATGAGCTTGGCTTAGAGTTTGACGTAAATGTGCATCGTGAACACGATTTAATGGCTTATATTAAAGACATCAAAACCCTCACCATCACAGATAAACAAGGCGCAATGCTATTTAATCGCAGTTTTGCCCACCGCGTCGGTTTTCCTGCTTGGCAACATCAAGGTAAATTATTGGCCTATTGGCAATTTATTGAAGATAGATGCGAGCTTTCAATTATTTCGCCACAAGGTGCAACTAGCCATACAGCCCAAGGTATCGCCTGTGAATCCGCAAAGCCTCCCGTATGGAAATCTAATGACGAGTTGATTTTAAGCGTGTTACAACAAGGTACGTTAGTGCCCTATTTATACCGCATTGGCACCGAAGAACTGATCCCTATGCCGCTTGAGCGACCTGCGCAAGCTGAATATAAAGGCGCAATTTCAGCTTGGGATAACCGTGTTTACTTCTTATTTAATTACATAGATCACACCAGCAAACTAGTATCGCTTGATGGTAAAGAAGCCCTAAGCTGGTCATTCCCAGTTTGGCTTGTTGCGTACAACCCAAAAAATGGCGCAATTATTAGTAACGATGAAAGCCAACGTCATAACTTAATTGCGACCCATCGCGATGGCCAAAGTTACCCTATTTACAACACCGCTCAAGGCCTATTTACCAGTGCATCTATCGATAAATATGGCGATATTTACACTGCGATTGAGAGTTGGCAGGTTAATATTCGCGATAAAGACAACTTACCGATTTTCTCAACCTCAAGCATTGATTACTTACCTGTGAGTAACAGCCTGGGCGAAACCGCGTTTATGTCGCGCCGCAGTGGTGTGTGTGAAGTGTATTTGCATGCCGACAACAAAGTAACTCGCTTATCGAATCACAAAGGCTATGAATACGTTAAGTTTTTAGAATGGCGCCCTGATTTAAGCATGCTGTTATCAAATCGTGATATGGATTTGGCTTTATATGATCGCAAGAGCCAAATTTTGCAATTTACCACTGAGCTTAATAGCACTATAAAAAATACCGGTTGGTATGATATGCAAACCGTGTACGCCTTTGACGGCTCACAAGTGCAACTGTATGACTTACAAGGCCGTATGCTAAAAAGCATCGACTTAAATGCCCAATTTGCCTATTACGATAGCCACAACAACCGCTGGCTAATATTGCAAGAGCATCAACTTTTCAGCAAAGTCGATTTATCACTTGAGGGTGAAAAACTTGCTGAGCTTAGTAATGAACAAACCAATTTGCTGCATAATATTCGCATCAAAAACAATGCGCTGTATTGGCAGTCTTCTTGGTCAAAACAAGATAAAATTTGGCGTCTTGATTTGGCAAACCCCAGCGATATTAAATTAGTGAAGCAGGGTAATTTAATTTGGCATTTTGATATTGACCCATATGAGCAGCTTACAATTGCCCGTATGGAAGCGATAGAGGGTGATATTAAGCGTTTATCGCCAGAGCCAAAACAAGCGCTTTAACCGAGGCTTTCTTTTACAAATGCGATTCCTTCATCAAAGCTGGTAAAACGCATTTTAGTAATACAGCAATTAGCTAATGCAAAGGCGTGCTTTTGCAGCACCAATTCAAACTCAGCTAATTCGAATGCACTCGGTTTACTAAACTCGCCATTATGCAAACAGAGGTAGCGAAAACCTTGGCTATCAATCAGTGCATCATCACAAACAAAACTTCCCAATAAGCTCTGGAGTTGTTGCATGCTTTCAACATATTCCAATTCATCATCGCCGCAATAATGAATCACAACGGGATAGCTAAGTGTTTCTATCAATTTCATATTAAATATTGACTTATTTTTGAACTGTATTAGTGTATTAATACACCTTTAAATTACTAATACACTATGAGCATAGAATTAATTCATGCAATTTACACTATAAACACGCAAGCAGCGAGCGCGCTTTATCGCCAAGTGATGGAGCAAACCAAGCAAGGCATTCGTGCGGGTTTATTATTACCGGGGCAACAATTGCCATCGGTGCGAGTGATGGCCTCATGCTTACAAGTGAACCCCATGACCATTTCAAAAGCATTTTCGCAGCTGGAGCAACAAGGCGTTTTAGAAAGACGAAAAGGCATAGGTATGCTGGTGGCAGAGCAACACAATATTAGTAATTACAGTGAGTCGCTACTTGCTAAACGCGACGAGTTTATTCAATTGGCAAAGCAAAATCAGCTTTCTGACGACGCAATAATAACACTAATTCAAGATGCGCTTTCGGCTCTTAGCAACAGGACGTAACCATGACACAGCCCATAATCACTATAGAAAAAGCCATAAAATCTTATAACAGCCACCGTGTACTCGATAAACTGAATTGGCAAGTAAACGAAGGCGATATTGTAGGTTTATTAGGTAAAAATGCCGCCGGTAAAAGTACTCTGTTAGAGTCGATTATGGGTTTGCGCGAATTAGAGTTAGGCGAAATAAAATTGTGGGGCTACTCATGGCACGAGTTACCGCAAAGCCAAAAGCAAAAAATAGGCTATGTTGCACAAACCAGTTCAGCATTTGATTGGATGAAGGTGTCGCAATACCTTAATTATATTTGCCAATTTTTCCCAAGTTGGGATAAAGCCTATTGTGAAACCCTACTAAAACGCTGGCGTATCAGTGATGAGCAAGTGATCAGTAAACTCTCTGGCGGCCAAAAGCAAATGCTCGATGTTGTGCAAGCATTATCAATACGACCAGAGCTGCTCATTTTAGACGAGCCTGTTGCACACTTAGACCCTAATATGCGCCGAGCATTTTTAAAAGAAGTGATAGATCTTTGCTGCGAGCATGGCACCACAGTGATTTTCTCAACTCATATTGTGTCGGATTTAGAGCGTGTTGCAAATCGTGTAGCTGTACTGCAATTTGGTGTAATTCGTCATTACTACGAGCTAGACGAGTTAAAAGCAAGCATCGCCAAGCTCAGTTTTGCCAATAGCAGCAAAACCAAGCTGTTAGAAAAAGATGCAAGTATTAGCAAGATTCAACAGTTTGGCGAAACCACAACCACCAGCATTATTGCACCTTTGAAAAAGCCGATTGAAGAGTGGTGCGCTTTTTATGGATTAGACGCCACCATTCAACCAATGAACTTAGAAGACTGGTATTTAGAGGTGGCCAATGAATTTGTTTAAATCAAATGCATTGATTTTAATGCGTAGTGGCACAATTGCTCTGCCATTTTTGTTGATTCTATCCGTTGTGTTTAGCGTATTATGGCAACAAAAAACGCTTGATCCATCAAGCTTTCGTTATATTAAAACGTATTTATTAATGACTTGTTTACCCTCATTATTTTTGGGTTTTATGCTGGGTATAGGCTTGCAAAAGTTAAAAGCACATTACCTTTGGGTCACTAACGAGGTGTATCGGTATTCCATTCTGAAAGCGGGGCTGACAGTAACTGTAATAGGCGCGCTATGTATGAGTCTTTATATTACTTTTACCAGTGAAATCGCGCTGCACTACCTTGTATTGCCTATCAGCTTTGCAATTATTGGCCTGTTTGTGAACAGTTCATCGTCTTTGAAATACAATATCTTACGCAACTTAGCATGCTCGGCGCTACTCATTGCCATGATGTTTCAAACAATTCATGAGGTAGCTAAATTAATCATTATCGCAAGCTGCTGCTACGTCATTTACTCAGAATTTAATTCATCAAAGCGTGCTTCAATAAGCAGTAAGTCAATGATGCTAACAGATCGCCAATCAGTGATATGGTGGAATGGGAAGCTAGCAACCTTTACCGCTAAATTTAAAAAATCATTTAACAAAGATATCGCTTGGGCAGTGTGTTACCCACAAACAAAAATGGGCTATATGGGCGGCTACTTTGCTGCAATTTTTGCCTTTTTATTAGCAACTAACGATAACGAAATATTAGTGAGTTTTTTATTGTTATCCTTGGTAATTGGTTGTCAGTTTCCGGTCTATCAGGAATTTTCGCAGTTAAAGCATCAGCTAAAATCAATAGCGCACTGTTTTGTTGATAAGCAAAGCGTAATTAAAGGCATTATTTATAGCTTTGATAAAGTGGTAATAAGAAACACTTTACTGATTTTCGCAACAATTATTGCTATTACTCTCTTTAAACAAGATTTTGATGCTGCCATCAAAATAGCGTTTTTAACACTCTTTGCAACAGCAACATTTTTAGCCTTTGCACCATTATTACTGGTTTTCTTTAATGGCTGTATTAATGCGAAAAACATTTTATTGTTCACAATAATTTGTGGCTTTGAAATAGGTATTTTTGGCTTAGTGCATTATGTTAGCGAGCAGCTTAGTATTTATTTGATTTGTATTGCGGTATTAATTACAGCGGGGCTGATTCGTTATTTCACTCAACAGTTTATTACCCGTCAACCGCTTGAGCGAATAATAAATTAAAGAAACCTAGCGCTAGGTCAAAACTGTATAGATTAAATGCATTGTTCTCATGAATTCAATAAGCTAGAGTAGAAAAAGGTCGTGTGAATTATGTAGTACAATGCAGTTTTTTCGTTTTTGTAGTTTAAAATATTGGTTAGTAATACTTTCAGGTTGTTTATTGCTGGTAACGCAACTTACTGCATCTGAAAAAACTCACCCAATCACTTATTATACCGAGCTTTATCCACCCTCAAGTTATTACTACAACGAAAAACTGATTGGTTTGTCTGTCGATATGTTAAAGCTTATTTGGCAAGACCAAGGAATCACCGAACAGCCAATTTTAGTGGTACCTTGGGCGCGCGGTTATCAAGAAATCACTCATAAAACTAATACTGCACTATTTGCCATGTCCAAAACTGCTGATCGTGCAGCAAAATTTAAGTGGGTAGGGCCATTATTTACAGCTGAGTACTACCTTATTGCGCAGCCAGATTCGCAGTTATTAATTACCGATATCGCCCAAGTTTATGATAAATCCATCGCGGTAATTCGTAACGATGTAACGCAAAGTTTAATAAACCAAACAGATTTTCCAGCCGAGCAAATTCTCGCGGCCAAAAGCATGAATGATGCTTTAGCGCTTTTTAAAGCCAAACGAGTTGATTTAATGGCAATTTCAAAATCAGGGTTAAATGCTGCGATAAATCAAAGAAAGCTTGGCACAGAACAATTTCAACGTATTCTATTACTTAACGTGATTGATGATTACATTGCGTTTAGCAAAGATACACCTGACGAAATAGTGCATGCATTTCAAAGCAGTTTAGATAAGTTAAAAGAACAGCATTTAGCACTTAAGGAAGAGTATAAACTACATTAGGAGTTGTCTTATGAACAACTACATTGCCGCGCTACCGGCGATAAGGCCACCATTTCTCACCTTAGCACCTTTATCTTGCCTTGTTGGCTTAGCCTATTGTAATTATCTTGGATTTCACATTAATTTTCTGTTTGCGGCACTGTCAATTTTAGGTGCAACATTTGCTGCAATTGCAGTTAACACCATCAATGAGTATCAAGACTTTCAAAGTGGCTTAGACTTAAACACCAATCGCACGCCTTTTAGTGGCGGCAGTGGGTTATTAAAACAGCATCCTCATTTAGCCACCTATGTTAAGAAACTAGCGATTATCGCCATTACAGTGGTGTTAGCCATTGGCGTATTTTTTATTGTAACTGTTGGTGTGTCGCTTATTCCAATAGGTATTTTAGGTTTGCTTATTGTTATCACGTATACCAATTTCTTAAATAAGCACCCATGGCTCTGCTTTATTGCACCTGGCCTTGGTTTTGCTGTTTTAATGCCAATTGGGGCATTTGTGGTGCAAACTGGTGAGTGGCATTTTTCTTTGTTGGCTATCACCTTAGTGCCATTTTTAATTACCAATAATTTATTACTAATAAATCAGTTTCCTGATATTTCAGCAGATAAAAACGTTGGTAGAAACCACCTTGCGATTCGTTATGGCGTTACATTTGCCAGACAGGTATTTGCCCTTTCTTTATTCGCTGCCATCGGTTGTTTACTCTATTTCGTTGCAAGTAATTTATTGCCAACACTTGCATTGATTACATTGCTGCCGCTCGGACTTTGCTTGATTTCCTTGGTATACTTGTACCGTTTAGGCGATAATATTGCGCAGCATTTGCCCGCCATGGGCTTAGTTGCCGCAGCGGCAAACTTAACTCCGCTGATGTTATCTCTCGCTTTATTTATGAGTAAAAGTTAAATACCAATGACCATTAGTTACCAATTTACACTCGATAAAAATTACCTTGAAGAATGTTTTGATGAATCGCTACCACACAGCCCACATCAATCACCTAAATACGGTTTTGCTGGGAGTTTTATCGGTATTGGTATGGGATTAATTATCTTTACTGATATGGGTGGCGTAGCACCTTATATTATGGTTGGTTTAGGTGTTTTAGAGTTTATTAGTTTTTACTACCGCCGCCCATGGTGGTTGGCGCGCCAAATGTGGAGCAGGGCGTCTAATTCAACCGTTACCATCACCATGAATGGTGATGGCATTGAAAGTAAAAACCCGTATACCGAATCGCTACTTGAATGGGATCAGATAAAACAAATCATTCACACCCCAAAAGGCATGATATTTGTTAACTACAAAGGCCAACAAACTTATCTTTCTAAAGCCTTTATGCCTGCAGAAACAGAGCGTTTTATTGAAGAGCACCTTGCGGTTTATCAAGTAGATATTATTCATTAAAAAAGCGAGCTAATAGCTCGCTTTTTTATGCTGTCGCAACGCGATTTCGTCCATTACGTTTTGCACTGTATAACGCCTCATCAGCTTGTTTTACCGCATTATAAAACGCAACTACTGAATGTACTTCAGCCACACCAAAACTCGCCGTAAGTGAAAGCTGCTCGCCGTTATCTAGATTAACCGGGTGATCTTCAATATTCTTTCTTAGTTTTTCGGCTATTTGTACTGCCTGACGCATTGATGCATGTGGCAAACAAATAATGAACTCCTCGCCACCGTAACGCGCCACCACATCAGAGTAACGCAGCTGATTTTGCATCAACTTTGCAATGTGCATTAGTGCTTTATCACCAATGTCATGACCATAGTTGTCATTAACTGCTTTAAAGCGATCAACATCACACATAACTACCGTCATTGGTAAGAATTCAGATGTCGCACTTTCCATTTTGGTTAATAAGATAGCATCGATAAAGCGGCGATTTGGTAAACCTGTAAGCGCATCGGTATTAGCTTTTTGTTTCTGGTTATAGGTAATGCTGGTAATTGCTTGGTGACTTTTATCGCGGAAATACTCACTTATAAAAGCAAATAACACCACTAACGAAAAACCTGATAGAAAGCGAGATTTTTCAGTTTGACCATAGTTTGCTTGACCAAAATCAGGGCCATATAGCTGAAAAACAATCGCACTTACAGCAAGCGCCGTTAATAAAAGCCCCGAGCGCACGCCTAGCATGGTAAATACCACAACAGGGTAAAACATAATCCAATAAAGCGCGGTGTTTTCTTTGCCTCCGGTGTAAACCAACAAAATACTTAACAGCAATACCGTAAGTGCAATGCCGATACTGCAATACTTAAGTTGGCGGGTACTAAAGTAAATCACCACATTAATAAATACGGCAATGAGTGCGCCCAATAAAGTAATACTTAAAAGCCACGGGTAGGTTTGAAAGTTTGCTAGCAATAGCCCTGAAAACACCACTAAGGCAATACCTGACATTGCCAAAAACGAAAAAATTCGGCGTTTTAATTCAGCACTGTGTAAACCATCAACTTCAATAAAGTTGCGCCACCAATCTGTTCTATGTGAGTTATTATGCTGCATTGTTATTATTTTTATCTTTAAAAAGTTGCGTAAAGTAAACCAAGCGATAGCTTTCAGTCTAATCTATATTCAAGAAAGGGTATAAAAAGCGTTAACTTAATACCCAACTTGCTTAGTTATTTAAAAATAGAGCTAGTTCTTCGGTTAGCTGCGCGTAATACGGGTTATAGGTTAATCGCTTAAAACTTGTATGTTGTTCTTTTGCTGATGGCGTAATTTCAGATGCATGGATACCACTCACCACTTTACACTCGTTGTATTTTGCTAAATCACCCAAGTAATGGCCGCAATTTCGATAACCAGCCTTTTCACCATAATGCACATTCTCAGCAGCATTTGGTAACGCGGTATGCGCCATTTGAATTTGCGTGTCGCACTCCGTTTGGCATTGTGGTGTTACGAGCTTAACCTTATCAAAAGCCTTGAACGTGGCTAAATTATTGCGCTCACCGTAATACACTAAAGTCAGTGGTGAAGGCGCTCTTTGCTGCCACTGCTTTAATAAATCAAGTGTTGCGCTAGTTTCAATCGTCATATCAAGCTCAGGCACAGCAACAAACATAGGTACAGTATGCGTGGTGTGCTGTTTTGTCAGTGGATACACTTCATTCATTAGTAAATGTACTTGGGCTCCCGCATTAATCGGAAACGATTCATACTTGGCAAAATCAACATCGGCGTCTTTGTCGAGCCAATTTAAAAAAGGAATATAATCAATGTACTGCGCAAGCCATGACATTGAATTTTTAGCTTTTGTTGCAGGCGCAAAGAGCATTACGCCAGCAAGTTTTTCATCGAGTGACGTGCGCGTTTGCATATAGTCTAAAATAAGGCCCGCACCTGTTGAAAAACCGCCTAAATAAACCTGCTCAAAATCATTAAGTGATTGCTCAATAGCAAACGCTGCAATCGCTTGCCAGTCTTTGTAATCAACGTGGCGTAAGTGCTCAGCAGCGGTACCGTGACCTGGTAATAGCACTGTGCGTACATTGAAACCTTGTTGATGGTAAAACGCAGACAAGTCATGAAAGCTGTACGGTGAATCGGTTAAACCATGAAATAGCACCACTACTTTTTGGCTATGTGGTTGTGTTAATTGATACGGTTTTACTAAATCAGCAATGGTTGGTGAGCTAATATTTTGCTGGGCTAAAACATAATTGTTAATTGGGCAGGGCACATTAGCACGCGGATTAAGCGCAATAATTTGTTGCTCAGTTTGAGTTAAGTAATCATTAAAAGTAAGGTCAGATAAATCCAGTACCTTAGCAACGTCAGATTTAACTAAAAATCGATAACTACCCTCAGCGATAGATTGGTTGATTAACTTAACATCTGTACTTTGGGATAAACAATTTGCAAAGCTATTATTGCTTATAAAAAGTAGCAAAATGCCTAATCTTTTAAATACGTTACTCATCAAACCAACCTTTTCGATTTTTATTGGAATAACAAAATACTACCTCAATTTACAAGATAAGCTGATCTAAAATTATCTAATAACTTATACGAATGTAAACAATGCAAGTAATACAATTGATGGGCAGTGTTAGTTGCGCTTAATAAATTCTAGCAAGCGGTTATTTGCTGGCATTTCGTGATCGGTAATCAATTCAAGCCCAGCATCTGCTGCAAGCTGACAAATCCATTCAAAATCACGAATACCACGAGTGCTGTCTTTTACTTTTAACCATTGGTCAAATTCAGCGTTAGAGTCTGATGTAAACTGGCCATTGTAGTTAAATGGCCCATAAATACACAGCGTGCCATTAGGCGCTAAAAAGCGCTTCACCTTTTCGAAAAACGCTTCGACAAGTTGAGGGTTAACAATATGCAAGGTATTGGCAGTAAATATGCCATCGTATAGAGTAATTTGCCAAGACTCTGAAATATCAAGCGACAAGGGCGGTAGTAAGTTTGGTGCAGGGAACGCATCTAACCAGTACTGCATACCTGAATGATTAACCGGTACATCACTTGTTTGCCAGATTAAGTGCGGTAGTGCAGGGGCAAAGTGAACAGCATGCTGTCCACTGCCAGAGCCTATTTCTAAAACGCGAGCTACATCTGCAAAGGCCAATTTTAAAATAGCTAAAATCGGTTCTTTGTTTTTTTCACAGGCTTTAGAGTAGGGCTGCATGTTATTTCTCTGCAAGTAATGACAAGAAGAAAGCCAACACTAACGCACGTTCTTTTAAGCTTTTAAAGCGCCCAGATGCGCCACCGTGGCCACTGTCCATATCTGTTTTAAATAATAGTAAGTTATTATCGGTTTTATATTCACGCAACTTAGCAACCCATTTCATTGGCTCCCAATACTGCACTTGCGAATCATGAAATCCGGTGGTGACTAAAATATTCGGGTAATCTTGTGCGCAAATATTATCGTATGGTGAATACGCTTTAATCCAATCATAAGCATCACGCTCATTTGGGTTACCCCACTCATCATACTCATTGGTAGTAAGTGGAATACTTTCATCTAACATGGTTGTTAGTACATCTAGGAAAGGAACTGTGCAATCAATGCCGAGGTATAACTCTGGCGCTTGGTTTACCACCGCCCCCATAAGTAAGCCACCAGCACTGCCGCCCGATGCAAATACTTTGTCTTTTGCACCATACCCTTTTTCAACTAAGGCCTTGGTAGCATCAATAAAGTCATTAAAGCTATTTTGCTTATGTTGCATTTTGCCTTGCTCGTACCATTCACGACCAAGCATTTCAGAGCCGCGCACATGGGCAATGACATAAACAAACCCTCTGTCGAGCAAGCTTAGGTTATGCGCAGAAAAATTAGGATCGATAGTAATACCGTAAGCACCATAACCATATTGATAAATCGGATTAGTACCATCTTGTTTAAATAAGTCTTTGCGATAAACCAAGGATACTGGAATATCCACCCCATCACGGCTAGTGATCATCAAGCGCTCAGCCTGATAATGTGATGCATCAAATTCGCCTAACACTTTTTGCTGTTTCAGAACGCGCTTTTCACCGGTATTTAAATCAAACTCAAACAAACTGCTTGGTGTGGTTAAGCTCGAATAGAAAATGCGTGCTTTATCGGTATTTGGCTCGGGGTTATCGCCAATTCCGGCAAAAAAGCATGGATCATCAAACGCAAGCGCAAAACTGTCGCTATTTTTTGGGTAAATAATAAAACGAATTTGCCCTAGCTCACGTTCTGTCACTACTTTAAAATGGGTAAATAACTCAATACCTTCAATCAGTACATTGGTACGATGGGCAACAAACTCTTGCCACTGAGATTTTTGGCTAATGGTTTGAACATTTGCTGTTAAAACTCTGAAGTTTTTTGCCTGCCAATTAGAGTAAATAACATACTCATCGCCCAGTTTATCAATATCATAAATATGATTTTCTTCACGGGGAATTAAGCGTTTAAATTCGCCCATTGGATTATTTGCATCAAGCACTAAACAATCGGTAGTTTCAGTTGCGGCAAGATCAATCATCAACAAACTATCATCACGGCTTTTACCAAGCCCCATATAGAAGCTGTGATCGTCTTCTTCATAAACCAACACGTCTTCACTTTGAGGGGTTCCTAGAATATGGCGATATACTTGGTAACCCAACAAGGTTTGTAAGTCCTTCCTTACATAAAATACTGTTTTATTATCATTAGCCCAAATCACTTGGCCTTCGGTGTTTTCCAGTACGTCATCTAAGTAAGTATTGGACGCAATATGCTTAAAACGTACGGTGTAAATGCGTCGACTGTCGGTGTCTTCTGAATACGCTAACAACTGATCATTAGGGCTAATGCCAATTTCACCTAGATCATAAAATTCATGCTCGCTGGCAAGTGCATTCACATCTAATAACAGCAACTTATTGTCGCCAGCAAAGCTGGTGGTGCGATAGTGACGAGCATATTCATCATCACCTGTTACTTCACTGTGATACCAATAATCACCATCCTTTACCGGTACTGTGCTGTCGTCTTTTTGAATACGACCTTTCAGCTCTTCAAAAAGCTGATGCTGCAACTCTTCTGTCGGTTTAAGAACCGTATCACAATACGCATTTTCAGCTGCGAGATGGTCAAGTACAGCAGGCGCACTTCGATCATCATCGCGCATCCAATAATAGTTATCGGTGCGCTCCAAATTGTGTGAACTAAGAATTTTTGCTTTTTTATTCGCAATTGGGGCAATTGCGGTACGGTTTAAACGTAGAGTTGTCATGAAGTTAGCTATAAACCCAAAATGAATAGCATTAGTAATAGCCGCAGTTTAGCAAAATAAAGCATCGTTAACATTAAGTTACTTTTTACGTTTTTAATCTGTTTTTGCATTGGGTAGACTCTTTTGTTGATAAAAAAGCAAATATTCACTTTGAATGTTCCAAGGGAAACACAATGAAATTAAAGTTACTTTCACTTGCGGTGGCGCTTAGCTTTGCTAGCAGTGCTGCATTGGCAAAAGATGACAAGAAAAAAGACGAGAAAAAAGATAAAACACTGGCTGAAATGCTAGAGAAAAAAACCGTTTCAGAAGGTCTTTTTAATCTTTACCAAGATACAAAAACCGGCGAAACCATGATGGTGATTAGTGAGGCAAACTTAAACAAGCCTTACGTTTACTTTGCACACACCGTTGATGGCGTTGTTGATGCAGGCCATGTACGTGGTTCATACCGTGAAACAAAGTTAATTGAATTCCGTCGTCACTTTGATCGCATTGATATTATTAGTAAAACACCACGCTATAAATTTGATCCAAACAATGCAATTGCTAAAGCTAGCGATGCAAATATCAGCGAAGCGGTGTTAGCAAGCTTAAAAATTGAAAAAGAAGAAGAAGGCAAGTTTGCGCTTAAGGTAGATAAGCTATTTAAAAGTGAAGCGCTTCATAAAGTATCACCATGGAAGCGTACCGATGATAAAAATGCCAGCAAACGTTTTAACCCTGGTAAACTAGATGACAAAAAATCGCGCATTTTATCAAACCGCAACTACACAAATAACTTAGATATCGTTGTTGATTATGTATTTAATAATGCTAATCCAACGGTTCGTGGCACACAATCAGTAACCGATCCGCGCACAGTTTCAGTAAAAGTTCAGCATTCATTTATTGAACTGCCACAAAATGACTACCAGCCACGTAAAGATGATTCGCGTATTGGTTACTTTGGTCAGCAGTTTGACGATATGACAACTAGCGACTGGGCACCTTACCAAGATTACATTAATCGTTGGAACCTTGTTAAAAAAGACCCTAATGCGGCGATTTCAGAGCCAGTTGAACCAATTACATGGTGGATTGAAAATACGACACCAGTAGAGTGGCGCGAAACAGTAAAAGAGGGTGTGCTTGCATGGAACTTAGCATTTGAAAAAGCAGGTTTCAAAAATGCCATTGAAGTAAAAGTACAACCAGATGACGCAGAGTGGGATGCAGGTGACATTAACTATAACGTGTTACGTTGGACATCTTCACCACGTCCTCCATTTGGCGGTTACGGCCCATCACTTGCTAACCCGTTAACAGGCCAAATTTTAGGCTCTGATATCATGCTTGAATACGTGTTTATGAAAAACCGTTGGATGATGGATAGCCTTTACAGCCAAGCGGCATCATCAAGCGCTCACAACCATGATATTGCAAGCCAACAAGGTTTACATTGCAGCCAAGGACATGAATTGCAGCAGGGTATGATGCTAGCTAATTCACTGGCAACGACTGATATTGCGAAGAAAGAAATTTTAGAGCAAGGGTTAAAAATGCTGATTCTTCACGAAGTAGGTCATACGCTTGGTCTTAACCACAATATGAAAGCGTCTATTTTGTGGGATGAAAAAGAAGTTCACGACAAATCTAAAACGCAAGGTATTTTAACTGGTTCAGTAATGGACTACACACCTGCGAATATTGCACCAAAAGGTATGACTCAAGGCGATTACTTCCAAGATAAGCCAGGCCCTTACGATGATTGGGCAATTGAGTATGGTTACTCTCAAGGTTTAACTGATGCAGCAGCGGAAGCAGCACGTTTAGAATCTATTTTAAAACGCTCTAGCGAGCATGGTTTAGCATTTGGTAATGATGCCGACGATATGCGTGCACCAGGTCGTCATATCGACCCACGCGTGATGATTGGCGATATGTCATCAAACGCTGTGGCTTATGCCAAAGATCGTATGGAATTAGTAAACCAAACATTCGGTAAACTTGAGCAAACCGCGCTTAAAGACGGTGAGTCGTATCAAGAGCTACTTGTAAAAGCGAATATGCTATTTGGTCAATACCGTGCTCAAGCGGGTGTTGTATCTCGTTATATTGGTGGTGTTTATGTAGAACGTGACAATGTAGGTAGCAATACGCAACCTTACACGCCAGTGCCACTTGCTAAGCAAAAAGAAGCGATGAACGTGCTAACAAGCTTCGTATTTGCACCAGATGCGCTATCTTCAATGGAGCCGCTACTAAATAAAATGCAGCACCAACGCCGCGGCTTTAGCCATTATGGTAAAAACGAAGATCCTAAGTACCATGCTATGGTTTTAGGTATGCAAAAGAACGTTTTAGCTCAGTTGTTACACCCAAATGTAATGACACGTATTTCTGATAGTACAAAATACGGCAATGAATACGATGTAAATAGCTTCTTAAACGATCTAACAGCAGCCATTTTCGTTGATGCTAAGTCTGCAACATCAGTAAGCCACAATGTACAAACTGAATATGTGAAGTCGTTAATTAAGGTTGCTGGTGTTGATAAGCCATCTAAGCATGACAACCTAGCCAAAGCAGCCGCATTTAAGCAACTTCAAGATATTCAAGGCGCAAGCCTATCTTGGGGTGCGTCGGATGCTGCGAAAGCACAAAAAGCCTATATTGATATGCTAATTGAGAAAGCATTAAAAGCGTAATTTATATCGCTACGCGAATTTAGACAAAATGCTTGAAAGCCGAACATTTATTGTTCGGCTTTTTTATTGTATTGTCATATTTCGATTTATTTTCAAAGGATATGATATATGAAAAAAGCGATAGTAGTTTTATTTTCACTACTACTGGGAGCATGTAATTCAACAGAAAAGGTAAAAGAGCCTTACTTTACACAAGCTCCTATAAAGGTAGATCAAAGTGAAGTGAAAGAATATTGGGTATTTCAACCGCAAAAAACAAAAAAATTTAGCGGCAAACGCCCTTCTTGGTTACCAGAACAACCTGGAATGATGACTTATAAACTAGTTATCGATTCAAACGGTAACGAAGTTACAAAAGAGTTAATTTCAACTACACCAAATAATTGGATTACGCAGCAGCAGCTAACAGATATGCCAAAAATATCATATCTACCAAGTGACCAAAATACGAACCGAGTGCCTGTTGAAGTGGTGATGAAATTAGCTGTGGGAATCACTCCCAATAAATAAAAGTCATACAAAATAAAAAACCGAGGATTAACCTCGGTTTTTTATGCCATAACTTTGTAAGTATTAATCATAAACTGTTGGGATTGGCTGGCGCTTATGCTCTGTGCGCTTATAAATCGCAATCAGCTTTTCTTCAACTTCACTCGATACTTCTTTGCCTTCTAAGAAGTCATCAATCTGATCATAGCTCACACCAAGTGCATCTTCATCAGCAAGGCCTGGGCGGTCACATTCTAAATCAGCAGTTGGTGTTTTAGTTACCAATAGTTCTGGCGCACCTAAGGTTTTTGCGAGCAATCGAACTTGACGTTTTGAAAGACCAAATAGTGGTGCTAAATCACATGCACCATCACCAAACTTGGTATAGAAGCCTGTAATATTTTCAGCACTGTGATCTGTGCCCACAACTAAACCTTGCGTTAATCCAGCAATCTCATATTGCGCTATCATGCGCTGACGCGCCTTTACATTACCTTTTGTAAAATCAACAGCACTTTGTGCTGGTGGCTCAATACCCGCAGCCTCAAGCGCTGCTAGCGCCTCTGTGTGCATACCATCTGTTGCTGGTTTAATATTTACAGTCACGCGCTTTGATGGCTGAATAAAATCAACAGCAAGTTGCGCTTCATCTTCATCTGCTTGCACCCCATAAGGTAAACGCATGGCGATAAACTGGTATTTATCAGTAGCGTGTTCTTGATTTAACTCATCAATGGCTAGCTGGCAAAGCTTACCACACGTTGACGAATCAACACCGCCAGAGATACCTAGCACTAAACTGCGCGTACCTGATTCCACCAGCTTACCTTTAATAAATGCCACTCGACGGGTAATTTCTGCTTGAGGATCGATTGAAGGCAGTACCTTCATTTCAGCCATGATTTCAGCGCGCACTGGTTTTCTCCTGTGTTATAAACCTAGATGTGATTTAATTTCTGCAAGTTCGCTGCGTAATTCAGCAACTTCTAATCGTAATTGTGCCACTTCATCACTTTGATGGCTAGCCACAACCGTTGATTGTGCATTCGAATTCATCACCTTGAGTTCAGAAATATCTGTATCACCAAATAAATGCATAAAACGCGATTCACGCTTGCCTGGCTCTCGCTCTAACTTCACAACATATTCTTGCTCTACTAAGGCATTTAGTGCGCTTTCCACTTCAGTCACATTACTAAAGTCTGCTAATCGATTAGAGCGCGTTCTTAGTTCACCCGGAGTTTGCGCACCACGCACCAGCATTAAGCAGATAATCGCTTTTTGCTGATCGGTTAACTTTATTGAACCAAATTCAGTGTTACAAAAACGATGCGCATATTTATTAACGCGGCCAGATAAGCCTTCATCAACTGTCACTAAGCGTTTTGCAGCAAGTGAATCTAAACCATCTTGTACTTCTGATTCAGATAAATCTAAAACCGGCTCACGATTGGATTTTTGATTGCAGGCGTTGGTTAAGCTATTAAGCGAAAGAGGGTATTGGTCGGGTGTGGTTTGTTGTTTTTCGAGTAAACAGCCAATAATGCGTTGTTCAACAGTCGTTAATTTGAGTTCCATCTTACTTCCTGAATAACAAGTTGTGTTTCTTATATACCTCAATTTAGAAAATGAAAAAACAAAAAACCCGCCATGAGGCGGGTTTTTTAATTAACCATGTAAGGTTTGGTTACTTCTTACGAATTGACTGAAGTACTTTGATTTGCGCAATCGCTTTAGAAAGCTCAATTGCCGCTTCAGCATAGTTAAAGTCTGCTGCTGATGCGTTCGCCATATGCTCTTCAGCTTGGCGTTTAGCTTCTAATGCAGTTGCTTCATCTAAGTCTTCTGCACGTGTAGCAACGTCTGAAAGAACAGTTACAGTGCCAGGTTGTACTTCTAACGTACCGCCTGCAATGTAAATCATCTCTTCTTCACCGTTTTGCTTAACAAAGTTAACCATACCTGGCTTTAGGGGTGTTAGCAGTGGCGCGTGACCATGTAAAATACCTAGTTCACCTTCACTACCAGTAACTTGAAGCGATTCAACGCGACCAGAGAAGATAGTGTCTTCTGCGCTTACTACGTCAAGATGTATTGTCATTGCCATAACAGCCCCCTAATTACATGTCTTTGGCTTTTTCGATCGCTTCGTCGATTGAACCAACCATGTAGAACGCTTGCTCTGGCATATCATCGTAGTCACCGTTTAAGATGCCTTTGAAGCCAGAGATAGTGTCTTTAAGTGATACGTATTTACCAGATGCACCTGTAAATACCTCAGCTACGAAGAACGGCTGAGATAGGAAACGCTGGATTTTACGTGCACGTGATACAACTTGCTTATCTTCATCAGATAGCTCGTCCATACCTAAGATTGCGATGATGTCTTTAAGTTCTTTATAACGCTGAAGAACTGTTTGAACGCCACGAGCAGTCTCATAGTGCTCTTGACCAATTACTAATGGGTCAAGCTGACGTGAAGATGAATCAAGTGGGTCTACCGCAGGGTAGATACCAAGTGAAGCGATATCACGAGATAGTACAACTGTTGCATCTAAGTGAGCGAATGTAGTCGCTGGAGATGGGTCAGTTAAGTCATCCGCAGGTACATATACTGCTTGGATAGACGTGATTGAACCAGTCTTAGTAGATGCGATACGCTCCTGAAGTACACCCATTTCTTCAGCTAGTGTAGGCTGGTAACCTACCGCTGATGGCATACGACCTAGAAGTGCTGATACTTCTGTACCCGCTAGTGTGTAACGGTAGATGTTATCAACGAAGAAAAGTACGTCACGACCTTCGTCACGGAACTTCTCAGCCATTGTAAGACCTGTAAGAGCAACACGTAAACGGTTACCCGGTGGCTCGTTCATCTGACCGTAAACAAGCGATACTTTATCAAGTACGTTTGATTCGTTCATTTCATGGTAGAAGTCGTTACCCTCACGTGTACGCTCACCAACACCTGCGAATACTGAGTAACCGCTGTGCTCGATTGCGATGTTACGGATAAGTTCCATCATGTTTACAGTTTTACCTACACCCGCACCACCGAATAGACCAACTTTACCACCTTTAGCGAATGGACATACAAGGTCGATTACCTTGATACCAGTCTCTAAAAGCTCAACTGAGTTGCTCTGCTCTTCGTAGCTTGGTGCTTCACGGTGGATAGAGTAACGCTCTTCTTCACCGATTGGACCCGCTTCATCAATTGGGTCACCAAGTACGTTCATGATACGACCAAGTGTCGCTGTACCTACTGGTACCTTAATTGGCTCACCAGTACCTTCTACTTCAGTACCACGACGTAAACCGTCTGTAGTACCTAGTGCGATACCACGTACCACACCACCGCCAAGCTGCTGCTGAACTTCTAAAGTTAAGCCAGCTAGCTCGCCGTTTGTTACTTTTAGCGCGTCATATACGGCTGGCACGTTGTCTTGTGGAAACTCGATGTCCACAACGGCGCCGATAATTTGGACGACCTTACCTAAACTCATGTCTATTCCTCTCGTTAACTTTGCCTAACCGTTAAACGGCTGCTGAACCTGCAACAATCTCACTGATTTCCTGTGTGATTGCAGCTTGTCGTGCTTTGTTGTATACCAGTTGTAACTCATTAATTAAGTCACCAGCGTTGTCTGTTGCGGCTTTCATCGCAACCATACGTGCAGCTTGTTCAGATGCAGCATTTTCAACAACACTTTGATATACCTGAGACTCAATAAAGCGTTTGATAAGAGTTTCTAAAATTGCCTCTGGGTTTGGCTCATATAAGTAATCCCAAGAGTGGCTAGAAACTTCTTCTTCAGCTTTAGGCAAAGGTAATAACTGATCGATCACTGGCTCTTGTTTCATGGTGTTTACAAAGTTATTGTAAACAACAAACAAACGGTCAATTTTGCCTTCTGAGTATGCATCTAGCATTACTTTTACAGGACCAATAACGTCTTGTACAGAAGGTGCATCACCAAGCCCTGCTTTGCTTGCCATTAACTCACCGCCAAAGCGCTGGAAAAAGCCTGCTGCCTTGCTACCTAATGCAGCAAATTCAACATCTACGCCTTTTTCTTTCCACGCTTTTACGTCTAGTGCAACTTTCTTAAACTCGTTTGAGTTTAAGCCGCCACACAGACCGCGGTCAGTAGAAACAATAATATAACCAACTCGCTTCGCTTCACGTTCTTCAAGGAACGGATGTTTGAAGTCTAAGTTAGCCTGAGCAACACGACCGATCACTTTGCGTATATTTTCAGCGTAAGGACGACTAGCTGCCACGCGCTCTTGCGCTCTCTTCATTTTTGAAGCGGCAACCATTTCCATTGCGCTGGTGATCTTCTGAGTATTTTTAATACTCCCGATCTTGGTTTTTATCTCTTTTCCGCCGGCCATGACTTATCTCCGAATCAGTGGTGACCGAAGTCACCATTAATAACTTACCAAGTTTGTGTAGATTTACACTTCTCTAAAAGCTCTTTAAGTTGAGCTTCGATCTCGGCGTTGTAGTTACCAGTTTCGTTGATTTCAGTCATAAGCGCTGAATATTCACTGTTAGCGAAAGAGATTAACGCAGCTTCGAAATCAAGGATCTTGTTGATTTCGATGTCTTTTAGATAACCTTTTTCAGCAGCGAATAGTGACAGAGACATTTCAGCAACAGACATTGGAGCGTACTGCTTCTGCTTCATCAGCTCAGTAACACGCTCACCATGCTCTAATTGAGCACGAGTTGCATCGTCAAGGTCAGACGCAAACTGTGAGAACGCTGCTAGTTCACGATACTGTGCTAGCGCTAGACGGATACCACCACCTAGTTTCTTAACGATCTTAGTTTGAGCTGCACCACCAACACGCGATACCGAGATACCAGCGTTAACTGCAGGACGAATACCTGAGTTGAATAAGTCAGTTTCTAGGAAGATCTGACCATCCGTGATTGAGATTACGTTTGTAGGTACGAACGCAGAAACGTCACCACCTTGAGTCTCAATGATTGGAAGTGCAGTTAGTGAACCAGTTTTACCTTTCACTTCACCGTTAGTGAACTTCTCAACGTAATCAGCGTTAACACGTGATGCACGCTCTAGAAGACGTGAGTGAAGGTAGAAAACGTCACCTGGGTATGCTTCACGACCTGGCGGACGGCGTAAAAGTAGTGAAATCTGACGGTAAGCAACAGCTTGCTTAGAAAGATCATCATATACGATTAGTGCGTCTTCACCGCGGTCACGGAAGAATTCACCCATTGTACAACCAGCAAATGGCGCTAGGAATTGAAGCGCAGCTGATTCTGAAGCAGATGCAACAACAACGATTGTGTTTTCAAGTGCACCGTGCTCTTCTAACTTACGTACTACGTTAGCAATAGTAGATGCTTTTTGACCAACCGCTACGTACACACACTTAACGCCTGTGCCTTTTTGGTTGATGATAGCATCGATAGCTAATGCAGTTTTACCAGTCTGACGGTCACCGATTACTAGCTCACGCTGACCACGACCAACTGGGATCATCGCATCGATAGACTTATAACCAGTTTGTACTGGCTCGTCTACTGATTGACGCTCGATTACACCAGGTGCAATCTTTTCTACAGGTTCGAAGCCTTCAGCTTCGATAGCACCTTTACCATCAATTGGCTCACCTAGTGTGTTAACAACACGACCAAGTAGATTACGGCCAACTGGTACTTCAAGGATACGACCTGTTGCTTTAACTTTTACGCCTTCTTTAAGGTCTGCGTATGGACCCATTACTACTGCACCTACTGAGTCGCGCTCAAGGTTTAGTGCGATAGCGTAACGGCTGCCAGGAAGCTCGATCATCTCACCTTGCATACAGTCAGCTAGACCGTGTACGCGGATGATACCGTCAGTAACAGATACAATTGTACCTTCGTTACGTGCTTCACTAACAACTTCGAACTGCTCAATACGTTTCTTGATTAGTTCTGAAATTTCAGTGGAATTAAGTTGCATGCTCTTCTTCCCAATTACGATTGTAGTGTGGTTGCAAGACGATTTAGCTTACCGCGTACTGATCCATCGATCACAGTATCGCCAGCTTTAATCACTAGACCGCCCATAGTGTTAGCATCAACACTACAATTCAGCTTAACTTTGCGTGCGAAGCGTTTTTCCAATGCTGCGCTAAGAGTAGCTTGCTGCTGTGCAGTAAGCTCAGTTGCAGAAACAACGTCAACGTCGATTTCTTTGTCATATTCTGATTTAAATTCAGCATATAACTCAGCAACAGCAGGAATAGCGGCTAAACGCTCATTTTCGGCCATTAGCTTGATAAGATTTTGACCTTGTTCGTTGATCTGCTCTGCGCCAAGCTTGATGATTGCATCTGCTTGCTCGTTTGCAGAAGGAATGCCTGAAAGTAGGGCTTTAACTTGTGCATCGCTCGCTAATGCGCCAGCGAAGAACAACATCTCGTTCCAACTTTCAACAGTACCTTTCTCAACGGCTAGATCAAAAGCCGCTTTCGCGTATGGGCGAGCGATGGTAGTCAATTCAGACATGCTCATACCCTCCTATCTATAGCTCAGCAACAAGTTTTTCAACGATGTCGCTATGTGCCGTTTCATTGATCTCGCGCTCTAAGATTTTCTCTGCACCAACAACTGCTAATTTAGCAACTTGTAGGCGAAGTTCTTCTTTCGCACGATTGCGCTCAGCTTCTACTTCTGAGTGACCTTGAGCAATGATAGCTTTACGCTCTTCTTGACCACGAGATGTCTCTTCGTCAACGATTTGCGTAGCACGCTTTTTAGCTTGTTCAATAATTTCAGCTGCTTGTGCTTTAGCTTCTTTAAGCTGGTCAGCTGCTTTCTGCTGAGCAAGCTCTAAGTCTTTTTCAGCTCTGTCTGTAGCAGCTAAACCTTCTTCAATTTTTTTCTGGCGAGCTTCAATTGCGCCGTTTAGCGGTGGCCATACATATTTCATACAGAAAAGTACGAAAACAGTAAACGCAATTAATTCACCAATTAGAGTGGCAGTTAAGTTCACGACCGCTCCTCCTTAAATAGTTTGCTGTTCAACGATTAATAAAATTAAAGTACGAACAACAATACCATTGCGATACCTACACCGATCATTGCTACCGCATCGATAAGACCAGCTAGGATGAACATTTTAACTTGTAGTGAAGGCGCTAGTTCAGGTTGACGAGCACACGCTTCTAGGAATTTACCACCCATGTTACCGAAACCGATAGCAGTACCGATTGCACCGAAACCGATAAGTAGAGCCACAGCGATGTACTTAAGACCAATCATTAGTTCCATTTTTATCTCCAAAATGTAAATTAAAAGTTAAATTAAAAAAGTTTGTAAATTAGTGGTTGTCTGAGCTTGCCATGCTTAGGTAAACAATCGTCAGCATCATAAATACGAATGCTTGAAGAACGATAACTAAGATATGGAAAACTGCCCAAATAAAGTGTAATGGTAACTGCATTAAGCCAACTGCACCGATTAGGATGAAGATAAGCTCACCTGCATACAGGTTACCGAATAAACGTAGTGCTAGTGAAAACGGCTTAGCAACTAACGCGATTGTTTCTAACAAAAGGTTACACGGGATTAAGAACAACATACCGATTTTGTTCTTAGTGCTGAATGGGTGAAGCGTAAGTTCAGCAATGAAACCTTTGATGCCTTTAATTTTTACTGAGTAACCAATCATCAGTAAGAATACACCTAGCGCTAATGCAGCAGTTAGGTTGATATCTGTGGTTGGTACTATCTTCATGTAGACATCGTGTGAATCCATACCAAATGCTGATTCGCCAACAAAGCCAGCAAATGCAGGTAAGAAGTCAACAGGAATTAAGTCCATTAGGTTCATTAAGAAAACCCAAACAAAGATGGTCAGTGCAAGTGGTGCAATTAACGCGCTCTTACCGTGGTAAGTATCACGTACGTTGTCACCAACAAACTCCACAATCATCTCAATGAAACATTGAAACTTACCCGGTACACCGGTAGTTGCTTTGTTTGCTGCGCTTCGGAAGATCCATAAAAATAAGATCCCTAATCCGATAGACCAAGCAAGGGTATCGATATGCCACGTCCAGAAACCACTGTCAGCACATGCTTTATTGAAGGCAAGACCGGCATCGGTCGAACACATCTTAGCATTTGTTAAGTGGTGCTGAATGTGACTCGATAGAGTTACTTCTTCAGCCATGTTTTATCCCAAAAGTTAATGAAAAAAAATCGGTGCAAACCAACTTACTATCATTACCAGTACATAAGCCGAGAAAAATGGTAATAACATTACCGCAGACGACTTAAACACCAGTGCAAACAGCACAATGGTTAATAAATACTTTAATCCTGCCCCTCGTTTTATCGAGGAGTAAACTTGCTGTACTTGTCTGGCCCCAGCAAAACGAAAAGCATAGAGGGTAAATACTAAATTGGGAAGCAACGCCACAAATCCACCAATTAATGCAGATTTGCCCGCTAAAACTCCCCAACCAAGCCAAACAACTAACGCACTTGCAAGTGCTACTACGCCCTGTAAATAAATAAACTTCAGTGCTTTGGTTCGTAAAGGTTTTGCTAATGAATTTGCCACAAAAATAATCAACCTTGACGATGCACAATAGAACAGGGTACAAAAAACTGGCAAAATTATACTTATTTTTGCCAGATTTGCAACTTGAAAGCCGTTTATTTATAGGCTTTTGGAAGGTGCATAAACAGGCTTTAAACCGTGATTTTTATGCAAAATTTAAGGTATTTTTAGACTATTAGATAATATTAATGAAATGTATATCGGAAATTAATATACCGTTAATTAATTTTCTCTAAAATGCCATCAAGCTCGTCTAAAGAAGTATAAGAAATAACCAATTTACCTTTCCCTTTTTGGTTATAACTAATTTCTACTTTTGCACCTAAATTTTGTGCAAGTTGTTGTTCAAGCTGAACAACATCAGGATCTTTCTCTTTTGGCGCAACTTCAGGTTTAGGTTCTAATACTGAACGTACCAGTTTTTCTGTTTCACGCACCGTTAGGGCTTTTGCTACAACAATACGTGCTGTTGCAGATTGGTCTTCACCATCAAGCGCTAATAAACAGCGAGCATGGCCCATTTCAATGTCGCCATGTTCAAGCAAACGCTTAACATCTTCATTGAGATTATTTAAACGCAATAAATTAGTCACAGTGGTACGTGATTTACCTACAGCATCAGCAACTTGTTGATGTGTAAGTTCAAATTCGTTCAATAAACGTTCAAGAGCGACTGCTTCTTCCATTGCATTTAAATCTTCACGTTGAATATTTTCAATTAATGCAATAGCAACAGCCGCTTCATCAGGCACTTCTTTAATTAAACAAGGAACGATATCTAACTTTGCAATTTGTGCAGCACGCCAGCGACGCTCACCAGCAATAATTTCGTAGCTGTTATGAGCAATAGGGCGCACAACGATAGGCTGAATAACCCCTTGAGCACGAATTGACGAGGCAAGTTCTTCAAGCGCCTCTTCTGACATGTCTTTACGTGGCTGATATTTTCCTGGGTGTAAAAACTCGATAGGTAATTTTTGTAACTCACTTGACGATGCAACTGTTGTTGAATCTTTTACACCGTCATTTTGTGCATTAGATTGCTCTTCAACATCCTGCACTTTTGGTTTTGCAGATGTTAACAGGGCATCCAAGCCGCGCCCTAAACCACGTTTTTTAGCAGACATTCACTTTCCTCAAAAATTAAGCAACGGCCTGACTTTTTTTCTCTTTACGTCGCAACATTTCACCGGCTAATGCTAAATAGGCTTTTGCACCAGTAGAAGCGCGATCGTAGTACATTGCCGGCGCACCAAAACTAGGTGCTTCTGCTAAACGTACATTGCGAGGAATTACAGTGCGGTATACTTTTTCGCCAAAATGTTGTTTTAATTGGTCAGACACGTCATTTGCCAGACGATTACGCGGATCGTACATGGTTCGTAAGATGCCTTCAATTTCTAATTTTGGATTAACTAGTTTTCCAAGCTGCGTAATGGTATCCATTAAAGCTGTTAAGCCTTCAAGTGCAAAGTATTCACATTGCATAGGTACAAGAACAGAGTCTGCAGCTGCCATCGCATTTACCGTTAGCATATTTAACGATGGTGGACAGTCGATAAAAATAAACTCGTATTGGTCAGCAATTTTTTCAAGTGCGTTGCGTAAGCGAACTTCACGGGCATACATTTCCATCAGTTTCACTTCAGCGGCAGTAACATCACCATTTGCAGCGATTAAATGATATTCACCCGAGGTTTCAGTGATTACAACGTCATTAAAAGGTTTTTCTTCAACCAATAAATCGTAAGTAGTGGCAATTTCGTCATATTTATCGATACCGCTGCCCATAGTGGCATTGCCTTGAGGGTCTAGATCGATTAACAACACTTTACGCTTGGTTGCAGCCATCGATGCTGCCAAGTTTACCGCAGTGGTTGTTTTACCAACACCACCTTTTTGGTTTGCAATTGCAATGATTCTAGCCACGGTGTCCCCTAACAAATTAGTTCTTTTTTAGAATTATTAAATGCCTTTCGGCATCCAGCTCAGGCACTGTTAATACAACTTTATCTTGGTATTCAATCGAGGCCGGTAATTGGTCAATTTCTTGTTCAGGAAATTGGCCTTTTAGCGCAATAAAACGACCAGAGTGATCCACTAAGTGCTGACACCAGTCTACCATATCTTGCAAAGATGCAAAGGCACGACTTAAAACCCCATCAAATGGTTGTTCTGGTTGATATTCTTCTACTCGAGATTGTACTGGCGTAATGTTTTTGAGTTTTAAATTTAGCTTAACTTGATTTAAAAAACGAATACGTTTGCCGAGGCTATCTAATAGTACAAATTGTTTATCTGGATGAGCAATCGCAAGCACAACACCTGGTAACCCAGGACCAGTTCCAACATCAATGTAATTATTACCTTCTAAGTGAGGTGCTACAACAAGCGAATCAAGAATGTGTTTTACCACCATTTCCTGTGGATCGCGTACTGATGTTAAGTTGTAAGCTTTATTCCACTTATCAAGCATCTCAACATAACTAACCAGTTGCTGTTTTTGTGTTTCAGATAGGGTAATCGATGTTTTTGCCAATAAGGCATCTAATTTATTGCGAATCACGTAATGAACCTAGAAAGCAGCAAATCAGCACTAAGCTGATTTGCGTAATAAACCTTGTTTTTTTAAGTACACTAATAATAGCGAAATTGCAGCAGGTGTTATACCTGAAATTCGCGATGCTTGACCAATTGTTGATGGCCTTACATCTGTTAACTTAGCAACAACCTCGTTTGATAAGCCAGAAACCTTGCTGTAATCAAAGTCTGTAGGGAGTAATGTACTTTCGTGACGCAGTTGCTTATCAATTTCATCTTGCTGGCGTGCAATGTAACCAGCGTACTTGATTTGAATTTCAACTTGCTCATGCGCTTGGTCATTATTTGTTTCAGGCGCTAAGCCTTCAATCGCAACCAGATCTTTATAATTTACTTCTGGGCGTTTTACCAAATCAGCAAGGCTTGCCTCACGAGCGAGTGGCATTTTTAGTAATGCATTCACATTTTCTAGGGCAGGGTGATCTTTATGGATCCACGTATCCTTTAAACGTTGAGATTCAAGTTCCATCACTTCAATCTTTTCGTTAAATGCTTGCCAACGCGCATCATCAACTAAGCCTAACTCACGGCCTTTTGCTGTTAAACGTAAATCTGCATTATCTTCACGCAGTAATAAACGGTATTCAGCACGGCTAGTGAACATACGGTACGGTTCTTTAGTACCAAGCGTTGCTAAGTCGTCAATAAGCACACCTGTGTAGGCTTCGTCACGACGAGGAGTCCACGCCTCTTTGCCCTGCGCTTGTAATGCAGCGTTCATACCTGCAATTAAGCCTTGCGCACCTGCTTCTTCATAACCTGTAGTCCCATTAATTTGGCCAGCAAAGAATAAACCATTGATAAATTTAGTTTCCAGTGACTGTTTTAGATCGCGCGGATCAAAAAAGTCATACTCAATTGCATAACCAGGGCGGCAAATATGGGCATTTTCAAAGCCCTTGATTGATCTTACGATCTGCATTTGCACATCAAACGGTAAGCTTGTTGAAATACCATTTGGGTAAAGTTCATGTGTTGTAAGGCCTTCTGGCTCTACGAAGATCTGATGTTTGTCTTTATCAGCAAAACGCATGATCTTATCTTCGATAGAAGGGCAGTAACGCGGACCAATACCCTCAATAACACCAGCATACATAGGTGAACGATCAAGGTTATTGCGAATTACATCGTGTGTTTTTTCGTTTGTATATGTGATGTAACACGGGATCTGCGTTGGGTGATCTTCTTGCTTACCCATAAACGAAAATACAGGTGTTGGTGTATCGCCAGGTTGTGCCTGCATTACTGAAAAATCAACAGTGCGCGCGTCAATACGCGGCGGAGTACCTGTTTTTAAGCGATCCACACGGAACGGTAGTTCACGCAAACGTTTTGCTAATGCAATTGACGGTGGATCACCTGCACGACCACCACTAAAGTTTTCCATACCAATATGGATTTGGCCACCTAAGAAAGTACCTACCGTTAATACCACAGTACGCGCTTCAAACTTTAAACCCATTTGCGTTACAACACCTTTTACAGTGTCGCCATCAACAATAAGATCATCACACGACTGTTGGAAAATCGTTAAGTTTTCTTGGTTTTGCAACGTTTGCTGAATTGCTTCTTTGTAAAGCTTTCTATCTGCTTGAGCACGAGTAGCTCGTACCGCTGGGCCTTTAGAAGAATTCAGTGTTCTAAATTGAATACCACCTTTATCGATCGCCTGTGCCATAGCACCACCTAAAGCGTCGATTTCTTTTACCAAGTGGCCTTTACCGATCCCACCGATCGCAGGGTTACATGACATTTGACCTAAAGTATCAATATTATGAGTCAACAGTAATGTTTTCATTCCCATGCGCGACGAAGCTAATGCTGCTTCTGTACCAGCATGTCCACCACCAACAACAATAACGTCAAATTGTTCATGAAATAGCATGTAAAGGATCCTGCGTAATATCCGAGTTAGATTTTGAAAGGATGCGTATTCTACCTAGAAATTCTAAGAAGTGAAACGATTAAATATTGAACACGATCTAAAGAGTTGATCTAATATAAATTAAATGATCTTTAGAAAGATCTTGTTATTTATATTATATAGAACGCCCATTTCTGTTGATAAGTATCAATTCGATAATTAAATCATTAAGTTAAGTTAGATCACTTGATGTTGATATGATCGGATCAACAACTTTAAAACCTTTGATCAACTAGCCTAGTTATCAACAATGCGATCAAGCTAAAATTCTATCCAATGCATAATCATCTATAAATACAAGGTTAGATCAAGGGTTATCCACATTCCGATCTAAAAAAGACAAAAATTGTGAATAACCTTTTCATATGATCGTTATCGCTAATTAATTAGCTAAGCACTTTAATTAACTGTGGTAACCAGGCTAAAGCTATATCTTCAGGCAATTCTTCTGACTGCGCGTCGATTTCAAGGCGATCTAATAACTTATTTGCGCCTTTATCCAACAGAAGATGATCAATCTGCTTAGCTGCTTGATTAAACTGATCATAACTAGAGTCACCTAAACCAATCACCGCGTAGTTAATATCATTTAACGCTTCGCCTTCAGCAAGTTCTGCTGCAAAAGCTTGAATGTTATCAGGTAATTCGCCAGCACCATGTGTCGATGTACAAATAAGCCAATCTGTATTTGTAATATCAGCTAATACAGGTTGTTCGTGTACTGTAACGCTTAGGCCTTCTTCAGCTAAGGCGTCTTGTAGCTGCTCTGCAACATATTCTGCCGAGCCCATTTGGCTACCAACGATAATACTTAGGTTTTTCATGATGAGTTGATCAGGTATTTTTGCCGATCTTAAGGTATAAACTACATAGTTAAAAGATCTTATTCACAGTGGATAGTTTAAATCTGATTGTTTTATCATCGTTATTTGTTTAAGTATCTGTTATTTAATGTTTTAAATTTAATTATATTTTTAATATATTTGCGATCTAACTGTGCACAACACGTTGTTAAGCTATTTATGAAATCTAAATACTAGGGAAAAAAGTCTGTAAAAAGGAGCATTTTACAGGGAGGTTTATCTGCTTGTGGATAGATCTATTCATTTGGTTTCAAGATCAGGTTTTTTATTAGATCTAATAAGTTGTTTTTAAGATCCAAATATTCTAAAAATAGGCGATCTTTTCACTTAGCTAGCCAATATCAGATCTGCTTTTTAGATCGTAATATGACAAAATGGCAATATGTAATGATTATTTTGGTGAATTGTTGTGATTGATTTTTATCGGATCAAAGAAGGTGAGTTTGTAAGACTTGTAGAAACAGGCTCTATGACAGACTTTATTGCCCAAGAATCGAACTTAGAGCCCAATAAGTATCACTTATTTGCCATAAATACGCAAACCGGAAAGGGCTATACAATCCGCCAAGCGAGGGTAGATGAGCTACGATCATGGCGTTTAGATCGCTTAGCAATGCTATTAAAAAAGCTCGGGCAGAGCAGTTTTCAGGTTAGAAACTTATAAGAAGTTGGCTTTTTATTGCATAATTTGGGGTGTTGAGGGGTTAGATTTAGAGGCGTGCATACATTTATCTTTTGGTAATCCCCTTTGAATTTGCCTCCTTGCATTATCTTACGCCATCCATGGCGTACTCGTTCATTCTTTTTAAACGGCCAAAAAGCACGAACCACAAATTTATCGGGAATAAATTTGAACAGCGAAGCTGGCCCAAAGGGCGAAATATAGGGATATATTTCGTAACAAAAGCCGCCGCGAAATCAAACTGATCCTCACAACAAATTTGAATTTTATGATAAACGTCATGAATCGATATCCTTATCTCAGCATGGCTTACTCGACTCGCTACGCTTCCTATCTCGTATTATCAATTCAAACTCGTTGTTCTGGTTTGATTAAAGCGGAAGGTTATTCTTAACAACATTCTATAAGGAAGGTGCTGAGCGAAGAGCAGCCGGCTATAAAGCCATTATCAGTAAGACTAACCTCATTTTAGCTCGCAAAATAACGGGGGACTTTGTTTAAAGCTGGAGCATTGATTAAACATAAATCCTGATAAGAAACCCCAGTTCTGCACAGACAGTATTTGCCGCATGAACCGTTGTTTAGGTAACATATTGGTTTTATTCTATATTGAAGAAGCACATGAGCACTAATAAAAACGAAGTCGATGAAAAGAAAGATCATTCTTTTAGATGGTTTATTGGGTCCATTTTGCTCGTAGTAGCTATATGGCTATTTAATGCATACATCTACCCATTAATAAATGACAGTCTCGCAAGTCGTGCAAGCAATGGCGATATGTTTGGACCAACAAATGCCTTATTCAGTGGTTTGGCATTTGCTGGTTTGATTTATACAATTATTCTGCAAAGACATGAGCTAGCTTTACAGCGCGAAAGTACAGATGAATCTATCAAAGAATTAACACGTCAAGCTAATGCTCAAAACGAACAGTTAGAAGCTCTAAAAATGCAAAATCAATTAACTACACTAACTCACGATATAGAAAGGTCGAAGCTACGCTTGGATTTAATGACGAAAGTGTTTTCTCTTGCTCAAAACCCTAAAGAGATACAAGAAAGGTATGCTGAAGAAATAACAGCAGAGCATGACCGGATTGAAAAATCTTTTAATAAATTTTATGGTGCTCTTTCAACCAAAGAAACGAAATAATACGTTTCCCATGGAACACCTTTCATCCCTTGTAAAAGCTGACCTAGTGTCAGCTTTTCTTGTTATTGCTAAAATTAAATATGGCTATAAACGCAACTTTTACCTAATAGTTGCGTTATAAAATGCCACCTAAATGATATAGCTTGAATAGGTGGTTGTATTTTTGATCTTTATAATTTCTACTTATGGCACTTTACTGCCTTAGAGTAACTAAGAGTGTTATGGACTCGAGTTAGTAATTCATCCATGAAGCTTGGTTCCATCGGTCATCCATGACCTCACTTCCTCATGCTGCGAAGCGTTGCTTCGGTCTTTCGTCACCCCTTATATCAAACCTGAAAATGGGATTTAAATGAATAATACGAGACAGGGAGCGTAGCGGGTCGAGTAAGCCATGCTTAGGAATGGATGCCGCTTCATGGCGTTTATGTTCATATTTAAATAACGTTTGAAGATCAGTTTGATATTGGGGGTGGCTTTTTCTTGGTTCGTTCTTTTTGGCCGTTTAAAAAGAATGAACGAGTGCGTCATGGATGGCGTAAGATATTTGCATGGAAGCCAGAATTAAGAGTGATCACTCTTCCCACTCAACCACATCAAAGGCTTTTCTTGCTTCCACCAGCGTGCAGTCGGTTTGGCTAATAAGCTGCTGCTGAGTGATACTCGGGTTAGTTTTAACAATTTCAACTAAATCTTCAATTTGTGGTTTAGGTTGATGACTTTTAAGTGTTTCAATCACCCATTGCCAGCTGGGTTCTTCGAATGATTGTGCTTGTTGGATGATGTTTTGAAATTGCGGCCAAGTGCCTTGTAGTCGCCAGTGTCGAGAGCGGCCTTTACGACTTAACTTGGCGCCAGATGATTTGATTTGTGCTTTTAATTCGTTAGCTTTTTCAATTCGGCGAACAAAGGTGTTTAATTGAATATCAAGCATGGTTTTTTTATTAATTTTGGAAGAATAGATGCTGAGAAAATATCAGCATCTAACATCTTAATTCTAAGTACTAAAACTTAATTTATTACTTACCAATACAGAATGAGCTGAAGATTTTGCCAAGCAAGTCATCTGAGGTGAACTCACCCGTGATCTCATTTAAGTATTGCTGAGTTAAGCGTAATTCTTCTGCAAGGATCTCACCTGCAATGTGCATTTCTAACTGATCTTTACCCGTTGCAAGGTGATACGCTGCACTTTCAAGTGCATCAAGGTGACGGCGACGCGCCATAAAGCTGCCTTCGGTAGCACCTTGGAAACCCATAATCTGTTTTAAATGCGATTTTACCAGCTCTACACCTTCGCCATTATTAGCACTTACGCTTAGTACAGGTGTTTGTGCAGAATCATCGATGCGAATTGCTTCGCCTGATAAATCGGCTTTATTGCGGATCACACTTATGCCCATGCCTTGCGGAAGTTTCTCAGCAAATTCAGGCCAAATTTTTGCAGGATCGGTCTCGCTTGTTTCGGTGCTATCAACCATAAACAATACGCGATCAGCTTGATTGATTTCTTGCCAAGCGCGTTCAATACCTATTTGTTCAACTACGTCAGGGCTTTCACGCAGACCTGCGGTGTCGATAATATGTAGCGGCATACCGTCGATATCTATGTGTTCGCGAAGTACATCTCGGGTAGTACCGGCAATATCAGTAACAATTGCTGCTTCACGACCAGCAAGTGCATTAAGCAAACTCGATTTACCCGCGTTAGGGCGACCAGCAATTACTACGCGCATACCTTCGCGCATAATCGCGCCTTGTTTGGCTTGCGCGGTTACGTTATCGAGTTGTTCAATAATCGCATTTAAGGCGTTCGATACTTTACCGTCAGATAAAAAGTCGATTTCTTCATCTGGGAAATCAATGGCTGCTTCCACATACATGCGCAGATGAATAACTTGTTCCACCAGCGTGTCGATATGCTTAGAGAATTGGCCTTGCAGCGAGTGTAGGGCGCTTTTGGCTGCTTGCTCTGAGTTTGCATTGATTAAATCTGCGATTGCTTCTGCTTGGGTTAAATCCATTTTGTCGTTTAAGAATGCGCGTTCACTAAACTCACCTGGTTTTGCTAAACGTACGCCTTCAATTTGCGTAATTTCACGCAGTAGCATATCGATAATAACAGGGCCACCGTGCCCTTGTAGTTCTAGTACATCTTCACCAGTGAAGGAGTTTGGACCTTTAAAATAGAGTGCAATACCTTGATCGAGTTGTTCGCCTTGTAAGGTATTAAATGAGAGGTAGTCGGCATAACGTGGCTTTGGGCATTTGCCTAAGATTTTTTCAGCAACTTGTTGTGACAGTTTGCCTGAAACACGAATAATGCCAACGCCGCCTTTGCCTGGCGCGGTTGCTTGTGCAACGATGGTGTCTTGATTAAACATAGAGATAATTGATAGCTACGAATAGGTGTATTGTAATACCAATTAGATAAATTGTCTGGTCAATTATTGTGTTAGATAAATAGCAAGAGCGGTAATGAAAAGATAATGCCAATGTGAAAATTGCAGGCACAAAAAAGGCGACTCAATGTCGCCTTTTATTATCTATTAAGTACAGATTATGACTTAACCGAAATACCTTTCTTTTCCATGCCCTTGTAGATGTAAAGCATCTGAGCAATTGAAATTAAGTTAGATACTAACCAGTACATTACAAGACCTGAAGGGAACCAGATAAAGAATACTGAGAACATTACCGGCATCCAAGTCATCATTTTCTGCTGCATTGGATCAGTTACTGTCATTGGTTGTAGCTTTTGCATTAGGAACATACTTGCACCAAATAGAATTGGTAAAATGAAGTATGGATCCATTGCTGCTAAGTCATTTAGGTATAAGAATTCAGTGTGACGAATTTCTACCGATTCCATGAACACATAGAATAAACCTAGGAAGATTGGCATTTGTAGCAATAGTGGGAAACAGCCACCCATAGGGTTAACTTTTTCTTTGCGGTACATTTCCATCATCGCTTGACCCATCTTCTGACGGTCATCGCCGTAACGATCTTTAAGTGCCATAATTTTAGGCTGAAGGTTACGCATTTTAGCCATTGAGGTGTACTGTGCTTTGGTAAGCGGGTAAAGCACCATTTTAACAATTAGCGTAATCGCGATAATTGCTAAACCAAGGCTACCAATTAAGCCGTATAACCACATTAATAGTGAATGTAGCGGTTGTGAGATAAACCAGAATAAACCGTAGTCTACCGTTAGGTCTAAATCTTCTTGTAATGCTTCAAGCGTTGCTGAATCTTTAGGACCCATATAGTAAGTTGAAGTAATTGTTTGCGCGCTGTTTGCTGCAACATTTTCAAGTGGGCCTTTTAAACCAATAATAATTGAATTATCGTTACGCGCTTTGGTATAAATATTATTTTGCTGGTCTTGCTTAGGCACCCACGCACTTACAAAGTAGTGCTGGATAAAGCTGATATAACCCGCAGTAGTGTTAATATTTAAATCACGCTCTTTAATGTCATCAAAGCTGTATTTTTCGTAAGGCTCTTCTGTTGTACCGTAAGCTGTACCTAAGTACGTTTGGTCAATCATGCCACCTTTTTCGGTGATCGAACGCTTAATTTGTGTAAACAGTTGTACTTGTTTTGTTTCAGCTGTGTTGTTAGCAATTTGATATTCAACATCAACATCGTAACGACCGGCTTTAAAGATGTATGTTTTAGTGAAGCTAACGCCATCTTTAACAAATGTAAGTGGTACACGTAACTCATCACCTTCAAGTTGGTAACTTGTTTGTGCTGCTTGGTATGTTGGACGACCTTCAGCTGATGCATCTGGTCCGTGTAAACCGATTAAGCCACTTTGTGAGAAATATTGATTGCCGTCTAATACGCCAAGCAACATGAATGGTTCATCGCTATCGATTTTTTCTTTAAACTTTAATAGTTTGGTTTCGATAATATCGCCACCAAAAGTATCTAGTTTTACAGAAAATACATCAGTTGTTACTTCAACAATTTGACGTGAATTAGCGACGCTAGCTACAGGTAAGTCGCCGGTAGATGACTGAGGAACAAAGTCATTGTCGGTTGACTGGTTTGTAGATGATTGTGTTGTAGCACTTGTCTCGGTATTTACTTGAGGGTTGTTATCCATATTCCACTGTTGGAATAAAAGAAAACTTACCAAAAGAAAACCGATAAATAAAAACGTGCGTTGTGATTCCATAACAGCTCTTATTTCTCGTGGTGTTGTTTAATTGAATTTTGTTTATCAGGCACGGGATCATCCCCACCTGGATGCAAAGGGTGACATTTTATAATGCGATTCGCTGCGAACCAACTCCCTTTTACAAATCCATGTATTTTTATTGCGTCTATCGCATAACTTGAACATGTCGGAGTAAAGCGACAGTTCTGTCCAAGCAGTGGACTGAGTAACTTTTGATAAGCTTTAATAATAAAGATCATCACATTACTTGGCAGAGCAAATAAAAAGTGCATTTAATGAAAAAGTGCCTGATTAAAAGGTGAGCTAACTTTACCTAAATTTACCTGCATTTGCTATGCAACTGCTGGCTAATTCGCTTTAGTTAGACGCTTTTTTTGTGTTTTTATTCTTTTGCCAGTTATTAGGACGCGGTTTTGGCTTATAGCCAGGCTGGCAACGTTCGTTGATTTTACGCCACAACTTAGTTAATTGTGCGTGTAACTCTTCATTTGATAACTCATCAACGCCATTTTTAACCATTAATACAATATCGATGTTGTCGAGTTTGTGACGGTTAAGACGAAAGTTTTCACGAGCAAGGCGTTTAATGCGATTACGTTGAACTGCTTTTTTAACGCGTTTTTTAGCAATAGTTAAACCAAGACGAGGGTGGTCTAAATCGTTACGTTTTGCTAGAAGAGTAAAGTGTTGATTTGCTGCGCGAGCAGGCTCATTGAAGATGCGGGAGTAGTGTGAGGGAGTTAACAGACGTAACTCCCTACCAAAGCGAAAGTCTTCCACTATATTAAGCAGAAAGAACCTTACGGCCCTTAGCACGACGACGTGCTAAAACTTTACGACCATTTTTAGTCGCCATGCGTGCACGGAAACCGTGAGTACGCTTACGCTTAAGAACGCTAGGTTGAAAAGTTCTTTTCATAACTATATTCCATCCGATCGGTTAAAAATTAAAACATCCTATGCAGGTCGCGATCCTGGCACAGGTGCCATTGCGAGCGCGAGATGTTATAGAGAAGCATACGCAAAGTCAATAAAAAACACTCAATAACAGTATTAATTATAGGCGGCGGATAAAAGCTAATCTAATCTTAACAAGTTAATTACATTTAACTGTTATAGAGGGGTGATCGCTTTTGCTTTCTTACATGATCCAGCGGGGATCAATTTTAAAATAAAGTTTTCCACAATGATAGTGTAAAAATTGCGACTTTTCTTTGGAAAACTTTTATAGATCATCTTTAATCTTTTGGATCTTGTTTTTTATAAGTAATTTATCCACATTATTTTTAATAAATAAATTGTTTTAAAACATGTGTTTAAATGTTTTCGTGCGTGAGATCATAAAAAATAGAAAAATCAATATTGATGTTGTGGATAAACTAGCTTCATAATGGCAGTCTTAACTTGGATTTTATGCTTATTTTCTGCTCGTTTATGGTGAGCGGGAATATTATTGGGGGTTGCCGTGTATTTGTCAGTTTGGCAAAGCTGTCTTTACGTTTTACAAGATGAACTGCCATCACAACAATTTAGTATGTGGGTGCGCCCTCTTCAGGCGGAAAGCACAGAAGATACCCTTACAATATATGCACCAAACCGTTTTGTACTGGATTGGGTTCGCGAAAAATACTTAAACCGTATAAATGAACTTCTCATTGAAATTTGTGGTGATGAAGCACCTGAATTACGTTTTGAGGTTGGTAGCACGGTTAGTATTAGTAAACCAGCTGCACCACAAGCGGCAGCACAAGAAAAAACAGTAGTAGAAGCGCCTGTTAAAAAGGAAAGCAAAGCTCCTGTTGAGCCTGCGCCTAAGAACATGCCTAAATCCAATATTAAAGAAAACTATACCTTTGATAGCTTTGTTGAAGGTAAATCTAACCAGTTAGCGAAAGCTGCGGCAACGCAAGTTGCTGATAATCCAGGTTCGGCATTCAACCCTGTATTTATATATGGTGGTACTGGTTTAGGTAAAACACACTTATTGCACGCTGTGGGTAACGGTATTCTTGCTAAAAAAGAAAATGCAAAAATTGTTTATATGCATTCTGAGCGCTTTGTACAAGATATGGTAAAAGCTCTACAAAATAATGCGATTGAAGAATTTAAGCGTTATTACCGCAGTGTTGATGCATTACTTATTGATGATATTCAGTTCTTTGCTAATAAAGAACGATCACAAGAAGAGTTTTTTCATACCTTTAATGCATTATTAGAAGGTAACCAGCAAATTATCTTAACTTCAGATCGCTACCCTAAAGAAATTGAAGGGGTAGAAGATCGTCTTAAGTCTCGCTTTGGCTGGGGTTTAACAATTGCGATTGAGCCGCCAGAGCTTGAAACACGTGTTGCCATCTTGATGAAAAAAGCACAGCAAAGCCAGATTAAACTGCCTGAAGAAGTGGCTTTCTTTATTGCTAAACGCTTAAGATCAAATGTACGTGAATTAGAAGGCGCATTAAACCGTGTAATTGCTAATGCTAACTTTACAGGTAGGCCAATCACGATTGATTTTGTAAAAGAAGCACTGCGTGATTTATTAGCATTACAAGATAAATTGGTTACCATAGATAACATTCAAAGAACGGTTGCAGAATACTATCGTATTCGTGTTTCTGATTTACTATCGAAACGTCGCAGTCGCTCTGTAGCAAGACCACGCCAAGTAGCAATGGCGTTATCAAAAGAATTGACCAACCACAGTTTGCCTGAAATTGGTGATGCGTTTGGCGGTCGAGATCATACAACTGTGCTACATGCATGTAGAAAAGTGAAGTCGCTTCGTGAAGAATCTCACGAAGTAAAAGAAGATTATCAAAACTTGATTAGAACTTTGTCATCTTAGGACGAGTACAGCATGAAAATTACAATTTCGCGCGAGCAATTTTTACAACCTTTAATGCAGGTTTCAGGGGCGATTGAACGCAAACACACGTTACCGATTCTTTCTAATGTATTGTTAGAAGTAAAAGAAGGTGTTCTTTACTTCACTGGTACAGATATGGAAATAGAGTTAGTTGCGAGTGTGGTGCTTGCTGAGCCTGTAGCAGACTGTAAGCTGACATTACCGGCTAAAAAGTTATTGGATATTTGTAAGAGTTTGCCTGATAGCTCAGATATCACATTAACTGTTCAAGATGCACAAGTGTTACTAACATCGGGTAAAAGCCGCTTTTCACTGGCAACACTCGCTGCTGAAGATTTCCCTAATTTAGAGAATTGGGATAGCGAAGTAACCATGAACCTAACCCGTCTTGAACTTAGAAAGCTACTTGAAAGTACAAGTTTTTCTATGGCTAATCAAGATGTTAGGTATTATCTGAATGGTATGTCGCTAGAAATTGAAAACGATGTTGTTAAAACGGTTGCAACAGACGGCCACCGTTTAGCATTAGCACAAAAACCTCTTGGCGCATCGTTAAACACACAACGTCAGGTGATTATTCCGCGTAAAGGCGTGCAAGAAATTATGCGCCTGTTGGTTGCTGATGATGAAAGTGTTGAAATCCAATTAGGCGCTAACCATGTTCGTATAATTGACCAAGCGTTTATTTTTACCTCTAAACTAGTTGATGGTCGTTTCCCTGATTATCGTCGCGTTTTACCGCGTGGTGGTGATAAGCAAATTATTGCTAATCGTGAATGGTTGCGCAGTGCATTTGCTCGCGTATCAATTTTATCAAACGAAAAATTCCGTGGTGTGCGATTAAATCTTACCTCGGGTGAGTTAACAATTTCTGCCAATAACCCTGAGCAAGAACAAGCGGAAGAAACCGTTGAAGTAATGTATCAAGGGCCAGATTTAGAAATTGGTTTTAACGTTTCGTATTTACTTGATGTGTTGAATACCATAAAAACGGATGACGTTTTATTTACATTATTAGATTCAAATAGCAGTGCATTAATTGAAGGTCAGGGTGACGAAGGCGCTATGTACGTTGTTATGCCAATGCGTTTATAGAATTGGATTGTGTAAGAATAATCAATGAGCTTAGTTAACTTTAATATTTCCAACTTTCGTAATATTGAAGCGCTAAGCTTTGACCCCTCGCCAGAAATCAATGTCATCATTGGTGAAAATGGTAGTGGAAAGAGTAGCTTACTAGAAGCTATTTATTTCCTTTCACATGGTAAGTCATTTCGCACTTCAAAATTCAAAGCAGTTATTCAGCATCAAAAAAATGCCATGGTGTTACATGGTAAAAAGCAATTTAACAGCTTACAAATCCCTGTAGGGCTCCAAAAAGAACGTTCTGGTGATACTCTAGCCAAAGTGCATGGAAAGCGCTGTGAACGCATGGCTCAGCTTGCTGAAGTATTGCCTGTTCAAGTGATTACACCTGAGAGTTTTGAGTTGTTTTTTGGTGGTCCCAAAGAGCGAAGACGCTTTTTGGATTTAGGATTGTTCCACGTGGAACAAGAGTTTTATTATCACTGGTATCGCTTTAATAAACTGTTAAAGCAAAGAAATGCATTACTAAAGCAAAAACCACAGGGTTTTGAGCAGCAAATTCTATTTTGGGATAAAGAATTTGTAACAATCGCAACTAAGATAAATGCATTAAGAACCTCATATATAACTAGGTTATCTAACCTGTTTTTTGATAAGATAGCTAGTCAGATTGAATTATTTAAAAGTCTTACTTTTGATTTTTCTCCGGGTTGGAAAGCTGAAGAAGATTTAGCTGAACAGCTTAGAAATAACTTTGAAAGGGACGCTAAACTGGGTCACACCAGTAAAGGGCCGCATAAAGCAGATATTAATTTTCTAATAGATGGCATAGCTGTCGAGAATTTTTTATCACGTGGCCAACTAAAGCTTTTAATGTATGCGCTAAAGATTTGTCAAAATAGCCTAATTGAAAGCGAAACAGATAAACAATCACTTTTTTTAATTGATGATTTACCGTCTGAATTAAGCAGCGAAACCAAACAAGCTGTGAGTGAGTTATTATCTCATTCAACTTCACAGTTGTTTATAAGCGCGATTGATTACGACAGTATTTCAGCTGTGGTGGAACCTCTAAATAAAACTATGAAAGTGTTCCACGTGAAACATGGCAAACTAATAACAAGTTAATTGGAAGAAACCATGTCTGAAAATTACGATTCGTCGAGTATTAAAGTACTAAAAGGACTGGATGCAGTAAGAAAGCGTCCTGGGATGTACATAGGTGACACGGATGATGGAACGGGTCTTCATCATATGGTGTTTGAAGTTGTAGATAACTCAATAGATGAAGCTCTTGCTGGCTACTGTGATGATGTTTATGTAACCATCCATTCTGATGGCTCTGTATCGGTGCGCGATAATGGTCGTGGTATTCCGACAGAGATTCACGAAGAAGAAGGTGTATCAGCTGCTGAAGTTATCATGACGGTACTTCATGCCGGTGGTAAGTTCGATGATAACTCTTATAAAGTATCGGGCGGTCTTCACGGTGTTGGTGTTTCAGTAGTAAACGCATTATCAGAAAAGCTAAAGTTAACGATTCGTCGTGGTGGCAAAATTCACGAGCAAATCTATAACATGGGTGAACCAGCTGCACCATTAGCAGTCATTGGCGAGTCTGAAACAAACGGTACCGAAATCCGTTTTTGGCCAAGCGCAGAAACCTTCAGCGATACTAACTTCCATTACGATATTCTTGCAAAACGTTTACGTGAATTATCATTCCTAAACTCAGGTGTGAGTATAATTCTTTCAGATGAGCGTGATGAGAAAAGAGACCACTTTAAATACGAAGGTGGTATTCAAGCGTTTGTTGAGTATTTAAATCAGAATAAAACACCAGTTAACCAAAATGTATTCCACTTCACTTCAACGCGTGAAGAAGATGGCATTAGTGTTGAAGTTGCAATGCAGTGGAACGATGGTTTCCAAGAAGGTATTTACTGCTTTACTAACAACATTCCACAGCGTGATGGTGGTACTCACTTAGCTGGTTTTAGAAGTGCACTTACACGTACTCTAAATACCTATATGGATAAAGAAGGCTTTAACAAAAAAGAAAAAAGCAGTGCTTCAGGTGATGATGCCCGTGAAGGCTTAATTGCAGTTATTTCTGTTAAAGTACCTGATCCTAAGTTCTCTTCTCAGACAAAAGACAAACTTGTATCAAGTGAAGTTAAGTCTGCTGTTGAGCAAGCTATGGGTGAAAAATTAAGTGAATACTTATTAGAAAACCCACAAGATGCAAAAATAGTTGTAACTAAGATTATTGATGCTGCACGTGCTCGTGAAGCAGCACGTAAAGCGCGTGAAATGACACGTCGTAAAGGTGCGATGGATTTAGCTGGTCTACCAGGTAAATTAGCTGACTGCCAAGAAAAAGACCCAGCACTTTCTGAACTATACATAGTGGAAGGTGACTCAGCGGGCGGTTCGGCTAAGCAAGGCCGTAACCGTAAGAATCAGGCGATTCTACCGCTGAAAGGTAAAATTCTTAACGTTGAAAAAGCTCGTTTTGATAAAATGCTATCTTCACAAGAAGTTGCAACACTTATCACAGCATTAGGTTGTGGTATTGGTCGCGATGAATATAACCCTGAAAAATTGCGTTATCACAGCATTATTATCATGACCGATGCTGACGTCGATGGTTCGCACATTCGTACGCTACTATTGACCTTCTTCTATCGTCAAATGCCAGAAATTGTAGAGCGTGGTTATGTTTATATTGCTCAGCCGCCACTTTATAAAGTGAAAAAAGGTAAGCAAGAGCGTTATATTAAAGATGACCCAGCGTTAACTGAATACCTAACCACTCTTGCATTAGATGGTTCTTCTTTACATGTAAATGAAGAAGCGCCAGGTATTAGTGATGTTGCGCTTGAAGCATTAGTTAAAGATTACCAATCAACTGAAGCGATTATTACACGTTTAACACGTAAGTATCCGTTAAGTGTGCTTAATTCATTAATTTACTCAGCAAGAATTAACGAAGCTGATTTATCAAATGAAGCTCATGTTCGTGAGTGGACAGATAAAGTGGTAGCGTATTTAACTGAAAATGATGTAGATGCGACTTTATTCACAGCACAAGTGAAGAAAGACGAAGAGCGCAATTTATACTATCCAAATATCGTTATTCGCCAACACGGTGTTGACCGTGAACACGTGCTTAATTATGAGTTCTTAACTTCTCGTGATTACCTTGCAATTGCAAAAACAGGTGAGCAAATTGGTAACCTAATTGAAGAAGGTGGTTACATTCAGCGTGGCGAGAAGACATTACAAGTCTCTAGCTTTGTTGAAGCACTTGAGTGGTTAATTTCTGAATCTAAGCGCGGCTTATACATTCAACGATATAAAGGTCTAGGTGAGATGAACCCAGATCAGCTTTGGGAAACAACTATGGACCCTGAAGTACGTCGTATGTTGAAAGTAACCATTGAAGATGCGATTGGTGCAGATCAATTATTCTCAACACTGATGGGTGACCAAGTTGAACCGCGTCGCGAGTTCATTGAACAAAACGCGCTTAAAGTTGTGAACTTAGATGTTTAGAACATCGTGAATATTTTTAATAAAAGGGCCTAAATGGCCCTTTTTTATTGGCTGTTACTTAACAAATCGCTTAAAACCTGTTTGTTGCCGCGGTATACTGTAAGGTAATTTTTCAGATTAAATTATCAGCTAAAGCCAATGCAAAAATACGATATCAAAACCTTCCAGGGAATGATCCTAGCATTACAGGATTACTGGGCACAAAACGGCTGTACTATCGTTCAGCCACTCGATATGGAAGTAGGTGCGGGAACATCGCACCCAATGACATGTTTGCGTGCACTTGGCCCAGAGCCAATGTCGACTGCATATGTTCAACCATCACGTCGTCCTACCGATGGTCGCTATGGTGAAAACCCGAACCGCCTTCAACATTACTACCAGTTTCAAGTAGCGTTAAAACCGTCTCCAGATAACATTCAGGAGCTTTATTTAGGCTCTTTAGAAGTACTAGGTGTTGACCCACTAGTACACGATATTCGCTTCGTAGAAGACAACTGGGAAAATCCAACGCTAGGTGCATGGGGCCTTGGTTGGGAAGTGTGGCTAAACGGTATGGAAGTAACTCAGTTTACTTATTTCCAACAAGTAGGTGGCCTTGAGTGTAAGCCTGTTACAGGTGAAATTACTTATGGTATTGAGCGCTTAGCTATGTATATCCAAGAAGTAGACTCTGTGTATGACTTAGTGTGGAACTATGCACCAGACGGTAGCAAAGTTACTTATGGTGATATTTTCCATCAAAATGAAGTAGAGCAATCGACTTATAATTTTGAACATGCAGACGTAGATTTCTTATTTAGCTTCTTTGACCAATGTGAAAAAGAGTCACAAGATTTATTAGCGCTTGAGAAACCATTACCGTTACCTGCATATGAGCGAATCTTAAAAGCTGCGCACGCATTTAACTTATTAGATGCTCGTAAAGCAATTTCAGTAACAGAACGTCAGCGCTATATTCTTCGTATTCGTAACCTTACCAAAGCAACTGCTGAAGCGTATTACGCATCGCGTGAGGCGCTTGGTTTCCCAATGTGTAAAAAAAGTGGTGAGGAGAAGTAATCATGGCAAAAGAATTTTTAATTGAATTAGGCACGGAAGAACTGCCACCAACACAACTTCGTACACTAGCAGAGAGCTTTGCATCAAATTTTGAAGCAGAATTAAAAGCTGCAGAACTAAGCCATGAGGGTGTTAAATGGTACGCAGCACCACGTCGTTTAGCACTTAAAGTTGCATCACTTGCTGAATCACAAGCGGATAAAGTTGTAGAAAAACGCGGTCCGGCAGTATCGGTTGCATTTGATGAAGACGGTAATGCAACAAAAGCAGCACAAGGCTGGGCACGTGGTAATGGCATTACTGTAGAGCAAGCCGACCGAATTAAAACAGATAAAGGCGAGTGGCTTTTATTCAAGCAAGAAGTAAAAGGTAAAGCGACAAACGAGATTATTGTTGAGTTAGCAGCACAGGCACTTGCGAAGCTGCCGATTGCTAAGCCAATGCGTTGGGGTGATAAAGCGACTCAATTTATTCGTCCAGTGAAAACGTTAACAATGCTGATGGGTGACGAGTTAGTTACTGGTGAGATCTTAGGTGTCGCATCAGATAGAACTATTCGTGGTCACCGCTTTATGGGTGAACAAGAGTTTACCATTGATTCTGCCGAGCAATATCCAGCGATTCTAGAAGAACGCGGAAAAGTAATGGCTGATTACGAAGCTCGTAAAGCGATTATTCTTGCTGATTCACAAAAGGCTGCGCAAGCTGTTGGTGGTATTGCTGACTTAGAAGATGACCTAGTTGAAGAGGTAACTTCACTTGTTGAATGGCCTGTAGTACTGACAGCTAAATTTGAAGAAGAGTTTTTAAAAGTACCTTCAGAAGCGCTTGTTTACACCATGAAAGGTGACCAGAAGTACTTCCCAGTTTACGATGAAAACAAAAACTTATTACCAAACTTTATCTTCGTATCGAACATCGAGTCAAAAGAGCCTCGTTACGTAATTGAAGGTAACGAGAAAGTGGTTCGTCCTCGTTTAGCCGATGCAGAGTTCTTCTTTAATACTGACCGTAAACGTCCGTTAATCGAACGTTTACCAGAGTTAGACCAAGCTATTTTCCAAAAACAGTTGGGTACCATTAAAGATAAAACTGACCGCATTACCGAGCTTGCTGGCTACATTGCTGAGCAAATCGAAGCAGATGTTGAAAAATCTAAACGCGCAGGTTTACTAGCAAAGTGTGACTTAATGACCTCAATGGTATTTGAATTTACAGATACACAAGGTGTAATGGGTATGCACTACGCAACCCATGATGGAGAAGATGCTGAAGTAGCAAAAGCACTTTACGAGCAGTATATGCCGCGTTTTGCAGGTGATGAATTACCAAGTACAGGTGTGTCGGCGGCAGTTGCTATGGCTGATAAGCTTGATACGATTGTGGGTATCTTCGGTATTGGTCAAGCACCAAAAGGTTCAGACCCATTTGCGCTTCGCCGCGCATCGTTAGGTGTATTGCGTATTATCGTTGAAAAGGGTTACAACCTCGACTTAGTTGATTTAATTGCGAAAGCAAAATCACTGTTCGGCGATAAGCTTAGTAATGACAATGTTGAAGTTGATGTAATTGAATTTATGCTTGGTCGCTTCCGTGCTTGGTATCAAGATGAAGGCTTCAGTGTTGATATTATTCAAGCTGTTCTTGCTCGTCGTCCTACTAAGCCTGCGGACTTTGATCAGCGCGTTAAAGCGGTATCTCATTTCCGTGAATTAGACGCAGCAGAAGCGCTTGCAGCGGCAAATAAGCGCGTAGGTAACATCTTAGCTAAGAATGAAGTAACGCTTGCTGACAGCGTTAATGAGAGCTTATTAGTTGAAGATGCTGAAAAGCAATTAGCAGAGAAAATTGCACACTACCAAGTAGAGCTAGCGCCTGCATTTGCAGCACATGATTACCAAACGATTTTAGCAAGTCTTGCTGATTTACGCGAAGTAGTTGATACCTTCTTCGACAACGTAATGGTTATGGCTGACGACGAGGCAGTGAAACTAAATCGCTTAACATTATTAAGCCAACTTAGAAGTTTGTTCTTACAAGTAGCAGATATTTCACTGTTACAAAAGTAAGTAAAAACATAATAAAAAAAGCCGGTGATTTCACCGGCTTTTTTATTTTCAATTCACTTATTCAGTATTTAGCTTAGTTATAGCGGAAATATTTACGCTAGGTACAAAAGCCGCTTGCATTAAATTTTACGATATTTAGTATAGTAATTAAGCTTAGAAAATCGCGGATAACAACAATGAAAAAAGCATCACTTACAATTATGGCAGCAGCAAGTTTAGTGCTCGCTGGTTGCTCAAGCACAGACGATAGCCTGTTAGATCAAACAAGCAATGTTGGTAATGTAGATACTACGCTTTATTTACGAGGTGACTTCACTCTATGGGAAGCGCAAAAGGCGTATCAGTTGACACAGCAAACTGCGAATGTTTTTAGCACCAAAGTTAAATTTGGCACAATTGGTAAAGCATACGAATTTAAAGTAGCAGATGCGAATTGGACGCAAGGCTACAACTGCGGTTTTAAAAACGAAGACTTAGATAAGTTTTTAGAAATTGGTATTCCAGTACAAGCAAACTGTGACAGCGTTTATAACTATTTCAGTTTTACACCTTATGAAGCGGGTTGGTATGAAGTATCAATTAACTTCCGTAATAAAAGTACACCGCTGGTGACAATTAACCAAATTTTCGATTAAGCAACAGCAACTTAGCAAAATTAAATTAGCTCTACGACTTAACGACGAGCAATAAAAAAGGGCATTTAAAGCCCTTTTTTTATTAAATATTTGTATGGTTCACTTTCCACTTCTTGTGCCAGCAAGGTGTGATCCATAAAACGACAAAATGAGGGAATGTCGCGGGTTGTTGATGGGTCATCTGCGATCACTACTAAAGTTTCACCGTGCTGCATTTTTCGAATTGCACCACGCACCATCATTACCGGTTCAGGGCATCGTAAACCAATAGCATCAAGAGTGTGGTCTGCATTTGAAAAATCAGTCATTAAAATTTAGCCCTGTTAAAAAGTAGAGGCGGAATTGTAGGTGGCTAAGCGTGTGATGTAAACCTAAAACCATAGTAAAATAAAAGGATTTTGAGGCGTGTAATCTTAAATTAGTGATTTGTTGAGGCACATCATGAGAGCTTTAATACATACTGAGATGACTTGTTATTTTTAGGAATGTGAGGCTTATCAGAGATAAGGTTAAGCACGATAGAGGGATGATATATTAAGTTTCTGAAAGCTAAAGTTATATTCATTAATAAATTTAAAAATTACAACAACATGTAAAACTTGGTTGGTTTTCGTTTTGCTAAAATTCATGTAGTATCAGGTATCAGGTATCAGGTATCAGGTATCAGGTATCAGGTATCAGGTATCAATCATCAATCATCAATCATCAATCAGCAAAGGACAGCAATATGCGCATAAAGCAATCTATACTAGTAGGTGTTATATCTCTTTCAGGTTTAACCGCGTGCGGGGATTCATCTTCTGATTCTAATACAGATGCCTCTTTAGTCGATAATCAACTTTATAGCTTGAATAATAAAGCTGTAATCAATACTCATTTAGTTACGATAAAACAAAATTTAGAGACACATGGAGTCGAGGTTTGGGCTCTAAATTTAGAATCTAAAAAAGATGTAATGTTGTTTGATTTAAAAAATGCAGACGACTATCAAGATACTAATTTTACTTACTCAATCGGGAAAACAATTCGCACAGATAATGACTTCTATTTTGATATTAAAGCTGTGAATAAAGATGCGGACTACTCATCACAAAACTATACCCATCGATGGGCAACAAATGGGACGCCTAGCGATACGGAATTTCTATTTCAGTCCCAATCATCAGGTGCTGAAGCGTACTCTGAACAATTTTCTTTGTCAGACCGATATATTAGTTTTTCGAGTATTATGAGTTTTCCTTACAAGTTGTACGCATATACCCGAGAACAAATAAAAGAAGGTAATGATTATGGTTTTGAGCAATATGACGTTTTAACACGCAGTAATAATCAACTTTATTTTACGGCTAGTGATGAATGGAATGGTCAAAAGTCGCTTTATCAAACCGTTGGGCAGTGGGCTGATACAATAAAAATCATAGATTTAGAGGCTGATATGTCAATAGGCCACTTATCAGTTAATAAAACCATATACTTCACAGAGAGTAATTACGGTGCGGATTCTGAAAACCTATATCACTATAACGATACTGACAATAGTAAAGAATTCGTTGGTGAATTCGATAAAGTATTAGCTCTAAAAGAAAGTGATAAAGAAACTTTGTATGTTGTAACATTTGATTCTGAAAACGCTGAGTCTTTTTTGTGGATAGGCAAAAAAGGCTTACCTCTTGTTGATAAAATGCCGCTGCAGGGTGAAGTAAATCAAGATAGCGTAATTACTTTAGGCGACACCTTGATGTTGTCTATGAATAATAAAACTTGGACTGTTAATACGGAATCCTTTAGTTTACAAGAAATACATGATGCAGGTCTAAATGAGGTTAATGATGGCTTTGTTGAACACCAAGGTTTGTTGTATTTTATCTCTACTTCTGAGGAATACGGTCAAGAACTATGGCGTACTGATGGAACTAAAGAAGGTACGCGCTTAGTTAAAGATATTAAGAGTGGTGCAAGTGGTTCTAATATTTCAAATTTAACATCAGAGTATGGCTACTTAACTTTTTTTGCGGATGATGGAGTCAATGGCAGAGAAGTATGGATGTTGAATAACCAAACACTAGACTTAGAACGTCTAACAGATAATTAACCACAAAAAAGGCGCTGCTCTTTCGAGACAGCGCCTTATCACCCAAAAATAAATCAATACGTTAAAACAAATAGGCGTTTGCGATGCCTTGTCTATTGTTTACATATCTTTATTGGTAAAAATATAATAAGCACGAAACTTTTCAATCAGATGGTTGTAAATGAATTTGGCTGATTGCATGGGAATGAAAAAGTTAAAGTGATTTTTTTTAAGTATTTGATTTAAATTGAATAATAGGGTGTTTTTGGTCATGATTAAATAAATTAATAAAACAAGGAATGTTAGAATGAAGCTTAAATCGGCTTTACTGCTTTCTGTTATCTCTCTTGCGATCACTGCTTGTGGTGGCTCTTCAAATGATAAACCTAAACCTCCAACAGAAGTTGTTGATAGCATTCCAGACAACTTTACATTTACGACGGTTGAAAATGTTCTGTTAAATAAATGGGTAGAGTCAGAAGCTATTACTATTTCAGGTATTAACACTGCAACAGCAATTTCGATTGAAAATGGTGAATACCGGATTGATGGAGGGGAGTACAGTAGTAGCAGCTCCACAGTAAAAAATGGTCAAAAAGTTTCAGTTAGGGCCATGGTAAATGAATACTCAGAGACGAATACAACGGTTGTAAATATTGGCTCAGTAGAGGGGCTATTTAAGGTTAAGAGTCCTCATATAAAACTGATTTTTACAGGAGAAGATCAAGAGTTTGGGAATGAGTTGAGAGTTTCAAACTTCGTTGAAAACACACAGCAATTAGTAAAAGACTTAACTAAAGATAAATCATCAGGATATATCAAGCAACAAAAAGGCGTCATCTATAAAAATAGTTTCTATTCATCCAACTCAGGCGCATTAATAAAATTTGACTTGGCAACAAAACAACTCAGTACAGTACTGGATTTACAAGATTTAGGTATTGCTACATCCGTGAGAGGTGGCTCTATTGATATAGATCCTGGCGCATTATATGGCAGTATTCTTAATGATATGCATATTGCAGATAACGAGCTGCGTTTTAGAGCGGGTTATTATACTCCCTATGGAACATCAACAACTTTATATAAGACTAATGGCACCTCTATACGCCAAGGAACAGAAAAGTTACTTGATAAGTTAAGTATTATCGAAAGTTCTAACGAAGGGTTATTTTTACTTGATAAACACGTTTCGCTAAAACAAATTATCGATACAGATTATTACAATTATGATGACAGGTACCCTGAGCTAAGCGTCACTAACATTGCTAACGAAACGGCCGAAAGTTTATTTTCTATTAAATTTCAGAGGGCTTGGGATACTGAAAGTTCAGAACTTTTTCAGATCGATAATCAGCTCTACTTCGGGGTAGGTGGTTATTATGCTAATCGATATGATGAGCTGTGGACTACGAATGGTACTGAAGCTGGCACATTCAAAGTTAGTGTGCCTGTTAATGAATTTAAAATTATGGGTGTTGTTGGAAGTGCGCTCATTTATAGTTCTGATAAGGCAATTTACTCCTTAGATAGCATGACCGGCGAGCATTCTTTGATTATTTCATCTGAGCATGGCCTTGGAATAGAAGAAACAGCAAATTTAGGAGGCATAATTGTTTGGGCTAATAGCCAAAATGAAATTTGGTTCTTAGGTAGTCCAAATACGTCACCGGTTTTAGTAACCACGCTCTTAGAAAGCGAAAAGCCTAATTATAGCCTTGAGGCTAGATTACTTGGTGAGCGTGTAACATTGCGTTGGAATCAAGCGCTAGTAAGCTTTGAGCATGAAGGTAACAGCATAAAAAATGCTGAAACATTCATGATAGAAGATTTAAGTACCGAACTGACTGAATTTCAACATGTATTTCAACTTGGTCAGCATCATTACTATTTCGCCAAAAACCAAAGTGGTGATAGTCATACTTGGATATCTGATGGCACGTTAGTAGGAACACGAGTATTACCTGGAGCACTTTCAAATTTATACAAGGGTTATCCAGTTGTTGATGATGAAAATCACATAGCCTATTTTATGTCGCTTACTGACCAGAAAATGAGTCTTTATGCCTTTGACTATCAACATATTGAACTTGAATATGAATTTAAGGGAAGTATTGCTGAACTCGAAAAAGCAGGTACATGTATTAATGATTTAGCGGTTGCTAGCAATCAGGTGTATACATATTTATGCTCTGCTTTGGGTTATAACCTTACCAAAATAACTAGTACTGATGGCACTGAGCAAGGCACCGTAGAGAAAGATGTTAATGGAATCTCACTGTTTGACATCCCCAAGCACTACCGACATGAAATTGATGGCAAAATTTATTACAGATCATTCTCAGATATAATTGAGTTTGATGGTAGTAATGAAAAAAGTGTGCTTCAAGACAATGAAACTCATGGACACAAAGACGAACTGTTTAAGTCAAAAAATGCACTTGTATATACTGATGGTAATGTAATATCTATATTTGATTACCAAACAAAAATGCACCTTTGAAAATATCTGATTCCTACTCTTTATATGAATGGCCATACACAAGTCAATATTCTGAAAACATTTTCTTTACAAGAAAAAATGAAGAGTTTACATGGGATAATAATCTTGTTGATCTTTTTGTAATAAATGACCAAACCAAACAAGAGATAAAGCTTAAAGAGAATATAAAGCCTTCGGATTATTGTGGCTACACCAACTGTTATAAAAGACACCTTTTTAACAGAGTCGAAAACTTGCTGTACTTTATCAATGATAATACTCAGATATGGCGAACCGACGGCACAGAAAGTGGTACGAAGCAAATACTGGATATTTCAAACTTAGAGGGAGATGTCGAAGTGTTTGGAGTTTCGGGAATTGATTTTGCTAGATTGAATACAGAATTATTCAGAATAGAAAACGGTGAGCTGACCTTTATTGGTGATCTTGGTGAGGAATTTAGTTACAAATTGGTAAATCAGCGACTTTACTTAATTTCAGACGCATCTCTTTGGACTATTAATGTGCAAGGTAGTGAAAGTGAATTAGTAAATCTAACAGAGACATTAAACTTAAACCGGTTATCAAAAGAGCATATTCACCAAGTAAGCGGTGATGATATTGTATTTTTCGCATCTCCGAATAATAAATTTGGCTATCAATTATGGTATACAAGAGGCACAACAGAATCGACAAAATTGCTTTCTGGCGAATTAAAAATAAACGATAGAGTTGTAGGTATTATTAAAGAGTAGCGACCTCAGCTTATTGAGGTAAAAACAAAAGCCCCACCTAAAAATGGGGCTTTTTAGTTAATAATTTCAGTCTAAAATGTGTTAATTGTGCCTAAAAAAGGCGCTGCTCTTTCGAGACAGCGCCTTATCACCAAGAATAAATCTATTCGCTTAAAACCTATGGGCGTTCAAAAATGGTTGCGATGCCTTGGCCTAAACCAATACACATTGTTGCAAGACCATATTTTGCGTCTTTGTCTTCCATAAGATTAATAAGCGTTGTGCTGATACGCGTACCTGAACAACCAAGTGGGTGACCAAGTGAAATAGCACCACCGTTTAGGTTAACTTTTTCGTCAACCACGTCGGTTAAACCTAGGTCTTTCAGTACTGGTAACGCTTGTGCTGCAAATGCTTCGTTAAGCTCTGCTACATCAATATCATCAATGGTTAAGCCAGCTGCTTTTAATGCCTTTTTAGAAGCAGGAACAGGGCCGTAACCCATGATTGATGGATCGCAACCAGCAACACCCATAGCTTTTACTTTTGCACGAATAGTTAAGCCAAGTTCGTTAGCTTTTTCTTCGCTCATAATAAGCATTGCAGATGCACCGTCTGAAAGCGCTGATGATGTACCAGCTGTTACAGTACCATTTGCTGGGTCAAACACAGGGCGAAGCTGTGAAAGGCCTTCTACAGTTGTTTCAGGACGAATAACTTCATCGTCTTCAACTAAAATCATTGCACCGTCAGCATCGTGGCCAGTAATCGGGTAGATTTCATTTTTGAAACGACCTTCAATGGTTGCTGCGTGAGCGCGTGCATGCGAGCGTGCTGCAAACTCATCTTGTTGCTGACGAGAGATACCGTGCTGCTTACCTAGGTATTCAGCAGTTAAACCCATCATGCCTGCAGCTTGTGCTACTGATTTTGATAATCCTGGGTGGAAATCCACACCGTGGTTCATTGGTACGTGACCCATATGCTCAACACCACCAACTAGGTAAACATCACCACAGCCAGTCATAATTGCGCGTGCAGCATCATGTAATGCCTGCATTGATGAACCACATAAACGGTTAACCGTAGTTGCTGGTACGCTATGAGGAATACCTGCTAGAAGCTGCGCATTACGCGCAACATTGAAACCTTGCTCTAGGGTTTGTTGTACACAACCCCAGTAGATATCATCAATATCAGCTGGATTTAAAGCAGGGTTACGTTCAACTAGCCCTTTCATTAATTGTGCACTTAAATCTTCGGCACGTACGTTTCTAAAAACACCGTTTTTAGAACGACCCATAGGAGTACGAATACAATCAACAATTACTGGTGTTTTCATATTATGCACCCTCTACTGAATAAAATTGACGACCTTCTTCTGCCCACTGGCGTGTGATATCAGAAACTTGGTAAATTGCACCTAAGTGTGCGTATTGGTCTGCTTTTGCTACAAAGTTAGCTAAACCAATTTGGTCTAAATAACGGAACGCACCACCTCTGAATGGAGGGAAGCCTAGACCGTAAATAAGTGCCATATCAGCTTCTTGTGGTGATGCAACAATATTCTCTTGTAAGCAAAGTAGCACTTCGTTCAGCATTGGGATCATACAGCGGTCGATGACTTCTTCTTTGCTAAACTCTTTAGGTGCATCGCAAATTGTGCTTAGTAGCGCAATTGCATCTGCATCTTTTGCTTTCTTTGGCTTACCTTTACGGTCAGGTGCATATTGGTAGAAACCTTTACCATTCTTTTGACCAAAGCGACCTTCTTTAACAAGCAGAGCAACTGGATCTTTTTCTTGTTCAGCCATCCGCTCAGGGAAACCGTCCGCCATCACACCTGTACAGTGATTTGCTGTATCAAGACCAACAACATCAAGCAGGTAAGCAGGGCCCATTGGCCAGCCAAACACGTTTTCCATCACTTTATCTGCTTTCGCAAAATCTGCACCTTCAACCACTAATTGGTTAAAGCCGGCAAAGTAAGGGAACAGCACACGGTTCACAAAGAAACCTGGGCAGTCATTTACAACAATTGGTGACTTACCTAATTTTAATGCGTAATCAACAACGGCATTAATGGTTTCGTCAGATGTTTTTTCACCGCGAATAATTTCAACCAGTGGCATACGATGCACAGGGTTGAAGAAGTGCATACCACAGAAATTTTCTGGTTTTTCAAGTGCGCTTGCTAACTCATCAATACGAATAGTTGAAGTATTTGATGTCAGCACTGTGCCTTCAGGCATGTCTTTTTCTAGTTGAGAAAGAACTGCTTGTTTAATCTTTGGATTTTCAACAACCGCTTCAACAATAATGTCTGCTTTTTTAACATCGTCATCGCTTAGCGTTGGTTTGATTGCGCCTAATGTTGCAACCATTTTATCAAGCTTCATATGTCCGCGTTGAACTTTATTGCCAAGCAGTTTAGAGGCTTCTTGCATACCAAGATCAAGTGCACCTTGGTTGATGTCTTTCATAATGATTGGCGTGCCTTTATAAGCAGACTGGTATGCAATACCGCCACCCATAATACCTGCACCCAATACCGCAGCTTGCTTGATATCAGTTGAACTGTTTTTAGCAAGTTTGCGAGCTTTAGATTTAATAAACTGGTCTGCAAGGAAAATACCCACTTGTGCAGCTGCTTCATCAGTTTTAGCTAGCTTTGCAAAGTTCATATTCTCAATTGCCATAGCTTCAGCGCGGCCGTGGTTTGCAGCCGCTTTAATCGTTGCAACAGCCATTAGCGGAGAAGGGTAATGGCCTTTAGTTTTACCAAATACCATGCCTTGCGCTGTCGCAAAGCTCATGCCTTGCTCCATTTGGTTCATTGCTAGCGGGTCTAACTTTGCTTGGCGTTTTGCTTGCCAATCAAGTTTACCGTTAGCCGCAAGCTCAACCATTTTGATAGCTGAGTCAACCAGTTTGTCTTTAGCTACAACGGCATCAACAGCACCGACAGCAAGCGCTTGTTTAGCGCGGTGTTCTTTACCTGTTGTAATCCACGTCATCGCATTATCAGCACCGATAATACGCGGTAGACGAACAGTACCGCCAAAGCCTGGCATAATGCCTAGTTTAACTTCAGGTAAGCCCATTTTTAATTCTTCACTTGCTACACGGAAGTCAGTAGCAAGTACCCATTCACAACCACCACCAAGGGCCATGCCATTGATTGCAGAAATCGTTGGGAAAGGTAAATCTTCGAGTAGGTCGAAAACGTCAGTAGCATTTTTAATCCACTGAGTTAGTTCTTCTTCAGATTTTTTAAAGGTCGGTAAAAATTCAAAAATGTCAGCACCTACAATAAAGTGATCTTTATCACTGGTGAAAATCATACCTTTAATGTCTTTGTTAGCAGCTAGCTCTTTTAATGCAGCGCCACAGTCGCTAAGAGTTTGCTGAGAAAGCTTATTTACTGAGCCTGGAACACAGAACTTAAACTCAGCAATGTTGTCTTTAACAAAAGCAACCTGAAAAGATTCGCTTTGAAATAGCATATTATTGCTCCCTAATTTCTCGCACCACAACTGGTACGATGAGTTTGGTTTTTACGCAGTGTCGCTTCTTTGCGATTAAATTGCAATTAAAATTTTAGTCGGGTTTTTACATAAGATTAAAAACTGGACAAAAAAATTAACCTGATTTTATGCGAGTGGTCGTATCAATAAGGGGATTAGCCTTAAAAGGCTGAAGTTTTGGTTTGCATTGTTTAAGATGGAGGTACTGCAAAGCTATTTTGCAGCGCATTTATAAATTAATTTGAATAGATAACCACAGCGCATTTTATTTCTGTGGTAAAGAGAGCAAAACAGTGAAAAAATCATTGATTTTAACAACGCTTGTTAGCTTGGTACTTTCTTCCTCGGCGTTGAACGCAAGTGCTGATAAAGCAGCGCACAAAGACTTTTTAGCGTTAGAAAAGCTCGCCAAAAAAAATGACAAGCGCGCTTTTTATCAAGCTTTAAAGCAGTCGTCACATCCTCTTGCACCCTACGCAGAAGCCAAATTTTTGGAAAATTTTCCAAAGCTCGCAAATCAAAAAGAAATAACTAAATTTTTAGATACCTATCAAGGTACGCCATTAGAATGGCAAGTACGTTATGCATGGTTAGATAACCTTATAAAGCTTAATAAAAAGGCACTGTATATTGATGCGTATCGCCCCACTAATAACGCTGAATATCGCTGCACCTATTTAACATATCAACTAAAACTGGGTGCACCAAAAGAAGCGATTTTTAATCAAGTAGATGAACTTTGGAATGTCGCAAAGTCGCAGCCAAAAGCGTGTGATAACTTATTTGCTAATTGGCGTAAAGCTGGGCACTTAAACCAAGAACTTTTGTGGCAACGGATCACCAAAGTATCAGAAAAAGGCGATACCAGCTTACTTGGCTTTTTAAGTCGGCTACTACCAGAAAATGAACGCTATTTAGCTGATTTGTATAAAACAGTTAGGCGTGATCCCGCTGCGGCCGCAGGGCTTTATCGATTTAAAAAGCGGAGTGAAAAAGAAGGCCAAATTGCTCTTTATGGCGTTAAACGCTTGGTGTGGCGAGATCGTGATTTAGCGATTCGCGCATGGCAAAAACTCGAAACCATGTTTGGGTACTCTGAGTCACAAAAACAGTCTCTGTATTATATTTTTGCTTTGTCACTGGCATCGGGTAAACATAAAGAAGCGAAGTTTTACTTAAATAAAGTTGCACCAGAAAGGCACGACAGCAAATTAATGCAATGGCAATTAAGCAATATGCTGCTTGAGCAAGACTGGCAAGGCATTATTGCTTATTCAACCGGTAAAACATTGAATAATGGTTATCGTTATTGGCTTGCATATGCTCACGATAAAATAGGAGAAAAACAAGAAGCTAATTCGCTTTGGCAACAACTTGCAAAGAAACGTGATTACTATGGGTTCTTGGCTGCTTCGCGCTTGGGACTTGATGTGTCATTAGAATATCAGCCCGCAGTTGTCGACCCAAAAAGTCAAAAATTGGTAAGTGAAAGTCCTGCATTTAAACGTGCAAAAGCACTTTATGAGCTTGAGCGTTTTTATTCGGCTCGCCGAGAATGGAACTCGCTGATAGCTGGTTTAACCGATGACGAAAAGTTGGCTGCTGCAAGCCTTGCAAACAATATGGGTTGGCATGATAGTGTGATTCGGGTAATGAGTGAGTTAAAAGCGTTTAATTTACTCGACTATCGTTTTCCAACACCGTATAGCGATCAATTTGAGCGTTTTAGCTCACGTAGCAAAGTTGATAAAACATGGGCTTATGCGATTTCTCGTCGTGAAAGCTCATTTGCCTCAGATGCACATTCAAGTGCTGGAGCTATTGGGTTGATGCAGTTACTACCAAGTACAGCACGTTATGTTAACAAAGGCAAAGTAAGTCACAATCAGCTGAAAAAGCCACATATTAATATTCGCTTGGGCACGCAATACCTCAATTACTTAAAGAAAAAGAGTAAAGGCAATGAGGTGATTGCAACGGCTTCATATAATGCGGGATATCACAAAGTAAAAAACTGGTTACCTAAAGATGCGGTCGATTTTGACCTGTGGGTTGAAGCAATACCGTATCGTGAAACACGCGAGTACGTAAAAAATGTGTACGCTTATCGTCAAGTGTATGCAACCCGTGCGGGCAACAAAGAAAACTTATTTGATGAACTTATTTCAATGAAAATTCAGAAGTAGGTTGGCAGTAAACTTGCAAACTACTTTGATTTACAGATGCCTATTATGATCGGCAAGCTGAAATGATACACTTGATAAAGAACACACTGAACTGGACTAATAATGGATAAACTTTCAACAACTTATGCTGCGCATATTGCAACCTTACAGTCACGTACTAAAGATGTACTAGCGCGTGAAGGACTTGATGGTCTGATCATTCACTCAGGTCAAGCGAAACGCCAATTTTTAGATGATATGGATTACCCGTTTAAAGTTAATCCACAGTTTAAAGCTTGGTTACCTGTTATCGATAATCCACACTGTTGGTTAGTAGTTAATGGTGTTGATAAGCCAAAACTTATTTTTTATCGCCCTGTGGATTTTTGGCATAAAGTGCCAGATGAGCCTAGTGATTTTTGGGCTGAGTATTTTGATATTTCATTATTAAAATCACCAGAGCAAGTTGAGCAACTGCTGCCGTATGATAAAGAAAAGTTTGCATATATTGGTGAATATATTGAAGTTGCGAAAGCACTTGGTTTTTCTGCAATTAACCCAGAAGGTGTTTTAAACTACCTGCATTATCACCGTGCATACAAAACCGATTACGAATTAGTATGTTTACGTGAAGCAAATCGTTTGGCGGTGCTTGGTCATAAAGCAGCTCGCGAAGCATTTTATGCAGGTGGTTCTGAATACGATATTCAGCATGCGTATCTTGTAGCTACGCAGCATACCGAAAACCAAATGCCATACGGCAATATTGTTGCGCTTAATAAAAACTGCGCGATTTTACATTACACCCATTTAGATATTGCGAAGCCCGATCAGCATTTATCATTTTTGATTGATGCAGGTGCAAACTTCAACGGTTATGCAGCCGACATCACCCGTACTTACGACTTTAAACAGCAAGGTCCATTTGCTGAATTAGTCAGTGCAATGAATGCGCATCAGCAGGCACTTTGTGAAGGGCTTAAGCCGGGTATTAAGTACGGTGAATTGCATTTAGATTGCCATCAGCGAGTAGCGCAAGTATTAAGTGAATTTAAGATAGTAAACTTATCGCCTGAAGCCATTATTGAGAAAGGGATTAGTTCCACTTTCTTCCCACATGGTTTAGGCCACCACCTAGGTTTACAAGTTCACGATATGGGTGGTTTTATGGCTGATGAACGCGGTACACACCAAGCACCACCTGAAGGTCATCCGTTCTTACGTTGTACACGCTTAATTGAAGCGAACCAAGTGTTTACTATTGAACCAGGCTTGTACTTTATTGATTCATTGTTAGCTGACTTGGCGCAAACAGATAACAATCAATACATCAATTGGCAAACAGTTGAAGCATTTAAGCCATTTGGTGGAATTCGTATTGAAGATAATGTGATTGTTCATCAAGACCGCAATGAAAATATGACACGCGATTTAGGCTTAGCTTAATCGACAATGTTATGATTAAGGAGCCATATGGCTCCTTTTTATTTTGTAAGTTATGACTCAAGAATACCAGTACCCAGCAACACGAACCTTGTATCGTGAAGAAATTAAAAAAAGCACTTTCATTGTACATATAGCACATACGCCAACCATTGCAGATGCGAAAGCGTTTATAAAAAGTATCAATGAAGAATACCCAGATGCACGTCATAATTGTTGGGCGCATGTGGCTGGAGAGCCTGGCGGTAGCCATGTACTAGGCTTTTCTGATGATGGTGAACCAAATGGTACTGCTGGAAAGCCAATGTTAAATGTGCTTATGGGCTCTGGGCTTGGTGAAATCACCGCGGTAATTACGCGCTATTTTGGCGGCATAAAGTTGGGCACAGGTGGGCTGGTTCGTGCATATGGTGGCTCACTTAATAATGCATTGAGTGACATTGAAGTACTAACTCGTGTTCCAATGGTGACATTACTTGGTGAATCGAGTTATGCGCTACAAGGGGTAATTGAACAACATATTAATACTCAGTTTAGTGGTAGTAGTATTGAGAAAGAATTTTCTGCAAATATTGCATGGCAAATCGCTATTGATGAGCGAAATGCAGAGCTGGCGATAAAAGATATTTATGAAATATCCAATGGTGCTGTTGAGTTAAAAGTAAAACAGTAAGAGAATAGCTTAAAATAGCTCGTTTCTTACTCTTGCAATGCAATACAGAACAATAATTAAAATTTTAGGGCAGTTAGTTGCCTTATTTAGTATCACCATGATCCCGCCTGCGCTCGTTTCGCTTATTTATAAAGATGGTGGTGGTGTGCCGTTTGTTCTGGCATTTGTCTTTAGTATTATTATTGGCTTAATAGCCTACTACCCAAACCGAAAGCAAAGAGGGGACTTAAAAGCCCGTGAAGGCTTTTTAATTGTTGTTTTGTTTTGGTTGGTACTGGGCAGTTTTGGTTCGTTACCACTGATCTTTTTAGAAGAACCTAATCTATCTATAGCAGATTCTGTTTTTGAGTCATTCTCAGGCCTTACCACCACTGGGGCGACTGTTCTAACAGGCATTGAGTACTTGCCTAAAGCGATTTTATTCTATCGCCAGCAACTGCAATGGCTAGGTGGTATGGGTATCATCGTACTTGCCGTGGCAGTACTGCCCATGCTTGGTGTAGGTGGCATGCAGCTTTACCGCGCTGAAACACCTGGCCCTGTAAAAGATTCAAAAATGACCCCTCGCATTGCCGATACAGCAAAACACCTTTGGTATATTTATGTATCGCTTACAGCGGCTTGTACTTTGGCGTATTGGGCGGCAGGGATGAATTGGTTTGATGCCATTTGTCATGCCTTTTCGACTATCGCCATTGGTGGTTTTTCTACTTATGATGCCTCTATTGGCCACTTTAATAGTCCACTAATTAATATTATTTGTGTGGTGTTTTTATTAATCGCAGCCGTGAACTTTTCACTGCACTATGCGGCGGTAGCTAATAAAAACTTTCGCGTTTATTGGCGTGACCCAGAGCTTAAAGTTTTCCTTTTTATTCAAACATGTTTAGTGCTTTTGTGTTTCTTTGTACTGACTTCTGCTGGTATTTATACCTCGACAGACCAAGCATTTGACCAAGCACTTTTCCAAGCGGTTTCAATTAGTACGACGGCTGGTTTTGCCACCGATAGCTTCTCGCAGTGGCCATTGTTTTTACCAATTTTGCTTATCTTTTCAAGCTTTATTGGAGGTTGTGCTGGCTCAACAGGTGGCGGCATGAAAGTAGTGCGCGTGTTCCTGTTGTACTTACAAGGTATTCGCGAGTTAAACCGCTTGGTACACCCACGTGCAATTTACTCGATTAAGCTTGGGCGCAAAGCATTACCTGACAAAGTAGTTGAAGCTGTATGGGGCTTTTTTTCCGCGTATGCTTTGGTATTTGTCATCATTATGCTGTGTTTATTAGCAACTGGAATGGACAATATTACAGCATTCTCAGCGACAGCCGCTTGCTTAAATAACTTAGGTCCAGGCTTAGGTGATGTAGCAGCACACTTTGGCGATATTACCGATACTGCTAAATGGATACTAACGCTCGCCATGGTATTTGGCCGCCTCGAAATATTTACACTACTCGTATTATTCACCCCAACATTCTGGCGTGGGTGAGCGCCGCTCGGGGGAAACGAAGTTTCCCTAGACGCGAACGCTTTTCAGGGATGAAAAGCCGGAATATCGCTTCAAGGATGAATTTATTTTCACATTAGCTAACACCAGACCGAAACGAAGTTTCGCAGCTGGCCGAACGCGAGAAAGGGATTTCGAGCCGGAGTATCGCGTCAGGATGACTTAATATATCGGTCGTCAATACTAGGCCAAAATGGATTCGATTACTGCGTAAAGCGCACGATGTATCGATTCAAGAGCGAATTTTGACACACTTTCTAAACGTCAGAATGATTACTATAATTCTCTCAATAAACAAAAAAGAGCGCCTTTAGCGCTCTTTGATTCTGGTTTAAAGGTACTCTGTTAATTAACGAGGCTGAATCGTTAATGGCTCAAGAGTGATGGTTGCATTTGAGCTAGCGCCTTTGTGATTTGAATAGTGTTGGCCTTCAAACAAGGTGTAATACACATCCACATAGTCATCATCATTGGTAAACCATGAGTCAGGCATTGCTGCTAGTACTTTATTGGTTAACTGTGGGATGATGGCATAGCCTTGTACTTCTGGGTCTGGAATTGCTTTAAGAATCTCGGTAGCAACGTCAAGTAAGCGGCTCGCAAGTTCTTTGTAGTTAGTATTGTCATCCTGTTCCATCATTAAAATGTCAGCTGCTTTCCAACGGTAGCGATCCCAATAAATGATAATTTGATTAGGGTGATAGGTGGTGCCATCGTAATCAAGATAAGGCATGTCTAGAATATCAAGCACAGGCTCATCACGAGACGGACTCACACCAGTAACAATGCTATACACTTCCGCCTTCCCAGATATCCACGGCTCTTCATCATCTTGTAAATGAATAGATTTAAGTACTGAGGTTTGAATTGGGCTCGTTGTTGATTGAGTTGTTGAATTCAATGCTAATTTTGGTTCGCTGCTAAATGGTTTCAATGCTTTTTTTAGTACTGAAATACCTTCCGATAGTGCTTGTTTGTTGTCTAGCTCAACAATTAATACAGGGCGTTCAGGTAGCTCATTTACGGGTAAGTGATAGGTGTTGCCTTGTGTATCAAATGCTTCAATAAATTGCCATGATTTCTCACTACCCGCTGGAGCCCATGCAAATAAAGGTGTTTCAGAGATTAACGAGTTAAACATGCTTTCATCGGCAATCCTTAGCTGGGTAATTAATTGATTATTATGAGGTAAGCCTTTGGCTGAGCGAATAGTTTTTTCTACTTGCTTAAGCTGATTCAACTCTTTGCTGGTAAAAGAAAGCTCAGCTGTACCTACGGTTAAATCGTAGGCAGAGGTAGATGCGAGAATGCTGGGTTTTAACTTCGCATAGTTTGTGGCAAGTGAGTGAGCTAAAGCTCGCTTTTGCTCAGCAATTAGCATTGAACGCTCTTGGTTTGTAGTTTCAAACGCAGCCGCGCTTAACATAGGTAAAGTAAGTGCACTAAGTAATATCGATTTTATTATTTTATTCATTAACTTGTCTCCAATAGTAAAGATACACATTCGTGTGTACCTTTATTAGTTCCAAGTTAGAGTAAATAGTCAATAATGTAACGAAAGGTTAATTAATAAACAGTAATTTTACTGACCTAGTTATAAATTACCTTTCGCAAAGTATAGATATTTCTATAATAAATTTATAAGAAGATAGCACTTACTTGGAAGAGCTTTTCAACCACGTGAATTTGTTTTTTATCGATAAGGAACATAATGACATGGTCACCTGAGAGGATCACGGTATCATCATGTGCAATCAATACATCGTCATTACGCACGATAGCACCAATGGTTGTACCCGCTGGTAATTTGATATCTTGAATGGCTCGACCGACAACCTTTGAGGTGGTTTCATCGCCGTGCGCTACAGCTTCAATGGCTTCAGCAGCGCCTTTGCGCAGTGAATACACATTAACAATATCACCACGACGGACGTGAGTTAATAGGGCTGAAATCGTTGCTTGTTGCGGGGAAATAGCAATATCAATTTCACCACCTTGCACTAGATCAACATAGGCGCCACGTTGAATTAATACCATGGTTTTTTGTGCACCCATGCGTTTGGCAAGCATGGCAGACATAATGTTTGCTTCATCGTCGTTAGTAACGGCAATAAACACATCGACTTGTTCAATGTGTTCTTCCGATAATAATTCTTGGTCTGATGCATCACCGCAAAAAACAACGGTACGGTCCAGAGTACCTGAGAGATACTCTGCACGTTCAGGATTTCGCTCAATCAGTTTTACGCTGTGACTCTTCTCTAACGTGCGGGCAAGGCCTGCACCAATATTACCGCCACCCACAATCATAATTTTTTTATACGATTGCTCGAGCTTTTGTAGCTCGCTCATTACCGCGCGAATATGTTTAGTGGCAGCAACGAAAAAGATTTCGTCATCGGCTTCAATAACCGTTGTGCCTAGCGGTTTAATTGGTCGACCTTTACGGTAAATGGCGGCAACGCGCGTTTCAACATTAGGAATATGCTTTTTCAGTGCTGATAGTGCATAGCCAACAAGTAAACCGCCGTAGTACGCTTTTACCGCCACTAATGATAATTTCCCTTCGGCAAACTGCAGTACTTGCAGTGCTCCAGGGTAATCAATTAAACGATGAATATAGCGAGTAACTAGTTGTTCAGGCGCAATGTAGTGATCAACCGGTAAATCATGGTTATGGAATAGTTGCTCTTTGTATTTGAGATATTGCTCAGAGCGAATTCGAGCAATTTTAGTTGGTGTATTAAAAATACTGTAAGCGATTTGACAGGCAATCATATTAACTTCGTCAGAGCTGGTAACCGCGATAATCATATCGGCATCTTCAGCACCTGCTTGGCGTAATACCTCAGGGTGAGCACTATGACCAGATACTACCTGAAGGTCATATTTATCTTGTAATACGCGTAGCTTTTCTCGGTTAATATCAACCACGGTGATTTCGTTTTTTTCACCTACTAGGTTTTCTGCTAAGGTACCACCAACTTGTCCGGCACCTAAAATGATAATTTTCATACTGTCAATCGCTTAGTTGGCGAGCTTCGCCTTAATTATAATTTTTCAATTTTCGCGTAGAAAAAGCCATCATGCTCATCTGGCAGTAATTGCCAGCCTGGTTGCTCGATGGTATCTGCTAAATTGAGTGCGATATGCTTAGCATCAGCATGCTGTGCTAAAAACTGTTTTATCTGGTTGGTATTTTCTTCCGGTAAAACAGAGCATGTTGCATACACCAATGTGCCACCAGATTTTAATAAAGGCCAGATTTGTTCAAGTATTTGTTGCTGCAGCTTGGCTAGTTGTTCGATATCAGATGCTCGACGTAGCCATTTTATATCGGGATGACGGCGAATTACGCCAGTTGCAGAACAGGGCACATCTAACAAGATACGATCAAACTGTTCGCCATCCCACCAGTCGTCAGGTTGGCTCGCATCTGCACTTATTAGCTTTGCCTTTAGGCCAATACGTTCTAAGTTTTGCTGTACGCGCTCAAGACGGGTTGCGTCATGATCAAGTGCGGTAACATCACATTCCGCTAGCTCTAAAATATGACACGTTTTACCACCAGGGGCTGCACAGGCATCAAGAATTTTGTCGCCATCTTTTGGTTCGAGCAATCTTGCCGCAAGTTGTGCTGCACCATCTTGTACTGAGCTATGACCTAACTCGAAGCCAGGTAATTTAAATACATCAACAGCATTTTCAAGTACTAGTGCATCATCAAACTGATCAACTAAATGTGCTTCAATATCTGCATCAAGCAGTAAATCTCGATACTCTTTAGGCGAATAGTAGTTACTATTAACGCGCAACCACATTGGCGCTTGTACTTGGTTTGCTTCGACAATATCTTGCCAGTTGTCAGGGTAAGCTGCTTTTAGCTTATTTAAAAACCAACCAGGGTGATTGTACTTACAGGCATCAATTTGATCGGCTAAATTTTCCAGTTCACTTTGGCGGCGCTGAAAGTTACGCAGTACTGCGTTTACTAAGCCTTTAAGGCCTGGTGCACGCATTGTTTTAACCGCATTTACTGTTTCATCAAGTGCCGCATGTGCTGGAATACGCATGTGCTGAAGTTGATAAATACCCACATAAAGCAAAAATTGGAAAGGACGCTGTTTGCCTTTTAAAGGTTTTTCAAGCAAGTGAGAACAGTAGTTTTCTAAGCTTGGTAAGTAGCGTAAAACGCCATAACAAAGCTGTTGTAAAAGAGGGCGCTCTTTTGCTGGCAGTTTGTCAGAGTATCTTGGTAATACTTGCGATAATGAGTGACCTTTATCAATCACTAGATGCAGTGTTTCAGCTGCATATGCACGAACACTACTCATTACTTTCACCTAAAATAGAACCAACAGCTACCCAGTCAGCACGGCCATTTAAGAAATCTTGAGCCGACATTGGTTTTTTACCTTGAGGCTGCAATTGCGTGATTTTTAGTGCGCCGCCACCTGTTGCAACGGTTACACCCGATTTGTCAGCAGCTAACACTTCACCAGCACGACCTGTACCATCGACCAATTCAGCAGCATATACTTTTACCGTGTTACCTTGCATTTGTGTAAAACAAATTGGCCAAGGGTTAAATGCGCGAATATTACGTTCGATTTGTTGGGCAGTCATTTGCCAATCGATATTTGCTTCGTCTTTACTAAGCTTTTTCGCGTAATTAGCTAATTCGTCATTTTGCTTTTCGGCATTAGCTGTGCCATCGGCAATTGTGGCTAAAGTATCGATAAGCGCCGTCGGACCAAGCTCAGCAAGCCTGCTGTAAAGGGTTGCACTTGTATCTGTCGCTTCAATAGGACAGGTAGCAATGGAAATCATATCGCCAGTATCTAAACCTTCATCCATTTGCATGATAGTTACACCAGTTTCAGCATCACCTGCCCAAATTGCACGTTGGATAGGGGCTGCACCGCGCCAGCGAGGAAGAATTGAACCATGCACATTTATGCAGCCGAGTTTTGGTGTTTCTAATACTGCTTTTGGTAGCAATAGGCCATACGCAACGACTACCATAATATCTGCATTTAAATCTGCGAGCTGTTGTTTGGCATCGTCTGATTTAAAGTTCTCTGGTTGATAAACTGGAATATCATGGGTTAAAGCAAGCTGCTTTACTTCACTCGCTTTTAATTTTTTGCCGCGACCTGCTGGGCGATCTGGTTGGCTATACACTGCGATTACTTGGTGCTCTGATTTTATTAAAGCATCAAGATGTTGCGCGGCAAAGTCAGGTGTTCCCGCAAAAATAATTTTTAAAGGTTTACTCAAGATTTACTCCAGACAGATTAACCAGCTTTTGACGCAAGCTTGGCTTCTTTTTCTAGTTTTTTGCGAATACGTTGGCGCTTTAATGGAGAAAGGTAATCAATAAATAGCACGCCCTTTAAGTGATCTAATTCGTGCTGAATACATACAGCAAGTAGACCATCAGCGTCTTTTTCAAACTCAATTCCATTTTCATCAAATGCTTTAATGGTAACCGTTTCGGCACGGTCAACTTTGGCATATGAACCAGGTACTGATAAACAGCCTTCTTCGCTAATTTTGCTGCCATCTTTTTTGATGATTTCTGGATTAATTAGCACCAGTGGTTCGTTACCTTCTTCTGATACATCAATAACAACAATACGCTGGTGGATGTTTACTTGAGTAGCCGCAAGACCAATACCGTTTTCGTCATACATGGTCTCAAGCATATCTGATACAATTTTCTTAGTATCTTCATTAATTTGCGTTACTTCTTGTGCAACAGTACGTAATCTCTCATCAGGAAAGCGTAAAACTTCTAAAATAGCCATATTTACCTTAATTTAAACTATGCGAAAATCATCAATTTATGATATGTTTTTATTTTAGCCATTTGTCTTCACCTTTTACAGGTTTAAGTAAATAATAATAAAAAACAGCTCAAGGAAGCTAGTTATGGTCAATAAGCTGACAGCTGCGATAGTCGCATTAACTATGGCGTTTCCAACTCTTGCTGATGTGCTTCAGATCAGAAAGGACGCCCCTAAAGAATATGTTGTAGAAAAAGGCGATACCCTTTGGGATATTTCCGCTATATACCTGGATCAACCATGGTTGTGGCCGGAGCTTTGGCGTCTTAATCCACAAATAGATAATCCTCACTTAATTTATCCAGGTGATAAACTTTCATTGGTTTATGATTCACAAGGTCGCCCTATGCTTGTGATTAACCAGAAGTTTAAGAAACTATCACCGGGTGTGCGCAAAACCATGAAAAAAGGTGATGCGATCCCGACACTACCTTTGGAAGTAATTCGTCCTTTCTTAACTTATGAGCAAGCGCTGAGTGAAGAAGATATCGGTACAAGACCTGTTGTATTAGGTGCGAATGCGAACGTAAAAAATATTAAAACAGATCACATTATTTATGTGAAAGGTGATTTAGAACGCTCACAGTATTATGGTATTTACCGTCAAGGTGACCCATATATCGACCCAGAAACAGAAGAAGTGCTAGGGCATGAGGCTATTCTTGTTGGCACCGGCCGTGCTTTTAGGGCTGGTGATGAGACAAATGCAGCACCTTCCTCAGTGCGTGTAAAAAATGCTAAGCGTGAAATTCGCCAAGGGGATTTTTTAATGCCTGCATTAGAAGGGCAAACGTTACCTGTGTTCTTTATGATGAAGCGCCCAGAATCTTCAATCGCTGGTACAATTATAGATACGTCTACAAAATTGCGAGAATTTAGTACCTTAGACGTAGTTGTGTTAAATCGTGGTGAAAGGGACTCACTAAAAGCAGGCCATGTATTGGACATTCGCAGAGCATCTCCTACAGTAGTAGTAGGAAAAGATGGCCCTAAATATAAAGATTTTGCTTCACGTTATGAGCGAACTATGAGTTATTTTGGGGATGGTGAAGACAGCCGCGAATGGAAAATGCCAAAAGAAAAAGTGGGTGAATTAATGGTATTTAAAGTTTACGACAAAGTAAGCTATGCCATTGTTACTAAAACTTTAGAGCCTATTCGTGTTGGTGACACTATCCATGTAGATAACTAAATATTACGTGGAGCGTCTTCTAAGGAGAGAAGATGCACAAAGAAACAAGAAGCGAGCTTGAATATTGGCTCGCTTTTTATTTTTCGAAAGGAATTGGTTTTCAAACTGTACAAAACCTATTAGAGCAGTTCACATTAGACGAAATTTTTTCATTCACTCATTTTGACCAGCTAAAAACTGGATTTAACTCAAACGCTCTAAAAAATCTTAAGAATACCAACTGGCAAAAAATAACATCGCTTATTTCTGATTGCGAAAGCAGTGATATTAAAATCATTTATTTCTCTCATCCCAAATATCCTCAACTTTTAAAAGAAATAGCCAGTCCACCTTTAGTGCTTTTTTGTAAAGGTGATATTGAATTACTCAATACACCTAAATTAGCCATTGTGGGTTCGCGAAATGCAACCGAAATCGGTCGACAAGTTAGCAAAGATATAGCGACTAATTTAGCACTAAATGATTTTTGTGTTGTTTCTGGAATGGCAAGAGGCATTGATAGCTGTGCGCATCAGGGAGCGCTTCAAGTGGGTCGCAATACAATTGCAGTACTAGGTACTGGAGTTGATGTATGTTATCCCAAGCGGGCGAAAGAGCTTTATCATCAGATTGCCGAAAAAGGACTAATTATATCTGAGTATTTACCGGGTACCTCTGCGCTTGCTGCAAATTTCCCTCGCAGGAATCGCATCATATCTGGTTTGTCATTGGGTACCATAGTTGTTGAGGCTGAACAAAAAAGTGGTTCTTTGATTACTGCTAAATACGCACTTGAGCAAAATAGGGAAATCTTTGCTGTGCCTGGTTCTGTTTATAATGAGTTGGCAAAAGGGTGTCATGCGCTTATTAAGCAAGGCGCTAAATTAATTGAAAATTGCGAGGATATTTTTGCAGAATTAAGCGTTTTGCCGAAAAGTTGTCTATATAAAGTAGAAGAGACAGAAAAACCTGTAATGTCAGATCCTGTTCTAAAGCACTTAAATGAAGAAGTGACATCAGTTGACAAATTACAGCAACTCTCACAGTTACCTATAGATGAGTTGTTATCTCAATTGTTAGATTTGGAACTTTCAGGCCAAGTTATACGTGTACTAGACGGTTATACCCGAATAGGGAGGAGTTAAAAATGTTTGATATCCTCATGTATTTGTTTGAGAACTATATTCACAGCGAAAGCGAAATTTTCGTGGAACAAAGTGAATTAACAGATGAATTATTACGCGCAGGGTTTAATCATCGAGAAATTTACAAAGCACTTGATTGGCTAGAGCAACTTGCCGATTTACAACACAGTGATGAATACCCTTATTTAAATCGTGTACCAGGAAAGTCAGTACGTATTTTTACCCAGCAAGAAAGTGAAAAATTAGACCTTACGTGCCGCGGCTTCTTAATGTTTTTAGAGCAAATATCCGTAATTGATACAACCACACGTGAAATGGTCATTGATCGTATTTTTGCGTTGGATAAAGACATTATTGAGCTTGATGATTTAAAGTGGGTGGTTTTAATGGTGCTATTTAATGTGCCAGGTAAAGAAATAGCTTACGCTCAAATGGAAGACTTATTATTCGAAGAGCAAAACGGCACCATTCATTAAGGCATGTTTAAATTTGCATCTTGCCTTGGCTAACATGATATAATTTTGCTTATATTTCGTCTGCGTTTTGACAATAATGAGCAAAATTGACCATTCTTTATTTTCAGTCCACGAACATGCTTTAGAAAAAGAGTTTGAAGTGTGTCCGAAATGTGGTTCAGAGACCAGCGTTAAGCATAGTAAAAACGGCGCTTTTATAGGATGCAATAATTATCCTAATTGTGATTATACACGCCCACTGGTTGAGCATAATGAAACGCTAATCAAAGTGCTCGACGATAGCGAGTGCCCTCAATGCAGCCATCCACTGGCTGTGAAAAATGGGCGTTTTGGTATGTTTATTGGTTGTACAAACTTTCCTGAATGTCATTTTATTGCACAAGAAGAATCCAAGAGTGAATTACCTACGTGTCCTAGTTGTAAAAAATCAGCACTCGTTGAACGTAGCAATAAATCGGGTAAAACCTTTTACTCTTGTGGGGGGTACCCCAAATGCAAATATATTTTAAATAGTAAACCTGTTGCGCAAGCTTGCCCTGAATGTGGGTGGCAGGTAATGGTTGAGAAAAAAACATCAAATGGCGTGGTGTTACAATGCCCACAAAAGCATTGTAACCACAAAACACCGTTATGATTTGGAGCAAACTGTGAGTAACGAGTTAAATGAAAGCCCAATTACCCTTGCATTAAAAAACGAGGGTGTCATTGTTTATCCTACGGAAGCTGTTTATGGCTTAGGGTGCGATCCTGATAGCGAAGCTGCTGTAATGAAGTTGCTAGATATTAAGCAACGTCCTGTAGAAAAAGGGTTAATTTTAATTGCTGATAATTATGGTCAACTTTTGGATTATGTTGATGATGCGAAAATCCCGATGGACAAAAGAGCGGATATTTTTTCTTCATGGCCTGCCGCAGTTACATGGGTGATGCCAGCTAAATCAAGTACACCAAAATGGCTAACGGGTCAGTTTGATACAATTGCTGTGCGAGTAACAAGCCATCCAGTTGTAAAACAGTTATGCCAGGATTTTGGTAAACCTTTGGTATCAACAAGTGCTAACCTCACTGGCCAAGACCCTGTGTTAACACTTGATGAAGCAAAACACGCTTTTGGTGATAAAGTTGCTGCGTATGTTGAAGGGGCGCTTGGTGGTAATACTAAACCGAGCCAAATTAAAGATGCCTTCACAGGTAAGTTATTTAGAGAGTAATTATGTCGCACGTTAATTTAGAAGTAGTAAAAGAATTCTTATTAGCCCTGCAAGATAAAATTTGTGATGCTCTAGAGCAAGCTGATGGTAGCGCCAAATTTGTTGAAGATGCATGGCAACGTGAGGAAGGCGGTGGTGGCCGTACGCGTGTTATCAGAGATGGCGCAGTGATTGAACAAGGCGGCGTGAATTATTCCCATGTCTATGGTGAATCAATGCCTGCATCGGCGACAGCACATCGTCCAGAGCTAGCCGGGCGTAGTTTCCATGCCTGTGGCGTGTCATTGGTAATTCACCCAAAAAACCCTCATGTACCTACATCACATGCCAATGTACGCTTCTTTATTGCTGAAAAAGAAGGTGAAGAGCCGATTTGGTGGTTTGGTGGTGGTTTTGATTTAACCCCTTATTACCCAGTATTAGCAGATGTTAAACATTGGCACCAAGAAGCATGTAAGTTGTGTTTACCATTTGGTGAAACCGTTTACGATGACTATAAAAAGTGGTGTGATGAATATTTTTACCTAAAACACCGTGGTGAAACTCGTGGTGTAGGTGGTTTGTTCTTTGATGACTTAAATGAATGGGGCTTTGACCGTTGTTTTGCATTTATGCGTGCCGTCGGCAATGGTTACTTAGATGCTTACCTACCAATCGTTGAAAAACGCAAAGACTTTCCGTTTACCGAAAAACAGCGAGACTTCCAATTGTACCGCCGTGGTCGTTACGTAGAGTTTAACTTAGTATGGGATAGAGGCACATTGTTTGGTTTACAAACAGGTGGTCGAACTGAGTCTATTTTAATGTCGATGCCACCGCTTGCGCGCTGGGAATATGACTTTAAACCTGAACCAAACAGCTTAGAAGCAAATCTCTACGAAAACTATTTATCGCCAAAAGATTGGTTACAAATTTAATAAAAAAGCCGCGGTTAAGCGGCTTTTTTGTCTTTAAAATTTTAAAGTTTAAATTTACGTACTTGCTGATCCAGCTCTCGCGCAAGGGCTAACAAACCTTCACTGACTTGCTTACTTTCATGGGCATCAATTAAAGATGTTTCCGCATTATCACTGATTGCGATAACACTCTGATTAATTTCTTCAGCAGCTAAGTTTTGTTGTTCAGTAGCATCCGCGATTTGTGTATTAAGTTGATTAATTTCTTTCATATGCTCAGAAATATCTTTTAATGCTAACGCGACTTTTTTAACTTGTTCAGCTCGTTGATCAGCATCTTCACTCGAGCGGTTCATGGTATTTACGGTTTCTATAGCTTCAGATTGTAAATTATCAATAGTACGTTTAATTTCGTCAGTCGAATCATGGGTGCGATTGGCAAGTGTTCGCACTTCATCAGCAACCACCGCAAACCCTCTACCGGCTTCGCCAGCACGTGCTGCTTCAATAGCTGCGTTAAGTGCAAGTAAGTTAGTTTGCTCAGCAATATTGCTGATTACTTCCAGCACTTTCCCAACTTCCAATGTGCGGTTTTGCAACTCACTTACTTGCTGTGCCGCAGTGCGCACTTCAAGGGCTAAGCCGTTGATACTTTCTTCGGTACTTTCTGCTATTTCTAAACTAGTTTCTGCTAAATGATTGCTGGTATCCGAACGCTCCGATGCAAAGTGCGTGGTATTGCGCACTTCTGAGGAAGATGACTCTAATTCGTTAATTGCAGCTGCTACTGAGTCAGTACCTTGCTTTTGCTGATTAATAGCTTGTTCTGTTGTTTCAGCTGATGCATAAATTTTTTCAGCACTGTGGATTAGCACTTTTGAAGATTCTGATAATTGGCTGATATTACTTTTAAACGCAGCCATCATAAGATTAAAGTTATTCGCTAAGCGACCAAGTTCATCATTAGTATTATCTTCAACATGAATTGTTAAATCGTTATTTTGCGACGCTAATCGCATTGATTTACCAATAACACGTAAACGTTCAATTAAAAACTTTCTAAATAGCCAACCTAGTGTCACAAAAGTCACCACAAAAATAGTAGTGAGAATACCAAAGCTAACCCAAGAATTTCGAGTTACAGCCGCATCCACTTTGTCTAGAGAGTAGCTGATTTTAACCGCTCCAAGAATTTCTCCTTCTGTAGCCTGGTGGCAGCCTAAACAATTGGTGCCGCGGTAATCTTCGCTAGCGACTATTGGTTTTAGATAGGTAATTAAATTCTGGCCATTGTTACTTTTAGAGAAATGAACTTGTTCTTTACCATTTAATGCGTCACTTTCTTGTTGATTTTGTGGTGATTGGTTAGCTTCGCCTGGGCCAAAAAATTGGTTGATTTTATTTCCACGAATAATGTGAATATCTTTAATTTGTTCTTCGCTGAGTATTTTTGTGCGTAAGATTTCACGATTAGCCATAGTGCCGGTAAGCATCATGGTATTTATAGAATCGAAATAATTATCAGCCAATATTTTAATATTTTGCTCAATTGTTTGATGGGCCAATTCGCTTTGCTGTTTTTGTCCATTAAATAGACTAGCTGCAAGCACTAAAATGCCTGTTACAGTGAGTAAAGCGAAGATCTTATGTTGTATAGAGTGATGACGCATAACAGTTTTCTCAAGCACTAAGTAAACTGAGTATGCGCAATTATTGATTAGTTTGCATTGATTTAACGCAATCTAATGAGAAATCTTACTGGCTATTTTGATTAATCATATGTGTAGCAAGTTGAGCAAGCGACTGCTTTAACCCTTCTCTTAGTACTGGGTTATCAACTTCGATATCTAATGCTTTATTCATGCAAAACATCCATTGATCTCGTAAGTCTTGATCAATAGGAAACGGCATATGGCGCTTTCGTAGCATTGGGTGGCCGTACTTCTCAACAAATAAATCAGGCCCACCGAGCCATCCAGATAAAAACTCGAAAAACACTTGTCTAATTCTATCTAAAGGTTGAGGATGCATATCATATAATGGTTTGGCGTATTCTTCTTCTGCCATAATGTCGTAAAATCGATTTGCTAGCGCGCGTGCACCGCTTTCACCACCCATTAGCATATATGGTGTTGTTTCCGGTGAAGGAGATTGATGAGGTTCACTCTGTGTCTGCGTTGTGCCAAACATACGTCTTAATATTTGTTTCATAACTCTAACTCAATGCGAGAAAACTAATGGATAAATACGCTGTATTCGGAAACCCAATAAATCACTCAAAATCACCGAAAATTCATCAAGCGTTTGCAAAAGAGCTAAATCAAGCAATCGAATACAGCGCAATATTAGCACCGATTGATGGCTTTAAGGAATCAATCGATTCATTTGTAAAAGCCGGCGGTAAAGGTGCAAACGTTACAGTACCATTTAAAGAAGAAGCATTTTCCCTGGTGGATGAACTGACTGAAAGAGCGAAAACAGCAGGTGCGGTAAACACTATTAAAGTTAATTCAGATGGCAAGTTAGTGGGCGATAATACTGATGGTATTGGCCTTGTTAGCGATATTTTAAATAATCAATTTGAAATATCACATAAAAGGGTTCTATTAATTGGTGCTGGTGGCGCCGCGCGAGGAGCAATTTTACCCATTTTACAGCAGCAGCCAGCAAAGCTCACAATAATAAACAGAACAAAAGGAAAGGCCATAAAGCTAAGCCAAGAATTTGCTAACTATGGTGAGATTGAAGCGTGTGGCTTTGATGATCAACCACAGGCAAGTTTCGACATTATTATTAATTCAACATCAGCCAGTATTACAGGTGATGTTCCGCCTATTTCAAAAGGTTTTGTTGAACAGTGTGAACTTGCTTACGATATGTTTTATTGTCAGCAAGATACTTCATTTAATCTGTGGATTAAAAGTGTTAATCCACAAGCAGTAACACTAGATGGTTCTGGTATGTTGGTAGGGCAGGCCGCAGAAGCATTTCTGGTTTGGCGAGGTGTTAAGCCTTCAACACAAGTGGTTATTGAACAGCTTAAATCAGGAGAACTGTAATGAACCAATCAATCATTTTTGTAGATCGTGTTGAATATGACGAAAACACAAAACGTGTCTCTTACTTTGCTCAGGCATCAGGTCAGCTGATTACGTGCTGTTATTCAACAAACAAATCTAAAGAAGATGCGCTATTAGACTTTGAAAGTAAAAAATTCGACTATGAAGATATTGCAGAAAATGCAATTGAAGACGAGCTGTATAATGATGAAGGTTTGATAGAAGTAGAAGAGCTTTTATAGCTCTTCTAAGTATTCATTCTTTAATACAACGTAGTTATCAGCAGATACTTTAAGGAAGGCAAGTTCTGCTTCATTTAACTTACGGGCTTGCTTCACTGGGCTACCTACATATAAATAACCTGATTCTAACGTCTTATTAGGTGGCACCAATGAGCCTCCACCAATAATCACATCATCTTCAATAATTGCATTGTCCATAATAATTGCACCCATGCCGACTAATATACGGTTTCCCAGTACGCAACCATGTAACATGGCTTTGTGACCAATAGTAACATCATCACCAATAATTAACGGGTAGCCATTTGGCACGGATTTACTTTTACGCGTTACATGAAGCACAGACCCGTCTTGTACATTAGTACGCTCACCAATTTTGATATAGTTAACATCACCACGTGCAGCAACTAATGGCCAAATACTAGAATCAGCACCTATTTCAATTTGACCGACTAGTACGGCTGATTCATCTATATATGTATTTAAATTAATTTTTGGCTCTACACCTTTATAACTTCTAATAGTCATCACGCTACCATTTACATGCTTATTGATAGGCAAAGTATAGAGAAGAGTAACGGATTTGTTAATTTCTGATCAGAAAATGTATGTTTTTAAGGCTTTTAGCTGTTATTTCAAACAAACAGTAAAAAAATACAAATTTTCTTTAAAAAAGGGTTGCGCTCAGATCAAATCTCTCTATAATGCGCCTCCACCAACACGGGGAACGACGCAGCATAGCAGCGAATCACGAGTTGGTCGAGTCAAGTAAAACTGAGTTTTGAAAGTTTTCAAAATAAAAAGAAAATAATCAAAATTAAGTGTTGACAAAAAAATAGGAAAGCGTAACATACGCAGCCCTAACAGCGACAAAGCGTCGCGGCAAACACAAGGTTGTTTGCACTGTTCTTTAAAAATTTAAGCAATCATCTGTGTGGGCACTCGTACAGATTAAGTTCTAACATACGCTTTTAGCGTAACAAAATTTAGACTTAATTAAACTGA